>NZ_FOXF01000004.1 GCF_900115655.1 Ruminobacter amylophilus | reverse complement strand
GATGCATCTCAACAGCAGTCGTAACATTTACATACGTCATTTAAGTATAGGTGAACATCTGACGTGTCTGGAATTTCCTCACCATCAGTTACGCTGTCCGTCATGCGGTGCTACCAAAAGTCAGAATATTCCCTTCAAAGCTCAGGGGCACATGATTACGGAACCTTTGCACACATATACCAGAGATCTATTGGCTAAAGGAACCTACACCAACAAACAGGTGGCAGAAATCACCGGTCTCGGTGAAAACGTGGTAAAAGACATTGATAAGAAAAGGCTTCAGGAGCTTTATACAACCGACGGAGCGAGTAGGAAGAAGTACATCAGGAATCAGCGATCACATAAAATTAATGATTGAGCCATAAAACCTGAAAAAAGAGAAGGCTCTTACCTCACGGCAAGAGCCTTCTCCGTTATAAACCGGACGTTCTGACTTATACGTTGTGAGCCTTTCTGTAGGCTACGATATCAAGAATGCTTACAACGGTCATGTTGTGCTGAAGACCGAAGGCCACAACCTGCGGAAGTCTTGCCATGGTGCCGTCATCATTGGTCAGTTCGCAGAGAACACCGCTCGGATTGAGACCGGCAAGTCTTGCGAGATCCACTGATGCTTCGGTATGACCGTCACGAACCAGCACGCCGCCTGTCTTTGCGGTCAACGGGAACACGTGACCGGGATGACTGAGGTCTGAAGGCTTGGCATCAGGATTGATGGCAGCCTTGATGGTGGTAAGACGATCGTGTGCGCTTACCCCGGTGGTAACGCCCTTTGCGGCTTCAATGGTGATGGTGAAGGCGGTACCGTATGAACTGGTATTGTTGCTTACCATCTGAGGTAATTCAAGCTGCTTCATTTTTTCTTCAGGCATGCACAGACATACGATACCTGAGCAGTAGCGAATCATCATGGCCATCTGGGCTTCAGTCATTTTTTCGGCTGCAAAAATGATGTCGCCTTCGTTTTCCCTGTTTTCATCGTCTACAACAAGTACACCGTTGCCTTCACGCATGGCCTGCAATGCAAGTTCTACGCGCTCTTCCGGTGTGTCTGCAAAAATCTCTAATAAGTTACACTGACTCACAATCTGACTCTCCATAATTTTTTACGTAGGTCAGGGCTAATTTGTTTGCAATAAAACAAAGCAGAAAACTACTCTCTTCTATCCGGACTGTAACCGTCGGCTCAGGATTTTCACCTGAATCTTACCTGTAAAGGCTCGCGGGCTGTCACCGCCGGTGGGGATTTTCACCCCGCCCTGAGAATGTGTGATATTTTACAATAAATTAAGCCGGTATACATCAGAAAAACCGATATTGAGGGCATTTTTTTCATCTGAATATTCAGTTGTTTGCCGCCGGAGGAAAAGAGAGTATCATGATGAAACGGAAGTCCTTCGGAATACGCCGTGAACAGGCGTGAAAAAACTTCGAGCCGGCTTCAGGTACTGATCCGTGTATATATCTCAATTTTTGTGATTAATAGATCGCGAAAACGTGTTTATACCCGATTTTTTGCTATAATCAACCATCGTGTTACGGCCTTTTCAGGCGGAATGAGCGTCTGGCGGGAACGTGACTTGAATAATGTTCAACCATTGCATTTAAGGTTATTTTATGAAACTCCGCACTTTGTGTACTTCTTTGGTTCTGGCTTCCGTTTTATCAGCTCCGGCTTTTGCGGAATACTCAAAGAGTGATATTGAAAAAATCGTTCATGATTACATTGTGAATAATCCAGATGTTTTAATTGAAGCCTCAGACAACGTAAAGCGTCGTCAGATGGAAATTCAGAAGCAGAAGCAGGACAAGATGATTGCGGAAATTATCAGCAACAAACAGTTCCCTCAGTCAGGTCCTGCCAAGGCCAAGCATACCGTTATTGAATTCTTCGACTACAACTGCGGCTACTGCAAGAAGGCCAAGCCTCTGTTCATTGATCTGCTGAAGGAAAACAGTGATACCAGATACATCTACATGGAATTTCCTATCCTTTCGGAAATTTCCAGTACCGCAGCCAGGATCGGTGTGGCCATCTACAATCTGGACAAGGCAAAGTACGTTAAGTACAACAATGAACTGATGACCAGAAATTCACGTCTGAGCAACGAGGTTGAACTCCAGGCTCTGGTTGAATCACTTGATCTCAACTGGAAGGAAGTAAAGCAGCTGTCAGAAAGCAAGGATGTTGAGGAGGTTCTTGCCGATATCCGTTATGCAGCCAGTGAACTTGACGTAAGCGGTACTCCTGCATTCGTAATCGACGGAGAGGTTCTCCGCGGTGCTCCAAGAAGCAAGAATGACATCAAGAGACTGTTAAAGAACTGATGGAAATCAGGTTCATTAAGTAACAGGTGAGAACAGCCCGCCGTCAGCCGTAAGAACTGACGGCGGGCTGTTTTTTTTTTTTCGGCATAAGCATCATCGGTTCAGGCGTAAAAGATAAACACGGTGTTCCGTTCTCACGGTGTGTTTTTCAGAATGCGGTCACGGCTTGTCCTTCCAGGTCATTACACGGAGATTTACAATAGTTAACATTTAATAAAAATAATATATGAGTTTAATCTTATAATTTTTTAAATGTTATTAACATTTTTGGTCAGTTTGAGATAATTAAGATAGCGGTTCTGTAGATACTGTTGTTTTTTTGTTGATTCAATCATTGCAAGAACGGGTTAAAAGGTGGCTGAGATATGAATTCAACCGGATTTTATCAGACAGTTTTTAGTAGCAGAAAAAGAAGATTTTACGGATTGTTTTCCTGCAGTGCCATGATGCTGTGCGCTGCGTTTTTCATGACCGGTTCGGCCGAGGCATCCAACTGTAAGAGCATTACGCTTCGTGAAGGTTATTTAAGTGACTTTTCCGAAATAACCGAAGAGCTGGACAGATCCGTACTTTACGGTTCTCTGGATAAGCATTCGGACAAGGCCGATCTCATTATAAAGACACTTGAACGTGACTGCAGTCATAAGGACAGCGAGGCATGCATCCGATTGGGAGACATCCATTACTTCGGAGAGCTGGCAAACTTTCTGATTAAGGAGGATCTGTGCGATCATCCTTTTGATGAGGTTGACAGGAGGCTCAGAAAACGTTCGGCCTTCTACTACGGTCAGGCCTGCGATCTGAAGATTCCGGCGGGCTGCGGCAGTACCGGACTTGCCATGGAGTCGTTTGTTTTTGACGCAAAGGAAGCTGAAAAGGTGGCAAAGGTTTATGAGAAGGGCTGTAATCTCGGAGATAAACTTTCCTGTTCAAGACTTGCCATGATTTACTACACCGGATACGGTGTGGTAAGAGACAGACAGCTTGCCTATGATTATCTGAAAAAATCGGAAGATTCTGATTTTTCCGACGTGTACGACCTTAAAGGACTGTTCCATTACAACGGTGAATTTCTGGCGCGCGACCCTAAACTTGCTTTTGAAAACTACAGAAAGGGCTGTGACTCCGGCAGCGGGTTCTCCTGCGGTCAGCTGGGGGCTCTTTATTACACCGGTAATTCCGCGGGAAAGAACATGGAAGCCGCCATGGCCGCTTTTGAAAAGGGCTGTTCCTTGGGGGACGGCAACTCCTGTTTCTATGCCGGAAGTTCTTATCTTAACAGAAAGAACTCAGACATCGATTATAACCGTGCATATCAGTTCTTTGACGACGGATGCGATCTGGGAGAGGCGTCATCCTGTTTTTATCTCGGTTACATGAATGAATACGGTCTGGGGGTTAAGAACGATTACCGTCAGGCTCTGATTTACGTAAGAAGAGGATGCTCATACAGGGATGAGCCGGCCTGCAGAAAGCTCGGGCTTCCGCCGAGCTATCTTCTCTTTACCTTAAAGAACAATCTTAACAGGGCGGTTTTAGGTCCTGAGGAAGACATGGTCATTGACGAGAACATGGAACCGTCCGTAACGAGAATGCTGGCGCAGCTTACTCATCAGTGTTCACAGAAAATTGCTGATGCCTGCAGCTTCCTGGGGGAATTCTATATCGAAACCAGGGACGCATCAGGCAGACTTCAGGTTTTAAAAGCCACCGATTACATGAAAAAAGGCTGTGACCTGCAGTATGCTGATGCCTGCTACAATCTCGGCATGCTCTATTATGAGAGTTTCATAGCCAGTCACAGGAAGGAGGAGCTGTTCTACGCCAACACTTATTTCAGGGATGCCGCAAAGTATTTCCCGAGCATGAGAAATTCCTCCATGTACAACCGGACCAGCGTGATTCTTGATTACTTTGATTCAAGTCCGAAGGTTAAAACCAAAAAGCAGTAACTGACGGGTTTTTCACCATGACGGTATAAAACAGAGGCTCCGCAGGTGCGGAGCCTCCTGTTTTAAGAGATGCTTTCCCGTGAAAGTCAGAGTCTGAGATTTCCTGAATATTCCTTCAGACCGCTGAGTCTTGCGTACTGCCACATTCTGTCCAGCAGGTCGTCGGAATAGCATGCGAAATCATTCCTGACAATGATGTCATCCGACTGCATGATGATTCTGTTTCTGTCTTCGATTTTCAGCAGCAGATCCCTGTCAGGCAGGCGGTTGTTCTTTCTTTCGTTGCAGGTCGGACAGGCCAGTACGAAATTCCAGAGCTTATCGTCTTTGACAAAGGACCACGGGATGAAATGGTCAACGTGAATCCCCGTATCCTTAAGTTTTCTGCCGCAGTAGAAGCAGGTGTTTTCCTCAAATTCCTTTCTGAGTATTTCACGGTAGAATGACAGGTCGCTGCGCTTTGGAGTGGCAAGTTCCAGTTTATCCAGTACGCGAACCACCATGCTGTCCTGATTTACGCGTTCCAGAAATTTGGCCCAGGAGTAATAGTTCAGTTTTTCCAGTTCGGTCTTGTATTTAAGCATGAACTCGTAAACCGTACGGTTCAGGACAAGACCCGCATCCTTCAGGTCAAAGGAGTAGATAATGCCGTCAAAATCACTGTAGAGGGCGCCGATGACGTATTTCTTGCATTCATCGGTTACCTTCCTGATGACTGATTCAAGTCTGATTTCATCAAGAGAACTGAACTCAAGAAAGCTCAGCAGTGATTCACTGCCGACGGCCTCCTTAAGAATGGTTTCCACTTTTGAGTATACTGATTTGCCGTCAGGCTTCATCTGTCTGAGATCATATTTAACCACCAGATTCCAGTAGTTTTCGGCAAAACGGGCAAAAAGCTGCCGGTAGGAAAAGAAAATTCCCTCGCTGCGTTCACTTCCGTTGAAGGCATTGTCCAGAAGTGATTTGATAAGTCCGAACTTATAGGTGTTTCTTTTGGAGCATGATTCTGAAAAAACGTAATTAAACAGAGACCAGATATGATCCTCCGTCGGTCTGTAATCCGTAATCGTGCCGTTTTTTAGATTCCATCCTGCCATGATTCATGCCGAGTGTAAAAGAGCCGTCCGGCCGAAAAGAGAGGAAGAATATAA
Source organism: Ruminobacter amylophilus (assembly GCF_900115655.1). Taxonomy (GTDB): domain Bacteria; phylum Pseudomonadota; class Gammaproteobacteria; order Enterobacterales; family Succinivibrionaceae; genus Ruminobacter; species Ruminobacter amylophilus. The sequence goes on along the minus strand of NZ_FOXF01000004.1, from coordinate 120,639 downwards.
CGGCGGAACGGCGCATGTGTTAATGACTTATAAGCTGAGACAGCCCCTCTGATACATGCTCGAACATCTGATTCGTTGCCTGCATCTTGTTCATGTTCAGCTGCTGACCGGAAACGGTAATGGTGGTCTGGTAGGTGTCATAGTCCCGAAGACCGTTCTTCTGTCTTACTTCAATGTCGGCACTGTACATCAGTGTGTCGATGGAATTGCTGTCATCTATCGCATATCCCACACCGGCACCTACAAGTCCAAGAATTATAGGCAGAATGCTGAGTCCGGGATGATAGTTGTTGGTGGCCGCAATCACGCCGCCTGTTGCCGCGCCGATGACGGTGCCGGCAACCACGCCGCCGGTGGAACCGTTGCTTGTCGAATCAGCCGAGGAGATGGTTCCGTAAATGATGATGTCGGCATCGGCTGCGGAGTAGGTAATCGCCATGTTCGGCTGAGAGGATATTCTCGGAATCAGCTTTGAGGAGAATACGCTGTCAAGTCCGGACCCTGACAGATCCCTGAGGTTTACGTAAACCGTTTCGGGAATTCTGGACGCAGGCTGCAGATGAAAGGTGTTGGAGTAGTTCATCCGGATATTAAGATCACGGTATTTGGAAAGATGCTGTCCGGAACTGGTGCATCCGGTTGTTGCCGTCATGCAGCCAAAGGCCAGAACAGTACCCACGGCCAGACATTTTGCGATATTTTTCATTTAAAACTCCTTCCTGCTGTCAGGTTTCTGGATAAAAAGAAGTTAACGGAAAAAAGAAAAGTGACTTATATCCTGCAGGCGTACGAAACCGCATTAATTATTATGTATATACTTACTATTATGATACAGAAACTGACGGTTTAGTTCTCCGGAAATTAAAAAAAAGTTCAAAACGAGAACTGAATTGTATTTGCCGTCAGGTAAGAGAAGATATCAGCGTTTTCCTGTTCTGTCTGCAGATGGCTGAAACAGCGGATAAGAAGGTCCGTCTCCTGCTGCTTCAGTCATAATGAAACGGCAGGTGATTACACGCCTCTGAGATTCGGATCCCAGATGTATTTGTGCATCTGCAGCTGAACCCTGATTTTTGAGGTGTCCGTTTTTTCGGTCCATGAAAGGAGCTTTGCAACGATTTCCTTCGGTTCAACCCTGCCAAACACTGCGGAAAGATAGATGAAGCACTGCGGTCTGAATTTCGTGATGACCTCAAGAGTGCGGTTAAAATCCTCCTCTGAACCGATGACAAACTTCAGTACGTCATTCGGGCGCAGAAGTCCCGGATTGTCAGTGTCCATTTTCTCCTCTTCACCGCTTGAAGGCAGTTTGTAGTCACAGCAGAAAATGAGTCTGGAAGCGCAGGGGAGCTCAAGATAACGGCCGAGATTTACAGAACCGTTGGTTTCGATGTTCACCAGATAACCTGCGGCGGTAAGAACTTCGAGAAGCTCTTCCGCGTTTCTGCGAAAAAGAGGTTCACCGCCGGTCAGAGTAATGTTGCGGATGGAGCCGAAGGATCTGACCTTTTCCAGAATTTCCCCGGCGGTCATATTCCTTCTGTCGTCAAAATCCCATGCGTACGAGGTGTCGCAGTAGGTGCAGCGGAGGTTGCAGCCGCACAGACGGACAAATACGGCCAGCTCACCGGAAAGTGTTCCTTCCCCGTTTACCGAAGCGAAGATTTCGTTTACCGGAAATACGGCGGCTGAATTACTGCTGTTCATCTTTTTCGTATGAGGCGGTATTGTCAGGACTTTCTTCAACGTCAACCCTGTAGCAGAAAGGCTGCAGCTGCTGACAGATCCAGTAGGCGATGTTTTCAGCGGTAGGGTTTACCCTGATGACATCATTGATAAGCTTGTGGTCCAGGGCGTCCTTTACCACTTTTTTGATATGGGAGAAATCCATGACCATGCCGTTCTGGTCAAGGGTTCTGCTTTTCAGATATACGTCAATCACCCAGTTGTGTCCGTGAACAGAGGAACACTTGCTTTCGTAATCAAGTGTCAGAAAGTGGGCCGCGCTGACGACAATACGCTTTTTTACCTTATACATTATTTGTTCTGGCTCCGGTATGGCAGCGGCTACCGGTCTGTTTTCCGCTGCACTGTGTTTATTCTTTGTTTATTCTCTGAACCGCAGGCGGCTATTCGGCCATCAGCGGGTCAACGGCATTATTCAGCCTGAAGGCATTGAGACGGTCAATGCAGGTGCCGCAGGTCCCGCACGGCTTTTCTCCGCCTTCATAACAGCTCCAGGTCAGTTCGTATGGAACCTTCAGCTCCAGACCGATTTTCACGATGTCGGCCTTGTTCCTGTTGATGAAAGGGGCGTAGAGTTTTATTTCTCCGCCGGTTCCCTCGTTAATGGCGTTACCCATATGCTTCACGAACTCTTCGGAACAGTCGGGGTATGCCCTGCCGGCCGCGTCATCGAGATGAGCTCCGTACCATACCTCGGATGAGCCGTGTATCTGTGCCATGCCGGCGGCCACGGAAAGCATGATGCCGTTGCGGAAAGGCACGTATGTGCTTACCATGCCGGCTCCGCCGATGTCCCTGAGCTGTTCGGCATAGCTGCGGTGTTCAATCGCTTCGGAGGAATTCTTCATCAGCGAGCAGTTGGATCCGGCAAATACTTCCGCCAGATTCATGATTGTAAGGTTTACCTTATAGTAATCAGCTACAGCTTTGGCAGAGTTTATTTCCCTGTCATGTTTCTGTCCGTAATGTATGCATAAGGCCGACACGTTGTCGGAACCATACCGGCTGACTGCCAGTGCCAGGCAGGTTGAACTGTCGAGCCCGCCGCTTAATAATACGGTTATTTTCACGATAATAGTGTCCTGAAGATTTAAGAACCTACGCTGTCACCTAAGGTTTTTTAATAAAAAATCCGATATGCACGCCGTCTGCCCTGGGCTCCGGAATGCGTCCGGCACCTTTTGCGGGAGGGGTAAAACACCGTTTACCGGCTGTAGCGTGCTGCCGGCAGATATTATATTTTATTTGACTGCAAAAATACAGTATTAAGGAAACAACATATTACTGCCGGATGTCTGACGAATGGTGCCTGAAAACTTCTTTTTTTCTTATTACTCACGGTTTGGACATCCGGCTGTTTAAATCATCTTCCTTCAGGTGCTATGATCACCGCCGGACGCATGTGTGACAAAGGCTTGAGTCATCTGTCGGAAAGGTGTTTTCATGGAGACTGAGGCCGGGCGTGAGTGAGCGCTCAGGTGTGCCGTCTTCCGAATCCTGCAGGTTTTTTTCATGATGATGCATTCAAGATTGTTTTTTAAAGGTGCTGTTTTTCTTCTGGCTGCATTTGTTCCGGTATTTGCCGAAGCATCGGCCGCGGACTGTCGCAGCGGTACGGACTGCTTAATAAAAGGGCGTGATATTTACAACGCCCTGAATCCCGGAAAATCTGATTTTGTCGCGGATGAGGCCGTAAAAGACGCTAAAACAGTAGAACAGTTTTCAAAAGCCAGGGTTTATTTCATGACTGCCTGCGAGCAGAATGTCGCTGCCGGATGCACATATGCCGGACATCTCTACGTGATAGGCGTGGCGAACATGGTAAGTTATGACAGAGCCCTGGAGTATTATGACAAGGGATGCAGGCTCGGTGACGGCGACGGCTGTTCATATATGGGGAAAATGTATGCCACCGGCAATGCCGTGGGCAAGGATCACGGACGCGCCCTGGAATATTTCAGAAAATCCTGTGAGATGAACAGTGCCGACGGATGCAATACTCTTGGAACTTATTATCGGGACGGCCTCTTTCTGGATAAGAACCCGGTGAAGGCAAAAGCTCTTTTTGAAAAAGCCTGTACTGCGAAGAAGTTCATGGGGTGTGTGAATCTCGGTGACCTCTACGGCTCCGGACTCGGCGTGGAAAAGAATTATGTCCGGGCTGGGGCTTTTTATGAGACCGGATGTAAAAACGGAAACGGAGAAGGATGCGTCAGACTGGGAACCTACTATGAACAGGGACTGCTGCCCGGTGGAAATCATAAAAAAATAAGATCTCTTTACGAACAGGCCTGCAGCTTGAGGATTCCGGAAGGCTGCCTGAAAACAGGAAACATGATTTATGAGGGTAAGGGGCAGCCAGTTTCATATTCCGGCGCCAGAATTTTCTACGACAAGGCCTGCAGTCTCTCAGATGGTGAGGGCTGTTACCGTCTGGGTAAAATATATGATCGGGGAATCGGTATAAACCAGAGTATCATTATGGGGCTTCTTTATTACAGTAAAGCATGCAGTCTTGATTATTACGATGCCTGCGTCACCATGGGCAGACGTTATGAAACAGATCCCAGACTTCGTTATCAGAACGGCACGGCTGCTTTCTACTACAGTCACGCATGTGAACTGGGGAATGGACAGGGGTGTGCGGATTACGGTTATCTGATGGAGAAAGGCCTGAGCAGAGGAAACGGTGATCCTGAAAAAGCAAAGGAATACTACCTGCGTGCCGTGGAACTTCATCACGGATCCGGATACGGCTACATAGGTGCCATGTACGAGTTCGGCAGCGGAGTTGAGACGGATTATCTTAAGGCCGGAGAAAATTACAGACTTGCCTGTGATATGAAATTCGGTCCCGGATGCACGGGAATAGGGTATCTTACGGAAAACGGACTGGGGGTCGGTTTAAGTGAATCCAGAGCCTTGGAATTCTATGATAAGGCCTGCATGCTTGAAGACGGTGAAGGCTGTTTCAGAATCGGCAGGCACTATTACGAGCTGTTCAGCAGTACCGGAAAACACGAGAACATGGTGGATGCCAGCAGATACTATGAAAAATCCTGCGATCTCAACCACGGTTCAGGCTGTGAACGCATGGGAATGCTGTATAAAACCGGAGAATCAGGGATTCAGAGCAATGACAGGGCTCTGATGTATTTTCGCAGGGCCTGCATGCTTGAAGACGGTGAAGGCTGTCTGGGACTCGGCGGTTTATATGAGGAAGGCAGGGGAACCAGGGCTGATGACGGGGAAGCTCTTCATTATTACAGTCTGGCCTGCGCAAAAGAGTCAGGTGCCGGCTGTGCCATGGCTGGAAATTTTTATGAAAACGGCAGGGGGGCGGAAATCAGTATTGAAAAGGCCGGTGAGTTTTATGACAGATCATGCTCACTTGAAGAAAAGTCGGGGTGTCTGAGAATGGCGGGGCTTCATGCTGATGCGCAGAATACTGCTGAGGCGGAAAAATATCTGAGACTTGCCTGCAATCTTGATGACGGGGAAGGATGCTACAGACTGGGGCTTCTGTACAGTGAGAATGAAAGGTTCGCGGAAGCCGGCAGGTATTTTGAACGTGCCTGTTCCCTAAATTCCGAAAAAGGATGCCGAAAGACCGGGACCATGTCCGCGGAGAAAAAGTGACACGGAGAAAAACAATGAAATACCGGAAATTTTTTATGATATCTTTGCTGACGGCGGTTCCGTTTCTCCTGTGGTCAGCTTCTGCCCTGGCTCAGTGGAACGTCATTTATGAAAATGACGGCAACGTGACGTATATGGATGATGACAGCCTGAGGATTGTGGAGATTCTGGATTTCGGCAGAACCCGTCAGTTAACCATGACAAACATTCAGGAAATCCTTTCCGCAAACAGCTGTTCAGAACCGAGTACTCTGTATGTCAGGAGCAGGCCTGTCTATCATTACATATGCCGCGACAGCATTCAGGTATTCCTGGCGGACGGATCGGCCGGTCCTCTTCAGTTCGGAGGGATCTGCACCGAAAAAAAAGACTGCGACGCCATGGAGAATTTTGTGAAGGAATATCTGAAAAAGCCGGACTGACCGGATAATCTGCCAAAAAAACGTCTGCCGTTTTTTAACCGTGTCTCTACGTCTTATCCGGAATTTTCCGTCAGGCGGTCTGTCCGCGGCGTTTCCTCGCAGCTACGGTCTTCACGGATGAGGTTCCTGAGCCTCGGGCGGCTTTTCTGCCGGAAGATCGTCCTGATGTTTTTCCGGCTCTTTTTCTTCCCGAGGTTTTTCCTGCATAATATCTTCCTGCAGCCGCCGGTGCAGACTGTCTGGTGCTCTCCTCGATATGTATCGGAATATTGCGGTTGTCTTCGATTATTTTTCCTATCCAGCCGGTAATGTGCGACATGAATCTTTCGTAGTCCATGGTTCCTGTTGCAATCATTTCAAGTCCCTTCTCCCAGCGTGCGGTTACGCCCACATCCTTGATTATCTGGGGCAGGGCATGAATCATTGAGGTGCCTTTTTCCGTCGGCAGAATATATTTGCCTTCATAATAAAGATAGGAACGGGCAATCGCATTGCCTATGATGTCGGCTCTGGTTGCCGGAGTTCCAAGACCGTCGGTTTCCTTCAGAATCTTTCGGTCTTCGGGATCCGTCACGTATCTTGAAATGTTTTCCATGGCTCCGAGGAGCGTGGCTTCGGTAAACGGTACCGGAGGTCTGGTGGTCTCAATGGAAGGATGAAGCATGATGAGCGTATGCACGTCTCCTTCTTCGGTAACCGGAAGAACCCGGTTGATTTCCTCTTTCGGTCCGCTTTCCTGCTCATCATTCGGCTTCTTGTAGTCGGACTGCTCCTTATCGGAGTCTGCGGCGTCATCCCTGTTTTTCGGCAGATAGAGAGCCTTCCAGCCCGGAACCGTAAGTTCACTTGATTTAGCATGAAAATGTTCGGTGTCCGCCACCAGTGTTATGGCTGCCTGTCTGAATACCGCTTCAGGCATGAACAGCGCCGTAAAGGAGTTTCTTATCAGGTTGTAGATGTTCATCTCATCGGAACTGATTCTCTGTCCGGAAATCGGTACTGATGTGGGAATAATGGCGTGATGCGCCGTTACTTTGCCGGTGTTGAAGGCGTAATGACGGGCGGACGGATCTATTTCGCCGGTAAAGGCGCTGAAATGTCCGTCGCTGCCGCAGGCCGCCAGAATTTCCGGGGCCTCATCATGAATTGAGGCCGGCAGATATCTGCAGTCGGTTCGCGGATAGGTGGTAAGTTTTTTTTCGTAAAGAGACTGGGCAATGTCCAGAGTCTTTTTGGCGGTGTATCCGAATCTGCGGTTGGCGAACTGCTGCAGAGTGGTAAGGTCAAAAGGCAGAGGCGCCTTCTGCTTTTTGTTTCCCGAGGTGTATTGTTCCACCACGAACTGAGACTGACACAGTCTGTTCATCAGCTCCTTCATGTATTCGGGATTCGTTACATAACCGCCGGCATCAAGTGCCTCATCCTTCGGTTCCCACTTTGCCGTATAGGTGCATCCGGCAAAATTCATTTCGGCCTTCAGCACATAGTACTGACGGGGAACGAAGTTTTCGATTTCGGTCTGTCTCTGAACCACCAGGGCTATGGTAGGGGTGGTGACCCTGCCTATGTTGAGAACCGTTCTGGCTCCGTTCTGACTGGCGGTGACGGTAAAGAGACGGGAGAGGTTCATGCCCACCAGCCAGTCTGCTCTGGAGCGGGCGAGAGCCGCCTGATACAGATTGTAGGTGTCGGCTCCGTCCCTTACGGCCGCCAGGGATTTTCTGATGGATTTGTCGTCAAGAGCGGTAAGGCAGAGGCGTTTGAGCGGCCCTCTGTATCCCGCATATTCGTCCAGCACCAGTCTGGCAATGGCTTCACCCTCGCGGTCGAAGTCGGTGGCGATGGTTATGAGGGAGGCGGAATTTATCAGCTTCTTAATGGCCTGAAGCTGTTTTGTAACCTCAGGATCCTTTCTGGGTGCGGCCCTGGATCCCGGTTTTCTTTTGGCAAGTCTTGCCCTGTATTTCCAGATTTCGGGAACAATGGGCAGGGTGCCGAGATTCCAGTGCTTCCAGTTTTCCGAATATTCATCCGGCAGATAAAGCTCGAGAAGATGACCGAGACACCAGGTGACTCCCACCGTATCGGCCGGATTGCTGATGTGGTAATCGTGCTTCGTGCCGAGATTCAGTACCCTGGCAAGATCCCTTGCCTGTGACGGCTTTTCACAGATATAAAGATTTTCAATGGTTTTTGTTCGGGCCATGTTCATGCTGCCGGACCTCCTCCTCATTTTCTTTAACTCTGATCCGGGGAGGGAGCCCGATTCCTCTTAATGTAATGCCAGTCGCGGCTGTCGGGATATTGTACCTTATGCCGGGACTGATGACAGTGTTATTTTCTGCGTTTTGCCTTTTTTGAATGGCGGTAAACTGAAGGTTCCGTCGGATTCGGATATTTCCACAGGCCGCGGCGGTTCTTTCTGGCCGATGCTTCAAGTCCGGTATAAATTCTGGCTTCATTTCCCGAAAGGTAGCGGCGGAAGGCCCAGGCGTTGCCTGATTCGACCATCTTCTGATTCACGTTGATTCCGTTCACGTGGATAACGGACAGTTCACGTCCGTATCTGTCCGTTCCGAAGGTTGTCACGCTGACCTTCTTCCTTAAAACCAGTCCCCGGAGATATCCGCCGGATTCCTGACCGTACTGCTGAGACTTTTCCGGCGCATCAATGTTCTTCAGTCTTATCTTGTGCGCTTTTCTGTCACTGCCGAGGCATTTTACCGTATCTCCGTCTGAAACACGGATAATGGTGCAGGAATAGCTGTAGGAGGTCACGGCCTTCTTTCGGTGTTTTGCCGCTTCGGCCGGGGCAGTCAGAAAAAGAGAGGTTATTAACAGGGAAAGCAGAATTTTTCCGGATATTCTGAAAAATCCGCGGTGCCGTCCGTGACTGATACCGGTTATGGTCATGTGCTGTGTCCTTTATGCATGGAGTGGAAAAATACGGAAAACCTGTTCCGTGATTCATAATTTCATTCTACAGTAAAAAAATCATTTGAGAATAAAATTTAATCCTGTTTTTCTTCCGAACCGGCAATAAGGAGATCATGAACTTTAGGCGTTTTTACGGGATCGGAATTTTCCGGACGTTTTGTCTAAATACTACATTTTGAACGTTTCTGTTTTATATCTTAAACGGATGCGTATTTATTTTATTGCTTTATTTGGGCTGATACGGCCCTGTTTTTTTAGATAGGAACGACATATCAGAATATAAAGTAAGCAAAGTGGCCTGTAACTGTATAATTATTTTCTTTTTTGGATATTTATAGTATAAAATTCTAACTGTAAAGGTTTTCATGCGTGATCCGGAGGCCGTTCACGATGTCTGACACCCGGAGCCGCCGTCAGGACCCGGCGGTAGGCGTTACCTGAGATACTGAAAACCATATGTCAGAAGAAAAACATATATAAGAATTTAAACAGACAGAAATAATAAAGCATGTCTTCATAAGACATGAACAATAAACATTTGTAAAGGAACGGAGTATCGGGGATCGGCATCCCCCGCACTCACGATGATTTCGCAGTCGATGACCATGGGACTGATGAACGGACGTCGCGGAATCGGAAAATAGTTCAAAACAAAGCTGATTTTTCTAACAAGCGATAAAACTGAAAGTATTTCTTACGGGATTTTGCATCAAACGAATGAAAGTCGGGGCGACTGTCCCTGATGATAAAGCAGGTTTCTTATGATACACAAAAAAGATATACTGGGCGGTCACTGTCGTGATTTGGGTGCTACCATTGAAAAACATGGCGTAAACTTTGCCATCTGGTGTCGCAATGCCAAGGTTATGGAGCTGCTCCTTTTCAAGGATGTCAACGACGATGAACCTCAGGTTATTGAACTCACTGCTGCCAAGCACCGCAGCTCTTACTACTGGCATGTCTTCATCAGGGGACTTAAAGACGGTCAGCATTACGGCTGGCGTGTCAAGGAGGTTCTGCACAACCGTCCGGGCATGCTGTTTGACCCTCAGAAGGTTCTTCTTGACCCATACGGAAAGCGCATAGTCTTTCCTGACAACTACAACCGTACCTTCAACCAGTTTGTCGGTTCAAACGTGATGTTCTGTGCCAAAAACGTGGTTGTGGACATGAACAGGTACAACTGGAACAACGACGAGAGTCTCAATACCGAGCAGACCTCCAGCGTAATCTATGAAATGCACGTGGCGGGTTTCACCAAGGACAGAAGTTCGGGACTTCCGGATAAAATCCGCGGAACCTACAGGGGCGTTATCGAAAAGATTCCTTATCTCAAGGAACTCGGAGTCAACGCGGTCGAGCTTCTGCCGGTTTTCCAGTTTGACAGATTCGACGCCTCTCCGGGAAAGAACAACTACTGGGGCTACAGTCCGATGGGCTTTTTCGCCATTCACGGAGAGTATTCATCACGCAGGGACGTGTACGGTCCCCTGGATGAGTTCAGAGACATGGTGAAGGCGCTGCACAAGGCGGGAATAGAGGTTATTCTTGACGTGGTGTACAACCATACCTCGGAAGGCGGAGATACAGGTCCCATCTATTCATTCAAGGGACTGGACAACAACGCCTACTACATTCTTGACGAAGGTCAGCGCTACAAGAACTACAGCGGCTGCGGCAATACGCTCAATTCCAGCCATCCGATGGTTAAGAGAATGATTCTGGACAGTCTGCATTTCTGGACCGAGGAAATGCATGTTGACGGCTTCAGATTCGATCTGGCCTCTATTCTGTCACGCGCCACCTCGGGCGAGCCGTTAAACGATCCTCCGACCACACTGTTCATCGCGACGGATCCGCGTCTTGCCAAAATCAAGCTTATCGCCGAACCGTGGGATGCGGGCGGACTTTATCAGGTGGGCAGAATGGCCGGCAAGAAGTGGCGTGAATGGAACGGTCAGTTCCGCGATGACGTGAGATGCTTCATCCGCGGTGATGAAAACATGATTCACCGTCTGGTTAACCGTCTCCTCGGCAGTCCGGACATCTACCGCAACATTGATGACGACCCGCAGAAGAGCATCAACTTCATCACCTGTCATGACGGCTTCACCCTCTGGGATCTGGTATGCTACAACCAGAAGCACAATGAAGCCAACGGTGAGCACAACAATGACGGCAACAACTGCAACTTCAGCTCAAACTACGGTGTTGAAGGCGAAACCGATGATAAGGAAATCACGGCTCTGCGCATGCGTCAGGTAAAGAACATGATGCTGCTTACCATGTATGCCATGGGCACACCGATGATTCTGATGGGGGATGAGGTGCTGAGAACCCAGCTGGGCAACAACAATGCCTACTGTCAGGACAACGAGATAAGCTATCTCAACTGGAACCGATCCAAGCGTGCCGAAGAGATGTTCCAGTTTACCCGCAAGCTGATTGCCAACCGCGTAAACCGCGGCAGCAGCATGGACAAGGACAAGCTGTCCATCAGAAATCTTGCCGAGGCCATTGAAAAGAACCAGGTGACCTGGCACGGTGTTGAACCTTACCAGCCGGACTGGTCTCCGACCTCTCATTCCATCGGCATGTGCGTATATTCAGAATCATCCGATTCATATTACTACATGTTCATTAACTCCTACTGGGAAGGTCTGCACATCAAGATTCCTAACGTGCCGAGCAACCACAACCTCAAGTGGCTCAGAATAGTGGATACCTCTCTGCCGTCTCCTGATGATTTCCGGAATGATCCGAAGCAGATGGAGCGCATAGGTCATTTCTACTATGTGGCAAGTCACACCATACTGGTGCTGGTTTCCGAAAAGAAGGCTCCGGTAGAAGAGAAAGCCGAAGAGGAAGAGGCGGAAGAAGTGTAGTGGAGTGTAACAGCCGCGGCGGATCCCCGGGGACTTTGCCGCGGCAGGCAGGTGGCATATGGACAAAAACATGGATTCAGTCAGGGGACTTGATTTCGGACGCGGCGGCAGGCATGTCAAGGCGCCGGATGAAACGGATCTGAAAATACTCAGTGAACTGCGGAACAACGGCCGCATTTCCAATGTTGATCTTTCCAAAAAGATAGGTCTGAGTCCGACCCCCTGTCTTGAGCGTGTCCGTTCCCTGGAGAATTCCGGATACATTACGGGCTACACTGCCAAACTCAACTACAGTCTTCTGGGACAGTCGGTTCTTTTTCTGGTGATGGTTAAATTCGACAGGCGTGTTCCGGGAGCCGTGGAATCCTTCAGAAGTTTTGTGAACGGTAATTCGCGGATTTTCGGATGCATGTTCATCACCGGAGCCTTTGACTGCGTTCTGAAGGTCAGGGTAGGGGACGTGGATGAATACAGCGGATTTCTGCGCTCGGAACTCTCCGCCCAGCCGGGGATAGCCGAAATTCAGTCTTCGGTGGTTCTCGACAGCATTGAATAACCGCTTCCTGTCATGATGCCTGAAGGAAATCCTCTGATTCTTTCAGGCATTTTTGTTTTTTATGCTCTTTTTCGGCAATTTTGTGCTGTTTATTTTATGTTCAGTCTCTTGATTTTGTGACATGAATCTTAAAAATCAGGCCGGTGTTCCGGCCTGATCTGAAAAGTCAGTCTTAAATTCAATCGAATTATATATTCAAAATTGTTATATATCGTTTATTCATTTATAATTACCGTGGTTTAATGTTTTTTACTGATATATTGCATGTTGTGTTTCTGATATTTCTTATAAGAATTCAGATTTAAAGGTGGTGTATTTTGTTTTCTAGCGGTAATAATCCAGATACCTTGTCCAAAGGTATATTAAAGGAAATTATCTTTATACTCCTTCTGTTTTTATTTATTCTTTTACTGTGTGCGCTGCTCAGCCATAATCCCGACGACAACAACTGGAGTCCGGATATCGCCAACCATACCCGCATCAGTAATGCCATGGGCTATTTCGGAGCCAGGGTTTCCGAAACCATGTTCCAGTGGTTCGGCAAATGTGCCTATATTCTGCCGTTCCTCATGCTTTACGTAGGCAATATTCTGCTTGCCAGAGGGCAGAGCATTCTCAGATACAACTTCGGCATTGCCGGAGTGCGTATTCTCGGACTCAATCTGGTGATTGTTTCCCTGTGTTCACTTGCCACCAAGGTATCTTTTCTGGAAGGTGACGATTTTGCAGGGGGAGGGCAGCTGGGCGTAATCTGCTTCGATCAGCTTTATGCCATGATGGGCTATAACGGTGCCATTCTCATGTACATAGTGCTCCTTATCATCGGTATAATCTGTGCCACCGGCTGGTCTCTGTCAGCCATCTGCGGTGCCGTGGGAGCCATTGTGCTGGCCGTATTTGATTTTCGCAACAGCATGGCCTACCTCGGAGAGCTCTTCAGAGGAGGCGGCAACGGTCGTTCAGGCAGTGCCGACGGTTTATATTCCGACGAGGATGAGGAAAACTACGACGGCAATATCTCCTTTAATCTGGTTGATGAGGATTCAGGAAAGGTCAGTATCGAGGTTCCTAAAGAGCTTATGGCTCAGTCTGAGCCCCTCGAAAAGACTCCTGATCCTGCAGTCGTAACTGAGCAGGCACCTGCGGCGGATACGGCCGCACCGGCAGATGACGGCATCACCGTTCCCGATGATCTGGTGGACTTCTCTAAGCCTAACATCGCACCGAGGAGTGATGATCTGTCAATTCCGGGACTCGGCTCCGCCAATCCTGACATCCAGCGTCAGGCTCCTGCCCAGGCAAAGGCTCAGCCGCTGAATGACGGTGACAGAATCGAACCTACTCTGGATCTTTCAGCCGTAGACGGTCTGGTTTCTTCAGGAAACGGGGTTTCATCATCTACTGCCGAAGACTGCGGCGGGGCAACCTTTGCCGCCTCTCATCCTGAAATGGCTGCGGCCGCTTCCGCTTCAGTAATTCCTGAAGTGGCAAGAAGCATGGCCGGTGACGTGCCTGCCGATTTCAAATCAGCATCACTGCCTCCTTCAGCTCCTGCTCCTGAACCTCAGGTTCAGACCGGTACCGGCAGGTTCTCATCCTATGCTGCTCCGGGACCTTCACCAATCAAGACTCCGGAAAGGGTGACTCCTCCTGCCGACGGCGTGCTCAGAACCGCACAGGGCGAGCCTACCACTCTCGGCGAACCGGTAAAATATGCCAGCTCCTACGTTCTTCCTCCTCACGGTCAGGAAAACGCCGCTGACACCGCTCCGGAAAAAACAGCCGGAATCGTTAATGAAGAGGCTCCGGCAAATCTCAGTGCCGCTGACGTGAATCTTGAAGCCTCAACCGACAGGGATGCCTCTTTAACCAATCTCAATCCTGACGGTGCCGGCAGCTTTGTCATCAAGAATGACGAGGCCGCTGAAAGACATCCTGAAATCACCTCCCGTCCGCAGCCTGAAAAATCAGGTTTTGAACGTGTTGAACCTCATTTCAGCGGTTTTGACGGTGAACATGCCGGCCGCTCACTCGGAGAAGCGGTACATGAAGCATCCTCAGGCTACAATCCTTATGCAGACGAGGAAAGAGCCGCATTCGGCGGCAGCCGCGGTGACGATGCAGATTCCAGAACTGAAGAATTTCTGAGAGCAGTCGGTGAAAACGGCATATCTCCGTATGCCACCAGCTTTAACGACAGGGAAGCCGCTTCAGGCAACGTAATTGATTTTGCAACCATTCAGCACAGCCCTGAAGGTCTTGAACCGATTCCTGCCGGCTTTACCATCGTGAACAAGCCGAACGCCGGTGAGAATTACGGCGCGTCTTCAGCACCTGCAGCCGCTCCGCAGAACAGGGATACCGAAAGAAACGGTGACGGCGCCAGATTCGTAAGCCATGACGATCTTCCTGATGCCATCAGATATAAGTCAGGTCATTATGAATATGACAGCGGCGAAGAGCTTTCAACTTTCCCAAGCACGGCGATTTTCAAGGCTCCTACCGCTCAGAAGGCCACCAGGGAAGCAGATATTCAGGCTATGATTACCAGACTGGACAACGCTTTTGAACAGTATCGCATTGAAGCTCACGTGGCTGAAGAAACAGTAGTGGACCAGTACGGTCAGAGCAAGAGAGTAAAGCTTTACAAGACCGGTCCGGTAGTAACCCGCTTCTTCATTGACCTGGGCACTACCCCGCTCAACAAGATTCAGCGTGTGAGTCAGGATCTCGCCAGAAGTCTGCTGGTCCCGTCCGCCCGCGTGATTCCTACCATTCCCGGAACCGCTTATGTGGGTATTGAAATTCCGAACAGCGATCGTCACACCGTAAACATGAGAGAACTTCTTGAATCAGAAGTGTTCAGAAACGCCAAGGGTAATCTTACCGTATGTCTCGGCAAGGACGTTGAAGGCAATCCTGTGCTTTACGATCTGACCAAGGCTCCGCATCTTCTGGTTGCGGGTACAACAGGTTCAGGTAAGTCAGTAGGTATCAACACCATGCTGGTTTCCCTGCTGATGAAGCTTACCCCGGATAAGCTCAGACTTATCATGGTTGACCCTAAGATTCTGGAATTTTCCGTATACCGTGACATTCCGCATCTGCTCACTCCTATCATTACCGACATGTCCAAGGTTATGGGCGTGCTGAAGTGGGCCTGTGACGAAATGGATCACCGTTACATGCTTCTTGAAAGAATCGGTGTGCGCGCCATTGACAACTACAATGAAATCATCCGCAGCAACATCGCCAGGGGCGTGGTTCTGAAGGACCCTACCTGGAAGCCTTCAGACAGCATGGACATGGAAGCTCCGGCACTTAAGCCTCTTCCTTACATCCTCATCGTTATCGATGAATTCGCCGACCTGATTATGCAGAAGGCAAAGCAGAGAGGTGAGCTTGAAAGTCTGGTTGCCCGTCTGGCTCAGAAGGCGAGAGCCTGCGGTATCCATCTTATCCTTGCCACACAGTCTCCTAGAAAGGAAGTTATTACCGGTATCATCAAGAGTAACTTCCCAAGCCAGATTTCCTTCAAGGTTAAGTCATCAATGGAATCACGCATCATCATTGATGAAATCGGTGCTGAATCACTTCTCGGCCGCGGTGACATGCTGATTAAGTTCAATGACGGTACCAACGTTACCAAGCGTGCTCACGGCGCCTTCATCTCCGATGAGGAGGTAAACGCGTTTGCCGATGCATGGCGTGCGCGCGGCAAGCCTGAGTATGTCGACATGATCAGCAGCTACGGCGAGGAAGAAGACATGTCCGGTGCCGCCGGTTCCGTCGGTTCCGCTTCATCTTCTTCATCAGCAAGCGATAATGCCATGTATGACAGTGTCGTTGAATTCTGCGGTGAACTCAAGAGAGCCAACAAGAACTTCAGCGTATCGGTTATTCAGCGTCATTTCGCCATAGGTTACAACCGTGCCAGCCGCATCGCCGACAGACTGGAGGAAAACGGCATTATTTCCGCACCTATAGGCAAGACCGGTATCAGAGAAATCCTTGTTGATTTCTAACGGACCGTAAACGATTATCCGATATATCATACAGAGCCCCGCAGTTGCGGGGCTTTTTTGCAGGAGAGGAAACATGCATGGATCTTAACCGTCTTCGTCCTGTACGGCGGCGCGGTTTAATATGAACAGATGGCGGATATACATGCATGGATGCATGTATATGGTGAACTTTCGGCATGGACAAGCGGTCTATATCACTGCGTGCGGTTGTTTCGTCTTCGTCTGAACCTGCTGTTAAAACAATTGCAACGGGCTCAAAAAATTTTTATCATATTGGCATCTGTAAATCAGGATTGATGAATATGGTTAAACACTTAAAATATATTCTGGGTGCGGCTCTGGTACTGGGGCTGACTTCAGAAGCTGTCGCAGGTGACAGAGAAGTTCTTCATAAGATGATTTTTGAGAAAAAATCATTAAGCGTCAACTTTGCGCAGACCGTTTTTTCTGCCGACAACAGGGTGCTGCAGGAACAGAGCGGCCAGCTTTTTCTCCTGAGACCTAATTATTTCAGAATGGATACCGTGGAACCGGATGCAAGCACCAT
This sequence comes from Ruminobacter amylophilus, assembly GCF_900115655.1. GTDB lineage: Bacteria > Pseudomonadota > Gammaproteobacteria > Enterobacterales > Succinivibrionaceae > Ruminobacter > Ruminobacter amylophilus. The sequence continues at coordinate 103,882 of NZ_FOXF01000004.1, read as the reverse complement.
TGTGGCGGACGGCAGCGATGTTTACAGCTATGACGAAATGCTGGAACAGGTAACCATCTACAGTTTCCGTCAGCAGCTTGACAGATCTCCTCTGATGCTGGTCATTTCAGACGATGAATCACTCTGGAATGAATACAGTGTGACCCGCGGATCAATGGACAGCTTCACCGTGATGCCGAAGAATCAGAATGCAAACGTGAAATCAATGTCTCTGAGCTTCGGGCAGGACAACGGGCTTAAGGAACTGAGATTCGTGGAAAACGACGGTAAATACAGTATCTACAATTTCACTCCGATTAAGGATTCCGAACTTACGCCGTCTGATTTCAAATACGCCATTCCGGAAGGAGTAACCGTAGATGATCAACGGTCAAAGTGATCTCTTTGAAGAGGACGCCAGAGCAAAGGGCAGCAGATTCAGGGAAGAACATGAACCGCTGGCCGCCAGAATGCGTCCCCGTACCATTGAGGATTTCATAGGACAGGATGATATTCTTGGAGCTGACAGCATTCTCAGAAGAGATCTGGCCGCCGGCCGCTGTTCATCCATGATTCTGTGGGGACCTCCGGGTGTCGGTAAAACCACGCTTGCGGAAATATTCGCGGGGGCTGTCAACGCCAGGGTGGAACGTCTGAGTGCGGTAACCTCCGGCGTGAAGGAGATTCGTGCCGCCATTGAAAAGGCTGAGCATAATCTTTCCAACGGCTACAGAACCGTTCTGTTTGTGGATGAGGTGCACCGTTTCAATAAATCACAGCAGGACGCCTTCCTGCCGTACATCGAGAACGGCACGATTATCTTTATCGGCGCCACAACTGAAAATCCGTCCTTTGAGCTTAACAGCGCCATTCTTTCAAGAGCCAGGGTTTACGTGCTCAGGTCTCTTTCCAAAGGCGATATCGAAAAGATTATCATGAGGGCGGTTTTAAGTCCGGCAGGACTTAAGAACGACAACGTGGTTTTTGAGCAGGGGGCACTGGATGCCATTGCCGTAATGTCCGGCGGTGACGCGAGACGTGCTCTCAACATTCTTGAAATTGCCGCCGGTTCGGCAGTTCCTGACAAGGAGAATCAGAAGGTCATAACCATGAGGATTCTCTCTTCAATCGGCAGTGAGAAGATTTCAAGATATGATAAGAAAGGTGATGACTACTACGATTTAATCAGTGCCTTTCATAAATCGGTAAGAGGTTCAAGCCCGCAGGCCGCACTTTACTGGTTTGCCAGAATCGTGGCAGGCGGCGGAGACCCTCTGTATGTGGCCAGACGACTGGTGGCAATTGCTTCAGAGGACATCGGCAGTGCGGATCCTCACGCCATGGGCATAGTTCTTGCCGCCTGGGACTGCTACGAAAGAGTGGGCAGGGCCGAAGGTGAAAGGGCCATAGCCGAAGCTGCCGTGTACTGTGCGGTGGCTCCGAAAAGCAATGCTCTGTATACCGCATGGAACAGCGTGCTGAAATTCGTGAAGGAAAATCCTGATTACGATGTTCCGATTTATCTGAGAAATGCTCCGACCAAACTTATGGAAAATCTCGGATATCATCAGGGATACCGGTATGCGCATGACGAACCGGGAGCATATGCCGCCGGGGAGTGTTTCCTTCCTCCTGAAATAAGACACATGGAATGGTACGTGCCCAACGACCGCGGTTATGAGCAGTATATTCAGAAAAAAATCAGCTATCTGAAAGAACGGGACAGGACTTCAGACAATAAGCGTTATCCTGAGGATTTTGCTGAGAATTCCGGTAAGTGATGCTGTTTATGCAGGGAGAAAGCGGGCGGCTGCCCGCTTTTTCCATATTATGAGCTTTCAGTTTCTGCGGGATTCTGCGGGAACGGACAACAGCCGGAATTCAACCTGAAAACTTCCGTTAAAAGTTATTAAAGTCTTAAGAATCAGTGAACGCTGATTACGGAAAACCGCATGAAAAGACTGTCGCGGACGGGATTTTATGAGAATTCCAGATTATTCGGAATGACCTGAACTGAAGAATAAATGCCGGTGATTCGGCATATCCGGATACTTATGTTCAGAACACTGATTTTTCCGATAAAAGATAATCAGTGTCCGATGTTTTCCGGTCAGGTGGTTTGACCGGAAAACTTTTATAACCTCCTGTTACTGTACGTTTTCGAATGAGTAGCTCATGTCAGCATCCTTTACCTTTAAGGTATAGATACCTGAGAGAGAAGTATATTCGTCACCTGAGGTGGAAGTGTTTACGGTGAGCTGTCCGGCAACTCCTGATGAACCGTAAATGGTGCTTCCGCTCCATGAACAGCCGTCCACAACCTTGAATCTCTGGCTGGCTGAACCGTCAAGATTTACGGTGACTGTCCAGTAGCCGGTTGATTCGTTGTAGGTCATCTGGTCAAATGTCCAGCTGTTTGAGGTACCTGCATAGCAGAGACTTCCCCTGGTCTGGTCGATTACGGTTCTGTCGCTAACGGTAACTGACTGTGATACGGTGCGGCTTGCAGCGCCCCTGGCGTCGGTTACGGTAAGAGCGATTACATAGGTACCGGCTTCATCGTAGGTTACTGAAGGATTCTTTTCAGTTGATGAGGTGCCGTTGCCGAAATTCCAGTAGTAGGTCAGAGCATCATTTTCCGCATCGGTTGAAGCATCGGTCAGGGATACTGAAAGCTTGTCAGCTTCGTAGGTGAAGGCAGCTACAGGTGCGGTATTGTCCAGCTTGTCCATAACATAGGTCATGTCTGAATCCCTGATTCTCAGAGCATAGTTTCCGGTAAGTGAGGTATATTCGTCACCGGTGGTTGAGGTATTTACGGCAAGCTGTCCCTGATTGCCTGATGAACCGTATACGGTACCGCCCCATGAGCAGTGTTCGGCAACCTTGAAGCGCTGGTTTGCTGAACCGTCAAGGCTTACGTTGAGGTTCCAGTAACCGGTTCTGACGTCATACTTCATCTTTTCAAGAACCCATGAGTTAGAGGTGCCGGCATAGCAGAGATTTATTCTGGTGTTCTGAGTGCCGCTGAGACATTCGGAAGCATCAGGATTCAGCTGACAGTAGCAGTATTCATCTGATGAATTTGCCTGACAGTAGGATAGACAGTAGCCGTTAACGTCAGTGGTTTCATTCTTGCAGAGGCATTCGGTGCCGGTAGGGTTGGAATCGCACGGATCAGGAACCTTGCCGCACCACTGTTCGTCGCTGCAGATGGCCATGGCGGACTTTGCCGGAATGGTCAGGGTAACGGTGCCTGAGGTTACGGAAACGTCGGATCCGCAAGGTGTGTTCTTAGGATCGTAGGTTCCGAGAATATCACAGTAGGTACCGTCAGACATTGAGACGTTGAAGGTACGGGTTACGGAAGAAGATGAGGTGTTCATGGCGTAGAAGCCCCTGGCACCGCGGTTGAACCAGAGTACGCCGTCATCATAACCCTGTGAGGTTACGGCTTCGCCTCTGGTGGCTCTGGCAAATCTAGGAGCATTGAGCACGTACGGTACACGGTGCTGACACAGCCAGCCGCCTTCACAGCGTGCGGCGCTTAAAGGACCGCCCTGGTCGTGATAGGTGAAGGAGTAACCGGAATAAACCTGTCTTACTGTACCTACAGGCCATACGGACATCCATGACTGTGCCAGATGGTAGTTCACGTTGTTCTGAGTGCCCATGGAGCAGGTTCCCGCAGAACATCGGCCGGCTTCATTGTCGTGATTGTTTACGAATACTTCGGCATTGCTTCCGAGATAGGTGGACAGACTGAGCGCTTCGCCGTAATTGCCGTCACCGAAAGCGGAGGCAATCTGTCTTACGTAATCGAAGTCGGTTACCACGGCATTGTTTATATAGGTGTATTTCTCAGGCTGAATGTCCGCTGCTTCGCCGTCTGCTCCTATAACCTCAAGGTATGCAGGAGGGCGCTTGCCGGTGATATTGGCAGTCTTGGCAAGTATGGACTCAATGTCGGTGTATCCCATGTGCTTGGCGGCATCGATGCGGAAACCGTTGATTCCCATATTCATCAGATTAGCCAGGTAGTAGGCGATTTTGGTCTGGGTTGAATCCCTGTCGGTAGCGTGGTCAGGAAGGCCGTTGAGAGCACAGTAACGTACCTGTCCGGCGTCGGCGTAGGTGGTAATGGCACATCCGGTATGGAAGTCGCTTGAATCAAAGCCGTCGGCATAGCTGTATTCCGTGTAGTAGCTGCCGCCGATACCGGTGCCTGAACCGCCGCCTCTCTGGTTGAGAACAGCGTCGGCAAAAACCTTTACTCCGGCATCGTTACAGGCCTTGATCATGGCTCTGAGCTCGGATTCATTACCTTCCATGGTGGTGTAGTTGTAAAAGTTGACCGGCTGATAGATTGCCCACCACACGTCGTTGCGGTTTATGTGTTCTGCAGGCTGGGAAATCTGCACCCCGTCAAAACCGCCCGGCCCGAGATATTCAGTACATTCCCTGGCAATGTTGTTGTAGGTCCACTGGAACGGGTGAACGATAACCATTTCCTGTTCGTAGGACTCGGCATTGGCACCGGAGGCTGACATGGCGGTTACCATGGTTGAAATGGCAAGGGCCAGCATTTTAAGCTTGTTAGAATTTTTAAAGTTCATTATCCATTTTCCTTCTGAATTGGGTAATTATTTTTCATGCATGGAATGTTGACATTCCTTATGTTTTGTTTTTATGTTGATTTCTTCACTTTTTATATTAAGTGTTTTTAATGTTTTTTTATAATTATTGTATGGAGAATGATAACATAAAACGTTTTCAGGAATTTTAAGGCGATCACATTTTAACTTTTCGTCTTCACACGGGATTTACAATGAAACGCATAAAATTTAACAGCTGTATCGGTCTGTTTATTGTGTGGTAACGTTTGCAGGGGGATTTGAAAAAGACAGAAATATGGATAACTGTTCACAAACGGCAGGAATTTTTTGGCAGAAATTTGACAAAGTTCAAAAAAGACAAACAAAAAGTTCGGCATTACAGATACCGAACTTTTGTATAAAAAATATCGAATAATTAGTTTTATATACAGTATGAATAAATCATTAGACTCTGTATATGTTTTATATAATCCGATTGTATGTTACTTGATGTTCTGCTTTTCGGCTACAGGCATGATTTCCTTGAGAAGAGCCTGAACGATGCGCGGATTACCGCAGACAATGTTGCCTGAGTTGTAGATGTTTTCGCCGCCGCAGAAATCGGTAACAATGGCACCAGCTTCACGGCAGATAAGTTCGCCTGCGCAGAAGTCCCAAGGCTTCAGACATAATTCAAAGTAACCGTCAAGACGACCGGCTGCCACATAGGCAAGGTCAAGGCTGGCGGTACCGGCTCTTCTGATGTCGGCACACTTGTTGAATACGTTTGACAGCATCTGCTTGTATGAAACCAGATAGTTGCGGTTGCGGTGAGGGAATGAGGTTGCAATGATGGTACCGTCAAGGGTCTTTGCCTGAGCGGTACGGATACGGCGGCCGTTGAGCTGTGCGCCGTCGCCTTTTGAAGCGGTGAACAATTCATTTCTGATTGGATCAAAAACCACGGCAACTGTGGTAACGTCCTTGATGCGCAGACCGATTGATACTGCAACATGAGGAATACCCTTTACAAAGTTGGTGGTACCGTCAATAGGGTCAATGATCCAAACGTGATCTGATTCAGGGTTGCCTTCGGTGCCGAATTCTTCACCCTTAACGCAGTGTTTTGGGTAGCTCTTTAATAAAACTTCCTTAATAACCTTTTCGCATTCGCGGTCAATATTGGTTACCAGATCGTTCTTGTTCTTTTCTTCAGCTGAAACGTTCTGATGATCTTCAAAGTTTAATGATATAACGTTACCTGCGGCACGTGCAGCACGAACTGCAATGTTCAACATTGGATGCATATGTATCTGACTCTATTGTTTGGTTAAAGATCCTGCGGTTTACGCGACATCGTCATTATACTTTTTTGTGAGATGATTCGCAATAATTTAGAAAAATCATTTTAAACAGTTTCTGATTAATTAGGCGGAGGACGGCAGGTTTTCTTTAAGAAGTTTCAGGAACCTGAATTATCTGACGTGTTCCTTTGAATGACTGTCAGGAGAATGGACCGGCTCTGACTTTCCCGTGAGGCGGAAGGTTTCCTGATTTTCTCTGTCAGGCTCCGTGACGGTGTCGATTTCCGGAAATCTTTCCTCTGCAGGTCACGAAAAAACTCAGGATAATGTCAAATTGTGATAAGATACCCGGTGTTTTTCTGATTAAAGACGGTATCGGAAAGTCCCGGCAGCCTGCGGACTGCAGGAATGTTTTTTTTCGGCGGATATTCCGGTGCGGTTTTACAGGTATTGTTGTCTATATGGAGGAAGCTACGGCATGACAGCCAAGTATGATTATGTGGCTTTGAAGAATGATCTTGATAAATCAGGTCATCCGGTCAGCCCTGCAGAGGTTTACGGCTTTATTTTAGGATTCATCTGCGGCGGCGGAAATCTTAAGAACACTTCTAAAAGCGGAAATTTCAAAAAGGTTCTGGAACAGTTCGTGTTCAGTGACATGTCAATTGACGGCAGTCTGTTCAACTCTTTAAATACCCTGGCATCCGAGACTCTTGAAGAGCTTCTTGGCGGTGAAGGCTTCCATGTTCTGGTTCCGGATGATGACGAAAAGATTGAAAACAGAATGGCATACATAAGGGATCTGGCATGCACTTTCATGCCGGGACTCTCCGTAACCCAGAAGCAGCTGAACCATCTGAGCAAGGATCTTAACGAGTTTATCCATGATCTTGTTGACATCAGCCGAATGGACGTGGCTGAACCCAATGCCGCCGAGTCTGACGATGCCATAGAGGAAGACATGCTGGTTCTTACCGATCATGTGGGAGTAGGGGCGCAGATCTGTTTTGAGGAATGTGCGGCCAGACTTTATCCGAAGGCGGCCGGAGACTTCATTACGGAAGACGAGGGGGCGCCGGTAAAGCTTTCCGCTGAACGTGAAGAAGCGCATGCCCGTGAACAGAACTACTGGGAAAACAAAGCCAAAGGTGATGAATAACAGACATCAGGTTCTGCCGGAATCAGTTCAGGTGAGCTGACAGCGGAAGGCTTTGGAGAAAACATTAAAAAAGAAGATCATGCAGAGGCATGATCTTCTTTTTTATTGTCCTGCCGGAGTGCTGCGGAGATGTTTTCAATCATGCTCCGTAAAATGACGGAGCATGCACTGAAGGAATCATGCCTGATTATGACGGTTAAGCGTACCGCGGGGGGGTTCCGGAAAAAATAAGAGGCATAAAAGAGATGTTTTTTACGATCCCGGGAAATAAAATTTTTATATTTCGCCTAAAATGTGATATATTGCACGATTATAGAGTGACTTTAATTTAGCGAGGTGAAAATATTTTCACGGCATAAGTTAAGGTTTCGGCAGTAAATGTTTAATTATATTGATATTTTTTAATCATATAATGGCGTAATCCGGAGCAGATAAAGAACATATTTTGCGTTTGTTTCCGATATTTCGCATTTTAAGGTAACTGCCGGATAGTATTTTATATATAAGTTTATATAAGTTCTGAAATTTTTATTTAAGGATTTGATATGGCACTGAATCCAAACGCCGGTAAACCAGCCAGACTGGAAGATCTTACTAACATCCCTCGTTTAATGGCATCATACTATGCTAACAAGCCTGACATGAGCAAGCCTGAACAGAGAGTAGCTTTCGGTACTTCAGGTCACCGTGGCAGTTCTTTAACTTCTGCTTTTACTGAATCACATATCCTTGCAATCAGCCAGGCTATTGTTGAATACCGTAACAGGGAAGGCGTGACCGGTCCTATTTTCGTAGGTATGGATACCCATGCTTTATCTGAAGCTGCTCTTATCACCGCAGTTGAAGTTCTGGCAGCAAACGGCTGTCAGGTAAGACTTGAAAAGGACTTCGGATATACTCCGACTCCTGTAGTTTCTCACAGCATCCTTACCTATAATGAAGGCAGAACCTCTGATCTCGCAGACGGTATCGTAATCACTCCTTCACACAATCCTCCAACCGACGGCGGTTTCAAGTACAACCCTACCAACGGCGGTCCTGCCGACACCACCATTACCAAGTGGGTTGAAAACCGCGCCAACGAAATTCTGGAAAACGGTCTTAAGGAAGTAAAGAGAGTTGACTTCCAGAAGGCTCTTACCCTGGACAACGTTCAGCAGGTTGACATGAGACAGCCGTATGTTGACGATCTCATCAACATTATCGATATCGAAGCCATCAAGAAGGCCGGTATCAAGATCGGTGTTGATCCGTTAGGCGGTTCAGGCGTTTATTACTGGGACGTTATCGCAAAGACCTACGGTCTCAATATCGAAGTCGTAAACTATAAGGTTGATCCTACTTTCAGCTTCATGACTCTTGACCGTGACGGCAAGATTCGTATGGACTGCTCAAGCCCGTACGCAATGGCAAGCTTAATCAGCCACAAGGATCGTTTCGACATCGCCGTTGCCAATGACCCTGACTACGACAGACACGGTATCGTATGCAAGAGCGGTCTGATGAATCCTAACCACTACCTCGCCGTAGCCATCCAGTACCTCTTCACTCACCGTGAAGGCTGGAGCAAAGATGCCGCTGTAGGCAAGACTTTGGTTTCTTCTTCAATCATCGACAGAGTTGTTAAGGGCATCGGTCGCGATCTTAAGGAAGTTCCGGTAGGATTCAAGTGGTTCGTGGACGGTCTTTATACCGGTACCTACGGTTTCGGCGGTGAAGAATCTGCAGGCGCATCATTCCTCCGTAAGAACGGCAAGGTATGGACTACCGACAAGGACGGTATCATCATGTGTCTCCTGGCTGCTGAAATTCTTGCCGTAACCGGTAAGGATCCTCAGACCCTCTACAACGAAATCAAGGCCAAGTACGGCGATCCTATCTACAACCGTGTTGACGCTCCTGCCAATACTCAGCAGAAGGCAGTGCTTTCAAAGCTTGATCCTGCTCTGGTTGAAGCTTCAACTCTCGCAGGTGAACCAATCATTGCCAAGCTGACTGCAGCTCCAGGCAACGGTGCAGCCATCGGCGGCTTAAAGGTTGTAACCGAAAACGGCTGGTTTGCTGCCAGACCAAGCGGTACTGAATCAATCTACAAGATCTACATGGAAAGCTTCAAGAGTGAAGAACACTTAAAGCAGATCCAGAAGGAAGCTCAGGAAATCGTTTCAGCTGCTCTTGCAAAAGCAGGCGTATAATTTTAGAAAGGGCGGACATTCCGCCGGTTAAACAGGATAAGACGCGGTTCATCAGTCTGAACTGCGTCTTTTTTTTTAGAAATCATCAATAATAAGGAAGAGTGAACCGTTTCTGAATTTGCGATCCCGGAATTGTACACTGAGTGTCACTTTTGCGCACAATACGATACCGCTCATTAATGAGGATACTATAATGACCTCATTCTGAGCCGTTATGACGGTTCGGATCACGACGGAAGAAGTGAAATATTATGGTCTGATTCGGTTGATCGGGCGGGGTAAATTAAAAATGTGATGTAAATCACATTATTTTAATTGTTAAAAAAGTTTGAAAATTGCGAATGGAAAAAATGAGTTTGAAAACATTTTCTTTTTAAAAATTTTGATACATAATCCACATATTTATACTAAAATTGATTTAGATCAAAAAATGCTAATCATTCATTAGCTAACATACATATCGTGGTTATATTTATACGATATGGTCGTGATTTCTTATATCTTATAGATGTAAATTGGAGCTCGGTTGATTTCGAGTAGAATAGGAATAGTAATTTATGGCAAATAAAAAGGCAGCAAACGCTGCATCTGCATCATCATTTGATTCAGCATCTTTGAATTATACCAAGGAAGATTTTAAGGCTAAGATTGTTCATCACCTTCACTCTACCCTTGGCACCAGCGAAAACAAGGCTACTAAACAGTCATGGTGGAAGGCTACCTGTGCAGCTGTTAACGAACTGGTTTACGAACGTCTTACTCAGACTCAGCAGACCCACGCAAACAAAGATACCAGAGCTGTACACTACCTCTCAGCTGAATTCTTGATGGGCCGTTTAACTGCTAACAACCTTCACAACCTTCACTTATTCAACGTATGTTCAGATGCTTTAAAGGATCTCGGCATCAATCTTACCGATTTATGCGAAGAAGAACCTGATATGGCACTGGGTAACGGTGGTTTAGGTCGTTTAGCTGCTTGCTTTATCGACTCTCTCGCTACTTTAAACCTTCCTGCTTTAGGTTACGGTATTCATTACGAAAACGGTCTTTTCCGTCAGGAAATCCACAACGGCCGTCAGATCGAACGTCCTGATTCATGGCGTGAATACGGCAATCCATGGGAAATCTGCCGTCCAGAATCAATTCAGGAAGTTGCCTTAGGCGGTTATGTTGAAACTATCTACTCTGAAAAAGATGGTTCTCTCAAGAAAGTATGGCACCCTGCTCAGAAGATTAAAGGTGTGCCTTGGGATATCCCTGTAGTAGGTTACAACGGTACTACAGTAAACATTTTACGTCTGTGGGAATCAAAGGCTCCTGAATCATTCGACTGGGACGTATTCAATGCAGGCGGTTACGTTGACGCTCAGGCTGAAAAGGCAAGAGCAGAAACCATTTCCAAGGTTTTATATCCAAACGATTCTACCGAAGCCGGTAAGATCCTTCGTTTAGTTCAGCAGTACTTCTTCTCTGCATGTTCATTAAAGGATATCTTAAGACGTTACAAGCGTGCTCACACTCTTGCAAGCGGTAAGGTTGACTACTCTGAATTCGCTAACAAGATTGCCGTTCAGCTGAACGATACTCACCCAACTATCGCAATCCCAGAATTAATGAGAATTTTCGTGGATGAAGAAGGTTTAGGCTGGGAAGAAGCATGGAATATCTGCTACAAGGTATTCTCATACACCAACCACACCTTATTACCGGAAGCTCTCGAAAAGTGGCCTGTATACATCTTCGAAAGAGTATTGCCACGTCACCTCGAAATCATCTATGAAATCAACCGTCGCTTCCTCGAAGGCGAATGTGAACGCGTATTCCCAGGCAATGATTTCATCAAGGCTAAGCTTTCTCTCATTGAAGAAGGTTCAACCCGCATGGTTCGCATGGGCAACCTCTGCGTAGTTGGTTCACACAAGGTTAACGGTGTTGCCGCAATCCACTCTAAGCTCGTTAAGGAAGACTTATTCCCTGAATACGCTCAGATCTGGAACGACAAGTTCTGCAACGTAACCAACGGTGTAACTCCACGTCGCTGGATGCTTTCATGTAACCCTGAACTTGCTAAGCTCTACACTGAAACCTTAGGTTCAGATGAATGGGTAACCAAGCTTGACAAGTTAAAGGATCTCAAGAAGTATGCCGATAACGCTGACTTCCAGAAGAAGTTCATGGCTATCAAGCACGCCAACAAGGTTAAGCTTGCTACCGTAATCAAGGCTGAAACCGGCATCGAAGTTGATCCTAATGCCTTATTCGACATTCAGATCAAGCGTTTACACGAATACAAGCGTCAGCAGTTAAACTTACTGTACATCCTCGCTTTATACCGTCGTGTACTTGAAAACCCAGATCTCGAAATGACTCCACACGTATTCATTTTCGGTTCTAAGGCTGCTCCTGGCTACAAGATGGCTAAGGACATCATCTACGCTATCAACAAGGTTGGCGAACGCATTAACAACGATGCTCGCATCAAGGGCAAGATCAAGGTTGTATTCATGCCTAACTACCGTGTATCTTTAGCTGAAAAGTTAATCCCTGCAGCTGATGTTTCACAGCAGATTTCTACTGCAGGTTACGAAGCTTCCGGTACCGGTAACATGAAGCTTGCCATGAATGGTGCTATTACTCTTGGTACCATGGACGGCGCTAACATCGAAATCGTTGAAGAAGCTGGTGAAGAAAACAACGCTATCTTCGGTCTCTCAGTAGATGAAGTTAAGTCTGTTAAGGCTAACGGCTACAATCCATGGGATTACTACAACAGAGATCACGAAATCAAGAAGGCTCTTGACTGGTTAGACAGCGACTACTTCACTCCAGGATTCCCTGGTGAATTAGCCGGCATCAAGCGTGCTTTACTTGAAGGCGGTGATACTTACCTCGCTCTTGCTGACTTCAGATCTTACTCAGACGCTCATGCACGTCTCGAAAAGATGTATGCCAACAAGAAGGGTTGGGCTAAGTCTGCAATTCTTAACTCAATCACCATGGGTAAGTTCAACTCTGACCGTTCAATCCAGGATTACGTAGATCAGGTTTGGAGTCTCGAAACCTGTTTAGTTAAGTAATCTGATTTCGGTTAAGTAACTAACTTAATATTTTGAAAAGGCGACACGGATGCGTCGCCTTTTTTATTGCGGTACTGAAAGATATTCTGATTATTCATGTTAAAAATCAACTTTTATCATGTGATAGTTGTCTTACTGTATGTTGAAAACAAAGAGACTCAGTGGATTGAACCGGCACTGCCGGTTCAGGGTTGTTTTTATTTTTAACAGGCGGCGTTATACGGATAATTGAGTATCCGTATTTCGCTCCGCATAAGATTAAGTTCTATAGAAAAATAATGGTTTTTCACGGAATTGTTGGGAATGTAAATATTGAAGAAGGGGCAAAAGTACTCTAATATTTTAAGCATTCAAACAAAAAAAGCCCGGAAAACCCGTATACAAGGTTTCCGGATGATATGGCATTCAGAAACACCTGAAAAATCAGCTGACCTGAGCTGTCTGATTAAGGCGTTCCAGATCCTTTTTGAGAAAAGCCGCCTTTACGGCATCAGCCGTGACGGTATATGTGCAGCAGGTGCCGGAAAAATCTCTGGAGATGACTCTGCCTCCGTATTTTCTTACAAGCTCTTCGAGAATGTGCATTCTTGCAAGATCCGCGGTAAAGCGTATTTCCTCGAGGTTTTCAGGATCCTTTAACGGCAGGGCTGTCAGAATTTCCTTTACGCTGTCCTGGTATGCTCTCACGAGCCCTCCGGTTCCCAACAGAATTCCTCCGAAATATCTGGTAACCACTATGGAGATTTCTCCGATGCCGGAGTGAACGAGAACGTTGAGCATTGGTCTGCCTGCGGTTCCCTTTGGTTCGCCGTCGTCAGAACAGCCGATAAAGGCGGTTTCGTTGCCTTTGCCGGCATTGAATGCGTAGCAGTTATGTCTGGCGTCGGCAAATTCCTGACGGATTCGGGCAAGAAACGCTTCGGCTTCGGCAACACCTCTGGTGTGTCCTGCACTGGTGATGAAACGGCTTTTTTTGATGACGATTTCGTTACGAAAGACTTCTCCGTCATTCAGAGCCGGAATCTTATAACCGTAATCTGACATTGCTGGTTCTCCTCTGTTGATGACGGAATGGTGTCTGGTGTCAGACGACGGTCTGAAACCGCCGTCCGCGTATTGTAGCACGAACATCCGATGATCGTGGCCTGATAAATCGTTTCATTAGGTGAAAAACGGATCAGCAGAATTGAAAGGCGTTTTTTACGTATCGGGGCATGCAGGTGCCTTTCATAAAAATGCCGCTCACGATGGAGCGGCATGCTGATTCGGCAGGGTTATCTTGAACCGGTGTTTATCTTTCTTTCGATGATGCGTTTATTGCCTACAAGGGTGTTGAACTTGAAAGAGCCCTTGGAGGTATTGGCATCATAAAGATGTTCCAGATGGAAGAAAGGTGATTCCGAAACGCCTCCGGAGGTGTTTTTGAGCATATAGCTTACGTAGGCATCTCCGGTGCCGGTCTTCACTGCCTGCAGCCACAGTGAGCCACTGCTGAATGTCCTGTGTTTTTCACTGCAGTCAGGAGCGGTATTGTTATGCGGTTTTCCGCAGAGCTTATAGGTGATGGTTCCTTTAAGGTCTCTGAAATCCAGTGAGGCTTTATACGGTTCCTCCTCCTCAGTGTACAGCACGGTACAGCTGTCGTTCACATCCTTCCACCCTTCATCAGTGTAGGCCTTGATGAACAGAGGTGAATACAGCGTGTTGCTTTCGGTATTGCTGCTTTCGACAGTGCCACGGCCCACGATGTGGTCGGTCATGATTCTGCCCAGATAAACCGTGTAGTCTGAAAGGGTTCTGAGCTTTGAGGCGTACCCCTGATGAGCGGTTGAAAGTTTTGCTCCGGTAATATCGGTATTATCAGTGGTTACCGTATTTCCTGATACGCATAAATCATTTCCGGAACCGCAGGTGAATGTGGTTTCGGCACAGTCAGTTCCTTCAGAGAATGTATAACTGTCATTGTTTGCCAGACAGGCGTTCAGCCGGCTGTAGTAGGCAAACTTTTCAGACGCTGATTTGCGTCTTACGGTTTCGGTATTCACTCCGGGAACTGAAACGGTGGTGTAGAAAGGAATTCCTTTGCCCGCCACAAAGTCATCATATCCCGAACAGGCCGATGATGAGGTGCTGGCGCATGGATTGTGGCTGCTTTCCTCAACGTATGAGGTGGCGGACTGAGCCAGCGGAATTACGAGTACGGCTCCTGAGTATCCGAGCTCGGTTTCAGACGGAACTCTGAAGAAGTCGTTGGTGAAATTGTTCTGCAGTTTGCCCTGATAGCCGTAGCCGTTGAGATATCCTGATATGGTCAGCTTCTGGTTGTAGTACATAGGACAGGTGGCGGTACCTACGTAGGCATGGGCATCGTTTTTCAGGAAACTGACCATGCCCTCATCTGATGAACGGTAGCTGAAACCGTCGGCCGCTCTGAACCTGTAGAAGTCGTTGATGACAAATCTGTCAGAGGCGAGTGCCAGCTTCTGAGGGATTACGGTAAATACCGGACTGTAGAAATAGGTTGATATAGGAGAGGTGGCCTGATGCTTCACTGCCGGCTGGGCAGACAGGCTGTACCATCCGGAGTCCGTCAGCTGAACCCTGGTGGTCAGAGCAGGATTGCCGGTATAGCCGATGTTCAGATACTCGGTTTCTGAGGAACCGTCACTGTAAACGGTAAAGTCAGCCGTTTTGGATGCGGAGGTGGTATTGCCCGCAAGTGATGTGCTCCAGACAGAGAGCTTCTGCGGAGACAGTGATTTGGTGGCCTCTGTCGGATAGACTATGCTTTTTGCCTGATTGCCGGCTTTCGGAATCTTTACGATGGCGGCAGTGCTGCACAAGTTTTTAAGGCTGGTCTGGGTTACCGAACCGGAACATCCTGAATCAGGACAGCCGACGGCATATCCTCTGAGGTAGTACGGAGCATTGGCATATACCGGTCTGTATTTAACCGTGCTCACTCTGTCGGTTTCAGTTGCCTGGGAGGTTCTCAGATCGTAGCAGATGGCGTATGGGATGGCTACCAGATACTGATCCGGTGTTTCCCCTTCGTTAAAGTTTCTGACAATCACGTCCTTTGATGTCTTTTCCTTGCCCGCAACGATGGTTACCTTTGTTACGTTGAGTTCTGACTTGACAGTATACAGAGTGCTGCGATCCACCGTGGTCATGAATTTGAATTTAGGTATTATGCTGCCGGTAGTTTTGACGTATTCAACCGGCAGGGTTACCTTCGCCTCGGTAAAGGAGGTTTCATGATCCCTGCCTGAGAACAGGGTATATGTATTGTTTGCCGAATCCTTTAAGGTGACTTCGGTATTGCCTTTCAGGGTAAGGGTTATGCTGTCAACGGATTTGACGTCACTTGAAAGGGTGTCGCTGTAGATGGCTGAGGTGTTCATGGAATTGACGTAGTTTTCCAGATCCTCGGTAGCGCCCTCCACGCATTCAGTGGTGGTGAAGCTGCATGATTCACTGAGCAGGGCGGTATTGTCGGTTCCGCAGAACAGGTAGGTGTTTTCGCCTGAAGGTTTTACGGAATAGGTTACGGGATCACCATGATCGAAGGTGATGCGGTAGCCGTTTGCACTGCTGGCTGTATAGGCCTTGCCGTTGATGTTTATGCTGACATTTTCGGTCGGAACCTCGCAGAAACCGCCCTGGGTACAGTTCTGAACCACAAGACTTACGGTAGGTGCGCAGCCTGAAAGCTGTTCCAGATACACGCGGTAGTAGGAGAAATGGATGTCATCTTCCAGCTCGACCTCTTCACAAGCTGTCAGCTGAGTGGAGCCGGTAACCTCAAAAGTATCCGAAGAGCTGCATGGGATACCTAATCCAAAATAAGCACTGCAGTAGAGATTGGTCATTTTGAGCTCGCGGGAGTTGATTCCACCGGTAAAGTCCACTACTCCTGAAATGGTAGCCTTGCCGGAAGTCATAAAATAGGCAGTTCCGTGATACGGATCGCCGGTATCTCTGGTGAGAACAATATCATTTTCAGCAATAAGTATCAGCGAAGGACTCTGGGGGCTGCTGTTGGTTGCATAATAATTGATACTGTTGTTTCCGAAAACGTATTTGTTCAGAATATTGATTTTGTTTGATGACAGGTGTACGGTTCCGCTTGAATCAACTGATGACGGATCAATAAAATACTCAAAGGTGCTTCCGCAGTTCTTCTTTGCTTTGGACAGATTGTCTTTTCTGAACTGTTCCTTTTCCGGATCAGGATCCTGCATTACGAAGTCTTTGTAGAAATCAGTAATGTCGTGAACACGCTCGGCCTGAGTGCGTACCGTACTGTTATTCACCGAAGCATAGCAGAAGGATTTCAGTCTTTTCATGTTATCCTGTTTGTTCGGTTCAAGCGTGGCAAGTCTGCACAGCTGGTCTCCGGATATATTCTGATTTATATTAATTTGGGTTTTTACGGAACTGGCAAACTGGAACTTCTGCTTATTCTTTGTTATGTCTGAACATTGTGAAAAACTGCTGAAGTCGGAAGTCGCCTGAGTGTCGTTGGCCCCGTTGTTTGCCTGAAAGGCGTTGGGGAAGCAGTTGGCAGCGACTTTGTTGTACATGCTTCTCTGGGTGCTTTCAGGGATCTCCGTTTCAGCATCACGGCAGGTCTGTACGAATTCGTACAGGGTATCGGCACAGCTGTGCACGGTTAACGCTTCAGCGCTGCCGGAAAAAGACATAAGACATACGGCGGTCAGACAGTATATGTAGGTTGCTCTTTTCATTGCCGGACTCCACAAAAAACAGTTCCACTAATTTAAAATTCTAATATATAAAGCGTTGCTTTTCTGTTGATTAGTTAAAATAAATACAAGTACGGGGGATGTTCGCCGGAAAAACTGAAAATTTCGGAAGACTGACGGCGGAAGCAGGATATTCATGTCAGAACAGGAATCCGAAGTTCGGATTCCTGTTTTTTAAGAAAAGAGGTTAGGTTTTTCAGGCTGAGGTTTCTCCGCCGGAAGCTTTTTCCCTGTTTTCAATATCCCTGTTGACTACTGTGGCCACGCATGAGTCCGACCAGACGTTGAGTGCCGTTTCAATCATGTCGAGCAGGGCGTAAATCGGGAAGATGATACCTAAAAGCTCAATAGGTACCCCCATGGATGACAGCAGACTTGCGGAAAGGAAGTAGCATCCCATAGGAACGCCGGCGTTGCCGACAGCCGCCAGGGTGGCGATGCCCACCCACATGATGAGCATGGTAGGTCCTATCTGGGCGCCGTCATTTTGCATGAGATACATAACGGTTGTCAGAATGAAGGCCGCACATCCGTTCATGTTGATGGTGGTGCAGATTGGCAGTACAAATCTTGATACCTTCGGCTTAATGCCGTTGTTCTTTTCGGCACATTCCATGGTAATCGGCAGGGTGGCTGCGGATGACTTGGAAAAGAAAGCCACGGTCAGGGCGTTGAACATGCCCGTAAAGGTCTTTACAGGGTTGATTTTCTTGATGATGAGGAACAGAGGCAGAATCACAAAGGCCTGAATGAGATTTGCGCCCACTACCACGGTAAAGTATGAGGCCAGTCCGCCAAGCTGCAGGCCGGAGCTGAATTTTTCCACGCACACGGCAATAAAACCGAAGATGCCCAGAGGCAGAATGGTTATGATCCACTTGATGATGATGAACAGAATTTCCTGAAAACCGCTGAGTACGCTGATAACGCTCTGACGGTGACCGTCATTGCGCATGTAGCGGATGGCAATGCCGGTTACAATCGCAATGAGCAGTACGCTCAGAATATTGCCGTTGACAAGAGGAGCCAGAATATTATCAGGGAAAATGTTCACGAAGTATTCAATGTATTCCTTCTTGTCTTCAAGACCCACATCCGATATTGTCAGATCTCCGGTGTCCGGACGGATATAGTTTTCCGGAGAGATAACGGCATAAAGAACTGCCGCGACGGATGCCGCCAGCACGGTGGTGGTAAGGGTGTAGGTCAGAGTGCGTTTCCAGAGTGACTTTGATGAAGCTGATGCCCCCAGGGTTGCCAGGGTAAGACATATGGTTACTCCGATGATGGGAATACTGACAAAACTGAACATCCTGATAAAGATGTCGGAAATGAATTTGGCTACGCCGATACCTGCCACTGTAGGGTACAGGCCGTCAATAACGCCCAGAATTACCGCGGCAATGTAGAATCCTATGTATTTCCAGCTGGTATGCTGTCGGGCCCTGATGTTTATTTCGGTCATGCGAACCTCCGGATGATAAACGGAAGACTTTTCATTATCTCTAAGCCTGATT
This sequence comes from Ruminobacter amylophilus, assembly GCF_900115655.1. Taxonomy (GTDB): domain Bacteria; phylum Pseudomonadota; class Gammaproteobacteria; order Enterobacterales; family Succinivibrionaceae; genus Ruminobacter; species Ruminobacter amylophilus. Next base: position 85,284 of record NZ_FOXF01000004.1, on the reverse strand, counting down.
TCCGTTTAAAAAACTGAATGCGGTTAAATAAATCATATAAAACATATATGAATTGTGATACTGCGGTATTTTATCACAGCCGTCAGGATTTTTCTCTGGAAATCATGACTGATGACGAAGTCTGCGGTTAGTGATCTGATACCACCTCTTTTCCTACTATAAATCATAAATGCGGTGCGGAAAACAGGCTTGCTTTCAAATGGCAGAGGATCTCTCAGTTTAGGCGGAAGTAAGCCGTGTATGACGGCTTTTTTGATGAAAAAGCCATCTCTTAAGGATGGCTTTGACTGAAAAAAATGTTATCGGGAGTTCTTTTAACCGTAGATGTCGGTTGAGATGTAATGTTCACCGGTATCAGGAATAATCACCACGATGTTCTTTCCGGCGAATTCCGGACGCTTGGCAAGCTCCACGGCTCCTGCAAGGTTGCCGCCTGCGGAAATGCCGGCGAGAATCGCTTCAGCCTGATTGAGCTTAACGGTGAAATCGATGGCGTCATCGCCCTTAACGGTCAGAACCTCGTCAACGGCGTCAGGGTAGTAGCACTTCGGAATGAAGTTGGCACCGATGCCCTGAATCCTGTGCGGAGCCGCCTTGCCCTGAGTGATAAGAGGGGATTCGGCAGGTTCAACGCCTACTGCTCTGATTTTCGGATTGAGGGCCTTGAGGCCTCTGGCAATGCCGGAAATGGTACCGCCGGTACCGATACCGGCCACCACGGCGTCAATCTTTCCCTCGAGATCCTTCCAGAGTTCCTTTGCTGTGGTTTTTTCGTGAGCAAGCGGATTGGCAGGATTTTCGAACTGTCCGACGATGATGCTGCCGGGAACTGATTTATGGATTTCTTCCGCCCTGCTTACGGCTCCCTTCATGCCGTCGGCGGCAGGAGTGAGAACCAGTTCGGCTCCGCGGGCTTTGAGCAGGGCTCTTCTTTCCATGCTCATGCTTTCAGGCATGGTAAGGATGAGTCTGAGACCGTACAGTCTTGCCACCAGAGCCAGACCGATGCCGGTGTTGCCTGAGGTCGGTTCGATGATGGTGCTTCCCTTTTTAATGAGACCTCTGTCGAGAGCGTCCTTGACCATGCTTAAGGCTGCGCGATCCTTGATTGAACCTGCAGGATTGAACATTTCCAGCTTGGCGTAAAGGTGGGCTTTGATCTGATATTTTTCTTCAAATCTGTTTAATCTTACCAGAGGGGTGTTGCCGATGAGTTCTTCTACTGAATTGTAAAGTGCCATAATTCTCCGTCCGTATAGTCCAGTTGCGAGTTCAGCTTAATTCCTGCAGTGAGGCTTTTAAAACTGAAACTTCCTTTTTAGCGACATAAAGCCCGGGGGATCCCGGGCTTTCAGACGCATTGATTTAATCTATCCTGTCCTTGTTTGCATAAGCGCTGTCGTTGGCGGCATCTGCATCCTGTACCTGGAGCTCTGCTTCTTCGTTCCCGTCGGCAGGTGCTTCAGCTTCCTTTTTCTTGGCCTGTGCCTCAGCCTTCTGCTTTCTCTTTTTGGCAAGATGGTTCTTGGTAACCAGCACAATGGCTATAACTACAATCGCAAGGATGATGATGTGCATGACGCTCTGACCGTGCTTGACCTTGTCAATGAGTTCCGGAATGCTCTTTGCGCAGTAGTAACCGAGAAGAAGCCATACCGGTACTGAAATAAGGGCGGCAAAACCGTCCATAAGCAGAAAGTGTATGAAGGGAACACGCTGGCTCATGCCTGAAGCCATGAAAATAGGGGATCTGAGACCCGGCATGAATCTGGCCGCGAAAAGCACCCAGATGCCGTATTTGGAAAACTGTTCCTGAACAGATTCAAATCGTTCAGGAGTAAGTATCCTGCGCATGGGTTTGAATCTCTGAATTCTGTATCCGAAAATCTTGCCTATGAAATACATGGTGGCGTCACCGATAAGAACACCCGCAAAGCATATGAGGGACATGATGGCGATATCGGTTGCCCCGAGTCCTGATACCAGACCTCCGGCCACAAGGGTGATGTCTTCCGGTATCGGAACTCCGAAACCGCAGAGAATAAGTACGGCAAAGGCAATGAAGTAATTCCACGGTCCGAGACCCGTAAGATTTTCCACTACCCAGTTCAGTGTTTTTTCTAACATGTATGATAAAAATCCCTGATTGTTATGTTAAAGCGCAGACTTCCCGGGGGAATTCTGTGTAAAACCGCCCGCATCAAAATCATCCGTTCTGAAATCCGTCTGATTATATCATGCAAAGGCATACCATGCAGTTTTGATATTTAAAGAATGGAATAGTTCAACCGCATGCCGAAATATTACTGCGGCTGAGAGCCGCTGAATTTCAGCTGTCTCCATGATTCAAATATGAAAATTGCCACGCTGTTTGACAGATTCATGCATCTGCTGCCCGGAACCATCGGAATTCTGACCTTGTGGTCGGCATCAAGAGTGTCGGTGAATTCATCCGGAAGTCCCTTGGTTTCCTTTCCGAAAATCAGAACATCTCCTTCCTGAAATCTGCACTGGTCGGGATATGCATGTCCCTTGGTGGTACAGGCATAAATGTTGTGTCCCCTGAAGTATTCCAGACATTCGTTAAGGTTGCGGTGCTTTTTGATGTTTACGAATTCATGGTAGTCAAGACCTGCACGCATCAGTCTCTTGTCGTCAAGAACGAAGGCTGCCGGTTCCACTATATGGAGCTGATATCCTGTGTTTGCACATAATCTGATTATGTTGCCGGTGTTTGCCGGAATTTCAGGCTGGAACAGAACGATATTTAACATGGACTCTCCTCGGGGCTTGTATTCATGAGTTGGTAAACATGAATTCCGTCTCTTTCTACATGGGGACGGATTCAGAAAATTCAAGTGTTTCACGGTGCTGCGGCGTTTGAATCCGCAGCGCTGCAATATTGTAGATCAATTTTCACTTCCAGTGTTCACAAATAGTGAAATTGTTTTCCTGAACGTTTTTTCCGGACTGACGGTAATTGTGACCATGGGCGGGTTTTATCAATCAGGAATTCTTTTACTGTTCAAAAACACGTTAGTTGTATGTTTTAATATATCTGGATAGATAAAAAACATAAAAAATCAAAATCGTTTTATATACCGTTGCCGCAGTGTAAACCCGTTATCCGGAAAGAACTGCGGGAGCGGACTGTTCCTGTCTGTCGCCGTGCCGTTTCCGCGGGCTGTTACCGTTCACCGAATCTCCGTGCAGGGGAGAAGGTGAAGCGGCGGTTTTTCGGACGGTATCGGCTGACGGACTGATACTCTGGAGATTGTGCTATGGGAAAAATGATGAAGGGTTTTGCCATGCTTGGCATCGGTAAGGTTGGCTGGATAGAGAAGGAGGTTCCTAAATGCGGACCTCTGGATGCCATCGTAAGACCTCTGGCCATTGCTATCTGTACCTCTGATGTTCACACCGTGTATGAAGGCGCCATCGGTGACCGTCACAACATGATTCTGGGACATGAAGGCTGCGGTGAAATTGTGGAAGTCGGTTCTGAAGTCAAGGATTTCAAGCCGGGCGACAGGGTGCTTGTTCCGGCCATTACTCCTGACTGGAACTCTCTCGAGGCTCAGGCCGGATACAGCATGCATTCCGGCGGTATGCTCGCGGGATGGAAGTTCTCCAATTTCAAGGACGGCGTTTTCTCCGAATACTTCCATGTGAACGATGCCGACGGCAATCTGGCTCTCATTCCCGACGGCATGACCGTGGAGGAAGCCTGTATCCTTTCAGACATGGTTCCGACCGGATTCCACGCCGTTGAACTTGCCGACGTGCAGTTCGGTGACAGCGTGCTGGTCATTGGTATCGGTGCGGTAGGTCTCATGAGCGTTGCCGGAGCCTCCTTAAGAGGTGCCTCCCGCATAATCGCCGTAGGTACCAGACCTGTATGCATCAATGCGGCAAAGGGATACGGCGCCACCGATTTCATTTCATACAAGGACGGCAGTATTGAGGATCAGGTAATGGAACTTACCGGAGGCAAGGGCGTGGATCGCGTATGCATTGCCGGCGGTGACGTAAGTACCTTCGAGGCCGCCATCAAATCCCTCAAGCCCGGCGGACGCATAGGTTCCGTAAACTACCTGGGAAGCGGAGACTTCGTGAACATTCCGAGAACCGAATGGGGCTGCGGCATGGGCCACAAGCAGATTCTTACCGGTCTGATGCCCGGCGGCCGTCTGCGCATGGAAAAACTCTCCTCTCTGGTTGCTTCGGGCAGACTCGACGTTAAACCTGAAATCACCCACGTCTTCCACGGCTGGGACCACTGTGCCGAGGCTCTGGAACTGATGCGTGACAAGCCGAAGGATCTGATTAAGCCTGTGGTTATCCCTGATTAAGCGGATTTTCCATGAAGGTTCTGGTTGTTTCCGGCTTCCTCGGAGCCGGTAAAACTACGTTTATCCGGAAACTGATAAGCCGTTCCACGGAACGGCTTGCCGTTCTGGAGAATGAATTCGGCCGCACTGATGTCGACGGTCAGATAATCAGTGCGGACTCCGGGGCCGATGTCATTGATCTGCGTGAAGGATGCGTCTGCTGTACCAAAAGCTCAGAGCTGCATGCTTCGGTGATAACCATTGAAAATACCGTTTCTCCCGATCTGCTTATAGTCGAACCGTCAGGAGTGGGGGCTTTAGGCAATGTCCTCAGGATCCTGAAGAAAATCGAATATGAAAGAATTTCCGTCCTGCCTCCGGTTACGGTGGTTGATGCGGAGAGCTTTTATCAGAACATGAATCTGTTTCATGATGTCTGCGCCGATCAGCTCAGATATTCCTCCACCGTGGTGATATCCAGGCCTGAACATCCGGATCCTGAACTCTTTGCGGGAATAAGGGATGAGATTTTAAAAATCAATCCTGAAGCGAAGGTTCTGGACAGACATTATTCGGAATGTTCTGATGAATGGTGGAACGGCCTGATTAATCCTCATGACGGAACCGTGATGAGCGGTGACGGTGAGTGTGAAGGACTGCAGCTTGACAGCATAACCGTGAGGAACTGCTCCGTACCGTCACCCGGAGCTCTGCTGTGGATTCTTGAATCTGTTCTTCGCGGTGAGTTCGGATTCATCGTAAGGGCCAAGGGGATTATTCCCGCAGGGCAGGACTGGATCCGGTTTGACGTCGTGAACGGCAGAGTATCCGTAGAAGGCTGCGGCGGGGAAAAGGGGCTCACTGCCGAGTGCGTGTTCATAGGCAGAAACATCGACCGTCAGAAGATTTCCGACTGTCTCAGATCGCAGTATCTGGTTGAAAGTCCTTTTGATTTTCTGAGCGGAATGAACGCCGCAGGCAGAAGCGTGAGATTTTAGTGTTTTTTCGTGCGGTGATTTTGACACAATAAAAAAATTCCCGAATGCCCGGGCTGAAACGAACAGCCGGTATCCGGGAATTTTCCTTAAGGGAACGGACGTAAATCCGTTCCCTTTTAATTCAGTCCTGAAATCAGCCTGCCTCCTGCAGGAATTTTTCCGCGTCAAGAGCCGCCTGACAGCCGGTTCCGGCCGAGGTGATGGCCTGCCTGTAGTGAGAGTCCGCGCAGTCGCCGGCCGCAAACACGCCAGAAATGCTGGCGGAGGTTCTGTACTTGGGATTTACGCCGGTGATGATGGTTCCGTTATCGGTTTCAAGCTGGCCGGCAAAAACTCCGGTGTTCGGGGTATGACCGATGGCCACAAAGATGCCGCTGACGCTGATTTCCTCTCTGCGATCGTCTCTGTATTTAACCCTGAGTCCGGTTACGCCCTTGAGATCGTCACCGAGAATCTCATCTGTAACCGCGTTGTATACCGGGGTGATTCTGCCTTCATCTATTTTCTGCTGAATTCTGTCGATGACGGCCTTTTCGGCACGGAATGAATCACGGCGGTGCACCAGATAAACGCTGCTGCAGATGTCGGAAAGGTAAAGTGCTTCAGTAAGAGCGGTATTGCCGCCGCCGATTACGGCTACGGGCTGATTTCTGAAGAAGAAGCCGTCGCAGGTGGCACAGGCGCTTACGCCGTTGCCTTTGAACTTTTCTTCTGATTCCAGACCGAGATACTTTGGATTTGCTCCGGTGGCGATAATTACCGAGTCGGCCTGATATTCGCCGGCATCACCTTTGAGGGTGAACGGACGTGAGCTTAAGTCAGCTTCGCTGATTTCATCGCTTATGAATTCGGCACCTAAAGACTTGGCGTGATTTATCAGCTTTTCCATCAGGTCATATCCGGAAATTGATGTTTCTCCGGGCCAGTTCTGAATGTCGGGAGTCTGAATAAGCTGACCGCCTTCGTTCATGCCGGTGATGACTACCGGACTGAGATTGGCTCTTGCCGCATAAATCGCGGCAGTACATCCGGCAGGACCGGAACCTATGATAACCACTTTATGTTTTGACATTTGAAGCATCTCCATAATGATGTTGTTTGGTTCGGCAATGCCGCAGGGCATTTCCGTTATTCTAATGGATTTTGAATCCTTATACTGAAGGTTTTCTCGCACTTACCGATAAAGTATGTGAGTCACCCCGTAACATTATAGACTGTCTGACCGGTTTTTTCATTATGCGGCGTAATGTCAGGCTGAAATTCAGACGGAACCGCAGTGAGCCGGGATCGCAAAAAGCCCGACTGACCGCGGGAGCCAGTCGGGATACGCGCTACGGATATCAGATATCAGCTGTTATTCGATATCTTCCTCCTGACCGTCATCAGCATCATCGGCTGATTCAGGCTGAGGAGCAGCCTTTGGCTGGTAGACAGGAGCGTTCTGCAGGAATATATGGTGTGAAACGGCATCGAATTCAGGCGGTATTACCAGACCGTCCTTGTTCAGATCCGCACCCAGCACTGCCTTGGCAAGCTGCTTTTCCATGGCGACCCTGCCGCTTTCAGCTTCAATGAATTTTGCATATTCACTCTTGTCCAGCTTGTAGTCACCGTTGGTATCAAAATGATGTAAAACAAAGATGACAGGATTTGGCTGGTGCTGGTCAAAGCTGCCGGGGCCGTGGTGGAAGCCGTGCTTGCCGTGAGACTTGTGGTGTCCCCTGTGGTGAGCACTGTTCACCTTCTGTCTGCGATCTGCCTTTCCTGCCTTGCCGTCCGCCCTGGTTCCGTCGTCGGCCTTTGCTCTGTTTCCGGCATCAGCTTTCGGCTGTTCAGGCTTAGGAATGACCACTGCCAGTTCGTCAAGGGTAACAAAGCCGTTTCCGTCGGCATCAGCCTTTTCGAAAGTTACCAGAGACTTCTGATGTCTGTCGGCTTTCTCGGAAAGATTCTGAGAGAATGCCTTGAGTTCGCTGCTGTTAAGAGCGCCGTCCCTGTCGGCATCAAATTCTGCCAGAGGGGAGAATCCATGGTGATGTGCACCGTGATTTTCATGAGCGGATGCATAACCGCAGGTAAATACGGTTGCCAGTGCTACGGCGGTAATTAATGACTTATTCATTTTCATGTCCTCATTATTTAATCTTTATTCGTGCAGTGAATGAAACTGATGTGTGGCTGTTTCTCACTGAATCTGTGTTAATTATACAAACAGTCTTCGCAGGATCTGTGTCAGAAAGGTTTTAATGTATTACAAATTGTTACATGATCTGTCACAACGTAATGAACGGCTGAAATAAGGCTGATTTTTCGCGGAATGACTGTTTGAGGAAGAGAAGAAATCCGGAAAAAGAAAGGGCGGATTTGCATGTCCGCCCTGATGATATGAGGTTTATGTTCCGGATTTCTCCGGAACATACATATCAGATACTGTATTCAATAGGATAGCTGTGCTTCATATTGAAGGTTTCAAAAATGATGTTGCGGATCTTCTGAAAATCGTCAGAGGTTCGATCCCTTCCCGGTCCGAGATTTATGGTAAGCACCTTTTTTACCATGCCCGGATTAGGAGTCATTACCACAACCCTGTCCGCAAGATAAACCGCTTCATCTATGTCATGGGTAACGAAGATGATGGTTTTCTTTTCCTTTTTCTGAATTGACAGAATATCATCCTGCAGCTTCATTCTGGTGATGGCATCCAGAGCCCCGAACGGCTCATCCATGAAGATGATGTCAGGATTGGCGGTAAGGGCACGGGCAATTGACACTCTCTGCTGCATGCCGCCTGAAAGCTGATGAGGGGACGCGTCCGCAAAGTTTCCGAGACCTACCAGATCAAGATATTTTCTGGCGATTTCGGTTCTTTCCCCGGACTTTAGCGCCTTGTTTGATTCCAGGGCTAGCTCAACGTTCTTCAGTACGTTTCTCCATGGAAGCAGACCGTAGTTCTGAAAGATGGTCACGTTTCTGGTGGAAGGCTTTGTTACTTCCTTTCCGTCAATGGTGATTGAACCCGAGGTCGGATGATCAAATCCCGCTATGGCATTCAGGAGGGTGCTTTTTCCGCATCCTGACGGTCCGAGCAGGCAGATGAATTCTCCCTTTTCGATGGTCAGGTTTACGTTATTCAGAGCCGTGAACAGCTTTCCCTTGTGGGTGAACTGTTTGTTTACATTGCTGATGTTGATATACATTCAATTACTCCTTCTGCAGTCCCCACTTTTTAAGAATCTGTCCTTCCGCATATCTTAGAGCAGTATCCAGCAGCAGACCGATGATACCGATAATCACAATGTCGGCGGCCAGAATGTCGCATCTGAGATTGTTGCGGGCGTCGATAATCAGATAACCGAGACCGGACTGGGCACCAATCATCTCACCGCACACCAGGAACACCCAGGCTGAACCGAGAGCCAGATGAATACCTCCGGTAATCTGCGGAAACGCGGCCGGAAATATAATCTTCCAGAAGATTTCCACTTTGCCGACACCGAAGTTGCGGGCTACCTTGAGGTAGATTTCCGGAACGTTCTTCACGCCTACGGCGGTGGATATGAATACCGGGAAGAAGGCCGCGATGAAAATGGTCACGATGGCCGGCATGTCACCGATACCGAATGCCAGCACGATGAAAGGCATCCAGGCTATAGGTGAAATGGGGCGGAGCAGCTGAATGATCGGATTGATGAGACGGTACAGTACGTCAAACCAGCCGAAGATGATGCCTCCGACCACGGCGATGGCCACGGCAACCACAAAACCGACGGCAAAACGGAACATGCTTGAAATCACGTGATCCGTCAGGGTTCCGTCACCGATGATTTCCAGCAGGGCGTTGAAGGCCGAGAGCGGTGACGGAAACAGTGCCTCGTTGACTCCGGAAAGGCTGACGGTTATCTGCCATATGGTTACAAACAGCAGCAATGAAACCGCGGCATAGCCGAAGCCGACAGCTTTTTTGGAAAGGTATCGCAGAGCTTTATTCGACATTTTTCACAATATCCTCATAAGGTACCGGATTTTCTGACAGACCGTATTTCTTTACCTTTTCACTGAGAATGTCATAGTTTTCCTTTTTGATTTCCAGATTGTCAAAGGAGATCCACTGCAGTGAAACATCCAGTGTGTCCTTTGATACCTTGAAGTACTTCGCGGCCAGTTCCTTTTCATGTTCGTGGTCATGTTCAAGGTTGAGACCGGCTTCCCTTACGGCTCTTACCAGCTGTGAGGCCAGTTCAGGATGTTCGCTGAGGAATTTGCCGCTTAAAGCCAGACCGCAGCAGATTGAGTCAGGCCACAGATCCTTTGAGTTGAAGAGAACCTTGCCGATATTGAGTGATACGGCCTTTGCTCCGAAAGGTTCTGCAACGCAGTAGCCGGCAATCTGACCTGAGGCAAGCGCTGATGGCATTTCAGGAGGTGCCAGTTCGGTAATGGTGATGTCGTTGATGTCCACACCCTCCTTTGCCAGAGCTTCGTTAAGAAGAATGTAGTGTGAAGACTGTCTGTGCGGAATCGCGAAGGTCCTGCCCTTGAGGTCGGCCACGCTCTGAATGTCGTTGCCTACCACAATCACGTTGCCGTCACGGTGTGCAAGGGAGGTAAGATAAACGTCGATTCCCTGTTCTCTTGCCTTCATTACCAGTTCAACAAGGGCAACCGCCGCATCAACGCGACCGGTGTTGAGTGCGTCCATGAGTTCAGTCCAGGAGCCGAATTTCACCAGTTCGATGTCAAGACCGGTTTCCTTTTTCAGTCTTTCGGTTTCTGCCGCCTCAAAACCTGCCAGTGAGTGGGTAATCGGCAGATAGGCGAGCTTGATGGTGCGGTGTTCCCTGGTTTCCGCCTTTGATACGGTATTTTCCACCTTCTGGGCTTCCGCCGGGGCCGCATTCTGTTCTTTGGAACCTGTGCTGCCGTCACCGCAGGCGGTAAGGGCTGCAAGAAGTGCTATGGCAATAGGGGTATAAAACTTTTTGATCATGCTGTTTCTCCTTATTTATCAGTTTTTTTTGTAATATGTTCAGTCTGTTTCCGTGCCGCCAGCCTCTGAATCGGATTCAGGGCCCGGCGGCGTTATCTGTTTATTTCCGGTTACTGTTCTCCGGCTTTTTCGGTGCGGGGATCAAGAATGAAATCAGGAACCCACCAGCCGAGGGCTCGTCTTTTAACGATCATGTCATCCACGATCTTCTTGCCCACCAGGAACGGATCTGTGTTCACGTACATTACCGACTTGAGCTTTTCCCTGGTTCCTTCCTTGAGGAACTCGATAATGTTCTTTGAACCGTGAATCTGGGCTTCAACGCAGTGGTATGAGTTCACGCCCATGAGACGGAAGCCCAGAGCCGCATCGACACCCTTTTCGTTGCTCCATTCAGGAGACGCGAAGCCGAACGGCATTTCATAAATAAATTTGCCCGCAGCTCCGGCGATTCCGCCGAAAATACCTGAAGAACGGGTATTGTCGATGCATTCGCCCACATGCCATACAGGAGGAAGATCCGGTTTCAGGAATTCCTTCAGTCTGTCTCCGGCCTTGTCCTGAGCGTTCTTCGCACAGTAGCCGAGCTTCATCAGCGGGAATGAGGCGCAGCCGTTGGACAGGATAAGCACGTTGTTTTTAAGCAGTACGTCGGCAACGTCAATGATGGTGCGTTCGTATACCACCTTGGTGTTGTTGCAGCCGACCATGTTCACGATACCGAGAATCTGTCCGCTCTTTAACGCCTCAAGAAGCGGATCGAAGCTGCCGAATCTTCTGCATACGTACTCAACCGAGAAGCCGATTTCGGCTTCCACCTCATAAGGCGGAATATATACCGGAATGCCCCTGCGCTGTTCGAAGCTCTCAATGGCTCTCAGTACGATTCTGTCAGCCAGTTCCCTGGTTTCGCCGATGTTGGAGTGACGGTGGTCAAACTCGAATCTTTCGGCTCCCGGAAGTCTTGCGCTTTCGGAGGTGGTGACCACGGCGGTCTTAAAGCATCTGGCCACATCCATGATCGCAGGGTACACGTCCTGTACGTCGGCTACCCACAGATCCAGGGCTCCGGTACCGAGAACAAGCTCGGCGGATACCGCGTTGGAGAGCGGAATAACGCCGGCGTAGCGGTACATGGCGGCAAGACCTGAACAGCAGATGCCGTAGAATCTGATGCCGAGAGCTCCTTTTTCCCTGGCCAGGTTAATCATCTTTTCAGTCTGGCCTGACTTTACAATCTGGCTTACGAGAAGCGGCAGATGTCCGTGTACGGCAATGTTAACGTATCCCTTTTTGAGTGCACCCAGGTTAACCATCGAGGTTACGCGGTCACCCACGCCGAACAGACAGTCGGTGGCGATGTTGGTGGCCACCACGCCGGTAAAGGTGAAGGCCAGTCCGCAGCGCAGGAACTGCTGCATGATGGATCGCCAGTCGCCGTCAATGCCGCATCCTGACTTGTGATAGGCCTCGAACACTTCGTGGTAGGCGCTGATGGGGATGATGTCAAGTTCCTTCCATACCTGCTGACGTTCCGCAGGTGCCAGAGCCTTTATGGTTCTGTAGTCGTCCGGAGTAGGTCTTGAAAGATCCTCAAGCAGCACGTCGGCAAGCTCTGAAGCTATTTCGTTCACGGTGCGGTTTTCGGTTTCGAGACCGAAGGCCTTTGCCACATCCTTAACCTTCTGCGCACCGATGATCGGTACGTCCAGCTTTCCTTCGGCAGCCCACTTGAGGTTGAGAATAACCTCTCTGGCATGCATGCCGTGCTGAGCTGCACCGGCGGCTCCCGCACGCAGAAGATTGCGGGACACAATCAGATCCGCATCGGCTCCGCATACGCCTCTGTTTGCCTTCGGAGTGATACGGCACGGACCCATGTTGCAGATTTTGCAGCAGATACCTGCCATGCCGAAGTTACACTGGGGCTTCTGTCTGTCGAAGCGGTCAAAGGCGGTGTCAAAGCCAATCTGTTCCGCTCTTAAAATCATGTCTCTTACGGCAGGATCCGGAGTGTTTTCGATTACGTCCTGCTTTGAAGGGAAGGTCTTGCGGTATTCATTAACCGCTTTGGTGTAGTCCTTTATGAATGAATCCTCATTCTCTTCCGCTTCATCTCCGGCGTGATGGTCTCCCTTCAGAATTACGGTAGGGATGCCGTGTTCGTCAAAACCGATAATATTGCGGTGGCTGTGAAAATGTTCCAGACCGCCGTGTGAATGACCGTGTCCGTGGGCATGTGAATGGTCGTGACCATGGTCATGGGAATGCGCATGTTCTACGGAGTGAATACAGTCACTCTCCTCTGAGGAACTGCCGATGATTCCCTTAATCTGCAATGACTTGCCGTTATCCTGCAATGACTTGCCGTTATCTGACATTTCGTTCTCCTGTCTGTCGTTTCTTATAAGCGGAAACCTATGCCGCTTCAGTAATACGGGCCGGTTTTCTGAATGCGTGCCATGCGTTGATTACCCCCCATACGGCCAGAGCCAGTACGGTAACCGAAGCTGAAAGAAGAAGATCGTCAATCACGTCCCCGGGATTCATGGCCAGCGCCTCAAGACCGTCTTCCTTAAGCTCGGTATAGAGATCCACGCTCCACATGAGCATACTGCCGTAGAACATGTAGCAGAGAGCTGATATTCTGAATCTGCCGCTGCGGTCAAGGATGTAGCCTATGGTTGAAATCAGACCGAAGATAAGCATTGAAAGTACCAGTATCATTTTCTTCCTCCCGTTTTACTTTGCTGAACCTGAAAGATCGCGGGCTGCGGATGCGTGTCCGGCAAAGAAGGATCTCAGCGCCGAGAAGGTTATGTAGGCGAAGGTTACCAGAAAAGCCATCGGTACGCCCACGTCAGCAAGTTCCTGAAGCATGACCGCGGTATCCTCCGGGGTTTCCATGGCGGTGATGAAAGGGAAGTGGAAGGTTATTTCACCGTGCCATATGTGTTCTAACGCGAGTAACAGTGAACCGCCTGCAAGAAGCTTTGACAGTCCGTTTGCATGCCTTCTGAAAAGCTGAACTCCGGGATTGCGGTTATTTTTTAGTGCGGCTGAGGTCAGGGTCAGGATGGCGGCCTCGGCGGTCGGAATGAAAAAACAGCACATTTTTATAATCCTCATTCTTGGCGGAAAACCTGGTTTTCTGCCTTAAAACTGTTAACGGTTCGTGTTTTCAGGGGAAATGATGAATCTTCGGCATTTCAGTAGGAATGGCTGATGCTGATAGGTCTGAAGCCTGAAAAACAAATACTCCTGAAAACATACTGAAAAACTATGATATGCGAATGATACATAATTCCGGGGATAAAATCAATACTAAAATACTAGGAATTTAAAAAACTTAATTTCATGGAAAAAAGCAGGTTTAAAGAGACTGTCCGCAGGACTCCTGGAGCAGTGCCGTGACGTGAATACTGTACATAATTTCTGAATCCGTATGTCAGAAGACAGGAAGCAGAATAAGCAAAAAATGAAAAATATCACTTTTCCGAAAAAAAGTTTTTATGCGTGTTCAAAATAAAAATGTTCAAAAAATATACATTGATTGTGCAGGAATCTGTTAATTCCATGCAGGAATATTCATATGTCTAAATAAGATACATTTATGGATTTTTGTATTATTGGAAACTTTTTATTTATATGTGTATGCTTTTTTCTTTATTATCAGATTATTTGAATATAACAAATATATCGTTATTTAATTTAAGTTATAATAAAAAACTTTATGCATTCTAAGATTTTTTGATTTGAAAAGTAAGGATTCGATGAAGATAAATATATATTAATAATAGGTTTGTTGAAAAAATTTGAAGTTCTACTGTGAATATTAAAAAATTATGTGCTATCTTATTAATCAGAGCGTCGGAGCTGTTATTTTTTAAGGGATTCCTTGAAAATGACGAACCGGGCACAGACGGAGTTGTTCCGGTTTGGAACCGCCCGTCGATGGGGATGACTTCAGAGTGGTCACGGGATCACGGGTTGTAACGATATTATTATAACTTAAAAACTACTAAAAAATTTATAACCTGTTTTCCAGAACACCGGAAGTCAAAAAACATAACATACTTATAAAAAGCCTGTGCTTATCAATCATCATTAGCATTTGTGGTAGAAATACAAAACGTTACTTGGTTTTTTGAAAAATATAATAAAACTTATAAATAAATATAATTTACGGGGTAATTAATAACTGTATAAAGACCATTGCAACGGCTGGTGTTCATCATTTTTTTTCGTGCCTTCACCGGCTGATGAATGCGTGCCTGAGGCTCGGTATATCAGGTGTGTGTACAGATGTGTGGCTGTTACTGGGTGTCTTGATACTGATTATAATCTTCATGGAGGTAAGGTATTGTGGTCTCTGATTCAGAAATGGTAAGGGTTGAGGCGACTGACAGTGGTTTGCAGACAGCTCAGGAAGATATCCTGTCCGCAAATGTTAAGAAGTCAAAAGATAATAAATCTTTAAATCGTAAAGACAGACGTGTGGTTCGTACCGAAAAGAAAATTCACAAGGTTTTTCTTGAACTGCTGGAGGAGAATTCCTATGCGGACATTACGGTGGGAATGATTCTTGAGCGTGCGAAAATAAACCGTTCAACTTTTTACAAGCACTATATAAACAAGCATGATCTTGCGTCGGAAGTAATGGCGAACTGCCAGGAATCCATTATTTCCTCTCTGCTGGGTGAGGAGCGGCTGTCCATCGGCAATCTGGGGTTTTTCAAATCCCTGCAGTCCACTCTGTCAAAGAACAGGGAGCTGCTGAAGCTGGTTTTCAGACTCAACGGCGAAGAGCTTGACGTCCGCAAGAGCTTTCATGATTCATTCTACAGAAGCATCAAAAAACATTACGAGGGCAGACTCTACAGTTCAAGCGATGATGAGCTTGATCTCGGTGCCTACGTGTCTGCCGATATTCTGATATCCGTACTGATGTACTATCTTGAAAAAGGAGAGGAAGTGCATCCGGACAACATTATCAGGGTTATCGTGAACATGTACGGACTCAGAAGCTATTACACTCCGGAATAATGATAGGGTGTGCCGACGGTTCTGAGTAAAGACCGTGACCGTATAATGCCGGACGGAAATTCTTATGAAATTCCGTCCGGTGTTTTCTTTTTTTTCTGAACAATTTTTCAAAAATGTGATTTCATACAGGGTTTTAGGGATGGCTCAATATTTTTGGGGGGTTAAACCTGATAATTTTTTATTTTTACCCTTTTATGCAACAGATCTGTATCTCATATCTGCAAATCTGATTAAAGATCTGTTGTGAATATAGGATATTTATGTTTTCTTTATGTTAAAATATTGCTATTAAATATTTTTATACAATCCGGCTTCTGATATGTTCAGTGCCGGGTGTCATTCTTTATTCACGGAAAGTCTGACGGTCCCGTTTTTCTTCATTGCGTGACGTGAGATTTAATCCGTAAAGCAGAAAAATATCTTTTAAGAAACTATATTTCAAGGGCAAAAAGTAATACAGTTGGGTTTGTTTAAATGAAGTGGAAGAAATCCTGGTTAAGATTTTTAGATGATTTTGAAGACTGGCGAAATCGTTTCAAGACTGAACGAGGTTCATTATGGTCAACCGGCAGGGGAAGAATGATTCTTCTGGGTATTGCGGCCGTGGCTGTTGCAGGTGGCATAACCGTGTATCAGCTGAACCGCTATTTCACCATGAAGAATTATCGCACGCTTGCCGATATGGCCGTTAAAAATCAGTTCTATGAGGAAGCTCAGAACAATTACGAAAAACTCATCAACATGGGTGACGTCAAGGCTCTTTATGAAATAGCCTCACTGTATCTTGAAGGCAAGGGAACCAGGAAGAACACCGTTAAGGGACTTGAATATCTCCGTGAAGCCGCAAAGGCCGGCTATTCACCGGCTCAGGTACGTCTCGGCAATCTGTACTACGCCAGCGGTGACAAGGTGAGCACCTGTGTGGGACATGACTACAAGCAGGCCTACGAATGGTTTATGAAGGCCGGCAACAATCCTGATGCTCTTGATGCCATCGGAGAAATGTACAAACGCGGTCTCGGCGGTCTCAATGTTGATGAAAGCATGGCCAACAGCTATTTCAACCGCTGGATTGACATCTATGTCAAGAGAGCGGAAAAGGGCGATGTTGAAGCCATGAGAACACTGGGTGCCTACTTCTCCACCGGCAGCAAACTCCCGATAAACATGGACAAGGCCATTTACTGGTATGAGGAAGCGGCAAAGCACAGGGACGTGGAGTCAGTTGAGGCTCTGGCCACACTCTTCCGAGTAAGAAACAATATTGAAAAATCCAACAAGTATTTCTCCATGCTTGAAGGACTTTATCTGGAGATGATTGATCGCGGTGACAAGAATGCGATGCTTTCCCTGAGTGATATCTACCGCATTGAGAATACCTCCATCTACAATCCGGAAAAGTCCGTTGAATATCTGATAATGGCTGCCGATCGCGGCAATTATGAAGCCAAGCTGATTATGGCTGATCTTATTGAAGACGGCGTGATTTCAGGAGAAGTGAACAATACCGATCCGATGGTTCTCCGTTTTGAAGCCCGCAAGATCAGGGAAGAGCAGGCGGAAAACGGTGATATCTCAGCCATGCTGAGTCTCGGATTTGATGCTCTGACCGGTACCCTTGCAAGTTCCGGCCATCATCGTTACGGTGAGAGCGGTAAACAGAGGGTAAATTCCAGAAAAGCCCAGGAAAGAGCCAAAAAGTATGAACAGGAAAAGGAAGAGTCCGAAATGGTTGTCATTTCGGAGGAGCGTACCGAACCTGAAAAACCGGTGGTACCTGGAGAATCTGAAGAACCTTCAGAAAACATGGCTTCTATAGATACTTCAGTCGAAGGTGCGGATCATGAACCGGTGATGGAGACTGCTGAAGTTCCGCCGATGCCGGAACATGAGGATTTCCCGCCGGAACAGGTTCCTTCTGAAGATCCGATGGACATTGCCGAAATTGATGACGGTCCTCTGACTGATGACATGGGACTTCCTGTTGATGAATCATTCATGGACAGCGACGGCGTGGAAGTGATTCTTCCGGACTACGAGGAAGCTATCAAGTGGTTTACCATGGCTGCACAGCACGGTGAAGCCAAGGCGATGTATGAACTCGGCAGTATCTATAATGATTCAAGTGATTTCTCCACATACTACAATCCTGATACCGCCATCTACTGGCTGACTCAGAGCGCCGATCTCTGTTATGAACCGGCATATATGAGTCTGGGGCTGATTTACGGTGCTTCAGGATCCATTCGTGAGAATGCCAGGGAGGCACAGAGATGGCTGACCAAAGCGGCAATGGAAGGGGATCATACCGCGCAGAAACTGCTGGCCGAATCTCTTGCCAAGGGCGGCAGAGGGGCACAGTCAGACATGTTCAATGCTCTTATATGGACCCTGGTTCTCAAGTCTTATATCGGAACCTTTGATACCGACAGCTGGTACAAGGATGACATAAGTGAAATGGAAAAGAACTATTCCTACTATCTGACTCCGGCTGAAGTTCAGAAGGCTCATGTCGAAGCTGATATCCTTCGCAGCAAATACGGTTCGGCATGGTAGCCGTTCACTGACTGACATTATGGAAAGCCGGACACTTGAGCAGAAAGTCCGGCTTTCAGTTTTTTAACGCTGATGAATCAGAAAGAAAAAAAAGAGAGAGCACGGCTCTCTCTTTTGCATGAATTATTCCGTTTCTATCGGCGGCTCTTCTGATATGCATGCGAGAACACGTCGTCGGAGTAGGTGATACGGAAGGTTTCGGTTTTTCCGTAGTTTGTCGCCTTGGAAGCTCTCTTTACGGAAACACGGCTGCTGTCTATGGCCATATGGATGCCGACAGCCAGAATCGCGGCCACCACCAGGGCTACCCAGTCTTTAAACATGGCGAAGAAAAGCCATCCTAAAAGCAGGGTGGATATGGACAGGGAAAGGAAGTAGACCACGTTGTTGCGCGGAAGATTGCCCACGAATGTACCGGTCTGGGCATTCATGGCAAAGTAATATTCTTCACCGTTCCATTTGGTGGTAAGCATCCAGATTGGATAAAGCACGGACTGAGCCTGAATATCCGTGGTTTTGATGTCATCGGATTCAAAGGTCACTCTGCTGTACACATGGGAAACCGTCTCCTGAAGCGCGTCAATCAGTGTCATTGCCGCTCTGTTGCTGGCCTTCTCCGCTCCTTCGTTGCATGATTCATCATATACGTGAGCTTCAAAACCTGACAGATATTCCGTTTCAAACGGAATGGCGTCATTGAACACGAAAGGTTCCAGTGATTCGGTCATGGCATCGTCAAAGAATTTGCTGGAGTCTTCAGGAATTGACTCAAACAGCATGTATCCGTGGCGATGGGCCTTGTATACGGAAACCTTCTGTGGATCTTCACGTTCAGCCTTGAATGTTGCACCGCCTTCAGCCTTCAGATCATAGATCCAGAACGGAATGTAGTATCCGCGGATCT
Organism: Ruminobacter amylophilus; assembly: GCF_900115655.1. Classification (GTDB taxonomy): domain Bacteria; phylum Pseudomonadota; class Gammaproteobacteria; order Enterobacterales; family Succinivibrionaceae; genus Ruminobacter; species Ruminobacter amylophilus. The sequence goes on along the minus strand of NZ_FOXF01000004.1, from coordinate 66,462 downwards.
GTTCAAAGGTGTTTTCTCTTTTGAACTTTCCGGGAACAAACGGTTTAAACTTAAGGTGCCGCTGGTAGGCTTCCTTAAGTGCGAACTTTTCGATCTTGAACGGTACGACCAGATCCGGAATATGATTTCCAGTCAGCTTGTCATAGAAAACCACGTTGTTGCCGCAGTAAGGGCAGATGGTTGATATAACGGTAGGAGGAATCTGTATTTCACCGCCGCACTGCCTGCAGGCATAGGTGTCATATTTACAGGTCTCGTCGTCACCGGGAGCCAGATGTCTGACAATCGGCTCTTCCGGTTCGTTGAAATGATTTTTACGGACAAACTCGCCGTCTTTATTGAATTTTTTGGCCCCTTTGGTGGCGACGACGTCATCTACGGTAAATTCGCTATCACAGAACTGACACTTCAATTTGTGCGTCTTGATATCGAAATCCATGGCGCCGCCGCAGGCAGGGCACTTATAATTGATGGATTCTGCCATTTTTATAATTATTTAACAATATCGTTATCGTCTACAGGATCACCGCATTCAGGACAGAACTTAGGCGGATTCTTCGGATCATCAAACATGTGACCGCACTTGTCGCATTTGTAGGTAGGTGCGCCCGCAGGCTTCTTCTTGCCGCATTCGCTGCAGAATTTGCCCTGGTTTATTGCACCGCATGAACAGGTCCATCCCTGCGGAGCAGGTTTCGGCTGACCGCATTCGCTGCAGAATCTTCCCTGGTTTACGGTACCGCAGGTGCAGGTCCATCCGCCGCTTACCGCAGCGCCGGCAACAGCTGCAGGCTTGGCCGCACCGCCGTTAACCTTGAAGAGATCGGCTGCATTGGTACCGCCTAAACCCTGAGCCATGCCCATGCCCATGAAACCGGCCATGGCACCATTGGCATTCTGGGCGGCTGCGCGCATTGCGTCTGCCTGAGCTGCCGCAAGCTGAGCTGCAGCCATGTTAGGATCTCTGAGAACAGCACCCATCTGAACCTTCTTGATAAGATCTGCATCTTCTTCCGGAAGACTTACTGAGTTCATGGCGATGGAAACAATGCTGATACCTCTGAGTTCAGCCCACTTTGTGGTAAGTACGCGGTTCATTTCCTGGCTGAGTTCGTCAACGTGGGAAGGAATGGCGTTAGGTCTGATCTTGGCTTCTGAAAGACGTGCGAAAGCAGGGTTCAGAGCTGCCACGAATTCGGTTTTTAAAACAGTACGGATCTGGTCGGTGTTGTATTCTTCGGCAACGTTACCGCATACGTTGGCATAGAATGCGATAGGGTTGGTGATTCTGAAAGTGAACAGACCGTTGCAGCGGACTGATACATCCACGTCAATGCCGGTATTGTTGTCAACAATACGGAAAGGAATAGGAGTTGCAGTGCCGAACTTGTTGTCCATTATTTCCTTGATGTTGAAATAATAAACACGCTGATCCCTGCCGGTATCACCGCCGTACTTGAAACGTTCCCACATGGTGTTCATTACGGCTTTAAGATTGTTCCAGTTCAGACCGCCGGCAAAAATTGACGGTTCCTTGGACTTGTCGTAGGTGAATACGCCGGGTTCGGCCGCGAGTTCGGTTACCACGCCCTGATCAACTATAATGGCGCACTGACCGTCAGCTACTGCAATTGCAGAACCCTGGGTGATAATGTTGTCGTGACCGTTTACATTTGAGCTTCTGCCGCTGGTCTGCTTGTAACCTCTGGCAAACAACACATCATTGCTCAATGAGTCGCATACAAAATATTCCTTCCACTGGTCAGCAAGGGTACCGCCGATAGCACCGGCTGCCGCTTTCAATAAACCCATAATCTTTCTCCTAAATCATCAGGGTGAATCTGTCTGCTTGCGCGGTTTCAGGAAAACTCCGTTCATGAGACCGCAGGCTGATTATAATTGTATATACAGTCTCATGCAGTTACAAATATTTTAGAACCAGTTCTGTGATTATAATAGTGAAATAATTCGCACTCCGGGCTGTGCGGCTGTTTTTTATGAAAGCCGGACTGTTCCTGCAGTGACCTGCGTGACTGAAAATGAATGATGTCTGTACAGCATAACCGGATGTATTGCGCAAAACATGCACCTGACAAGCATGTATTCAGCAGAAATTCCGAAAACCCGACACTTATGGTTAAAGGTTTTTCCCGAGTGTTAAAACATGACGCCAGTGTGTTCAGGCAGTGTCATTTCTTCCTGAGCAGTTCCTGACTTGAAGTGTCTTAACAGCTTTTTTTGTCAGTATTGATAATGAGTCTTGTAAATACTGGAAATAATTAAAGAAGCTGAATTACAGAGAGCCGACAGCTGTTCTGAAATCCTCAGAAGTTTTTGTGTCCGGCCAACCGTCAGCTTCCTTCCTTCTTTTTATTTGTGAGACAGAATGTTCTTTCTGTACTGAATTCTGCTGTCGTTAACGGCAATGCTGTACTTAAGGCTGTCTGAGATTTCCCTGCCGTTGATTCTGTTAAGCAGTACGCGGGTATTCATCAGCAGCCTGCGGACCTTAAGCGAAGTCATGCTTCCTCCGTTATTCAGATTGCTGATTGTTCCCGCGACGGGAGTGAAGAATGTTTCGGTCTGCAGTCTGTTTCGGAGGGTGCTGTTGATGATGCGGCAGATTTCCTCCTGCTCGTTTCCCTTCAGCAGACACGACATCTGTTCAGCCATTTCCTCAAAAACTGCCACCACGGTCTTTCTTGTCCGGTCGGTAATTTTTGGCTGCTGAACCGTCACGAAATCCAGAAAACTCATGGCCACGTCCAGTCTTGATTTGCGGTTCGGATTGTCTTCCGATGCCAGACTGTCATTTATGGAAGCCTGGCTGATGAAATAATGATACAGCTGATTTCTGATATAGCAGATGGTCCGGGACCTGAATGCATAGCGGTACCAGAAATCGTAGTCCTCATGCGCTCTGAGCGGTGAGAAACGCAGGGCCGTGCGTTCTATCAGATCCCGGCGCCAGATTTTGCTGCATACAGTAGGATTGGTGCTCAAAAGGTGTTTTCTGGTGAGACTGTGAATTCCTGAACGGCGGGGACCGGAAAAATCTTCTGAATATCTGCGGGCTCTGTCCTGTTCAGTCATATCGGCACTGAATTCACATGAAATGCCGCAGTCGGCAATATCGGTTTCACTGTTTTCGATGGCGTAGTACATGATTCTGCACATGTCCGGCTCAAACCATCCGTCCGGATCACAGAACATGACATATGTTCCGGAAGCCTTGTCCAGACCTTTGTTTCTGGCAAGAGACAGACTTTCAGTACTTATGGAAAGGGCTTTTATACGGGAATCCTTCTGAGCGTATTCCTCAATGACAGCCTGTGAATTGTCTGATGAACGGTTTTCCACAACCAGTATTTCAATATCCTGAAGAGTCTGTCCAGTGAGACTGTCCAGGCATCTGGGCAGGTACTGTCCGTCATTGTGACAAGGGACTATAACCGATATTTTGACCATGAATTATCCTTTAAAACCAGTTTTGAATGAGACGGACTATTGTTATTATTTTGTGTTGGTTTTTGTGATCCGTATATCATTATTTGAAAAACTTCGTGTATTTTATTTTTGTAACGACAGCATGTCAATAATTTTTAAGTGTGTTTATAAAAAATAAATATTTATATGCCGGATATAAAGGGAGCCTGAACGTACAGAATTCTATATAAATGATTATAAATATTTATTTGGGCTGCCGGTGCATTCCCGGAAATCCATCATAACGGCTTTTTCACTTTAAGACGTTCCTTAAGCATTAACTGAAAGTTATTTTCATGAAATGCCGGGAATCCCGATATTGAATTAACCGTTTGCCATTACGTATTTTCAGTATATGATATATAAAAACAAACAATATTTAAATAAAAGTTGCTATTAATGTGACATGAGAGATGATAAAACCTTCTTTCTGTTTAAGAAATGTTCCGGATTTATAGGTACCGGAAAAATGTGTTTAAGCCGATGAAACTGTGATATTCCGCGAATAATACAATGTTTTTCTGAATATAAATAGAAGGTATAAAAAACATTCATATGATTTATGTGCTATAATCGGACTGTTAAATCGTTTTATAAACAGTAAATAGGCGAAACGCGGGACTTTCCGATGCATCTGACGGAGGATGTTTCCGACGTTTCGGAATTAAGGTTGGAATATGGATATGACTACAGATTTAAATGATAAGGCGGTAATTGAAAATGAACAGCTGTCAGAGAATACGGAACAGCTGCTCAGGGATGCGGAAGAATTAATAAGTTTAGCCGAGGCTCAGTGCGGAAATACGGAACATTTTCCTCTGGAGCTGCTGCCTGCCATTGCCAAAAATCCGGACAATTTCAAGCTTCTGACCCGAATTCCATATACCAAATTCGGTATCGGCACCAGATCAATAAAGCTTCACGATCCGGTGGGTGATGAAAAATCCATGGTGATTCTTGATACCGAAACCACGGGACTTGATATCGCCAAGGCCAAGATTATTGAGCTTGCCATGGTGAAGGTGAAATATTCCCCGAGTCTCGGACTGGTTACCTCCATTGAGTCCATTTATGATGAACTTGAGGATCCTTACGAACCGATTTCTCCTGATGTTCAGAGGATTACCGGCATCAGCAATGAAGACGTGGCCGGCAAAAAGATTAATGAAGGGGAGGTGTGTGCACTCCTGGCTGACAATCCGCTGATTGTGGCCCACAATGCCTCCTTTGATCGTCCTATGTTTGAAAAGAGATTCGCTCATCTTTCCAGACTGTGCAGTCTTCCGTGGGGCTGTTCACTGAGTGAAATCAGATGGAGTACGCTCGATGACCGCATCTCATCATTAAAGCAGGAAGCCATCGCTTCAGCCACGGGGTTCTTTTATGATGCCCACAGGGCGTCAACCGACTGTCTGGCTCTTCTGTGGCTTCTTAACAATATTCAGGGAGCTCTTACTGCTCTTCTGGCAAGTATTGACAACACAACATATGTCATCAGGGCTCTTCAGGCTCCGTATGACGTTAAAAACCAGCTCAAAAACAACGGGTACAGCTGGTATGACAGTACCAGAAGCAGGTATCAGTCACAGTGGTGGCGTGCCGCGGACAAATACTGGTACAAGATAGTTCGCAGCCCTGATGAATATCAGAAGGAGATTCAGTTCCTTACCGGACTGTATCATCCGATGATTACACCTCAGAATCAGGGATTCTACAGTATGGCTTACACTGCATTTACCCGATACAAGTAAAGTCAGAGTAAGACCGGTACGTTACGGAGGAATGGATATGGCCTATAACTACAATCGATTTCCTTTAGAACTTATCCCGGAAATTATTGCTCATCCCGAAGATTACAGGATTCAGAGCAGGGTTCCCTACGCAAGATTTGCGGACGAACAGGTTCTTCCCGTGATTTTCAGGGAAACTCCGGAACCGGTGCAGTCCCTTGTTTTTCTGGAAATGGTAACCACGGGCGGCAGACGTCAGGACGTGATTCTGGAGCTGGTAATGGTCAAGTGCTCATGTCTCCTGAGTACCGGTGAAATAGTCAGCGTGGACAGAATGTATCGCGGCTTTGAAGCTCCGAGATATCCGATCCCCGCCTATATCACCAGAACCACCGGTATTACAGTTGAAAGCATCAACGGCATGTCATTTGATTACAGAACGGTTGATTCGATGCTGCGTGACGATCCGATAATTGTTTCCACCAGAGGCAGGACGGCCAGAGAGTTTTTTGAAAGAAGATTTTCTTCGTTTTCCGGATATCGATGGGTCGATTCGGTTCATGACATCAGGTGGGAGAATCTGAATGACAGACTCATTTCAGGGGCAACTCTGCAGATGAACTGCGAGCGTCTGGGATTTTTCTTCAGGTACAACAGTATTCGAGAAGCCGTGTTTTCCAATCTGTGGCTTTTCAGCTACATAAAAGGTTCCATTGCGGAACTGATTGCCGCATCCTCTCATGTCGAGTACATGGTGTGGGCCTTTACCGCGAGATTCGAGGTGAAGGAGGAACTGAAATTCAACGGTTACCTGTGGAACGGCGAACAGAAATGCTGGTGCAAGAGGGTGTTCACTGAAGAAGAGGTGAAGGAGGAACAGGAATATCTGCGCGGAAAGTGTTCCAGTCCTGAAGCCATAAAAATTGAGGTTCTCGACAGTCGCAAAAAACACGGCTGAAACAATAAGTGATGTCTGCTCCCGGCCGGGATATTATCCGACTATGCCGCCGGTGGTAATCAAGACAAAAATCTGCCGCACATGTTATAGAGACACAAAAAAAGGAGAGCTGCCGCTCTCCTTTTTTATCAGTGTTTTTTACGGAATGTCATCGTTAAAGATGCTTTACGCGGCGACGTACTTCTTCCTGCTTACCGGCATTGAACGGTCTGGTATCAGGAGCACCGAGATAACCGCATACACGACGGATTACTGATGCCTTGTTAGGGTTGCAGTTGCCGCACTTAGGACATACGAAGCCCTTGCTGGTACATTCGAATTCACCCTTGTAGCCGCATTCGTAGCATTCATCAATAGGGGTGTTGGTACCATAGTAAGGAACCTTGTCATATGAGTAGTTCCATACGTCTTCAATAGCTTCAGGATTTCTCTGCAGGTTAGGGAATTCGCCATAGCAGATGAAACCGCCGGATGCCAGTTCAGGATATGGCTGTTCGAAGTCGATCTTTGAATAAGGATCAACCTTCTTTTCCACATCAAGATGGAAGCTGTTGGTATAGTAGCCCTTGTCTGTTACGCCAGGGATAATACCGAATTCCTTGGTATCAAGCTTGCAGAAACGGTTGCACAGGTTTTCTGACGGAGTGCTGTAAAGGCTGAAGCCGTAACCGGTCTGCTGCTTCCAGCGTACGGTGGCATCGTGAAGAGCCTTAACAATCTGAACCCCCTTCTTGCGTAATTCCTCGTCATCAAAGATGTGCTTCTTGTTGCCGTACAGGGCATTGATGGTTTCATGAATGCCGATGTAGCCGAGAGATACGGTGGCACGTCCGTTCTTGAAGATTTCGGATACCTTGTCGTCAGCCTTGAGTCTTACACCGCATGCGCCTTCCATGTAGAGGATTGGGGCAACCTTTGCCTGAACATTGTCCAGACGGTGAATTCTTTCCATGAGGGCCTTGAAGCAGAGTTCAAGTCTCTTGTCCAGAATTCTGTAGAATTCAGCTTCGTCACCGTGAGCTTCGATGGCGATACGGGGAAGGTTGAGACTTACCACACCGAGATTGTTGCGGCCGTCATGTTCTTCTTCGTGAGATTCCTTGTTGATGTACGGACTGAGGAAGCTGCGGCAGCCCATAGGAGCCTTGAATGAACCTGTAACGCGGAGAACCTGTTCGTAGTTGAGGATATCAGGATACATACGCTTTGAGGTACATTCAAGAGCCAGCTGCTTGATATCATAGTTAGGATCATCCTTTTCAAGATTGAGTCCGCGCTTGATGGTGAATACAAGCTTAGGGAATACGGCGGTCTTGTGGTTCTTGCCGAGACCTGCAATTCTGTTCTTGAGAATTGACTGCTGAATAAGTCTTGATTCCCATGAGGTACCGAGACCGAAGCCAAGGGTTACGAACGGAGTCTGACCGTTGGCGGTGTGCAGGGTGTTTACTTCGTATTCCAGAGACTGGAAGGCGTCATAGCATTCCTTTTCGGTTCTGGCACGGGCATAGCTTTCAACATCAGGAATGTTCCATTCTCTGGCAACTGCGAGATGCTTGTTGTAGCTGCTGGTTACGTACGGAGCCAGAACTTCGTCGATACGGTTAATGGTGGTACCGCCATAGATATGGCTGGCTACCTGGGCGATAATCTGGGCTGTAACTGCAGTTGCGGTGCAGATTGAACGCGGAGTTTCGATTTCAGCGTTGCCCATCTTGAAGCCGTGGGTAAGCATGCCCTTGATATCAATGAGCATGCAGTTGAACATTGGGAACAGAGGGGAGTAGTCAAGGTCATGGAAATGGATTTCACCTTTTTCATGAGCTATAACCACGTCGCTCGGGAGCATGTGCTGCTTGGCGTAGTGCTTGGCCACGATACCTGCCAGAAGGTCACGCTGTGTAGGAATTACACGGCTGTCCTTGTTGGCGTTTTCATTAAGAATTTCAGGGTTGTTCTGTTCGATAAGACTTTCGATGTCGTGAATGAGGTCACTCTGCTTTTCACGCATACGGTCTCTGTCGTGACGGTACTCGATGTACGCACGGGCGATCTGCTTGAACTTGGAAGCCATCAGCTGATCTTCAACTAACTTCTGAATTTCGCTGATTTCGATTTCACTCTTATCCTTGATAAGTCCGAAAACCTTGGATTCGATATTAGCGGCGAAGTTCAGATCACGAACACTGCAGGCTTCTGCAGCCTTGGAGACTGCATTAACAATACGAATTCCATCGTATGGTACACGATTACCATCGCGCTTAATTACAGTAATTTTAGCTTCCACTTTCATATCTCTCTCTAGTAAATCCGACCTCCAGTAAAAATAAAGACTTTATTTTTTTGAGCACTGCGGCGGATGTTATTTTTTTACTCTCAATTTTTATTTTTTTTTATGCTTGCTTGGCTACCGGTATTGTTATGCCGGACTGTTGCGCGTGTAAGTTGTTATATTGATTTCTTTTAATCAGATATTCCCGAAGGATGCGTTTTTATAATATTTAATTTATATATTTAACGTCGTTCCCGTAATCAAAATTTCTGCTGCACGCTGCCAGTGACTCATGATTATTTTCCGTCCTGAAAAAAGACGCAGAAAAATCTTTCATCACTCTGCATACTTTGATTATAGCAAGCTTCAAAGGTATGCAACTTTTTCGTTGTGCAATTTAGCAAGTTTTTGAGAGTCACACAACAAAAAAATTTTTTATATTTTTAATTGCATAAAAATTGATTCAGATCAATGTTTTTCTTGTAGGTCTTGCAGAATCGATGTTTACGTTATTTTTGGTTAAAAAGTAACAGTGTAAAAAACACGCCTCCTACATATGGTGTTAATTTTTTTAAAAAATAAAAGAATACCACTATATATAGTGTGTCCAAATTTACAAATACAAAATATAAAAACTATACACATACTAAAAAATTATAAGTTTTTAGCTGATTAAGATATTTGTGAAAACGTTATCTTTAAAGAGATTCGCATTTAACAGGGATGTGTATATAAAAAACTTATAATTTAATAGAGACGATATATTAGTAACTTTTAGTGCCACTATAATTAGAGATATGTAGTTAAATTAATCAGAAAGCAGTAATCAGATGGCGGAGAATGCGGTTTTATCACATTAAAACAGTAGGAATAACCACTGGGTGTGCAATGGTTTGTTTGATTAAATATTGAACAGTCTGGTGTTCTGCTGCGGTCAGGAACTGTTTAAACAGGAGTGCTCACAACAATTGTTGTTGAATTTTATGAAACATTACCGTGAATGAGCATAACTTTCTCATGAAAAATGTTTCAATATCCTGCCGGCTGAACGGCGGCTGTATGTGAACTGTCTATTTCAGTATCATGGTTACGTTACCGCAATCTCTGCATATAACGTAAAATTTACCGGAAAGAGGTGCGGAAGGCATGGCTCTGTCCCTGGTTTTTCTTAGGAGCTTCTGAAAGAAACCTTCGTTTTCAGGTGGAATACTGCGGGTGATTTCGATATTTCCGGATCCGCATTTAGAACATTTCAAAAATTTTTCAGGGCGATTATCCATAAGCTTTCTCCTCGGAAAAAGTTCCTTTACTGCATTAAACAATAAAGCTGCTGCTTCTGACAATAATTATCTGTGTTACTGAAACAATTATGTTAATTGCGGATGATTACGACTGCTCTTCCGTATTATTTGAGATAATCTGGAAGTGAAGAAGCTGCAGTGGTGAATATTCCCGAGTCTGAGATTCTGCATACAGACGTAAAACGGTTCGGAACGACTGATTGTTTTACGTCTGATGACAGCACATGAGTATCGGGCCTCAGGCCTGACATTCAGGAGAAAGCAGTTTGAATCTTTCATTGAAATCATCGGCAATAATGTCGATGACTGTTTCTGGGGCGGAAAGTCCTGCCTCTTCTCTCAGGAAACTGATGCATTCGTAATAATCAAGGTTCCCGGTAAACAGATCGGATTCCGGTCCGTAGCTTATATGCCACAGTTCGTAAGAAAACAGATCGTTGTCATGGCTGTAAGGTCTGAAGAATCCGTATCTGTGCATGTTTTCTCCCAGCCAGTCTCCGACACACTGCTGACAGCCGCAGCTGTAGCATCTGTTTGTCAGATCAAGCTCCTCTCCCCGTGCCAGGGTATCCGGAGTGTACACGTCAAGATCCGTCCCCCAGTGATGTCTTGAAAGTCCGGGTACGGCGCTGAAAAACATAATGGTTCTGATAAGCTCGTTTCTGCTCATGGCGGATATGTCTACAGGGCACTCGTTGCGATCAAGAACCTTTCTGATTCCGGCGATTTTTTCCTCAAAAATCAGTTTCTGACGTTCGAAGTTTCTGAAGGAGGAGGCTATGCAGAGATTGATGCCGTCTTTCAGAGCATCATTTCTCATTCTGGTAAAGGCTTCTGCGGTAAGAGGAGTGAGACGGAATCTTCCGTTTCCGGAAGTCAGTTCTGTCAGGTGTTCTTCTTTAAGACCGTGCAGTATTCTGCTGTCGGAATAATCTATGTCAGACATGATTTGCTGTTAGTCCTGATGTTTGTTTGATGGGAACCGGAATTTTGGCGGTACTTTCTGCAGTCTGTCCGGAATATTAAAATCCTGACAATTTCAAAGATTAAGCCGTGCAAAATATCAGACGACATTCAATATTGCTGAAAATCAGGTTCAGGTTAATGCCGCATATTACGTGACCGTAAGTGCATGAAGACACATACGTGTCAGGAATTCTTTCTCCGAATCCTGAAAGACAGGAGGAGGCATGTGGCATACGTAATCCTGAACACGCGTTTATTCAGTTATCCGGAAAACCGAAGAGATTACATTATCGTTATGAAGTCTGATACGCCAGTAAGCTCCAGAACTTCCATTACCGGAGGACGAATATTTCTGAGGATCAGCGTATATCCGTTCTTTCTGACGATCTTGTAGATGTTAATGATGATGCGGATTCCTGCAGATGAAATATAAACGAGATCACTGCAGTCAAGTTCCATGTCCCCGGATTCAGGGATTTCCGCCCTGATTTTGTCATACCATTCCGCAGCATTGGTGCTTTCAATTCTTCCTGTTAAATTCATTCTAACTGTTCCGTAAGTTATAATATAAGTCTATGTAATACATGATAAAGGTCAGATGCAGATGGTGAAGATGTTCTGTCGGTCATTACGACTGTAAGTTACGTTCCTTGCCATCTTTTTTACCATATACACGCCCATGCCTCCTTCCTTTCGTTCATCAAGAGGCTGGCTGAAATCCGGTTCTTCTGCTTCAATCAGAGGGTTGAAAGGTTCTCCGTCATCAGTAAATGAAACGGATATAGTAGGAACGTTATGTTCTACCTCAACTGTGACGTCGATGTATTTCGCATGACTGTGGTTCAGAATGTTGGATACAATCTCATCAGTGCAGACACTGAGTCTAACTATGGTAGTTTCTGAAATACCGAAGTCTTCAACTGAAGTGCTGATGAAATCCAGAATACTTTCTGAGGTAATTTCTTCCGTCTTAAACCTTTTTTCTATTATCATTTTGTACTTCTTTCGCCAAAATACCGTCAGTTCATACGAATTGCCAGAACAGTAAGATCGTCAAACTGCTTGGCAAAGCCCTTGAACTGACTGATGGATTCTTTAAGTGCGCAGCACATATCCTCCATTGCTCTGTCCCGATTTGCAGAGAGAACATCAAGAGTCCTTTCAAATCCGAACTGTTCCTTATCCTCGTTGGAGGATTCAGGTACTCCGTCAGTATACATGAAAAAGATATCGCCTTTAGAGAGCTTTATAACATTTTCAGCATATATGATATCTTCTAGTGCCCCGAGAACAAAACCGGTTTTGTTGTTCATTATTCTGAAGGCTTCTCCGTTCTGGGAAATGAACGGGTGATCGTGTCCGGCACTGGCATATTTCAGTTCTCCGGTTTCAAGATCCAGCAGTCCGCAGAATACGGTTACAAACATTTCGGCTCTGTTGTTGCGGCAGAGTTCGGCGTTTGATTTCGTGAGAGCCGGCCCCGGAGACATGCCGTCCATCATGTTCTTCTGAATAATGGTCTTGGATATCATCATGAACAGGGAGGCCGGAATTCCCTTGTCTGATACGTCAGCTATAACGAATCCCAGATGATGTTCTCCCACTCTGAAATAATCATAGAAGTCTCCTCCGACTTCGAGAGCGGGATCCATTGAGGCATACAGATCTATTTCCGTCAGCTGAATCGGCTCGGGAAGGGCTCCTTTCTGTATGTCGGCGGCAATTCGCAGCTGAGTGGCCACTCTGGTTCTTTCTTTTGATATGCTGGTAAGTTTAAGAAAGAATTCCTTGAGTTTCTGTGAGAAAGTCCGGAAGGACAGTGCAAGTTCGCCGATTTCCGATTTATAGGAAGTGAACTGACTTACGGTTGACTGTATATGTTCGATTTCGGATTTGATGTCTTCATGCTCACCGAAATTCTTGCCGATGGAGGATAGAATTTCAATGGGACGGGAGATATGACGTTCAATGGAACGGAGTATAAGCAGGGATGGACAAAGACATATGTACAGCGTGGCTCCGCCTATGACGTAGATATGAGCCCACAGTGTTACCGAGTCGTAGATCTGGTATGCTCTGAAGAACAGATAGGCGAAAATCGCAATAACAGTGGATACAATCTCGGATATCATCACGAAAAAAAGGATGAATTTTTCATTAAGGGAAAACAGATAGGCATTGCTCATGTCCGTCGGCTGCAGACTGAGCTTTTTTTTCTGCAGGTGGTAGGAATATCCCACGAAAAACGGAATTCCCAGAACCACGAAGAAGATCATGTGGTTCATCAGGGTGTTATTGAATCCAACCCCGAAAACATTCAGACCGTAGTAGAAATGCAGGGTCAGCCATACCATAAAGGTTACAATAAGACTGAGCAGAACAACGAGCAGAAGATACTGAGTAATTTTATGAATCTTGTCCAGACGGAAAATGTTGTTGCTTCTGCGGCGCAGATATTTCCACATGAGTGCACCGCCGTAGCCGTAGATTATCTGAAAACAGGCTCCCATGGTCATGATCCTGATGTCCATGCCGCCATAGTAAATATCCGAAAAGATATTGCCAAGGGCTGTACCGAGAACACCGGGAAATCCGTATACCAGAGACAAAATAAAGGGCAGTACGCAGTATGGACGTACTTCCGTGGTTGGAGACAGCCGGAGATAATCAATGAACGGAATGGAGACGGCGAAGTAAAAAAGACTGCAGGAAAACACAACCGCAATTTTATGTCGCAGGTCTGAAAAGTTTATAGTCATGGTTCATCTTTCAAAAGTGAAAAAACTGTTTTTATTCTGAACGAAATTTTATCACATTGTGGAATGCACGAAAGATGACTGATTTATAAATATGAAAATAAGATTCCAAAATGATGTCAAGGTTGTGAAAAACAGCAATAAATTTGACATGCGAGCGGCAGTATTTTTCATCCGTCGCCGGAAATACCTGAAGAACAGCCTGTCTTCAGGCAGTTTGCAGCCTGTTCTGAAAATATGGAATTATGAACGGAAAAAACATCATGATTTTCTTATATTGCAAATCTTGCCGGAATATCAGAAAATGCACACAGCAAAAATAATATAAAGCAGAAACACATAACATAAAAAAAGCTGCAGTCTCATTTTATTCCGAGAAATCAGTGACTGCAGATAATGAGGAAAACATAAATGCATGACTACAGAAACATCAGCCTGTCTGAAAGGAAGGCGGGTGAGTTCAGCGGAGCTGTATCCTTTCTGAAAAAGGCACTGGCGGTTTCGCTGGCAGGATTTGTTCTGATGAATCCTGTACAGGCCCGTGAAGAAGCCCGGGACACTGCCGCAGAAAACAAAAAGCCTGCCAGAGAGTCCCTGGCTAATTTCAGCCGCGGAGGCCTTATTCCAAATAACTTCAAAAAGGAAGAGAAGATTCTGGTGAAAAAAATACCGGATCTGCAGAATAATCCGAGAAGCAGGGAATTTCAGAAAAGTGAAATCATCCGTCTGATGAATCTCAGTCGTGATGTATGTGACAGGTACAAGGAAAGCGATCCGGAAAGCATCATCTGTCATAATCCGAAGCTTATGTATCTTGAAGAGGAGTATCTTAAGTATCTGGGACTTCAGTATGACGAACACGGATGCGTTTTCGGCTGTGCTCTTCACCGCGGCCGTCTGAATACCTGCGTGAAAAACAGATTCAGTTCCAGCTGTGCGGAAAACTATTTTGAGCTCATGATTGCCGAGGAGCGTATAGATCAGGGAACTGAAGAGCATCAGGAGATGCTCCTTGACTGTGTTCCTGGCCGAAAAGCCGCTGAGAATGAAAATGCAGACAGTGAGGGCAGACATCAGCTGGTTATTCTAAAAATGTATTCCACTCAGCTTCCGGTCGGACATTTCAGTATAAAGGGTGAGGATTACAGTGTTTACGGTTTCCCTCAGCACAAAGGGGAATATCTTCGTGACATCAGCAGTATCTGCTATGACTGTGACTACAGCACCCAGCTAAAATTCGTGGATTCCGGCGGGGTTGAAATCGAGTTAAGAAATCAGCAGGGCAGTTCCTATATGAACTGCGAAATCCATTAAAAGGCAGTTTTAGCAGTCAGTAAAAAGGTGCGTCATGTCAGGATGACGCGCCTTTTTTTACAGAAAGAAACAACCGGTTTTTCAGAATAGGCCGGAAAATGAAATAAGAATCTGTTTCTGAAAATGAAGAACCATTTTTTCATATCAAATACAGACATAACGTTCGGATGTTGAGATATCATTGATGACCTTAACAGCTTTTCTGGAGTAAACAGACTTCTTTTCACCTTTAATGTTATCTGCAAAACACCTTCTTACTATACGCAAAATATCGGCTTTTACAGACATTTTTATATATAAAAAGTTTTATATGTAAAAATGCGTTCATTGTCACATTTGTTTTTTTGTAATATGGCAGATATTTCAAACATAACGATATTTGACTAAAAGGTTATTTCAGAACATTTACTTAACTTATCATTATTGGAGCCTTTGAAAATAGTTAATCCGTATAAAACAAAACCTATTTTTTATGTAAAAAAATGCATAAATAATTAAACTGGTATATTATATTCTATATATACTGATATTAGGGGGAAATATGATAATCGAAATTAGAGCCAACAACTGCTATTCGTTTAATGAGCCAATATGCTTATCAATGAAAGCCGATATGCGGAACAAAAAGCTTTCATGCAATGTTCATCAGGAAAAAAATTTTTCTGTTTTGAAAACCATTGGTATCTATGGGCCTAATAATGTCGGAAAAACTAGTCTCGTTACATGTATAATGGCTCTTAAACATATTCTCCTGAATAAAGGAAATCCTTTGATTCCTAATATTTTTAACCATAATGTCATATGTGAAATGGGCGTTACGTTTCTTTATGAAGGGAAAAAATTTGCCTACGATTTTAAATATGACACGAAAAAAAAAGAATATTTGTATGAGTCTTTCGCCGAAATAATAAAAGATCAGTATGGTAATGAAAAAGAAGAAAGATGGCTTGTTTTGGATACTAGTGATAAGAATTTTTCCTTCAGAAATAATGAACTGACCACTGATATGATAAAGTTGGTGACAAAAAGCAATGTTCTCTTTCATCTGATAGATACTGGAAACTCTCCGACGATTGATAAAATGAAAGAAATTCTTACAGGTTTTGCCAACAAAATCGATGTTATCGACATGAATAACATTCCCATAGAACACACCATAACACTGATGAAAAATCCAAATAGTCTTCAGAAGAAAATAGTTGATTTTATTAAGAATGCTGATCTTTATCTGGATAATTTTGAATATGTAGATCAGGAAGAAGTTAAAATCAATGTCCCGCTTAAGCCAAATGAACAAGTTTTGGATTTGCCCGAAAAATTGATGGATCAAATCAGACTTGTTTCAACATACAAAGGAAAGAAGGTTCCGAGCATCATTTTTGACTCCACGGGAACAAAAAAAATAGCCGCCATGGCGAGCTATGTCATTGAAGCACTCGAGCAGGGCAGAATTCTTGTGGTTGATGAATTGGACAGTAGTATACACTTTAGACTGACCAGAGCAATAGTTGCCATGTTTAATAATGAATTAAATACTGATGCTCAGATGATTTTTACGGTTCATGATATAAATTTAATGGACTGTAAACGCTTATTCAGGAAAGAACAAATATGGTTTGTTAGCAAGGATGAAGAAAAAGTTTATGTGTATTCGCTGGCTGATTTTACTGCCACTGATGGAGTAAGGGATACATCCGATATTATTGAAAAATATCGTAAAGGCTTTTTTGCAGCTCTTCCTGAACCTGAACTAATTAAATCGCTCTTAAGCTTTAAGGTTAATACCAAAAAGGAATTCCGAGATGACAAATAACATTCCTTTTAATCGCGCAGCCAGAAAAATATGTATAGTGTGTGAAGGCAATGAAGAATATGAATATCTCAAACGTTTGATTGATCTGCATGTGTGGAATTCCATTTATAAAGTCGAACTGAAAAATGCTGAAGGAAACGGAAATATAGCCGCACGTTATCAGGACGGTTATCAGAATGATGTATATGACGCTGTTTTTGTATTTTGTGATACTGAAAAAAAACCGCATGAGCAATATAAGGATATTAAGAGGAAAATTAATGACATCCATGGTTTAGACGTTGCTAAATACGTCGTTATTTTTGCCAATCCATGTACAATGCAAATAGTCTCAAAACACTGGACTGATCAGAATATTACGTCACCTGCCAAACCTGTGAATGCTCCGCTAATTAAGAGTTATACTGGAGTTGAAAAATATAAAGGAAGAGGAGATCAAATTGAGAAAGTTATGGAAACAATTACATCTGATAATTATGCAGAAATGAAGGGCAGAGTTATGCAAATGCCAACAGATGATGAGATTTGCGGTTCAACCAATTTTTTTGAATTGCTTGAAAACCTGGAGTCAGACGATTGCAGTTGGATTGATGAATTAAACGATAAATTAAATTTGTAACTGTTATGAAGAGTATGAATTTTACTCTAATTCGATACTAGTTCTCTCTTGGATTCCCAACAATTCCGCGAATAACCAAAAAAAGACCGAACCTTCCGGGTTCGGTCTTTCTGTCTGAATGAATTTTCACACCGGAGTACGAAACTGCATTCGGTATCAGCGGAATAGTAATGTCGTGAACCGATACCGCCGCAGAATCGTGTGTGGTTATTTCTTTTCGGTAACCTTTGCGCCGTTGTCAGTTCCGACAATCAGTACATCAGCACCTCTTCTGCCGAAGATACCGACGGTTACAACGCCGGCGATGGCATTGATGGTCTGTTCAAGTTTCTTCGGTTCAGTGATTTTAAGATCATGTACGTCAAGAATGTGATTGCCGTTGTCGGTCACGCAGCCTTCTCTGTAAACAGGACGCCCGCCGAGTGCGGTAAGCTCTCTGGCCACGTATTCTCTTGCCATAGGAATAACTTCAACAGGAAGAGGGAATTTGCCGAGAACGTCCACTACCTTGGTATCATCTACGATGCAGATGAACTTTCTGGCAACCGCGGCAACAATCTTTTCACGGGTAAGAGCTGCACCGCCGCCCTTGATCATGTCCATTTCAGGATTGATTTCATCGGCACCGTCAACATAGATGTCGAATGAATCAACGTCATTGAGATCGAAAACCTTGATACCCATGGCTTCAAGTCTCTTGGTTGAAGCTACTGAGCTGGATACGGCACCCTTGATCTTGTCCTTTATAGGTTCAAGTCTGTCAATAAAGTAGTTAACTGTTGAACCGGTACCTACGCCTAAAACGGCATTTTCCTTAACGTATTTAACAGCTTCTTCCGCCGCACAAATTTTCTTCTGGTTCTGATCCATTTTCTGAAATCCACTGATGAGTTCTAAAGATAAGTGAATTATACAACTTAATCAGATTATATCAAGAGTGTGATGTATATAACAAAATTATTTTAATGACGGTGTCTGAAAACCGCCTGTAAAAGAAATGAAATTCAGAGATACATGAAGAATATAAATGAGTAAAGACTCTTTAATGACAGATAAGGATGCCCGGTCCGGGCATCCTTATACCTTATTTTCAGTTTTCTGTTTAAAGACTGATACGAAACCTTAGTCGTGTTTGAAAACCATGTCTCTGGTAGGAGTAATGATTTCCGGAAGCGGAACGTCCCAGGTATCGGTAGGGAGGTTTTCAACTTCCTGAATGTCCAGAGCCAGACCGATAGGATACGGACCGGTTTTGCCCTGATGATAGAACTGCAGGGTGCGGTCATAGTAGCCTCCGCCCATACCAAGACGGTTACCCTGATTGTCAAAGGCAACAAGCGGGGTGAAGATGATGTCGATATGATTAAGCGGAACCACGTTCTGAACATTGAGTTCAGGTTCAGGAATGTTATAACGGTTAGGGTTCATGACGGTGGTCTTGTCGTACTTCAGGAACAGAAGCTGTCCCTTTGAAAACGGATGAATAACCGGAAGGGCTACCTTCTTGCCCTTGGCCAGACACCATTCAATAACACCATGGGTATCGATTTCTCCGTCCACGCTGATATACAGAGCAACGCTTTCGGCTTTTTTGATTCTTTCGTTTCTGGCGAACTGATCGATGAGCTGAGATGAGTAATGAGCATGCAGCTCAGGAGAAATTGATTTTCTTAGTTCTCTTATCTTCTGACGTAGTAAAGGACGAGATGTAAACATAGCTATGGAATCCCGTATAAAATATAATCAAAGTTAAAAATTATAATGATTATTATAGACCATAAAAAAGTCCCCGGAATGTGTGTCGATTCGAAACCAAGAACCCGCAAGTTCAGGGCGAGAAAAGTGTTCTACAGTTAGGCTTCTCAACTTAATGAGCCTGCACACCGTGCAGAAGTAATTCCTCTAATCTAGTATCATCGGCTCAGGACCAAAAGCAACATCCACACCCCGAGGTATTCTGCGATTAAGACGAACTGTCAATCATGCCTTGTACAAGGTTTTCCAGCTCATCCAACCTTAACTTAACTATATCCACAAAAGATGACATTTTCAATTCCTGATTTATTAAATCGTGATAAATGTCCAATGCAGCCAGAATTGCAAGTTTCTCGTTTGAGAACTTCGGAGCCAGAGCTTTTAGTGTGTCTAATTTTTCTATCAGACGTTTTTCGGCTTCCTTCATGCTCTCGGCTTTTTCAGCCGGACACGTGATGTGAAAACTGTTGCCCAGTACTGCCACGTCAACTGTAGTCTGAGGCTTGTTTTCAGCATCGGGACTTTCTGTCCGCTCTTTTGTTTCCATACGGTTTTTCCTAAAAACAGATTTATTCTTTCACATTGAGACGGCAGGTTCAAGACAAAATTGTCCTATGCCGTTCTGTTTGTTCGTTAATGATACAGTCAGATGATATTTTAATCTATATTTGCGCGGTAATGATGTTTTTCAGGACGTAAAACGAAAAAAATTTGTCAGCACGGACGGCGGTGGTCCGGGGGAATGATGATTAGAGAGCTGCGGAAACGGCTAAACCTGAATCAGAGCCATCTTCTTGTTTTTGAACAGTATTCTGCAAAAAGTTTCTTGAAGATTAGTCCGTTCATTTTTTCCTCTCCGTCAATCACGTGACTGAGAAAATGAATCAGCAGAGGCAGAGTGATAAGCAGAAGCAGAGGCCCCATGGTAATGCCTATGCCGAGAAGACCGAAGATCAGCGACAGGTACATTGGATTTCTGCTGAGGCCGTATATGCCGTGAGTAAAAAGAGCCACGGTGTTCGGAGTCCATGGCAGCGGACTGATGCCTTCACGGTGAAATTTTAGAATGGAAAGAAAACCCAGAAGTCCTCCGGACGTCAGAAACAGCAGGCTCGGGATTGTCCACGGAAAAGGAGCGATCATGCCGCATACAAGTCCGAGATAAAGGTGCGGAACGACCAGAATACCGAATATTACGGGAGGCGGAAGTTTTTTAATCCTGGCAGCGGCGTGGCTGACTGTTTCTTCTGCAATGACATGAAAGGACGGCAAATTCATTCTGACCTCGGATTTCCTGTAAGCAGGCTGTGCCTGATGTAAAGTCTGTAGATTATAGCCTAAAAATCAGGAACGTACCGTTTTTTTGATAAACGGTCTGAATAATCTTCCGGACCGTTTATTCCGTGGCCGGATAAATCCCGGACAGTGCCTCAAAAAGTATTCACCGGTAATGAAAACATGATAATTCCTTTCGTAAAAATCGTTCCGGCATTTTTTTAATGTCCGCAGTAAACACATTCAGAAGAGGAAAAGACCATGGCAGAGGCTTCAGCCTTTTTATCACTGAATTCAATTGCTTTATACATCCCGGCCTGTCCGGCTGCCTTCTTTTTTCAGTGTTTCAGGCTTTGCTTCAGTCGTGTCTTTTCCAGTCGTGTACTTCAGTCCGGTTATACTGACAGACAGCGGACTTTCGTATGAATTACATGAATTTGTTTTCTTTTGGTTCATGTTCAAATTGTTATTTGAGGTGCAAATAACATATAATACGCAATAGGCGGAAAGAAGGAGGGGATAACTGCCCCCGTTTTTAAACGTCTGAGCGGACTGAAAAGCAGTGTCAGAAGGTGGCTGGCACAGGCGGATTACCCCTGAGGTTCCATTGTGCTGCATGTCTGAGTAAAATTTCTGACGGCCGCAGATTTTTTTGACTGTCTACTTACAGAATTGTATTTGGTCAAATTGTCGTGAGACAGGTTGTTTTTGCCGTGAGGCAAAATACGTCGCAAAAAAGGGTTTAAATAGGTTTTTATGAGCGAAAAGTTACATAAAGTTTTAGCTGCCATAGGCATTGGTTCTCGTCGCAGCATGGAAGAATATATCTCCGCCGGCAGAGTAAGTGTTGACGGAAAAATCGCGAAGCTTGGCGATCGCGTGGAAGGTACCGAAGTAATTCGAGTTGATGGTCAGATTATTCATACATCAAGTTCACCAAAGACAATCTGTCGTGTACTGATGTACAACAAGCCTGAGGGACAGATGTGTACCCGTTCGGATCCTGAAGGCCGTCCTACCGTGTTTGACAGACTGCCGGTTGTAAGCAACGGCAGATGGCTGTATATAGGTCGTCTTGATATCAATACTTCAGGTCTCCTGCTGTTCACCACCGACGGTGAACTGGCAAACCGCCTGATGCATCCGAGTCATGCCATCGAAAGAGTTTATGCCGTACGTGTGTTCGGCGGTGTTACCGCTGATCAGATCCGTCAGCTTCAGACGGGGGTGGAACTCGAGGACGGTCCGGCTCATTTCGACAGCGTAGAATACGTTGGCGGCGAAGGCATAAATCAGTGGTACAACGTGGTTCTCAAGGAAGGCCGCAAGCGTGAAGTGCGTCGTCTGTGGGAAGCTCTCGGTTTTAAGGTAAGCCGACTCAAGAGAATCCGCTATGCCAACGTGGAACTTGACAGACTGCCTGTAGGCGGCTGGCGTGAGCTCAATCTTGCGGAGGTTAATGCTCTGCGGGAGGTTGCCGGTATGAAGCCTGAAACAGAAACCGTGGTTGAAGAAAAGGAACTTACCGTAAGACAGGCTTTCGTGAAGAACCGTCAGGTTCGCCGTGCGGTTCAGAATTTCAATAACCAGAACAGACAGCAGAAGCGCGGTTCAGCCGGGGCTTCCGCAGGCGGTTCTCATCAGAAGAAGTCTTCATTCCCTCGTGACGGAGGCAGAAGCGCTTCAGGAGATACTTTTGAAAGCAGACTGTACAGGGTCGCTTCCGAAAACAGATCCGCCAAATCATCTTCAGGCAGAAGCCGCAGTCTTTCCGACAACAAGTACGCTCCGTTCAATGATGAAAAGAAGAACGGCAGGGATCGCGGCGCTCATTCCGGAAAGGGACGTGATTTTTCAAAAACAGGTGAACGCGGATTCGGCAGGGAACGGTTCAGTCGTGACAGAAACTTCGGAAAAAGCGGAGTACGTCATGAACAGTCCGGCAGAAGACACGGTTCCCGTCATGAAGACTGATATCTGAAACTGAAGTTTACCGGCAGTGCGGATTCGGAACAGAGGATCCCCGGACTGCCGGAATGTTTTTTCAGTGAGTCGCTCTGAACAATATTGAATTATATAAATAAGGACTGATTGCTATGTTTGACATGGTGTGGATTTATGAACCTTCCGCATGGGTTGGATTATTTACACTTGTTGTTTTGGAAATTGTTCTTGGTATTGATAATCTTCTGTTTATAGCCATACTGGCTTCCAAGCTGCCGGCCAGACTTCAGGACAAGGCCAGATACATAGGTCTGGGACTTGCTCTTCTTACCAGACTCGGATTAATTACCGCGATTTCATGGGTGGTCAGCCTCAAGGATCCGGTGATTTCAATGTTCGGCCTGGGACTGTCCATAAGAGATATAATTCTGATTGTCGGCGGCATGTTCCTGCTGTTCAAGTCCACCAGCGAACTGCATGAAAAACTGGAAGGCAAGGATTCCACTGCGTCAGCTGATTCAGACAAGGCAGTGGCCAAGGCATTCTGGATGGTGGTGCTGCAGATTGTCGTTCTCGATGCCATTTTCTCACTGGATTCCGTAATCACGGCAGTAGGTATGTGTGAACACGTGTTCATCATGATGTTTGCCGTGATTATCGCCATGGCCGTAATGGTTTCCTTAAGCAAGTTCCTGACAGCGTTTGTAAGCAGTCATCCTACCTTGGTGATTCTCTGTCTGAGCTTCCTGCTGATGATAGGTTTCAGCCTGATGGCCGACGGTCTGCACATCCATGTTCCAAAGGGATATCTGTATACCGCCATCGGTTTCTCAATCCTTATTGAAATATTCAACCAGATTGCCCGCAAGAACAATCTCAAGCTTGACAAGAACATCCGCAACAACAGCCGAGAACTGGCTGCAAGTCTGGTGCTGAGAATCCTTGGCGCAAAGAGCGACAATCAGCTTCAGAACATCAAGGAATCCATTGTGTCTCCGCCGGTTGACAACGTGTTCGCCAGAGAGGAAAAGGATCTCGTATCCCGTGTGCTGGGACTTGATTCACAGCCTATCAGGGCCATCATGACTTCCAGAAGGGATATTGTCATGGTTGATATAGGAGAACCTTATAAGGAAGTGCTTGGCAACATGGTGAATAACAGCTATTCACACATTGTGGTATACATCGGAGACAACAAGGATAATCCGCTGGGCTTCATCAATAAGACCGAACTTCTCGAAAAGCTGATTAAGGGGCATGGAGAGGTGGTACTGAAGAATCTGGTCCGCAAGCCTCTGTACATTCCTGAAACCGTGAGCGTTCTTACCTGTATCGAGGAAATGAAGAGGGCAAAGAATTACAACACCTTTGTAGTTGATGAGTTCGGTAATTTCGAAGGCATTGTTGCCCTGAGGGACATCATGGAGGAAATTGCCGGTGAGCTTCCTGAAAAGTCTGAAATTCAGGACTGCGTAAAAAACAAGGACGGATCCTTTGATGTTCAGGGTGATCTGGCTCTGACCGAACTTGAACGTCAGACCGGTATCTACATACCGGCCGGATCACATTACCACTCCGTGGCGGGATTCATCATGGAAACACTGCAGATTCTTCCGGATGTCGGAGCACAGGTCAGAATCGACGGCTGCGTGCTGACGGTCAGGGAAGTGAAGGACCATACCATTGAACTGGTAAATCTCAAGGTTACGGAGCCTGATGAGAAAAAATAGGCAGCATACCGTAGTTCTTTCCGAAAGGAGAGGCCGGAATGTTAACAGTAAACAGATAACATAAAGCCTGTTTACCTTTTTGGTGGCTATTAATGAGATGTGTTCCAAATTTTATTAAACACTGTCCGTAAAAGGTAAACTTAATTGAGAGTTTGTCGTCTAAAACAGTATAATCGAATCTATATACGAAAATGACGATAATAATAAGCCGGTATGCTGAACAGCATCAGCAGAACCGGTGTTTCATAAATTACGTGGGGATTTAATGTATAGTAATCAGAAGCCGGAAAATCCAAAGGTAAAACCGGTTCCGGATATCAGAAAAATCATCCGGGACAAGATTCCACAGATCAGGGAACATGAACTGATTCTTTTTGCCCTTTGTGTAGTCGGCATAATCTTCTCATTCCTTAATCCGTTATGGTACAGTCATGCACCGGGATTCGATGCCTCCGTATATGCACTGTTCGGTAAAATGTGGGCACACGGAGAGATCCCTTATCAGGACATGATAGATGTCAAGGGACCGGGGATATATCTTATTAATATGATAGGTTACCGCATCGGCGGTTATCCGGGAATTGCCTTTATCGAAACACTGTTCCTGGTGTTCGGTATAGTCAGCGTTGACCTTGCCCTGCGTCTGTTCAAGTTCAGTCCTCTTTCACGCTTCTGCTCCATTGTCATGGTCATATCACTTCTGGGGCTGCGTTACTATTACGGCGACATGGTTGAGGATTATGCGGTTTATCTGGCCATGATTGCCAGCTATCCGTTTGCGCTGCTGTTCAGTCTCCGCCGTTTCAACTGGACAATAGGTCTGATTCCGGCATTCGCATTTGCCTTCACCACGTCGATTCATTTCAACAACGGGGCTTATTTTATAGCATGGTATGCCATGCTGTTCCTGTTCTACTGTTCAAACGGAAGTCTTCTTAATGCCGTAAAGCTGGCTCTTTCGGTAGTTACGGCCATGCTGACGGTATTCGGCGGATATTTCCTGTATTTCTACAGTGAAGGTGGAATGGAACTGGTCAACAATGTTGTGTTCTACAGCATTGTCATTCATATCAATGAACAGGCATACAATCTGAACATACCTGATCTTTCTGCCGGATTTGTGGGCTTCGTCAGAACCGGTCTGTGGATTATTCTGGCTGGATTCGTATGGCTGATGTTCAGCAAGGATAACCTGCTTTTTGTCAGCAACGAAGGAAACGATCGCAGATGGTTCTTCCTCTATCTGGGTTTCGGCATTATAGCCACCATCGTGGCCAACAGCCTTACCGGTCATATATATGATCACTATGACCAGCTCTATCTGCCGTTCATGTTTATTCCTCTGGCTTTCCTGATGCACAGATACCTGCACGTGAAGCAGGATATTCATATCAGCTTCCTGACCATTCTGTTCCTGCTGGTCTTCCTGGTTTCAGAACATGCAATCTGGGAATGGAACAGACTCGAGTGGGAAGAACCTGCCGTTTATATCCATGCGGGAATCAATGCCGGCATCGCACTGTTTGTATGTCTGTCAATTTTCATACTCAGACGCTGGCTGGGATTCTACAGACATAATCATACCGTGTTCCTGGTTCTCAGTATTTTCATTTCGTTTATCATAAGCATGTATGCACTGACAATCGGTCATACCATTGGTGTACCGTGGGATGAAAGTACAGCGATAAAAGTTAAGATTGTTAATGAAAACACCGAAATCAATGACAAGATCTGGGTGGAAGGGAATATGTATCAGTACTATATCTGGGCTGACAGAACCACCGCCTCTCCTTATCTTATCACCACTCAGCTGATGGCTCCTTATGATTTCAAGACCAAGGTTTTAAACAGTCTTGACTACTTCAAGCCAAAGTTTATCATTGTTCGTGAAAAGTCCGTTGATGATTTCAGGGCTGCCGAAAAGAAGAATCAGACTGACAGATTCTCCGCTCAGGAACTGGCTTTTGCCCGTTTCCTCAGAACAAATTATGAAGAGGTGGTAAAGGGGCTGTATAAGTACAGAAAAGCTCCTGAGGTGGTCATCCCGCATGACGATGAAGGAGACCTGCACCCGGTTGAACTGTCAGACAAATCAGAATCTGCCGCCGAAAACGGAAATTCCGAGAAGAAATCAGAAGCCGGAATGATTAAAGCGGATACTGACAAGAGGTCTGAAGCTAAGACTGAAACACAGGCATCTGAGCTGAAGACCGTCGAAACCCCGGCACCAGAGCTGAAAGCCGTTGAAACACCGGCACCAGAGCTGAAAGCCGTTGAAACCCCGGCACCAGAGCTGAAAGCCGTTGAAACCCCGGCACCAGAGCTGAAAGCCGTTGAAACACCGGCACCTGAGCTGAAGGCCACTGAAACGCCGGCACTGAAGGCTGTTGAGGTTGACAGGTAGTTAATATCCTGCTGAAACTCATAAAACACTGTTTTTATTCTTTAATATAGGATGGAAACAGTGTTTTTGCTTTTTATGAGCTGAAATGACTGTTCTGATTCAGGAAAGGCTGTCCTTAAGTACGATGAAGGCCGGTTTTTCCGTATGTTTCACACATTCATCAAGGAGACGGTGCGGTCATATTGAAGGTAATGAACGGATACTTTTAGAAAAAAGTTTAATAACACTCATGATAGTACTTTAAATTTTCTTAAATTTCTTGTAAAATGCGCAAAAATTTCCGCTTGTACTGGGAAAATTATTCGTTATATATTCTGTAATATTAGGGATCGTATCTTATGAAAAAGACTAAGATGGTATGTACTATCGGACCTAAGTCCGAGCCACGTGAAGTTCTCCAGGAACTTCTTAATTCTGGCATGAATGCAATGCGTTTAAACTTCTCTCATGGCGACCATGACGAACAGGGTGCACGTATTACCACTATCAATGCTATCATGCAGGAAACCGGTAAGGTATTTGCCATTGTTCTTGACACCAAGGGTCCTGAAATCCGTACCGGTGAAGTACCTAACGATGGTGAAGTAGAATTAAAGAAAGGTCAGAAGTTCACCGTAACTACTGATTACCCTTCATACACCACTAACGAACGCTGCTCAGTAAGCTACGCTGGTTTAGTAAAGGATATCGCTGTTGGTAACACCATTCTTATCGACGACGGTTTAATCGGCTTAAAGGTTTTATCTAAGAACGCTGAAGAAACTGAAGCAGTTTGTGAAGTTTTAAACAACGCAATGCTCGGTAACAAGAAGGGTGTTAACCTTCCTGGCGTTATTACCAACCTCCCAGCTTTAAGCGAAAAGGATAAGGGTGACCTGGTATTCGGTATCCAGAGAGGCGTTGACTTCATCGCTGTTTCTTTCGTACGTAAAAAGAAGGACGTTGAAGACGTTCGTAACTGGCTCGACATCAACGGCGGTCAGGACGTTAAGATCATTTCTAAGATCGAAAATCAGGAAGGTCTCGACAACTTCGAAGACATCCTTGCTGCATCTGACGGTATCATGGTTGCTCGTGGTGACCTCGGTGTTGAAATTCCACCTCAGGAAGTTATCATCGCTCAGAAGCACATCATCCGTCGTTGTAACGAAGTAGGTAAGATTGTTATTACCGCTACCCAGATGCTTGACTCAATGCAGAAGAACCCACGTCCAACCCGCGCAGAAGCAGGTGACGTTGCTAACGCAATTTTCGACGGTACCGACGCAGTTATGCTTTCTGGTGAATCTGCTAAGGGTAAGTACCCACGTGAAGCAGTTCGTACCATGGCTTCAATCTGTGACTTAACCGATACCATGGTTCAGCCACGTTTCATCGACACTCCACCATCAACCTTACACGTAACTGAAGCTGTATGTAAGGGCGCAGTAGAAATCGCTGAACACCTGAAGTCTCCATTAATCATCGTTGCTACTCACCTCGGTAAGTCAGCTCGTGCATTACGTAAGTACTTCCCAACCTCTAACATTCTTGCTTTAACCGACAATGTTAAGGTTGCACGTCAGTTATGTATCGTTCGTGGCGTAACTCCACAGGTTGTTGAATCATTCAAGTCAACTGATGATTTCTTCAAGGCTGGTAAGGAATTAGCCATCAAGTCTGGTCTTGCTAAGGCTGGTGATACCGTTGTTATGGTATCTGGTGCTTTAGTTCCAGCCGGTACTACTAACACTTCATCAGTACATGTTCTCTAATATTTAAAGAATATTATTAGCTGAAACGGGCGTTATCTCAGGATAACGCCCGTTTTTTATCTGTTTTCCCGAAATCTTTGTATGGTATTCCGATAATTTACAGAATATTCATCTGCATTCTGATTTTTATATCAGTCCGTTCTCCTAATCGTGAAGCATTAAACGTTATTCAAATCTGCATGATTTTTGCAGAAGCATAATTATTTGATTGTATGTTATATTGATTATATGTCTGATACGTAAATTCATTCAGACTGAAGGAGGTTCATATGAATAATCATGATGACAGATCCGGACAGGAAGTGGTTTCCCTGTGCCTTGAACTTGTTTCCAGACCATCGGTTACTCCGAAGGATGAAGGCTGTCAGCAGCTTATTGCCACAAGACTCAGAGATTCCGGATTTCATATAGAAAATCTGACTCATATCGATACTACCAATATGTATGCCACTCACGGCAGCGGATCTCCGAATTTCTGCTTTTTAGGGCATACTGACGTGGTACCTCCGGGGGATTCCGGATTATGGGC
This sequence comes from Ruminobacter amylophilus, assembly GCF_900115655.1. Classification (GTDB taxonomy): domain Bacteria; phylum Pseudomonadota; class Gammaproteobacteria; order Enterobacterales; family Succinivibrionaceae; genus Ruminobacter; species Ruminobacter amylophilus. Next base: position 37,856 of record NZ_FOXF01000004.1, on the reverse strand, counting down.
ATACAGTCCGTTTGAACCGGTGATTCAGGGTGGAATGATTTACGGCAGGGGAACCGCTGACATGAAGGGCGGGGATGCAGCCATGGTGATGGCCGCCAAGCGTTTTGTGGAAAAGCACCCCAATCATAAGGGACGCATTTCCCTGATATTCACCAGCAACGAGGAAGGGGATTTTAAAAACGGTACGCCTCACGTGGTCAGCAGACTGATGGAACGTAATGAGAATATCGATTACTGCATTGTCGGAGAACCAAGCTCTCAGAGTGTACTCGGTGATACCATTAAAATAGGCAGAAGAGGTTCAATTACCGCGAATATCAGGGTTTTCGGTATCCAGGGGCATGTTGCGTACCCTCATTTAGGCAGAAATCCGGTTCATGATGCCGTGCCGGCGTTAAATGAACTCCTGTCCTATCAGTGGGACGGCGGGAATGAATATTTCCCTCCAACCTCAATGCAGATTCCGAATGTCAGGGCGGGAACGGGAGCCGGCAACGTGATTCCTGGAGACTGTTTCATTCAGATTAACTGGCGTTTCAGCAATGAAACCACAGCTGATGAAATCAAGCACGTAACCGACGAAATTCTGTCTAAATATAAACTTAACTATCATATCGACTGGGAATTCTTCGGGGATCCGTATATAACCGAAAAGGGAGAACTTCTCGATATCACCAGAAAAGCCATAAAGGATGTGTGCGGTATTGACGTTCAGGAATCTACTGCAGGCGGTACTTCAGACGGCAGGTTCGTTGCCAAGTTCAATGAATGTCAGGTTATTGAGCTCGGCGCCATCAGTGAAACCATACACAAGGCCAATGAGTGTACCAGTGCCGAAGATCTGGAAAAGCTGGCCGTGATATATGAAAAGATTCTGGAAATGATTATGGCTGAGTAGTCTGAGAAAAAGATTGTCAGGTGACGGAAATAATCATTGATTAAAGCCTGTTTCTCCGGAAACAGGCTTTTCAGTAAATTTAATGGAGCGGCTCACGCCGGTATGATTTGCCTGATGTCAGGCGCTGACTATTCCTTGAGTTTATAATGCTTAGAAAGTACAGTCGTTACCTTCTTGAACATGTTGAATACGGCATTGGTCTTCGGAGTAGGGAGTCCGTCGTCATCAAGGAAGAATTCGCCCTTGAATACCAGAACTTCACCGTTCTGGGTTACGGATTCGGCCTTCATGCCGTCCATGTATTCGTAATCATTCTTAATCATTTTATTTGCAAGAGTCAAGATTTCCTCAGCTGTTGCTTCTTTTCTTGTATCTTCCTGTCCCATAAACATAATGAACGTTTCCTTATGATTATCTGAAGTTATATCTTTATCAGAATATAATAAATAAATCTGATAAAGTTTGATTTAATACGTATTTTTATATAAATATACGCTGTTTCTGTCTAAATTAGTGTCCGTACTGGGTAAACAGCTTTCTTTCCACCTTAAGGAATCTGTATACCTGTTCGTTATAGCTGTCATCAATTGTCGGCAAACCCTGTTCCTTGATGTTTCTCAGGAGATTTCTGTCTTCGTCGCTGAGTGCTTCCTTGGCTTCAATGAACTGTTTCAGATAGAGTCTCGCAAGAGGCAGGTCATACGGCTGAACGGTGGTAATGCTCTTGAGAATAAGCATGTCAGTAAGCGGAAGAGGTATGAGACTGAGTTCGTTCTTTACCTGCAGATCACAGAGATCCCTGAGCAGATCCTCGTTTTCATAAGAGGCAAGCACGTCAGTGTCTCTGGCCATTTCCACGTTCTTCGGAATTTTGGCGGCCTTTGGAGTGCATACCGGAATGAAGCTGTTCATTGCTTCATCCTTTGGAACGTAGAGAGTTACCATTTCGGTGATTTCAGGAGCTCTGGCGGTAAATTCGGCAATAAAATCCCTGTCGGTACTGAAAAGCATCCTGGCGGTAGGATTGATAAGACCTGCAAGTTCAAGAATGCCTTCCATGGATACGTTGGTATACAGACGATGATCAACAATCATGGCAAGGCGGGCTTTTAAAAATTCAATTTTGCGATGAGGCTTGTATGATCCGTGAGTGCCGTCATTGCATTCACTGCAGTGATGATGTTCTGTCATTTGATGTTCTCTTACGTTTTTTATGAAGTTTTTACTGCCGGACGGAGCTGCGCTTTTTCCGGATGACAGATTCAGGTGCGGGAAATTATCCGTAAAACACATGAATACCGCGTGAATTATAGCATTAACGGACTGTGTTATAAAGATTGATGATAATGCCGGACTGCGTATGCAGGCGAAACTGGTGAAAATGATTTTCAAACAGAGGCGTCGGAATTGTGCTATTATGCTTTCTCAGGAAGATTGTTTTAATTTTTAGAGGTGATGTCAGTGCTCAGAAAAATCGTTAACGTGTTAAAAACCTCTGACTCAATAGAAGAAATGCAGACGGTCAGGGAGGAACTTCTTGAGCTTTTTCCCCTGATGAGAAGAGCGTTGAATTTTGATCAGAAGCATTACAGTCATCAGTACTTTCTGTGGGAGCATTCTCTGCATACCGTACTGAATCTTCCAAGAAACCTGGACGACGACATGCTTTATCTGGGAGCCTTTCTGCATGACATAGCCAAACCGGATGCCCAGTGCAGAGGTAAGGATCCCGATGATCCAAACATGCATTACTATCATCATCCGGAAATGTCCGAGGTTCTGGTAAGAGAACAGGTTTTACCTGAACTGGAAAGACGCGACATCCGTCTTTCTGATGAGGAAAAGACCCGGCTTCTGTTCTATGTAAGACATCATGATGACAATATGCTTTCAGACAACAGCAGATGCGCTTCGGTAAGAAAGCTTATCGAAGAGGCCGGCGAGGATACCGTAAGAAAGCTGATGCTGCTTGAAGTTGCAGATGCCTATGCCCATAATCTCATTGACATAGTACGTGAGCGCATTCGTGTATGTGAAATGCTGACGGGGGACTATTTCGGTACTTTCGCGAAAGCCTGCATGTCTGACGTGTAACGGAAGGCCTGACAGGTCCGGGATGTCTTAAGGATCCTTTCACGTCCGCACGTGAAAGGATCTTTTTTGTTCCGCGCCTGATAAAGTACTGAAAAAGCCCGTTTACACGGATAAAGTGTGATATATTCCATTATTTGCGGTTAAGAGTCGTTTAAAATCGTGAGAGATGCTGTCAATTTGAAAAATTGTGATATAATCGGCGTGCGTTATGCGGTAAACGTTTTTGTGGTGTCCTGATTCATAAGACTTTTTTCAGGCTTTTCCGGAGCATCCGCTATAAGCTTCAGGTGTGGCTTATGAAGGAAAAGGACGTGCCCACATACATTATTTGAGAGTGTACTTTTAAATTAAAAAGGAAAACAGACTGTCAGAGTTCGGACACGCTGCTGTCCTGCATGAAAACTGTATGAAGTTTCCGCAATGTCCGTACATGTTACGGGCGGGAAAGGGCGGAACACTCTGAACAGATGGATTTGTATATGGAAAACGAAAATAAATTTTCAACAGTTAAAGATGTAGTTGAATTTTTGGCTGAAAAATTCCCTAAGTGTTTTGTTGTCAAGGGTGAATGCAAACCTTTAAAAATTGGTCTGTTCAATGAACTGGCCGAAAGAGTTTGTGCGGAAACTCCTGAACTGTCAAAGACTCGTCTGCGTCAGGCTTTAAGATTCTATACCACCCGCTGGAACTACCTTGAATCATTCAAGGTTGGCGCGGCACGAGTTGATCTGGATGGTAATGAGGTTGATACCATTACCGCAGAACAGGTTGAATACGCAACCAAGAATCTGGAAGAATCAAAGGCTGCCTTCGAACAGAAGAAAAAGAGTCTGGCAGCTACCGCAAAGCGTAAGTTCAAGAAGCCTTTCAGAAAGGCTGAAGGTGAAAAGGCCGCTGACGGTGAAGAAAAGTCTTCAAAGGACAGAAAGTTCAGCAACCGTCGTCAGTTCCGCAAGAACAGCGCACCTGCCGAAAAGGTTAACAGCATCGGCAGTGAAAGTTTTGAACAGATTGACATCAGCAACGTGAATGTAGGAAGCAAGGTTCATGTGCTCTGCGGCGGTTCAAAGGCCGTTGAAGCTACCATTATTGAGCTTGCAAGAGACGTTGTGGGTGTTGAACTTGCAACCGGTATGGTCATCCGTGTAAGTCCGGATCGTATCGGCAGATAGGCTAAAAAACGTTACCGTAACCAATCGCAGAGGTCAGCAACGTGATCTCTGCGATTTTTTTTGCTATGTATACTTAAAAAACTTTTGTTTTACAAGTAGAATAATCATTCGAGTTGTAGTATGTACAATTTGGGGAAATAATATTCAGGTCAAACTGAAACTATCGAAGATGATATCTGTCAGTATAATGAATGCTATGCATTTGCTATCTGAAATTCAGGATGAAGACAGATTTAAATAGGATAAAACGCTGTAAAGATGGATATCGTTACAGATACACAGGCGATATAAATATGAAATATAACAAGAATACTGTAATTCGTTCAGGCTGGCGCAGATTTATACTTCCGGCCGTGATCGGCATGGTTATCGGCTCCGGCTCTGCCTACGCATCCGAAAGGGTAAAGCAGACAGTTCCGAAAATCAGTGAATTACCGACTCTTTCCGCACAGCAGAATCATTCAAAATCCTGTAACAGGGTTTCAAGTTTCTTTACCAGATCCCACTATAAGGAAATTGTGCTGGATAAGAAATTTGCGGAAAAGGTTATAGATTCATATTTATATGAAAATGATCGTTATCACAGCCTGTTCACTGCTGATGAAGTGAAGGATATGTACGGCCGCTACAATGACGTGATTGCCGCCATGAGCGCCTGCCGTCTTGATTATCCGTTCGAGCTGTATACAAAGGTTATCAACCGTAAATTCAAGCGTTTAAGCTATTATCTGAGTGTTCTGGACAAGCCTGTTGATCTCAACGGTCATGACTATATTGACAGCGACCGCAGCAAACTTCCTCCGCTCAAGGACATGGCTCAGCTTGAAGATCTGTGGCGCAAGCTGGTGGTGAACGACCTTATCAAGCTTATGCTTAACGGCAAGACTGAGGAAAAGGCCCGCGAACTGCTTAAGAAACGTTATACCAATCAGCTCAGAATTCTGACCGAATCAAAGAGCGAAGATGCGTTCAGCGCCTTTGAAAATGCTTATGCTCATGCCATCGATCCGCATACCTCATATCTGTCACCTGATGACAGTGCCAAATTCATGGACGAAATGAGTCTGGCAATGGAGGGTATCGGTGCCGTCCTTACCAAGGAAGATGATTATGTGAAGATTGTTTCACTGGTTCCGGGATCACCTGCTGAGATGAGCAAGAAGCTCAAGCCTAACGACTATATTATCGGTATCCGTCAGCATGACGGCAAGAACAACAAGATGCTTGACGTTGTAGGCATGCGTCTTGAAGACGTTGTTCCTATGGTCAAGGGCAAGAAGGGCTCCAAGGTTACCCTGGAAATACAGAGAGACAACGGCGGTAACGTAACCACCTTCACCGTGGATCTCGTACGCAGCCGTATCCGTCTCGAAGACAGCGCCGCCAAGGGCGAGGTCAGGGAAATAGACGGCCGCAAGGTCGGTGTTCTTACCGTAAAGAGTTTCTACGTTAATCTTTATGAGGATATTGACAAGGAACTCAAGAAGCTTAACGACAAGAAGATCGAAGCTCTTGTTCTGGATTTAAGATACAACGGCGGCGGCGCTCTGAGTGAAGCCATCCTTTCCACCGGTCTGTTTGTCGACAATGATGCCTTTGTACAGGTAAGAGACGGTGTCGGCAATGTGGCCGTAAGAGGTGACGTGACTCCGGGAGTTACCTACAGCGGACCTATGGTGGTTCTTACCAACAGACTGAGTGCCTCAGCTTCCGAAATCATGGCTGCCGCACTGCAGGACCTCGGCAGAGCCGTGGTGGTAGGTGACACCACTTTCGGTAAGGGAACCGTTCAGCAGAGCCGTCCTCTCGATCGTATCTTCGATTACAACTCAGAACCTCTCGGCAGTATTCACTATACCATCGCCAAGTTCTACCGTATCAACGGCGGAAGCACCCAGATGAAGGGGGTTCAGCCTGATATTCTCTTCCCTAAGATTATCAGCTACGATATTGTCGGTGAAAAGAATGAACCGAATGCTCTTGAATGGGACATGATAAGTTCAGTCAAATATCAGCCGAAGGATTTGAAGAACTACATTTCCGAACTGTCACAGATCCATGAAAACAGAGTGAAGAACAATGAGCTGTTTAAGGATATGGAAAATGCCGAACGCAAGCTCAGCGAGGAGATGAAGCCGGGTAACAGAATTTCTCTGAATTTTGCGGAAAGAAAGGCTGAAAAGGATAAGGATGATGCCGAGTATCTGCAGATTATAAACAGAAATCTGAAAGCCAACGGTCAGGCTCCGATAAGCAACATCAAGGATCTTCCTTCAAAGTACGAGCCGTTTGACTGCTATCTTGACGAAAGTGCCCGTATAGCTCTTGATCTGGCGGATCTTGAAAAGAAGAATCTGGCTACCGTAAAGAACTAACGGAAAACTTTCCGGAAACATGTTACAAAAACCTTAAGGATAATAATTATTCTTAAGGTTTTTTCTTTTCAGGAGAAAATGATTTTTTTTAATTGATGATAAAATGACAAAGCAGTGTATAATATAATCGTGTGAAATAAAGCATGGTTTTTTTAAAAGAAGCATAATACAGAGTATAAAAACAATACCTGGTATTATCTGAATAAATAACGTTATAATAAAATATATTATCAATATAATGTTTTATTGTAATCTTTGATGAGATACAGAGAGGAAAGGGGGAAAGTATGGCGGTTATCAGACAGGAAAAGAGAAGACTGGATTATAAAAAGCCTGATTTTACCATCACGGATATTGATTTAACCTTTGAGCTGGATCTGACCGCCACTATCGTTACCGCGGTAAGCAGGGTAAAGCGTCTGACCGAAGACAGAAAAATTCCGCTGGTTCTTAACGGTGACTCTCTTAAACTTCTTGATGTTAAGCTTGACGGAGCGGAATGCGCCTTCAGGGAAACGGAAAACACCCTGGAGCTGGACAGTGTTCCCGATGAGTTTACCCTCACCGTAAAGACCTGCATCAATCCGAAAGACAATTCCGAACTTATGGGACTTTACGTTTCCGACGGCAAGTTCTGTACCCAGAACGAGCCTGAAGGATTCAGAAGAATTACCTTCTTTACCGATCATCCCGATGTTCTTGCCAGATACACCACTCACATTATCGCTCCCGATGGGGCTTATCCTTTCATGCTGTCCAACGGTAATCTGATAAAGGACGAGGTAAAGGACGGAAAAAGGGTGGTAACCTGGGAGGATCCTTTCCCGAAGCCTTCCTATCTTTTTGCTCTGGTGGCAGGTGATTTCGATGAACTTCACCGTGATTTCGTGACCTGCGGCGGCAGACACGTTGACGTTTATCTGTACGTGGACAAGGGGCAGGCATCCTGCGGTACCGTGGCCATCGATTCAATTCTCAGAGCCATGGAGTGGGATGAAAAGAGATTCGGTCTGGAATATGACCTTAACAGATTCAATGTGGTTGCGGTGGATTTCTTCAATGCCGGAGCCATGGAAAACAAGAGCCTGAACATCTTCAATTCAAAATATGTTCTGGTGGATGCCGAATCAGCAACCGATACGGACTTTGAGAACGTGCTGTCAGTTATCGGTCATGAATATTTTCATAACTGGACAGGTGACAGGGTTACCTGCAGAGACTGGTTCCAGTTAAGCCTCAAGGAAGGTCTGACAGTATTCAGGGATCAGGAATTCTCCAGCGATCTCTGCTGTCGTCCGATTGAACGCATCAAGGCGGTAAACATCATAAAGGGACCTCAGTTTACCGAAGATGCCGGTCCGATGGCGCATCCTATCCGTCCGGATTACGTGATGGAAATGAACAACTTCTATTCGGTAACCGTTTATGACAAGGGGGCTGAAGTCATCAGAATGATTCATACCATTCTCGGAGAGGAGCTCTTCCAGAAGGGCATGAAGCTGTATTTCAAGCGTCATGACGGCTGTGCCGTAACCTGTGAAGACTTTGTTTCCGCCATGGAGGATGCCTCCGGAATTGATCTGAAACAGTTCCGCAACTGGTATTCCCAGGCCGGAACTCCGTGTGTTTCCGGTTCATTGAGATATGATGCCGAAAAGAAGCAGGCCGTGTATACCTTCAATCAGTCAACTCCCGCAACTCCGGGGCAGAGCGTCAAGCAGCCGTTCGTCATTCCTCTCAGCATGGCACTTTACGGCAGTGACGGCAGAAAGATTCTGTTAAAGCGCAACGGTGAACCCGTATCAGAGGTTCAGATTCTGACTGAGGAACACAATGTGGTGGTTTTCGATGATGTTCCTGAAAGACCGGTAACGGCACTGCTGCAGAATTTCAGCGCTCCGGTAAAGGTGGAATATCCTTATGCCCAGGGTGAGCTGGAAACTCTGCTTAAGTGCGCTGATGATCCGGTAACCCGTTACGAATCAATGCAGAACATCATTAACAGCTATATCGTGCTGAATACCGTAAACGCTCAGAGACGTCTGCCGTTTACCCATTCTGAACTGGTGGTTCAGAGCTTCAGATACATTCTTGAGGAATCAGGACTAGACAACAGATTCATGGCATATATTCTGAGAATCCCTCCGGTGAATACGCTGATGGGGCTCTTTACCGCCATAGATCTTGATGCGATTATCGCTTCCCGCAAGGAACTGGTGAGAGTGCTTAGTGTTGAACTTGCAGACATCTGGGAAAAGCTGTATCAGAAGCTTCTGGCTGAATTCAGACAGCGTCTTGCCGAAGGCCGCGGTTATGAATGCACCGAAGAGCAGATTGGCTCAAGAGATCTGATAAGAGTTGCCCTGAACTTCCATGTCAGGGGACTTGTTCTGAAAGGAGAAGAGGCAAAGGCTTCCGCCATCGTGTCAGGGCATTACCGCATTTCCGACAATATGACTGATACTCTTATCGCCCTTAATGCCGCAACCGCGCATAATCTGGAATCAAGACATGAGATTCTGAAGGATTTTGAAAGCAGATGGCGCGACAACGCTCTGGTATTCGACAATTATTTCAGGGCAGTGGCCAGCGCTCCGTATCCGGATACTCTGGATAACGTAAGAAAGCTGATGGAACACGAATGCTTTGACTTAACCAATCCTAATCGTGTCAGAGCTCTTCTCGGAACCTTCTCTCAGCTTAATCCTGAATGTTTTAACGACATCAGCGGCAGGGGGTATGAATTCCTGACCGAGATTCTGATAAAGCTTAACGGCACCAATCCTCATGTGGCTGCCGCCATCATGACTCCGATGCTTAATCTGAATCGTCTGGATATAAAGAGAAAGGGGATGATAACTGACTGTTTCAACAGAATAATGAGAATCCCGGGACTCAGTGATTCAATTTTTGAAAAGATTGACAAGGCCTTCAAGCAGTAATTCTTCAGGGTACCTTAAAATAAAGCCGGAAGTCAGCAGACTTCCGGTATTTTTTTATCCTGCAGAAAAAGAAGGCTTCTAAAACTTCCGAAATCGGACTGAGAGACACTGAAACTGAAGTTAATTGACGGAAAAGCCGTGAAAACGCCGGATTACGTCCGGAAAGTTAAGGTATCCCAAGTTCCGGAAAAGGTTTAAAGGAGAAAATGAGAGGGCAACCCGCGAAGTTCTGCGGCCTGTTTTCTTTCTGAATGCTATTAACTGACGCTTATTATGATAAAATAGGCTCGCGGAATGAAGAAAGGGGGATTACCGTCCGGATTCATTCACTTATATATGAGAAGTTTAAATCAAGGAAATCTAATATGCTTTATTCTCTTTATCAGCCATTGATAAGACCTTGTCTTTTTACAATGGATCCTGAAAAGGCGCATAATCTCACCATGAAGATGATGAAAATCGCCTCCCGCAGTCAGCTGCTCACAAGCCTTGTTTCCCAGGAAGTCGAGGCAAGACCACGCAAGGTTATGGGACTCGATTTCAAGAATCCGGTAGGGCTTGCCGCAGGTCTTGATAAGGACGGTGAAGCAATCGACGCGTTTGCGGCCTTAGGCTTCGGTTTCATCGAAGTGGGGACCGTTACGCCAAAGCCGCAGCCAGGCAATGACAAGCCAAGACTGTTCCGTGTTGTTCCTGCGGAAGGTTTAATCAACCGTATGGGCTTTAACAATCTCGGCGTGGACAATCTTGTTGAAAACATCAAGAAATCACGTTACAAGGGAATTCTCGGGGTTAATATCGGCAAGAACAAGACAACTCCTATCGAAGACAGTGTAAGCGATTATCTCTACTGTCTGGAAAAGGTTTATAACTACGCTTCATATGTTGCCGTAAACATTTCATCTCCTAATACTCCTAATCTGCGTACCCTGCAGCTTGGCGACGCTCTCGTTGAACTGGTGCAGGCTCTTAAGAAGAAACAGAAGGAACTCGCAGAGGCCAACAAGAAATACGTTCCTATTGCCATCAAGATTGCGCCTGATCTCAACGATGAGGAAATCGAGAATATCTGCAGAATATTCCTTGAGAATGAAGTGGACGGCATCATCGCAACCAATACCACCTTAGACCGCGACATGATTGCCAACATGCCTCACGCAACTGAAACCGGCGGACTCAGCGGACGTCCTGAATTCAGAAAGAGTACTGACGTGCTGGCCAAGATTAATAAAATTATTAATGGCCGCATCCCGATTATAGGAGTGGGGGGAATTGATTCTCCTATGGCTGCCGCCGAAAAAATTAAAAACGGAGCCTCTCTGGTTCAGATTTATTCAGGTTTTATTTACAAGGGACCAACCTTAATTAAAAATATCGTGAACTACTTATAATTATTTAATACAATTTTTGAAAAAATAAGTTAAATAAGATTTTTTAGGTTGATTTAAGTTTAAATAACGATTAAACTCAAAATAAGTAAAGCGAATTTATTTGAGGTTTGAATAATGAACTACGTGAAGTTTAACGAATGGGAGAGATTCAAATGGCATTACAATGCCAGAATCGATCGACTTTGCGTTACAATTATTACAAACGTCGGTGAAGCAGTCGGACAGACTCTTCTCGGCAAGGTGAATCTCAATGAAAAAGCTTTTGGCGAAAGCTACTTCACCAAGGATGATATCGACTGCTATTATGAATTCATGCAGCGTCTTGCTGATTTGTCCTTCTCTTACGACGAAAAAAGCATGATTGTCTTTAATGCAGTTGCAACAAGACGTTTCCATAAGGAAATGAAGCCGGTTGACCCTATATTCAGAACTTTCTCAGGCGGTAAGCCTGTAGAAGTAGGCGAGGTTGTACTTGCATTCCCTGAGTATACAATAAAGGGGAGTGGTACCCCTAAAGAAGCCGATTTTCTGGTGGTTGAAGTAGATTACGTTAATAGAAATTGTTATTTAATGCAGATAAGCAAGGATCCTATCGTAATAGGTGAAACGGCAAAGGATAAAGCTGATATCTCCATCAAGCTGGGAACATGTATCAGACTTTCATTTGACCGTGTAATCAGACCGTCTGCCTTAAATTATGAACTGATTAAAACTCTCAATATAGCTTAGGCTAGTCTTTGCCTCCCGGAGAAAACTTCTCCGGGGCTTTTTTTTGCCCATTCCAGAACTCCGGTCATATCCCCTGTTATCATTTCAGGCCTTATTTGCGCCCGTATATTCCGCATCGTTATAGAGCCGATACAAACGATTCCTGATACCTCCCCTCTGCAGGCCAGGTGTATTTATTACTGTTCTGCTGCACGTCATACGGAGCCCTTTATGAAGGGGATTAAACGTGTGTACTCTCCCCCTGTTATTTAACGTGTTCAGGAATGTTGTGCCGCTTCCTTATACTGCGTGTCTCCATGCGGGAACAACAGCAGTGTAAGAGTATGGGGCTGAAAGGGGGATGGCGGTTACCGGGTGACTCTCCTGACTGCTTGCCGGTAAATGGATGCCTGAGACTGCAGAAGCTCAGGAGCGTCGTTTCTTTATTAAGGTTGGATAGGGGACCGGGTTATATACCCTAAAAATAATTTACAGTGTAATTTACATATGTAATTACATGATATTACACAATAACAGACGCCGGAAAAAGCATGAATCCCGGGTATGGGAAAGCAGGGGATAATACCTGAAACAGAAATAAAAATTTATAACATTAATCTTAACGTATTTAACTGTTATTTAAACAAGTAAAGTTAAGTAAAAATTAAATAAGAATGTGTTTATATAAATTTAATAATTAAATTTAAAATATAAAAAGTTATTAAATTAAATAAGATAAAATAAACTTATTTAAATTTAAATAATTATTTAGTTTTAATTTCCACTGCTTATTTAAATTTAAATAAGTTTTTAAATAAAGAAAATACACAAAATATTAATGTAGAAAGGCTTGATTTTACAGAGTTTTTTCGTTTTTTATAAAAAACGGGTCACTAATTAATCAGTATAAAACAGTGCTTTATTATGATTATTAATCATAAACTACAGTCTGAAAAACTGCGTAAATGTAGATTTCTTTCATTTGTGTACGTATCAGTATTCGGTTTGTAAATGTCTTTCAGTAAATTCCATGACTGATAATGACATGTATCTGAAATAATACTGTATGGCTGAATTTCTTAATCAATTGCAGCCTGACTGAGTCCGGCGTACTTATCCTTAGGTATTAATATTGAAAAACGCTCACTGTTGCGTTGCGGTACTGAAGCGGGGTTTAGATATGGTTTCTGCCGGGTCGTTAAATATGGACGTTTTTTTGAAGTTTTGTAAATCTGTAACGTGGGATTTTGATTCCGGAAGATCCAGGGTATGGTTTCAGGGGCAAACTGTGCGGAGGAAAACGATCCGGCAGCTGATTCATACCAAAGAACTTTATGGTTCGTGAATGATGATGTATGTCGTTCCGGCCTGAGGAATACCTGCAGGCAGAACCGGGGTGAGGAGATGTTTTCTGAGACGGTTTTATACGCCGAAAATGTTATTGAGTGTTTCTCCGGTAATGGTAACGGAATAGGGCGGGCCGGAATGCCTGCTGCAGTGATTTACGGTGAGATATATGAATTGCTTTATGGTCCCGGATATGTGTTTATTATGGTGGCGTATGGAAGGATATCAGGCTTAATGAAGAGTCTGCCGCCAGATTTCTTATACTGATTAGCGCATCTTCTGCATGAGTGCATAAGCCAAATAATGAATCGGATATGACTCTGCAGCGATTAAGGCGTCTTATATGGTGTATTTATGGAGCGGTTAAGATTGTTCTTTCAGGAGATATTCTGATTGTTCTTTACCCGGAGGTTGATTTTTCAGGGAGATTCTGACTGTTTTTTGTTACTGTCTGTGGTTCAGTGTTTTTTCCATGACTCAGGAATTTGCACTTTGTGGTATCGGCCGGCTTCTTATGAGTGGATGGAAATGTGTATGTCATGAATTGCCAGATAACTGCAGCCTGATTTCGTGGTTGTGAACCGAAGATGAATCCTGTATGACTGACGGATGAATAATCCGTTTCATGTCTGGTTCAGGAAATGTCTGGAGTTCTCTGCTGAAATAATACGGTTTTGTCTGTCTTATGAGGTGTGCCGGTGTCTTTTGGTTAAAAATAACACAGCAGTGGGGAGGTGGGGGACTTAAAAAAAGAAATCAATGGCTCTGAAAGTCATTGATTACCTGTATTGTTTATATGTTTCGAGCAGTTCTATCTTGTGTACTGTGCTAAAGAATCACCCGCCAGAAGCGGGTGAAATATACCACATACAATAAGAGATTTTATTATATTAAGCTACCTTATAGCCTGAAGCCTCTGTTATGCTTGATACATTATTGGTGCTTTCATCGGCGTCGCTTTTGGATATCAACGCACGAATCCAGTTTTCGAGCATAGAGTCTTCATTGCCACTCTGCTTAACAGCGAAGATATCGTGAATCTGGCAGCTTTCACACTTGTCGCCGTTGTTGTTGTTGAAGCAACTTACAGCATGGAAACGTGAAGCCTTAACTTCAGAGTCAGTTACAACGAATGTTACAAAACGTCTTACGCCGTCATTGATATTGCTGTGGTTACGATAGAGCTTATAGCTGAAGAAGCTCTTATCATGCCACCACTTCAGGAATGATACTGGTTCAACAACAAGAATCATTTCTGCAGGCTTGCTGTTAAGACTGAACTGGAAAACGATACCGTTAATCTGAGAGAAACCTTCTGCACTCTTTCCTGCAACCTTGCTTGAATTCATGTCGCCAACGGTTACATCGCTGATGGTTTCAACGTCAACGGTACCAGGTAAATCCTTGATGATAGATTCGATAAAGTTCTGAGATGCTTCAGGGCTTTCAACTAATTTGCCCAGGATCTCGGTGTTGAGTTCGTAAAGTTTTGCTGTCATGGTTGTTACTCCTTCTCTTATTGAATTCAATGGAAGCCTCGGTGGTATTCAAGGTTATCCATGTATAGTGCATATCCTTTGCACACTTTAATTATTTCAAATGTGAAAACGTTTTTCAATTAAACTTTTTTTATTTTGTTTTGTTCTGTGAAAACGCTCACAAATGTTTTTTAGCAATCTTTAGTCTTATCAGATTAGACTTTTCTGATGAGCTTATTGTATTACATAAGATTTATTTTTTCATCACCAAAAACAGCATTCTGGTTCCTTTTAATTGTTAAAAAACAGTAAAAAATCAATGGTTTCGGGGAATTATATGATTAATGTATGGCAATTAATCAAAAATTCCAATAACGCATTAATCATAAGTTTAATAAAATGTTATTTAATTGTTAAACAGGTTTTAATTTTGTTTTTTCCGTCTCCTGACCAGTAGAGATGAATACGGTTTCATGAATTTGGAAGGGATGTTATCCGACTCTTTTCCTTTACATGTAATGTTTTCTGCATTTTTAACTTCAGTGTATAAAATATCAATTAAGGGTATCTTTTTTTACGGTTTGGTACGTTAGCGGTAATATTCCTGCAGACACTGCAGCTAAAATGTGACCAATATCATGTTATTTTGCATGTCAGACAGTGATTAATATTTTGTTGAATGTAATTTTGTTAAAAATATGTAAATTTTCTAGGATTTGACTGTCAGAAAATTATTAAATTTGTGATATTTGTCATAATTTATTTGAGTTTTGAGCGGATATTTGGAGTAAATTTTCATTTTTTCAGTGCTTTTTAAGTACTGTTTTTGTATTTTTTAACCAGTTTTTTCTTTGCTGATGTCGAAAAACGGTTGATATTTTATCAATTTCCTTTATTTCGATGAGAAATGCTTCTTTTTTGAACGTTTCGGCCGTTTTTTCAGCGGAAATATTTCGTCAATATAAAAACTCATTGTCATAATTCACAATAAAGTACTGATTCATTTCTGTGTCAGCCCTTTTCTGCGTTAGAATTCTGTAATGGAGGAGACTGAATCTTTTTCGGTAAGACCGGAAAATGGTTCATGCATTTTGTTCATCGGCCGGAATTTCCCGTTTTTGGTTTCTTTATGATTCATTAGGGGGAATTCAGATGCTGCTGCTGGCTCCTTATTTTTTCTCTCTGCACATGTTTTTTTCTGGAAATGGCATTCTGTACGTTTTTGGCGGTTTTCCGGAACTGTCATGATGTATCCTTTAGATAATGCGATTCCTGTGCACTGCATAAAACACACATACATATACATATGGAAGGCGTCGGGGCATCCCTGCGCCCGTGCCGGTTTAACAGATTTTTTTGAGGTGGATTCAAATGAGCAATTTTGAAGAAAGAACGCTGGTAGGGATAATCAATCCAAACGTATACATCACAAAGTCAAACAATAAAGACTGTTCATATATTGATATCGCATTCGAGCAGATGCCTGATACGGAAAACAGAAATGCAAACAGATATTCCGTTGTCAATATGGAGACGTTTCTGGATGAGCCCGCACAGGTTTTTCTGACCTCAAACGCCAAAAACATGATCTCCAAATTCGGAGAGTGCAAACTGGTAAAGCTGATTGCCAATCCTTCACCCGAGGAACGAGGGTGTAAATACACGGCATACAGCGAAAAAATAACAAAACTGGATCCTTATGATTTCGTGGAAATCATGGAGCCAAAGGTGGAGGATTTCCGCGCGGCGGAAAAGACCGCATATATAAAGTACCGTCCTAGTACCGACTATGTGATGGTCAAGTGCACCAAGTACACTGTTTCCAGGGATGACTTTCCTTTTGTAAAGAAGACGGAAGAGTTCTTTAATGAAAAGGATGCCCAGAAATACGTGAGAGACTGCTTCAATACCACCTATTTCAACGTTGACAGAGACAATCTCGAAAGTTTCACCAACAACAATTATTTTGCGGCCCGTGAGCTTAACGGACAGTTCTTCAGATATATAAGGGATGCCGTTGCCGGTAATCTGCCGGAAGATGCGGACTCCTCCATTGATGAGCAGGCCGTAAGAAGTGCGGTTCAGGAGCAGATTCGCAGGCTTGCCGATGACAGCGCGTTCGTAAGCGAAACTTCTGATGCCGTGGCCCGTGATATCAGAGCGGTGGCCGCAGCTGACGATATTATCGCCAGAAATCATGAACTGCTGAGCGGAAAGGATGAAAACGCAGGCGGGGAAGACGATGCCGGTAACGAAGAGGTTCAGAGCCTGACCTCCGCCTCAGGAGAACGTGCTGAACCCGTGTCTGCCGCTCCGGTTCTCAGTGAACCGGTGGTTCAGTCCGCAGGTCAGGAACAGGGGACTTCAGCCCCCCTGTCATCATCCGCCGTTTCCGCGCCTTCTGAAAATCAGTCTTCTCAGGCAAAGAAACCGTTGAACTCCAGTGAATATCTAATCAGTGATGAGAACATTCAGCAAATTTCCGAAAGAATAAGTAAGCAGTACAGAGTCGAGAAAACAATTAATTCCGAACAGCAGTTAGGTTCAATGTTCGGAATGCACAGTGACTACACTCAGAGTTTCTGTTTCGGTCTGGATGATTCCTTCAAGAGCGGCAATCCTCTGCGTGACGCCGTATCCATGGTTTCCAAGAAGCAGCTTCTGGAAAGGATGAAGAGTCAGATGGAGGCAATGGGAATCAAACCGGAGGATTTCAGCAGCCTGTCATCCGTTGAAGGTATGAACGGCGTGCCGAACGGTGGTGAAGAGGAGGAAGAAGAGGAAGAGGCGGTAAACACCAGATCTTCCGCCTCAGGAGCGAATGAGCATGTCTTTTCCGAAAAGCTCTACGGTCTTATCAGGGCCAGAGAGGTAATCATGGGACCTTTCATGATTAACGCCAACAAGATTACCAGGGTTGAAGACGCAGCTCCGTATCAGTACAGATGCACTCTGACCATTCCGGACAACAACCGCTGTGTTCTGGGGGTAAAGGATACCCATAATCTGTGCGTCAAGGTCAACGACTATGATCTTTTCCAGGATTTCATCAGAACCGTAAAGGTTGACGGCGTTTCCAGAAAGTATCTGGTGAAGATGCCGGCACAGAACTGGCTTAACAGCGGCAAGAAAGTGGACCTCATGGACAATGAGAAGCTGGTAACCACCTACGGTACCAGTCTGCTTAACTGCGTGTTCAACGATCTTAAGGCCAGTCAGCTGAGCAAGGCCAATCAGAATATTGCCGGTACCCGTCAGTTCAAGACCGAGCCTGAAAGAGTAAACAGATTCTTCTATGTCATGAGCGGCGTGGTGGAATTTGAAAACGAACGCAGCAAGATGTTCAAGCTGATGATGGAAATGCCTGAGTTCAAGGTGTTCTTTGATGAATACTTCAACCGCAACAGTGAATTCATCATGAGTCAGCTGCGCAGGTCAATGGTTGACTCTCTCAAGAACGACAGGGTTGAGGAAGAAAAGAAGCTTCGTACCATCCGCGGCAAGATTGAAAGCAGTCAGAGTGAACTGACCCGCATCAAGAAGGATCTGGAAAGCAGAAAGTCCCAGCTGGCAAGAACTGATGCCGAGCCGGTAAAGGAAGCTGAAGAGGTGCAGGTAAAAACCAAAGGGAAGGTTAAAACCGTATCCGCGGAAGAGCATGAGGTACTCAAGTCGGAATACAAGCAGCTCCGCAATGAATATGACGAGCTGAAGAAGCAGGTCGGTGAGCTGCGCAGAACCAAGGAGAACCTGGATGTAGAGCTCAATCATTCATTTGCGGATCTGAGTTCCCGCTATCTGGAAATGCATTCAATGCTCAAGGCCTTTACCACACCGAGAAAGGTCAAGGGCGCAGGTTTCAATTTTGAAAGCAGAACCCCCAGCGTAATCAATCTGGACAACCTCAGAAAGGTAAGAAACAGATATATAGAGGATCTGATGGGGACCATGAGAAGCTACGGCCGCTATATGTCAAGAGACAATCTGGCATCCATGGTGATTACCATTGCCCAGAATCAGTTTACCATTCTGGCGGGGCTTCCGGGCTCAGGTAAGACCTCTTTCGTGAAAACCATGGGCAGGGCGCTTAATCTGGATAACCGTCTGCACACCATTCCAGTGGCCAGAGGCTGGACTTCCCAGCGAGACATTCTGGGGTACTGGAACAGCCTTACCAGCAGTTTCCAGCCGGCCCCTACCGGTTTATGGGAACTTCTGACCACTCTGGACGAGGAAAGGGATCCGTCAAAGGTTACCCCTGCCATTCTGCTGCTTGATGAAATGAACCTTTCATCTCCTGAACACTATTTCTCATCATTCATGCAGCTTGCCGACGGTGAATCAGAACGCAAGATCTTCACAGGTTCTCCGGAAAGAGCATATCTGACCATTCCTCAGTACCTGAGATTCGTGGGAACGGTAAACAGTGACGATACCGTGAATGTCATGTCAGCCAGAATGCTGGACCGTTCTGCGGTTATTCTGTTTGATGAAAAACCAAGCCAGAGTGATGACAACAGGGAACGCAGAACCGGACACAGCGTCAATACCCAGACATACAGCGCGGCTGACTGGCTGACACTGTTTGATACCAGTGAACCCTGCATCACCAACAAGATGTATCAGATTCTCAACGCGGTTGAGGAGACACTGTATCAGGAAGACTCAAATCTGGGACAGCGTATCGTGGTTTCCTACAGAAAGCATCAGCAGATTATCAAGTATCTGACGGTTGCCGCTCCTCTGCTTGAAGGTTCATCTGAAAATCTGGCCATGGATTTTGCCATCAGACAGTTTGTTCTGCCGATGATTAACGGTTTCGGGGAAAGTTTCGGCAACAGACTCAGCAATCTTGCCGATATTCTGGAAAAGAATGAGCTTGAACAGTCTTATGCGCTGCTTCAGAGAATCAAGTCAGAAGGCGCGGAACGCATGAACAGCTACCAGTTCCTTGCTTAAGCCGAGGCTTAGAGAGGAGTTGCGCATATGCTTGATGTAAGGATAAGTGCCGCCAGAACCACCGGATCCGCGGCAGGGGACTTTCAGGAGTACGTCGTCATGGACGACGGCTTCGAACAGTTCTTTGATACGCAGAGCGGTGTGCTGGAAATACCCGAAGATTACTATCTGAATATCAGAATACATCATACGGGTGTTCTCAGCGAGGAACTGGCCAAAGAGGGACCAAGGGTGGTGATAGGAGATGAATCCTATTACTGTCAGGGGGAGCTGTACGGTTCTGAATCTGAAATATGGTGGGAAGTCAGATGGCGCGAGGATCTGCCTCACAGCGGCCGTCCGTTCTACGGCCTCGTAGGGCGCCACGAGATTAAGATTCAGTGTTTCGTCGGTCGCAGTGAGTTTTTTGAAAGCTCTGTTTTCGTGGAGGTTCTGGCCACCAGGGAACGAGCCAGGGAAATCACTTCGATTCTCAACTTTATTAATGATGAATACGACACCATTTCCAAAATGTGTCTTGATGACAGCGGAACCGGGGAATCAACGGGGGATCTTGAGAACCTTATTTCCGAAGCGGAAATGATATACGGACTCTGCTGCAGTCTGTGGACCGTGCTGCTGAGACAGTTGAGACATAATCTGGAACCGAGACTCAGCGTGACGCCGAACGGCCTTCCGAATTCTCCCGAGGCCATTCACTGGCTGTCGCTCAACAGTGACGCCATAGCCCTGTGCAGTCCGGAAGAACAGACTTTTCAGATAAACAACATGCCCGTAAGGACTGATTTTGCGGCTGAAGAGAAGGTGGTGCCTTCATACCGTCTTTTTGAAAACATGGTTATTGCCGGCTTCTTCAATCATATTCAGATGAAGCTGGGGGCCATAATCAATTTCATTGCCTCCCATGAAAAGAAAATGGATAAGTCTGAAGGGGAATCTGCCCGGTACAGAGGGTACTTCAGATACTCATACATAGTTCAGGATTTTCTGACTCAGGATCTCAGAGCCCAGAATGAAAGGGTGATGAAGCTGCTTGACGGTTTCTTCAGACTGTATGCGGGGTTCAGAAGGATAACCGGCATAAGTTATCTGGATAAGCCTCTGATGCCGCGAATAACTCCGTTTGTGGCCAGAACCCAGGTGTACCGCACGCTGTTTGAACAGATAGCCAGATGGTATGACGTAAGCAGCGTGAAGCTGACCTTCAACGACTTTGCCTCCCACTTTATCAAGATTGACAAGCTTTATGAGTTCATGGTTCTGTCAAGAATAGTGAATGTGGTAAGTACGCTGGGCGGGGCATGCGTGGCTCAGGAATGGCACGATATGGACGCTCCTTATTTCGGCGGAAAACCTGGGCATCGCCCTGCCAGCGAACCGTTTAACTACTACCGCTGGATCTCCGAAAACAAGGAATTCACCCTTGAACTGTGGTATGAACCGAAGATCTATACCTACGGCAGAACCAAAGACAACGAACCGATGGTGGTCAGCAGCAGAAACTACAGCAGCAATTTCTACTTTACCCCTGACTACGTAATCAGAATAAAGTGGTCATGCTCGGATCTGGTTGATTACCTGATTATGGACGCCAAGTACAGTTCCAGCAATACGGTGAAGCAGAAGTCCCTGCCGGCCATTATGGATAAATACCTTAACAGCGTGCATATCAGAAACAGTCTAGGTTTTGACAGCGGCATAAGAGGGCTGCTGGCGATTTATTCCCGCGGTGACGTTGACAGGGTTTCGGAATATGCTCCGGTGCACGGGCTTAATAACGAACATGCAATCTTTCCGGCAATTGACGGCGTGGCCATAAGACCGGCAAAAGAAGGGAACGAGGAATCCTTCCGTGACTATCTGGCTCAGTTTATTGAAAATCTGAGAAAGGTTCATCTTGCCGAGTACGAAAGAGTAATTCAGCTGGCAAAGAAGCTTCAGGAAAATAATGCCGTACGTTAGGAGCTGATTTCTCATTAGGGACAGAACGTCGTTTCGCATGTTCCGTCCTTTTCTTTTGGTTATTTGCCGAATTTTCCGTATGGCGAAGATATCATTGAAGTTTCATAAACTGAAAAGATTTCCTGCAGACAGAACGGATTGCGCATAAGGGCATGAACGTATACAGTCGCGCTGTTTTTTATGATGCTGAAGCAAAATGCAGATTCTGATTACAGAACAGGTCACAGACTAAAGTCCGACAATGTAATGTGTATGATGAAAAATGGATAATGGGGAATTTTGAAATATGGTCGGCGATGCAGGGTTCGAACCTGCGACCCTCTGGTCCCAAACCAGATGCGCTACCGGGCTGCGCTAATCGCCGTACCTTGAAAGTGAGTCCATTATATATCTTTAATTTGATTGGTCAAGCATTTTTGTTTTATACGCTTGATAATTAACCAATTTCGGTAAAAAAAGAATTTGTACGCCGATTTTTTGTTCAGAGAAAACGTAAAACACGCGCTTCTGATTTTTTTGGGCCCCCCTGTCAGTCTTCAGAAAATGCCGGTAAATGCATATACATTAATAATGAAGGTAAGCAGAGTAAAGTTCTGAAGGTCTGCCCGGAGGAACTTTTTTAAGAAAAGCCGGGAACGTGCAGAACATCTGACAAAAAGTGAAATTTGACTGATGCCGGTAAGGAATTAAGGTGATGTTTTCCTGGAAAGAGTACATGTCGCTCATTTTAACAACGCATTTGTAAGGAATGATTGACCTGAGAAAAATTCTCTTATAGAGTAACTGAAGAGACCGTTTCCGGTGAGGCCTTTTTCTGAGGATCTTACGGTAACGGAACGGCCCCAATCAATTTAGTTTCCAAGGAACTATCAGATAGATCTGAAAAAGCTAAAAAGGCGGGATGATTTTATCGGGGAGGCGTGTTTATCACATGCGTTTCAGCCCCGGTCAATAAACAATGATTCTACAATAGAGGAGCAAGTCATTTATGGCAAGTGTTAAAGGTACCCAGACTGAGAAGAACATTCTCAAGGCTTTTGCCGGTGAATCTCAGGCAAGAAACCGCTACACCTTTTATTCAGGAGTAGCCAAGAAGGAAGGTCTGGTTCAGATCAGTGCGATTTTTGAAGAAACCGCCAATCAGGAAAAGGAACATGCAAAGCGTCTGTTCAAGCTTTTAGAAGGCGGTGTCGTTGAAATTACCGACAGCTATCCGGCCGGTATCATCGGAACCACTCTTGACAATCTCAAGGCTGCCGCCGCCGGCGAAAAAGAAGAATGGACCCACATGTATCCGTCTTTTGCAGCAACCGCCAGAGAAGAAGGTTTCCCTGCAATTGCCGCAATCTTTGAAGCTATCGCCGTAGCTGAAAAGTGCCACGAGGAACGTTACTCCGCCTTATATACCAATCTGATGGAAGGCAAGGTATTCAAGCGCGGCGACAAGGTTGTATGGCGCTGCAGAAACTGCGGTTACCTCCATGAGGGAACCGAAGCTCCTAAGGTATGTCCGGCATGTGCCCATCCTCAGGCTCATTTTGAAATCTACGAACCTGTAAAGTAATACTGCGAAAGGTTTTTCAGGCATCGGTTTCCTGAGCCCGGAGGGGCTTGGACTGAACGATGCCGCTGAAGGGAGGCTGATTTATTCAGCCTCCCTTTTTATTATGAGTTACGGTCCGTGGTGCTGAATAATGAAGCTGATTAGAGATGTACTGCCTGTAATTGTTCATACGGATAAAATTCAAAAATTGTACTCAGCTCACAAATATGGTTTTTGCTGGTTAAATATAAAAGATAATTTCAGACTCAGACATTTATAATATTTCGGACTCGTGAGGTGTTGTCAGAGTGTTTATCGGTAACAATGATGGACGCGGCGGATAAGAAACAGAATAATTAAAGATGCTTCATGAAGGATAAAACAGATCAGCTAGGAAAAATTCAAAAAATATCTGACTGCCTGTTACGGATAACGGAAATTCAGATTGCTTTAAGCGGGGCTCATCCGCGTTTATGCAGGTTTCGTTCAGAAACGGTATCTGCGATGTATATAGCATAGCTGGCTGCCATAGAGATCATTGACAGATGATCGTTGAGTACAAAGAAGTCATGGATGACGAAGTTTGTCTGTACCGGGGTGTCGAATACTGAAAATAGTTGCTACTTTGTGACGTAAACAAGATAAATGTTATAAAAAATGTTTACGACATAACAGGAATGCTATTTTATGTTTTGATAATCAGACGGCAGTATATACAATCTCTTTAACAAATCCGTGCACTTTACATAATTAGGTTTGGACAATTTTAGTTATAGCGAGACTATGATGAGTATATTGACTGTATTTCGTAGAAAATCTCTGTGTTTAACAATGGCCGGCATTATCGCTTTCGGTTCATGCATGGCATCAGATGCCCTTGCAGAGGATCGTCATTTCACCAGCGGTGATATTCCGTTCCTGGTGAGTGCAATGCAGGTAAAGGATCTCAAGGCTGACGTTTATCGTTTTAATTCAGCAATGATTCTGATGGCAAACACAAATAATCGTGACGATTTTCTGATTAACAGAGACGAATTGTGGCGCAGCAGAGAAGAATTGAGTTACGCTGTTAAGGTTATTGAAGACAGTGTAAACGATCCGTA
The DNA here is from genome assembly GCF_900115655.1 of Ruminobacter amylophilus. Taxonomy (GTDB): domain Bacteria; phylum Pseudomonadota; class Gammaproteobacteria; order Enterobacterales; family Succinivibrionaceae; genus Ruminobacter; species Ruminobacter amylophilus. The sequence continues at coordinate 13,884 of NZ_FOXF01000004.1, read as the reverse complement.
CGCCGCTGAATCATCTGAAATTGTCAAGCAGATACGTGAAATTCTGCTCAAATGCGAAGATTACGCCAACAACCAGAATGAAATAGTGGCCAAGTACAACAATTTCAAAGACGGTCCGGACGTTTTGGAAAACGTGTTCAGAAACATTCGTGAAACTGAACAGCTGGTAAGCAGGCGTGAATTTTCTCCTGAAGAGGAAGTAAGATACGTACAGATAACCAGTGCCAGAGCCATCTATGAAACAGCCGTAGAGGAGCTTTTTGCATGCAAATCAAGCACTGAAATGACCGAGGTGGTGGACAGAATTCAGAAATCTCATGAAGAATACATGAGACTTATAAACGATAACGTGGATGTATTCCCGGAACTCAAGCATGCTTTTGATGAAGCTAATGTAACCTTCAAGAAGATGTTTGCAAACAAGGGTTACGGTTCAGAACTGTACTCTTATCTGCAGATGAAGGAAGTTCAGGATGGTATCGATATGTATTTCAACAAGGCCATCAGGGATGTAATCAAGGAAATCGACAAGATTGAAATCAAGCTGAAGGCAAGATTCAACTAGGATTTCAGTTACTGTCTGAATAAGGAAAGTCCCGTTATCATAAGCTTTAAAGTCTGCTGATAGCGGGATTTTATTTTATGTGAACGCCTGTTTCCGGTGTTTCTGCCGGGGCTTGCGAATGGGGTAGGATTTTTGTGTTTTTGTAATCTGTTAGGTTGGGAAAAATGATGAAGTTTTTTAAATTATGCTGTCTGCCTGCAGTAATCATGCTGGCAGCCTCATGCGGCGACAGCGGGACCAAAGTGGTCATATCGCTGGATAATACGGAAAATAAGCCTAAGACCCAGACTGAACTTACACTGGAGAAAACTATCCTTGAATGCCGTGCCGGCGTTATAGAAAAGGTAACCGGTCTGGACAAGGATTCCGTTATTGAGGAGGGAGAGGAATATCTTGACAGAAACGATCAGGCCGGAGCCTCAAATTTCTTCATGGAAAAGCATCCCGATCTGTTTTTTATCGCTGAAATGGTGCGTACCGGGGTAAAGTGCGATGATTTCAAGGGCAAGACTCTGAAGCAGTACGTGTCTCATCCGGTAAATCAGAAATGGCTTAAATCCTATCTGGAAATGAACATGATGCAGCTTCATGATCTTGAGGAGGCGACGGCAAAGGGAAAGAATCTGTCCAAAGAGATCAGTATTCTTAAGAAGCTTATCGGTGTTAATATGGAAATGATTAATGAAAAAATCGATCCTGATCAGCTTCATAAGAAGGTCGTGTATACCCGTGAGGTTGAAAAGCCGGTTCACCGTCTGGTATCCGATCTCAGAAAATGCATCTACAGATACGGCGGTATCAGTGAATGCGACAAGGGGCAGGTTCCTGACGTGATGAACTGGAACAGGTTCAGAACCGAATACGTGAGCTCCATTGACGTGATAACCATCAAGCAGGGGAATTACATAGTAAGAGCCAATACCACCGGCAAGGAATTCGGAGATAATGCCGACATGATTCTGGAAATGTTCATGGCAGGTCCGGATGTGGACTACAGAATAAGTCCGAGTTCAGGATGTCTCGCCAAGGGACTGTGTGAGGAACATCATTTCAAATAGTCATCTCGGGGCTTAACGCAAAACCGGAGGAAACTCCGGTTTTACCGTTTAAAAGCGTCAGAAAACGAATTTTCTGAAAACGTTATCTTTATTTACCGTAAAAGCCCGGAAAAAGTCGGGTTATAAATGTGATATTCTCGGAAAAATAAGCAACATGTGGCTTTTCTTTTGCTGTTTAATATCTGATTTACGGTAATTGTCTCATTTTTTTTAGATAGTTCATCATATCATGATGTAATAGCGAAACCATGTTTTCTGCTCCTTTTTTAACCAGTCGGAATGGAAGAACCGTTTTGGTGAAAAGTGGCGGTAATTATTGAAAATAAAGCTTTTTTTCGTGTACGAACAAGATGTTTTGAGAAGAGAATTATGGGTAAAATGAACGTTGTCGGACAAATGAAATCAAAGTTCGTTTCCGGATTAAAAAGGAGATGGCTTAACGTCCTGTCTCTGGGGACTCTGTCTTTTGTTAAAAAATCCATAATCAATGGTGTGTATGTCGGTTTCGGCATTCTTATTTTTCTGATATCAGCCCTTCTGCTTGGAGGCTTCTACAATATCAGTTCCATGAATTCTTCCATCAACGACATCACCGAACAGAACATTCCTCTGAACAACAAGTCTCAGGAAATTGAAATCAAGCTTCTCTCCCTCAGTGTCCGTCTTTATGACGTGATAAATTCCAACACGGTTGCGGATCTTGATAATCAGATTATCATCCTGAACCGTTCCAGAGACGAATTTGAGAACAGCCTCAACAAGTTCATTGATTTATCAAGAGATGATCAGGAAATCATGAGGGGAATGTCCAAGGTTGCGGATTTATCAAGAAGTTACCTCGATATTATCGATACCATCCCTGAGCTGAAGAGACAGAACATGGAGCTTACCATCAAGGCCAACAAGAGTCAGGCTGACTTCATTGCGTGGCTCCCCGTTTTCAGACAGATGATTCAGGAACTCAAGCTTAAGGTTTTTGATGACTACGTTGATAATGTAATGCTTAACCTTCTGACCTACCAGTCCCTGGTTGAAAAGAAGGTGCTTGAAGCCCTCGGTTCCGACAACTATGACGAAATCGTCAAGGACCGCAAGTCGCTGGGCGTGTTCATTGTTGAATATGAGGAATGGGCTGACAATCTTTATTCCGAAATGCCTGAAGCACAGAATGAAATAGGCGCGCTAATTGCCAACTTCAAATATTCATGTTCAGATGACAACGGCGTGGTAGGTCAGCATGAAAATCTGGTAAAGACCACTGACGATCTTGTCGACAGCATGAACAGGGCCAAGGAAAAGATTAATGAAATCAAGACTGAAATAACCAACATTCAGCAGCTTGTGGACAACGAACTGAACAAATCAAAGGAGCTTGCTTCCGACAAGTACATCAAGTCAAAGGTTATCAGTATCATATCCTTCATCGTCGCCATTGCCATTACCTTCGTGGTACTGTTCTTCCTGAGCCGCGGTATCAAGAAGCCTATGGAAATCATCGTAAAGCGTCTTGAGGAAATCGCCGGCGGTAATCTGAACAGACAGGTTTATACCAGAGACGTCAACGAATTCGGGGTAATCATCAAGAACCTCAACAGGGTAACCACGGAAACCGGTGAGGTAATGCTTCAGATGGCTGATTCCGCCAAGAAGCTGAAGATGGCCTCTACCGATAATCTGGTGGCGGCCGATATTTCCAAGAACGCCATCAGCGAACAGCGTAATGAAACCCTCAATCTGGCTTCCGCAATGAATGAGATGCTTACCAACATCAATGAAATCGCCAAGGCCGTTAACAGCACCATGACTGAAATTCACGGGGTGGAAAATGAGGCGGTCAAGTCTCAGAACATCATGAATGACACCATGGAGAAGACTCTGGTTCTGTCAGACAAGATTAAGGAAAACACCATAGTAATCAAGAACGTAAGCAATCTGAGTTCCGACATAGCCAAGATTATCGACATCATCAAGGGCGTTGCGGATCAGACCAATCTGCTGGCTCTGAATGCCGCCATCGAAGCCGCACGTGCCGGCGAGTACGGCAGAGGCTTTGCGGTGGTAGCCGACGAAGTAAGAAGTCTGGCCAATACCACGGCAAACTCAGCCAATGACATCCGCAAGATGATTGAAGACCTGCAGGCCACCGTAATTGAAGCGGTAAACAGCTCTGAAATCTGTCTCAACGAAATGCAGCTTACCAAGGACAAGTCCGCACAGGCAAGCAACGCCATCGACGACATCAAGACCGCCGTGGTGCACATCAACGAAATGGCTTCCATCATTGAGGAATCCGTAAACAGACAGATGAAGACTTCTGAAGGCATTTCCTCAAATATCGAAAGAATCAGCGATCTGTCCAACGACAACCAGATTCAGATTGAAGCTCTGGCCATTACCAGTCAGACACTGGATACCCTTGCCGCCAGCACCGAAAGCAGTATCAACAAGTTTGTGCTGCCTGAGACATGTGCGGAGACTGATGCCGCTGCAAAAAATAAAAAACTGCTCTCCGGTGCCTCCAGAGGCGGTATTGTCAGACCGGTAAAGAAAACCGCAGAAAAGAAAGACAGACCTGGATTTTTTGCAAGACTTTTCGGGCATGCAAAGTCAAAGGAGGTAAACGGAAAGACTCCCGAGAATAAAACTAAGACGGAAAAGAAGGGGTTTTTCAGAAAAAAGACTCAGCCGCCTAAAAAGTAAACCTTATACGGTTTAAAGCGGAAAGGGGATGCACTGCATCCCCTTTCCTGTTTTTCGGCATCCCGGAGATGAATGCGGTCAGGGATTGGAAATGCGGCGTTTTCCGGAGTGATGGGCGACAGATGTTTCGCCCATAACATCATTTTATGAAAACCTTTGCAGAATTTTACGGATCTGTTATCCGGATCACTCAATATTTTGATTTATTTAGATCTCTTTATTTTTTTTATACGCGGTTATTTATTAAAATTTCAGACACTGGTGATGGATTTGTGCTGCAGCAGGAGGCTCGGCCCGATATATCGAATCCGCCAGGATAATAACGAAGATAATAATTAGAATGCATATAAGAAAAACACTATTAAAGATTTCCGCCGTGATGCTTTTATGGAATCTGGCATCAGTGGCATACGGGGCAAATTACGAGGTACAGACGGATTTACTCGGACGTAAACAGATTTTTTCCGAAGGTAAGCTTATTGTTACCATGAAGAAGAATGATGCGGGTAATGAGCTGTTTTTTAATGCTGACAGGGAGCAGATCGGTTCAGCGGTAAAGAATGAAGCGGGAAGAACAGATTATTTCAATGCCGAAGGAAAACCTGTCGGTTACGCCATGAGTTCGGCTGACGGCACTGTCAGCTATTTTGAGCGTGACGGCAGATACATCGGCAACAGCAGCGACACCGGACTGAATAACGGTCTGATGTTCTATGACGTGGTGATCAGAGAATCCAACGGCATCGGTGACGGCAGGGGTGATTTCAGAAATTACGGAAATCGCGAGGTTTCCCGTTTTGTAAAGACCTACAGTCTCTGATGACAGGTAGCGGAACAGCCCTGAAGACGCAGAGGGCCGGCAGTACGTCAGGATAATTTCAGTAATACGTGGAAGCCGTCATTTTTCAGAGTGACGGCTTTTTTCGTTTTTCGTCGTCATCCGTATGCCTGTACCGTCTCCTGAGGCTTCAGAACTGCTCATAAAATGTGTTATTGCGGTGAGAAATAATACACAATCAGCATAATGAACATAAAGTATGAGGTTTTAGCTGTATCATGTGTTTTTTTTTGTATAATTAGTGCATCTGTAAATAATGCTTTATAAAAGATATAAGAAAATAGAAGATAGAGAATTTTAGTTGAGGATATTGGCAGTGAATAAGTTATGTCTTGCTGTTGGTCTCTCAGTCTGTCTGGGACTAAGTGCGTGCGGTGATGATCCGAACGATTTGTTTATGAAGTGCAGGGTCGCGGAGACCAGTGGAGAAGTTCCTCAGGAAAAGTTAATAGAAATGTACAGGGAAGCTGTGGATGCGGGATCGGTTGATGCCGCTCTGTACATGGCTTATTACGAGCTGGGAAACAACAATATCGTCAGCGCCAGAAACTACGCTGAAAAGTTCAGAACCAGCAGGCCGAATGATTATAACATCATCAACGGCATATTCCTTATAAATGATACCAAAAATCAGGAAAACATGGATCGCGGTGCGGAGCTTTTAAAGGAAGCCATCGCAAAGAACAAAACCAATTCCAATGCCTACTATCCTCTCGGAGAATACTACTTCAAGAAAAAGGATTACGAGAAGGCTGTTCAGAACTATGAAATGGCCGTGCAGAACAGGGATTTCAGGGCCCGTATTCCACTTGCCAGAATCTATCTTGATAATCTGGTTCATCGTGATGAGCTGGAATCGGTTTTCCGTCTGGTTTATCAGGAACAGCATGACCATCCTTCCCGCGAGTCAGACATGCTTCTGGCAAAATGTTACATGGAAGGCCTCGGTACAGTGATTGACCTTGACAAGGCCGGGATGCTGATAAAGAAGTATTCTTCAAGAACCAATGATCTCGAAGCTCAGTTTCTTGAGCTGAAGGTTATGGTGATGAACAAGAATCCTGAGGTTTCTGCAAAGGGTATTGCAGGAATGAAGGAATTCCTCAGAAAGACCAATTATCCTGATGCCGCATATGAACTTTATGAAATCTATTTTAACGGTCTCTACGGTCAGAACAGGGATGTTAAGGAAGCGGTACACTACGTCCGCATGGCTCAGAGTGCCGGTTCCAACAGGGCTCTGGTCGCCCTGTCAAGAATCTATCTTGAAGGCATCGGAGTTAACAAGGATGAAAATGAGGCTTTCAGTTTCGCCAGAAGAGCCATAGAGGTTTCTCCTAACGATGTTGAAGCCGCCTATCTTATCGGTGTCATGTATGCTGACGGCGTAGGTACCAAGAAAGACAGCGAAAAAGGCTTTGAGTACATCAATCAGGCCGCAGAGGCAGGAAACAGGGATGCCCTTTTCAGAAAGGCCATGATGATTCAGGACGGCAGAGGTGCAAGTCTCAACGGCAATGAAGCCCTGGTGATTTTTGAGAATCTGGCCAAGTCTGATTATGCTCCTGCAGCTTTTCAGTACGGTGAACTTCTTTTCTACGGAATGGGCGTGGAGAGAAACGTCAACGAATCCATTCTGTATCTCAAGAAGGCCGTAAACGGCGGGGTGGCCGAAGCCCTGTTCCCTCTGGCCAGTGCCTATGACGAGGTCGGTGATGCTGAGTCGGCTCTCGCATGGTACAGAATGGTTGCTTCATCTGAAGATATCAATGCCGCTGAAGCAGCTGCCCGTGCCGCCGATATTTATTTTGAACTGCATAATTATCCTGAGGCTGAGAAGTTCTTCAAAATGGCAGCAGACCTTGGGCATACTGTGGGAGCCGAGAATCTCGGTCGCATGTATTACATTCAGGGTAAATACGATGAAGCCAGGGAAACCTTCATGAAGATAGCCAAGCAGAGCAGCTATGCCCAGACATTCCTGGGAATCATGTATGAGCGCGGTCAGGGGGTTCAGAAGAATGACGTTTATGCGTCAGAATGGTACGAAAAGGCCATTGCCAGAGGCAGTATCGACGCCAGATATCTTGAGGCTGCCCTTATTTTCAGCAGTAAGACACTTCCTGATGAAATGAGAAGTGAAATAGAGCCTCTGCTGACAAAGAGCGCCTGTCAGGGACACGCTGAATCCATAATGTTTCTTGGATTGAAATATTATGCTTCAGTGGGTAATTCAGATGAGGGGTTCGCCTGGCTGATGTACGGTGCCCGTGATCATGGTATAAATGAAGCATCTCTCGCCCTGTCAAAGGTTAAGACATCCAGAGATTATCTGGAATCAAAATACTCTTCAGTGAAAAGCATGTGTTCTCAGACACCTCTAACCGGTAATTAGGGTATTTCTGTAAAGTCAGGCCGGTTTCAGCTGAGGATGTGCCGCATCGGTGCGTCATGAAGCTGAAACCGGCTTTTTTCTGCGTGTTCGGTTCAGAATGGAATTTTTCGGATAAAGTGCGGAAACATCCCCGTTTTCCCGGAATTCTCATTCTTTAAGTCACAGTATCCGACAATAAATGTACACTATACGGCAGAATATACGTATAGTTCGTTTATTGCCAAAAAAATGACAGTGTGATAGAGTTCGACTTATTCGGCAGAACCTGATGCATATCTGCCTGTCTAAGCTTAATATTGCCTGTCCGTAATACATAAATGAATATGAAAAACGCTCGGATGGGAGCTTAACTGATTACTATTAGGGGGATTATATGAACAGAATTGCTTCTCTGCTTATGCTCGGAGTTTTTACGGCCGTGACCGCAAGCGGCTGTACCGCGCTTCTTGCCGGCAGTGCCATAGGGGCCGGTGCCGTGGTGGCGGCGGACAGCAGAACCGTGGGAACCATGGTTGACGATGAAGCCATAGAGCACAAGAGTAACAAATATCTTTCAAATAATCGTGAAATTTACGAGGCTTCCAAGCTGGATGCCACTTCCGTGAACGGTATTGTTCTTCTGACCGGTCAGTGCCGTGACAAGGAATACATTGAATACATCGTTTCCAGGGTTAAGACCATTCCTGAGGTAAGAAAGATTGTCAACAGAATCGAAATGATTGAGCCTCTGAGCATGTCTGACCGCTCAACCGATACCTGGATTACCACCAAGGTCAAGACCCAGCTGCTTTTCGGTCAGGAAATCAATTCAGGCAGATTCAAGGTTATCACCGAAAACAGGGTGGTTTATCTCATCGGTCTGGTTAACCATTCTGAAGCCAACAGAGCCGTTAACGTGGTCAGGGGCATTGACGGGGTTAAGAAGGTTGTCAAGATTTTTGAATACCTCAACGAAAGGGGCCAGGCTGCCGTTGTGGGAGCAGGGGATGTTCCTGCCTCTTCAGCTTCATCCGCAGCTCCTGCAGTTACCGCACCTGCTGCCGATACTCCGGTTTTTCAGGAGGATTCAACTATCATGGAACAGCCCGTGTCACCGGCTGCTACTGCTGCGCCGGCTGCATCATCAGCATCTGCTCCGATAACTCACCTGAATTCCGCTCCGGCAACCGACAGCGCACATCAGCCTAAACCGGTATATGACCTGCTTGAAGAGAACGTATCCGTAGATCCGGTTCCTTCAGCATCAGCCTCCGACAGCTCAAGTGACATGTTCATCATTGAGTAGGGCTTAAGATAAGCATCAGTCCCGTTATCAGGTATGATTTGCCGGTAACGGGATTTTTTTGTGCACGGGAATGCGCATCTTCCTGCGGAAAATCACGGCCGGGGACGGATGACACTCTGCGGAAAAGGTTATGCCCCTCCGGATGTCAGGTTAAAGAACGGGGAAAATTAAAAAAAACTTCATGAAAAATGCAGAAAATGAAAAATTTCCGAAAAACCGCCGAAAAACGCTCAAAAAAGATGCACGAAAAAGACAGGATTCTGCACGTTTTTAGTTAGTTATGGCTAATTGATATTTTTTAATGCACAAAAAGTGGGAAATTCAAAAAAATATTTGAATTTATTGATTTTTTTTATTCAGAAACGCGAAATATTGATCTAAAATGTCCACATGTTTTGTTAAGGATCATTTCAAATTTACAAATACATTAAAGTAAGGAGTCAAAAATGATTAGACTTGGTATTTATGGTTACGGTAATCTTGGCAGAGGCATTGAAAAGGCTGTTAAGCTTAATCCAGACATGGAAATCGCAGCAGTATTCACCCGCAGAGATCCATCTTCAGTTCAGGTTGCATGCGGTGCACCTGTAGTAAGCGCTTCACAGGTTGCTGAATGGAAGGACAAGATTGACGTTATGATTATCTGTGGCGGCAGTGCTACTGATTTACCTCAGCAGACTCCGGAACTTGCTAAGTTATTCAACGTAATCGACAGCTTCGATACCCACGCACGTATCCCTGAACACTTTGCAAACGTTGATGCTGCCGCACGTGCCAACGGTACCCTCGGTATGATTTCAGTAGGCTGGGATCCGGGTTTATTCTCATTAAACCGTGCTTATGCAAACGCAATTTTACCAAACGGCAAGGATTACACCTTCTGGGGTAAGGGCGTAAGCCAGGGGCACTCTGATGCAGTAAGAAGAATCAAGGGTGTTAAGAACGCTAAGCAGTACACCATTCCTAAGGAAGAAGCTCTTGCAGCAGTACGCAGCGGTTCAAATCCTGAATTAACCACCCGTCAGAAGCACTTACGTGAATGTTTCGTTGTTCTTCAGGAAGGTGCTGATGCAGCTTACGTTGAAAACGAAATCAAGACCATGCCTAACTACTTCTCTGACTACGATACCATCGTTCACTTCATTTCTGAAGAAGAATTCGTAAGAGATCACAGCGGTATCGCTCACGGCGGTTTCGTAATCCGTTCAGGCTCTACCGGTGACAAGACCCACGTTATCGAATACAGCTTAAAGCTTGATTCAAACCCGGAATTCACTTCAAGCGTACTCGTTGCCTATGCACGTGCCTCTTACAGATTACACGCTGAAGGCAAGACCGGCTGTCTCACCGTATTTGACGTTGCTCCTTCATACTTAAGCCCGTTAAGCGGTGAAGAATTAAGAGCTCACATGCTCTAATGTCTGACCTGAGTCAGTTCTGACAGAATACCGGCTGCTGGTTTTATTCCGACAGCCGGTTTTTTTGTCCCTGAAAAATACCTGTATGATGTTTTCAGGTGGCTTTTCCGGCGGAATCGGCGGTTTTTTATCCATATGGAATGGTGCAATCTTGAGAAAGCACACATTCACGGTTAAGACGCCTGACATGTTTTTACAAAAAGAATGCAGATAGGTTATAATGAACCGTAGTAAAGTGGTATTCCGCCGTGCGGTGCCGGCCGGAGTTTTCCGGGGCGGCGTTCGGGATAGATTAAAGAGGCATGACGGAGAATAAGAATAAGTAAGAGGCTTAAATGTCAGAGAAATACTACAATCCCAACAATGGAACCATGTTTGATTCTAACGTGGTGGATGGTATTCATCAGCGCTATGAGTTAAGAGTGAAGGATGCTCAGTCCCAGGTAAGTGCCGAATTCAGCGACCTGAAAAAGCTGGGTAAGGAAATTTGGAAGGCTCAGAGATTTGAGGATATGGTTTTCGGCCGTTTTGTAGTGCCGACCGAACTGGTTAACGAGTACGTGTCTGACATCAAGATTCCGAAAGTTCTGAACAGCCTGCAGGTTTCAACCTCCAGCATCAACAAGATCAAGCTGGTGGCGGAGCACGTAAAGCTTGGAAAAATCATTCTGGATCTTTCCGTTCGTGAAATCATTCTGAACAGGGATACCTTCAAGCTGGCATTTATGCTTAATTCATGGGAAATGCCTGATACCTCATGGTTTATCCGCAACATGATTAAAATCGGCATGATGGTGACCGGACTGGAAATTTCCGCCATAAACAAGGCCATTCCGGGAATCAACGTAAGCAAGAGTGAGTTCAATTCCAAGGAATACATCGTTGATCTGACTCCTGCCATCAAGAATACCATCAAGGAAAAGGAGCTTTCCCTTGATATGATAAGACTTCTTGACTGGTCCGTTGATGATACCGCAACCCATCTGCAGATTTCCATCAAGAGTGAGCAGCTGGCCAAATACCTCAAGAAGAGAATGCCTATTCTCTTTGACTAGGATTAAACGGTTTCCTGTCACGAAGGAACCATGTTTCGTAATAGGGAAAGCCTGTCATGATATATCATGACAGGCTTTCATGTTTATCGGGCAACTGAAAAAATGCGGTGATTTCCGTGAAATACCGACGGCGGAAAAACACACCGGGCTGCAGTCCCCGCTAGTTCATCTGCAGTAACTGTATACACTGCTCAGGTACGATCTTTTTGACCTTTGGCTTAGGTTTGGTGTCCTTCTTCTTAGGATGTCTGATTTCATCAAGCCAGCTCTGAAGCTCGGTTCCGCAGCCGTCTCCTTCAGGAATAGGGGCCTGCTTGACACAGGAATCGGCTCCTTCAGGACATTCGAGTCTTACGTGAATGTGAGCGGTATGCCCCCACCACGGGCGAATTTTGTGTAGCCATCCGCGTTCTTCTTCAGGAGTGTCTCTGCACAGCTGGTTTTTAATGGCCGGATTTATAAAGATTCTGGCGACGCGATCATCCGTGGCTGCAAGCTTTACCAGGGTATAAATGTCTTTGCTGTAGTAACCGTTTGTTTCCAGAAAATTGTCTTTTACAATGGTAAGAGCCCATGGTTTTTCCAGATCCTTTTTTCCAAGAGGCTTTTTAACCATTCTGAACCAGATGTCAACGTCGAGACCGGTCTGATGACTGGCATGGCCTTTTATGAAGCGTCCGCCTCTCGGCATGGCCATGTCTCCGACCAGAAGGATAGGCAGTCCCGCTTCATGAGCCCTGTCCGCCAGATCTCCAATGTAACTTACAAGAACCGGGTGACCGTAGAAACGTCTGTTCTGCTGTCTGATAACCTGATAGTAGGGATTTTTAAGATCCGCGCTTACGGCACCGGCTATGCAGCCGTTGCTGTATTCGCCGATTGACTGAACCTGCTCTCCTGCCGGATGTGTCATTCTTGCCCAGTCGGCCGGTGCTCCGGTGACGGCCGCTGCCATGATGATAGGGGCTAAAAACATTTGGTATCCTGTATGCCTGAAAATAGAAAAAGAAAATTCCCCGAACTGTCGATCTTAATTCCTGTCGCCGTCATAACCGTGATAGTGCTGACGGAATTACGTGACAGCAGTTTTTAAAGAAGGGAATCCGTGAAAAACAATTTATCGGCTCTAGATTATATCTCAATAATCCCGGAAATGATGTGTATTGTTTTTGGGGCGAAGCTACAATGTGATCTTGTGTCGAAAACCCTGAAATCCTGCCGGACAGGGGCTGTTCTGAAACGTGATTTCCGTGACGACGGAAATTCCTGACGGTATTTTAATGTTTTATGAGGTATCCGTTCGGGAAAAGGCATGCAGACTGTTCCGTCATGAATTCTGTAAGTTTTGATGAGGAAGGAACATGATGTCGGCAGAGCAGATCCCTGAAAAGAGCGTCAGGAACGGTATTCAGAAAAAAAATAATGGCACGAGTCTGCCGGCAGGCGTCGCGGCAGGTTCAGCAGATGAAGGAAAATCACCTGAAAAAAGGCTGAAGCAGGAAACAGGGGAACGGCTTCAGTTTCGTCATCTGAGTCAGAAATACGAACTGGTGCTGCTTTCCGCCGAAGCCGGGAAGATAGCGGGGCGTATGCTGCCGGGAACCATGTGGAGCATGCGCAGACTGTCAGTACTATTCTTTTTTAAGAAAAAGGAACTCACTTCCGTTGAACTGGAGAATATCCGTAAGGGATTTAAAAGAATTGTCGATCTCGGTACGGCATTTGCCGAAGAGCTTGAACGCATGAAGAAGCTGATTTCGGATAACGGTCTGATGAACCTTCTGGATAATACCGCAGCAACCGGCGGATACAGACGCAGTCTGCAGATTAAAACCCCAATGGAGAAGGAACTGGCCGTATGTCTCGGCAGTTTTGACAGACTGATGATTATTTACGAGTTTTTCTGGATAAACAGTTTCTTTAATGCCATGACTTGTCAGAAGCGCATCACTCTTCTGAAAAACAGAATGACGGATGCCTGTGCCCAGATTCTGGCAATAAGACATCGTCTGGATTCCGGTTCCGGGAAAAACATATCAGGAATGTAAAAAGGAACAGTTTCCTAAGTACAAATCAGCCGCGGAGTTCAGAAAAAGATTGGTTAAGGCCTGTGCCGTGGCCTTTTCCGGTTCTGACTGTGTGTACTGCGGTTAATTATAGAGTAGTCCGGTCGGGTAAATGCAGGTATGCATGCAGAAAAGTATGGATACGTGTATCAAATTAAGTTTAAAAACCGTTTTTAAGGATAAGGGCCGCTATTTTGGCTCCGTAAAAATCTCTCTTATACCAAATTAAGCATTAATCACTGACTATTACTCATAAAAATTCATACCACTGAGCAGATTATTTAATTATTCAAAAAGAACGGCATCCTTTAAAGCTGATGCTTTGGTATCTTTATCAGAAAGATTTATTTTGATTCCATCTGCCAAAGGCCATTTAATACCGATATCAGGATCGTTCCATAAAATTGAATGTTCAGATGTAGGGTCATAGTAGTTTGTACATTTATATACGAACTCTGCTGTTTCACTCATTACGTAGAAACCATGCGCAAATCCTTCAGGTAT
>NZ_FOXF01000007.1 GCF_900115655.1 Ruminobacter amylophilus | reverse complement strand
CTGTTTGATGAAACCAGAGTGCATGATGATTACTCAATCATAGGAAGTGAATTCTGCAATTTCCTGTCAACTGTTCTATCGTTTAAATTGATTAACAAATTTGATAAGGCTGAATTACTGAACACATTTACCTATAAAAAAATCATGTCAATTTTAAAAAGAGCTAAACAAGCCAGAATTAACTCGGGTGACTGGCAACTTATTAATATGAATCCGTCTCAGGTTAAGGTACTTCAAAAGTTGTCTCTTTTACCACAAGATGAAGTACCAACTAAAAGATCTCCTGGCAGACCAAAAAAGAATGTATAGTATTACGATTTGGGAAAGTTCTAATTAAATTCAGCGCTATGTCTTTTCACATCCTGTAAAAATCAAGCGTACATAAGGAACTTCCTGTTCCTTCAGTCTGCTCTGGTCAACATCCTGTATAACCTCTCAGACTGTCATGTTGAGTTTTCCATCCGGAACATCCTTGTTCCCCTCAACACTTATAATTGTAATTATTCAGTTTTTAATTTCCAATTTTTTTTGATATTGAAAAATTACCATTTCAATAATTACAGAATTGTGAGACATGGCCGGAAGCATTGATAATACGCGGGTTGTAAAGTTGATGGTGAATAAATCGTCAGTGCAGATTTTTGCTTATTCCTACAGTTTTATGGCAAAAGTCTCACATGAGAAAATTTAATTAATTTTCTGTATAATCATATGTGGATGAAAAAACCGATGCTAATTTGTTTTATGGTAGTCAAATGATTGTACTTTACATATTTGCGCTGATTCAGTTCAGCCTGAGCTATATTATTCTGCTGCGTCAGATTAAGATAAACAGAACAGTCAAGATTATTCTTACCTTACTGTTTCTGATAATTTCCTTCAAGAATCCGCTGCTGCTGATTTTCGGTGGAAACATTCTTGCTCCTCAGCTTCCCGGATGGGTGGTGGTTGGAGCCAGTTCAGCTCAGTTCTGTCTGATGGTTGTCCTGTGTTTAGGCATATTATCAGAGATATTCTATTTATTTTTCAAGATTGCATGCAAATACAGGGTCAGCAATTCTCACAGAGTGTGTGTTTTGTGTCTGGACACTCTGTTTGCCGTCGTTATCACCTGTATAGGAACCTATAATGCCGGTCTTCCTCCGGAAAATATCTTCTACACCTTTACGGATCCAAAATACCCTGATAATTTCAGAATAGTGCACATCACCGATACGCATATAGGAACCAACACATCTCCTGAAAGAATCAGAAATCTCGTAAAACAGATAAATGATCTTCATCCCGACCTGATAGTTCACACCGGGGATATTATTGACGGACGCTATGAAGCCATCGCTCCTCAGGTTGATGAACTGAGAGGTCTGAAAGCAAGATACGGGGTGTATGCCGTAAACGGAAATCATGAATATTACTCTGATGCAGCCAGCTGGAATGATGTCTGGGGAAAGCTTAATATCAGAATGATAAACAATTCCAACGTTACCATAACCGATGACAGCGGCAAAAGACTGCTGTTTCTGGCCGGCATAAGCGATCCTCAGGCTTTGAGAGTGAATCCTCCTGAACAGGGTCCGGATTATGTGGCTGCCACTGAAGGTTTTGACAGAAGTCTGCCGATGGTTATGCTGAGTCACCGTCCGAAAGAATTTCCGAACTGCGTAACGGCAGGTGCGGACATCACTCTGAGCGGACATACTCACGGCGGTATGGTTCCGGGACTGAAACAGCTTGTGGCACTGCTTAACGGCGGCTATGTATCAGGTTATTATGAACATCAGGGAAAAAAGATGATTCTGAACAACGGTACCATTTTATGGGCAGGATTCTATATAAGAATCAACGATCCAGCACAGGTCGTGGTAATAGATCTCAAAAACAGGTAATCAGATGAGACTTTGACTGAGAAAATGACAGGAATGGCTTTGTCAGGTATCAGTTAAGTCGGATAATTAGGAATCTTTAAACAGCAGGTTGTTGAATACTGTCGCTACGGATGAGTTTATGGGGAAGAGTAGTTCTGTTTTTGTCTGCAGTGAGTGCGGAGCTGAGTTTTCCAAATGGCAGGGACGCTGCCCTGAATGCGGAGCCTGGAATTCAGTACAGGAAACCGTTGTGGCTGATTACACGCCCAGAGTTACAGCTCAGAGCGTAAGCAGCCGTCTCAGAGGTTTTTCCGGGGAAATATCCCAGAAGGTGGTTACTCTTGACAGTGTGTCGCTTGCCAGGGTTCCCAGACTGTCATCCGGATTCAATGAACTGGACAGGGTTCTCGGCGGAGGTATTGTAGCCGGATCAGTAGTTCTTATAGGCGGTAATCCCGGTGCGGGCAAGTCCACTCTGCTGCTGCAGGTGGTATGCAATCTGGCCAACAGAGTCAAAGTTCTGTATATAACCGGTGAAGAATCTCTGCAGCAGGTTGCCATGAGAGCCGCAAGACTCGGCTGTAACACCAGCGGGGTGAACATTGCCACGGAAACTTCCATTGAAATGATTCTGGCCATGGCTGAAAGGGAAAAGCCGCAGATTCTCATAGTCGATTCCATTCAGGTAATGCACCTTGACAGCATATCGTCAGCCCCGGGAAGCGTTTCTCAGGTAAGGGAGGGGGCTGCCGCACTGACTCAGTTTGCCAAACAGAACGGAGTGGCAACCTTTGTGATTGGTCATGTTACCAAGGACGGCTCTCTTGCAGGACCGAAGATCCTTGAACATTGTGTGGACTGTTCTCTTCTGCTTGAAGGGGATACCGATTCAAGATTCAGAACTCTGCGCTGCAAGAAGAACAGATTCGGAGCCATAAATGAAATCGGAATATTTGCAATGGTTGATAAGGGAATGCGGGAGGTTAATAATCCTTCTGCCATTTTCCTCAACCGTTCGGATATCATAAGTCCGGGATCCGTGGTTATGGTTATCTGGGAGGGATCCAGACCTCTGCTGGTGGAACTGCAGGCTCTGGTGGATTACAGTCAGTACGGTAACCCTCGCAGACTCACCATCGGTACGGAATCCAACAGACTGGCCATGCTTCTGGCGGTCCTGCACAGACACGGCGGCATATCTCTCGGAGATCACGACGTGTTCATCAACGTGGTAGGCGGGGTCAAGGTCGAAGAAACCAGTGCAGACCTGCCGCTGATAATTACAATGATATCAAGCTATAAGAATACGCCGATAGCACGTGATCTCATATCTTTCGGTGAAATAGGACTTAACGGTGAGGTAAGACCGGTTACTCAGGGAACAGAAAGACTTCAGGAAGCATACAAGCATGGCTTTAAGCAGGCAATAGTGCCTTATGACAATGCTCCGAGAAAACCTATTGGAGACATGAAGATATATCCTGTAAAAACACTGCAGGATGCTTTGAACGTATTAAGCGGAAATCAGTAATTTAAGACCTGATTAACGTCAGCTTATTCAGTTTTGGACGGAAGGAAGAATGTCATCAAATATTAGAAAGAGAACATCGTTTGCAACCAGACTCGGATTTATTCTGGTAACTGCAGGATGTGCGGTCGGACTCGGCAATGTGTGGAGATTCCCTTACATTACCGGACAGTCCGGAGGCGCGTTTTTTGTTATTCTGTATCTTTTGTTTCTGATTTGTCTGGGGATTCCGATGATGTCGGTGGAACTTGCCATAGGCAGAGCTTCAAGAAAAAGCATTGCCCAGGCTTTTACCGAACTGAGGGAGGACAAAAAAGGATGGAACTGCGTGTCATATGCTTCCATGGCAGGACTTTATCTTCTCATGTCCTATTACAGTGTTATCAGCGGCTGGCTGCTTTATTACTGCTATCAGACTTTTACCGGAGACATCATCGGTATCAGTGAAACACAGATCGGGGAGAATTTCAGTAATCTGATGGCTGATCCGACAACTCAGATAACCAGTGCCGTTTCGGTTCTGTTTCTGGCCAGCCTTGTCTGTGTAAGAGGCTTGAGAAACGGTATAGAAAGGATGGTAAAACCATCCATGCTGGGCATGCTCGTCATAATGGTCATTATGATTTTTCATTCATGTTCTCTTGAAGGCGCATCAGAAGGACTGTCATTCTATCTTTATCCTAACTGGGATGCTGTTGAGAAAATCGGCTTCGGAAAAGTTCTGTACAATGCACTGACTCAGGTGTTCTTCTCACTGAGCATAGGCATAGGCTCTATCATGATTTTCGGGTCATACATGTCAAAGGAGCATTCCATCATCAAGGAAGGTTTTATTATCTGTGTTCTGGATACCGTGGTGGCATTCATGGCCGGACTTATAATATTTCCTTCATGTTTCAGCTACAACATAAGTCCGAGCGCAGGTCCTACGCTTGTTTTTGAGACCATGCTGCAGCTGTTTAACAAAATGCCGCACGGACATCTGTGGGGATCTCTGTTCTTCCTGTTCCTGACCATAGCAGCCCTGACTACGGTTATTGCCGTGGTTGAAGCTATCATTAAGGGGTATTCTGAACTCTTCAGCGTCAACAGATTCAAATCAACGATCATAAACTTCTTTGCTATTTCGGCTCTGGCTGTACCTGTTGCTCTCGGCTCAAACAAACTGTCGTTTATACAGCCGTTCGGTGAAGGTTCATCCGTTCTCAGCCTGTTTGATTTTATAGTATCGAACAACCTGCTACCTCTCGGTGCCATTATGATGGTGCTGTTCTGTGTAAGTAAAATAGGATGGGGATGGAACAATTATCTTAATGAAATCAATACGGGCAGCGGTATTAAACTGCCTGCAGGAAAATGGGTGATGTACTACTACAAATATTTTATCGTTCTTGTGGTGGTTGCGGTTCTTGTTATCGGTTATTACGATGTGTTTATAGGCATACGATAAACGTTTCTGAGACAGGAATTGGATATAAAAATACGGACATACCATTCCGGTAATGTCCGTTTAAATCCATGTAATTATGGACGAGATGAATGAAATCTGAAGTGTATTACCGCTGTCCTGAGATTACACGTTAATCTTTTTTGTCCTTCTGTGAAACGTTGTTTGAAATGGCATTGTCCATAATCTGTAAAGCTATAACCATTCGGTCCTCGTGCTTAAAACGTATTTCCAGCCATTGTCCCACATAGCTCAAATCCTCGCGCCAGTTCTTCATGATGCCTTCATCAAGATCTTTGCTGTATTTTTCATCAAATTTCAAAAGATGCTCGGTGGTATTTTCAATCCTTGGAATCAGTCTTCTGGCAACTGTCATTCGTCGGCTGCTGACATGTTCCATAATTGTAAGAATTTTCGGATAAACCTTGAAGTGTCCCCTGGACAGATAATCCACCAGCAGGTTGCAGAACTCATTCATCTGTTCATAGGACGGGTGCAGAGCCTGCGAGGATGTGTCATCTTTGTCAAGAGGCAGGGTAAGCAGTTTGAAATAGGTGGTAATCAATTGCTCTCTTGCATGGATCATCTCGTCGATCCACTTCAGCTGACCTGAAGAGACCTGCTTGGTTCGGTTAAGTGTTGTGAGCAACATAAACACCTCCATGTGACGGATACATAACATTCTATGTTTTGGTTCAGTATATAAGAAAACGTTTTTTTGATCTGCCTGCCGTATAGAATATTTGGAAAAAAACGGGAGCGAAAATCATATTTGTGAATGAGTTCTAATTACGAAAAGTATTGATATAAAAGGGATGATAAAGTTGTTTTACTGCTGAAAACCGTTGATTGTTCAACTGATTCCGGCTGTGAAAAAATACAGGTGACAAAATAAAAATCGCCGTGTTCATATAACAGCGGCGATTTAAAAATGGTTTTCGGCAGATTAGTTGATTCCGAGTTTGCGTTTGTACTCGGCTATCTGAGCCTTGAGTCTCTTTTCGGTTGCTGAATCACCGCCGTAACCTGAATTTGGCAGACTTACCTTCAGCGCGTTAACAGGTACTCCCTTGATACGGACTTCATAGTGAAGGTGCGGACCGGTTGATGCACCGGTGTTGCCGCTCAGGGCAATACGATCATTGGCTTTTACCTTCTGACCAGGTTTAACAAGAATCTTGCTCAGATGCATGTAAACTGTTGAGTAGTCACCCCTGTGCTGAATTACGATGTAGTTACCGGCAGCTCTCTGGAAGGTGGCCTTGGTCACTATACCGTCCGCAGGTGCAAAGATAGGTGTACCTACCTTTACGCCGAAGTCGGTACCGTTGTGCGGTCTGACTTTACCGGTAATAGGATGACGTCTGTTCGGATTGAAGTTACTGGTGATGCGGATTGGACCGGCGACAGGGTAACGGTTGAATTTGGTACTCTTTCTTGCATGAATACCCTTGTCATCATAGTAGGAATTGTTGGAGGTATCCCTGAAGGCGTTCATACGGCCGTTCTTCTGGGACTTGATGGTGACTGCATTGATTTTTGAGTTAGGTTTGCTTGAGGCAAAGAGAACTCTGATTTCATCACCGGGACGCAGGTGTTTAGGCTGCATTCGACCTCTGTACAGTTCGGTTATCTTGATGGCTTCTGCTTTGGTCAGACCTGCTCTCTGTGCCGCCTGCACGAAGGTATCGCCCTTGTTGATGGTGAAGGTTACGAGTTCCTTGCGTCTGTTAAGAAGGTCTCTTCTTGCTTTTTCTTCGGCAAGTCTCTTTTCTTCAGCCTTTCTTTTTGCTTCGGCTTCAGCTTTCTGTCTGGCAAGTTCCTGAGCCTTCTTTTCAGCTTCCTTATCCTGTTTGTCCTTTTCAGCTACGGCTGTCTGCTGATCCTTCGGCTGTTCAGTCTTTGTCTGCTGAGTTTCATTTTTTCCATGGTCACCGGATTCTTCGGTCTTAGGCTGAACTGCTATTTCGGTGGTGGACTTGATTTCATCGTCGTTCTGACTGTTGAGATGTGAATCAATCGGTTCGAGAACCGCGGTAAAATCAAGGGAGTCTGGTGACTGTCTTGAAAAACGCAGCTGATTCTGTCGATCATAAGGTTTTACCAGCTGCAGAATCTGCATCTTGTCGTTAAAGAGAAAGTACAGCTTGTCTTTCGGCTTGATTGATCTTATGTTGCTTCCGTACTGCGGTACCTGTTCGATAGCTTTAAGCACTGCAAACGGCTGGTTCAAGCTCATGAAGATATTGTTGATGTTATCGCCGGGAACAACGGTCTGGGTAAACCATTCGTTGTCGCCTGATTTTTCATTTTCATCTTCATCATAAAGATCGCTGAACGGGATAGGATCACTGTCCAGTGTTTCCGTAGCATTAACGTCTTCTTCCGAGAAAATGTTTCTGGACATTCCGTTGTGAATGTCCGGATGGCGTCCGGTGGACTCCCATGAATATTCATTACGGTTTGAGATTTCTTCCGGGGTAGGCAGGAAAATGGCGGTGATCAGGGAAATAACGACAAGCGACCATATTGCATACATATGGTGACGTGGGATTTTATTGTTGTCGGCAGGTTCGGTATCGGAGAAAAAATCGCTGTTGCTGCTTATCTGCGCCCATAAGGATTTTGCAGATGAAATGTTCCTGTCACGTGCGGCGCTGCCGTTCTTACTGACGGTATCCGTATTATTTGCATTGTTTCTGGCGTTACCAGCTCCTTTTTTACCTGTATCATCGGGAGCATGGCCTTTACCGCCCTGAGCCGGACGTCTGGCTTTCTGTAACTTCTGATTACCGTTATCAGAGTGCGCTTTACTCATGTTTAATCCCAGTCATAAGTATTTTGGAAATGTTACCGTTATAATCTTATTTTTAATATTATCCATACCACCGGTTTATAACGACCGTAAAAGCAACCTGCGTAAAGCGTTGTCGGCAGATTCGGTCAGCAGGCTCCGGAAAAAGTCATAGATCTAATCACTTATAACATAATTAGAGCCTATTTACATTAATAATTTAGTGCTTAAAGGTATGTGCGGTGCTATTTTCTACAACTTCTTTTTAATGTGTAAACACAGTGTTATCGATTTTTTTTAATCATGTTATAAATATACCGCCTGCTCGTCTCAACAGTAAAATTCCAGGAGTCAAATAAAACGGTTGGATCGTATTATTTCGACATATTGTTTATGAATTGTTTCACAGGTCGTATTTATTTTTTGATGCAGGTCTATTAATTTATTACGACTGCTGAATATTTGAGCATGTTTAACCGTGAATAATTTATGCGCTTTTCATTGTTTTGACATATGTGATATACAACATTAAAATTACACTTAATAATATGAAATCGTGACAAAACCCGAAGTCTTTCATGACTGATGAATGAATTTCCTGCAGAGAAACCGGCGGAAATTATCGGAAAAGGCGTGAGGAAGTTCAGTATGGGTAAGGCTTTGGTACTACGGTGCCGCGGTGAGTTCACAGTGCTGTTTTTATGTGGGTCGGCAGTAACTGACCTGAAATGTGAGATGAAATCAATATGTCGGATCAAGTAATAATTTTTGATACCACCCTGCGTGACGGGGAGCAGGCTCTGTCAGCAAGTCTTTCCTTCAAGGAAAAGATGCGTATAGCTAAAGCCCTGGAACAGTTGGGAGTTGATGTTATGGAAGTCGGTTTCCCGATTTCTTCACGCGGTGATTTTGAATCCGTTCAGATGATTGCGCGTGAGATCAGAAACAGTACCGTCTGCGGTCTTGCCAGAGCCATGGAAAAGGACATCGATGCCGCCTATGAAGCTCTGAGCGTAAGCGACAACTACCGAATTCACTGCTTTATCGCCACTTCCGATGTGCATGTAAAGGATAAGCTGCGCAAGGACTTTGATTCTGTTGTTGACATGGCGGTGAAAGCCATAAGATATGCAAGAAACAGAGCTCCTGACGTCGAATTTTCCTGTGAAGATGCCGGCAGAACTCCTATTGATCATCTCTGCCGCATTGTTGAAGCTGCCATTGATGCCGGGGCCGGTACCATCAATATCCCTGATACCGTCGGCTACACTCTTCCTTTTGAATTCGGCGGTATCATTGAACAGCTTTTTGACCGAGTGCCTAACATTGACAAGGCCAGAATCAGCGTTCACTGTCATAACGATCTGGGAATGGCAACTGCCAACTCCATAAGTGCCGTGGCAAAGGGAGCACGCCAGATTGAATGTACCGTTAACGGTATCGGTGAAAGAGCAGGCAACTGTTCGATGGAAGAAGTTGTGATGGCCATTAAGACCCGTAACAGAATTCTTGATCTGCACACCGGTATCAACTGTACCGAGATCACCAGAACGTCACAGCTTGTAAGTCAGCTGTGCAATATGCCGATAGCTCCGAACAAGGCTATTGTGGGAGCCAATGCCTTTTCTCACAGCTCAGGTATTCATCAGGACGGGGTTCTCAAAAACAGGGATACCTATGAAATCATTACTCCTGAAAGCGTGGGATTGAAGGAAAACACCATGAATCTTACAGCAAGATCAGGACGTCACATCATTGCTCACAGACTGGAAGCTCTCGGATATCCTGAAGGAAGTTATGATCTCGACAATGTCTACAAGCGTTTCAAGGATCTTGCAGACGTCAAGGGACAGGTTTTTGATTACGATCTTGAAGCTCTGCTGTTTTTCAGCAATCTGCGTGAAGAACCTGAAAGATACCAGATGGAATATCTTTCAGTACTGAGCGGCGGAGCAAATGTCATGCCGACTGCCAGTATCAAGATGAGCGCCGGAGAGGAACATCTGACTGAAGCAGCCGTAGGTAACGGTCCTGTGGATGCTCTTTACAAGGCTATCTACAAGCTTACCGGTTATGATATTGAACTTAAGACATACGAAATTAAGGCCAAGGGACAGGGCATTGATGCTCTGGGGCAGGTTTCAATCATTGTGGAATACAAGGGAAAGGTATTCCACGGCATGGGACTGGCTACAGATATCATTCAGGCATCCGCTCTTGCCATGATTCACGTATGCAATTCGATTTACCAGTCTGATTTGATTGAAGAAAAGAAGCACAGTGCGAAATAACTACGGTTTTGACAGACGTCAGTAACCATGGACAGGAGAATAACCGTTGATTCCGGCGTATGGTACGCAGGAATCGGAAGGTGTGAATCATGGATACAGGCAAACCATTAAACAATAAAAAGCGACTGAATCAGGCTTTTGTGATATAGTTTACATAATAATTTTTGTCAGTAAGACTTCGGAGCAGCTGAAGTCTTATTTTTATGTTTTTTTAGTATATTGGGTCTACAGTATTAAAGGGTGCAGTGTCATTGTGCCATGGAGATTTTGAGATGTCTGATAATTTACGTATAGCGGTTTTACCCGGCGATGGTATTGGTCCTGAAGTAATGGAACAGGCCGTTAAGGTGTTAAAGGCTACAGCTGAAAAGTTCAATCTTTCATTTGAATTCAGAGAATGTTTTGTAGGCGGCAAGGCTATTGATGAATGCGGCTGTCCTCTTCCTGAAGAAACCTTGAAAACCTGCGAGGAATCCGATGCTATTCTTTTCGGTTCAGTAGGCGGTCCTAAGTGGGATCATCTTCCTCCTGATCAGCGCCCTGAAAGAGGTGCTCTTTTACCGCTTCGCAAACATTTCAAACTTTTCTGTAATTTAAGACCGGCTCAGATTCATCAGGGACTGAACACTCTTTCTCCGTTAAGAGAAGACATTTCCGCCAAGGGTTTTGACATGGTTTGTGTAAGAGAACTTACCGGCGGTATCTATTTCGGTCAGCCGAAGGGCAGAGAAGGTCAGGGTGCTGAAGAAAAGGCATACGACACTGAAATCTATCATCGTTTTGAAATCGAAAGAATTGCCAAGATTGCTTTCGAATCAGCCCGTTTACGCAGAAACAAGGTAACTTCAGTAGACAAGTCAAACGTTCTTCAGAGTTCAATCCTCTGGAGAGAAGTGGTTTCTGAAGTTCACAAGTCATATCCTGACGTTGAACTCAACCACATCTACATCGACAACGCAACCATGCAGCTGGTAAAGGATCCTTCACAGTTCGACATCCTCCTCTGCAATAACATGTTCGGTGACATTCTTTCTGACGAATGTGCAATGATCACCGGTTCAATGGGTATGCTCCCAAGTGCAAGTCTGAATGAGGACGGTTTCGGTCTTTATGAACCTGCCGGCGGTTCAGCTCCGGATATTGCCGGTAAGAATATCGCCAATCCTGTGGCTCAGATTTTATCTGCAGCATTGATGCTCCGCTACAGCTTCAAGCTCGAAGATGCCGCAAAGGCAATTGAAAATGCCGTATCTGCAGTACTTGCCGAAGGCTACCTCACCGGAGACCTCATGGCCAGCGGTGCCAGCAAGCACGAAGTGCAGAGCACCAGTGCAATGGGTGATTTAATTGCTAAGAAAATTAAGGAATTATAAAAATGGGTAAGACTTTATACGAAAAGCTCTATGACGCTCATATCGTGTCTGAGAATGAGGGTGAAACCCCGATTCTCTACATCGACCGCCATTTACTTCATGAGGTAACCAGCCCACAGGCATTTGCAGGTCTTGAATTCAATCACCGCCAGGTTCGCAGACCAAACAGAACCTGGGCTACCATGGACCACAACGTATCAACTTTATCAAGCAGTATTGATGCATGCGGTGAACTCGGCCGTATCCAGATGCAGACTCTTATCGACAACTGCAATAAGTTCGGTGTGCCTCTGTATGCTCTCGGTCATAAGTGGCAGGGTATCGTTCACGTAATCGGCCCTCAGATCGGTGTAACCATTCCGGGCGTAACCCTGGTATGCGGTGACTCTCACACTGCAACCCATGGCGCTTTCGGTGCTCTGGCTTTCGGTATCGGTACTTCAGAAGTTGAACACGTACTGGCTACCCAGACCGTTAAGCAGGCCCGTCTTAAGAACATGAAGATTGAAGTTAACGGTGTTCTCGGCAAGGATCTTTCCGCAAAGGACATCATTCTGGCAATCTGTGCCAAGTTAGGTACTGCGGGCGGTACCGGCTATGCAGTTGAATTCTGCGGTGAAGCCATCAGAAATCTTACCATGGAAGGCCGTATGACTCTGTCAAACATGGCTATCGAAATGGGTGCCAAGGTTGGTCTTATCGCTCCTGATGAAACAACCTTCAATTACGTTAAGGGCAGACCGTTTGCTCCTAAGGATGACGTATGGGATGAGGCTGTTGCCTACTGGAAGACTCTCAAGTCTGACGATGATGCGGTATTCGATGCAGTAGTTACCCTTAATGCATCAGAACTCAAGCCAATGGTTACCTGGGGTACCAACCCTGGTCAGGGTATGAGCATCGACGGACTTATTCCTGCACCTGAAGATTTTGACAACGAAATTGAAAAGCTTTCATGTGAAAAGGCTCTTGCCTACATGGACCTCAAGCCTCATACCAGAATTACCGACGTTGCCATCGACAAGGTGTTCATCGGTTCATGCACCAACGGCCGTCTTGAAGACCTTCAGGCTGCGGCTGCCGTAATCAAGGGCAGAAAGGTTGCTCCTAACGTGCAGGCTATTGTGGTTCCAGGTTCTCAGGAAGTTAAGGATGTTGCTGAAAAGCTCGGCCTTGACAAGATATTCCTGGATGCAGGTTTCGAATGGCGTCTCCCTGGCTGTTCAATGTGTCTTGCCATGAACAGCGATAAGGTTCCAAGCGGTGAACGCTGTGCCTCAACCTCAAACCGTAATTTTGAGGGAAGACAGGGCAGAGGTTCAAGAACTCATCTGGTTAGCCCGGCTATGGCTGCAGCTGCTGCCATTGCAGGTCATCTTGTAGACGTAAGAAATTTTTAGGAGATCGGATTTATGCAAAAGTTTGTTTGTCATGAAGGCCTGGCAGTACCTCTTGATGCTGCAAATGTTGATACTGACCAGATTATTCCTAAGCAGTTTCTTCAGGCTGTATCCAGACAGGGTTTCGGTAAGCACCTGTTTAACGACTGGCGTTATTTAGATGAAGCAGGTACCATTCCTAACCCTGATTTCATTCTGAACTACCCAAGATATGCCGGCGCAAGTATTCTTGTTGCCCGTGAGAATTTCGGTAACGGTTCAAGCCGTGAACACGCTCCGTGGGCTCTTGCCGATTATGGTTTCAAGGCTATTATCGCCTCAAGCTTCGCCGATATTTTCTACAACAACTCACTGAACAACGGTCTGCTGCTGGTTAAGCTTGCTCCGGAAGAAGTTGATGCCCTGCACAAGGAAATCAATGCTCATGAAGGACAGAAGATAACAGTGGATCTGGAAAATATGCAGGTTAAGTGCAATGACCTTACCTTCTCTTTCACTCTGGACAGCTTCAGACGTTACTGTCTGCTGAACGGACTGGATAATATCGGTCTCACTTTACAGCATGAAGATCAGATTGCGTCATATGAGTCCAAGTTAAAGTCCTGGATTTAATTTTTCAGAGGGAACGCTCCGTACTCAGGACGTGAGATACGGAATTAGACAGATCAAGAGACGGAGAAAGTTTTTTCTCCGTCTTTTATTTATGTTTTCTTATGCTGTTTTTATAATGACCGTAAAAAATATTACCATCATGGTTTAAGAAATAAACATGTGAGATACATCAATATAGGCTGAGGCAAAGTCATTTATTTTTGTGAGGGAGCCTTAATTTAATAAGATTTATTTTATTTTTTAGCTATATATGTTGTATAAAAATAAGATGAGATGAACTTTGCTTAATTTTTTTGTTTTGCAGGTCTTTTCTCATATATAATATTTATAATATTTTTAAACATTCATTAGCATTTAGGTTCGAAATGTCAGGTAACAAGGAAAGAAGAACATTCATCAGAGTTGAACTTCCGATTGAGTGCCGGGTTATATTGAAAGGCAGTGTGTATGATGCCAAGTGTCTTGATCTGAGCGCCACAGGTATGTCTCTGCTGCTGAAAAACGGTTCGCTGGCTGTCGGTGATTCAATTCAGGTAATATCTGATGACGCCGATGATATGCCTCATATCGATGCTCAGGCAAAGGTGGTGCGTGTTATAGATCCGCGTTCGTGCAAATACGGCATTAAGTTCGAGGAGTAATCGGATTAAGAAAGCCTGCAGGCAAAGAAACGGAACTTCGCATAGTACAGATATATAATTTCCTCATTTTAAAATGAAATCATCAGATGATTTTATTTTAAAGTGAGGATTTTTATTTGTGTTGTTTAAAGTGTCCGGTTGTGATAAAAGTATTACGGTGATATTACTGATTTTAGAGAATTGAGGTTTATTATGAAACCAGCTAAAGGAGAAAGGAAGATTCCTGTCTTCAGTATTTTCGGGGCAAGAAATCATGACGGAAACAACCCTGACAAACACGAAAGTCTCAAATTAAGGGAGACGGTCGGGGCTTTCTTTAAAATAGCCATGCCATACTGGAGATCAAAGGAAAGTTTTGCGGGAAGACTTCAGTTTATTGGAATTCTGCTGTTTACTTCCGGTACGATTTTTCTGGCAAAGCAGTTCAATGACTGGTACAAGGAGTTCTGGGACAATGTCCAGAACTACAATATGGACGGTTTTTACGGCGGTCTGTATCTGTTCCTATTTCTTGCCACACTTCATGTCTGCAACGAAGTTTACAAGTCGTACGTGATTTCCGCTCTCAGTATCCGCTGGAGAAGATGGCTCACTACGCATTATACAGAGCGTTATCTCAATGAAAGCACTTATTACAGACTCCAGCTTACTGATCAGAAGACCGATAACCCTGATCAGCGTATAGCCGAGGATCTGAGCAGTTTCGTTACCCTGACCATAGGTATTGTGGTCAGAATGATAACTTCCACCGCAATGCTGGTAACATTCTCCATTATACTGTGGGGATTGTCTTCAAGAGTTGAAAATGTGACCGTGGGGGATTTTACCTTCTCACTTCCTGACGGATATCTTTTCTATCTGGCACTGATTTATGCCGTATGCGGTACCGTGATAACATTTATTATCGGTAAGCCTCTGGCTCTGCTCCATTTCAGACAGCAGCGTTTTGAAGCTGACTACCGTTATTCCCTGATAAGACTTCGTGAAAATGCCGAAGCAGTGGCTCTGTATAAAGGTGAAAAAGAGGAAAGTACCAGACTTAACAGCTACTTTGGTGACGTTGTTAAGAACTATATCTATCTTATTAACAGAACCAAGTCTCTGGAATTCTTTACCTTCGGCTGTGATCAGCTGGCGGTAATATTCCCGATACTTGTGGCTTCTCCTCTGTATTTTGCCAAAATCATTACCATCGGCAGTCTGATGCAGATAAATTCAGCTTTCAGCAGGGTTTACAGTTCTCTTTCCGTAATCATGTCTCTGTTCCCGGAACTAGCCACCTGGAAAGCAGTAATAGACCGTCTGGCACTCTTTGAAAAGAGCATGAAAAAATCTTTGCAGCTGTCAAAGCCTGATGTGAGATATGAGGCTGAGTCAGTTCGAATTGACAATCTGTCAATAACCAAGCCGAACGGTACAGCTCTCATCAGCAATCTGAATCTTCAGCTTAAGAACGGTGATCGTCTGCTGATAAAGGGACCTAGCGGCGTCGGTAAGTCAACTCTTTTAAGAGCCGTTGCGGGAATCTGGCCTTATTCATCAGGAAGCGTGACACTGCCGGAATCCAAAAAGGTCCTGTTTTTAAGTCAGAAGCCGTATATGCCTATGGGAACACTGGCTCAGACCATCTGCTATCCTTCAGCAGAATTTTCTGATGAGAATTATCTGGCTTCCCTGCTTGAGAAGGTCGGACTTGAACATCTTGTTCCTCATCTGAATACGGAAGATCAGTGGGGGCTGGTGCTGAGTCTCGGGGAACAGCAGCGAATCGCTTTCCTCAGAGCCATTATCAACAGACCTGACGTGATTTTCATGGATGAGGTAACCAGTGCCATGGATGAACCGAATGAATCAAAGCTCTATGCTATGCTTAAGGATGAGCTGAAGGATTCAATTATGATAAGTGTCGGTCATCGAAGCACTCTGGAAAATATGCATAACAGAATTCTGGACTTTACGGATAAGAATCCGTCATTGAAGTGATGCAGGATTTTTAAAATACCGCAGTCATATGTGCCCCGTTATTGATCTGCAGATTGATAACGGGGTTTTGATTATGAAGTTTATCTATGGGGAAATATAAGACGGTTAAGGTTATCAGTACTGATCTCTGATAATCTGCTCCAGAACCTTGGAGAGTCCGTCATTGAGATTGGTATCGGTTATCAGATTGGCGACTTTTTTGACTTCTGGAACAGCGTTGGCCATGGCTACGCCGAGTCCTGCGTATTCAATCATGCTGATGTCATTCTGTTCGTCTCCGAAGGATACTGTTTCTTCCTGCGGAATGCCGATTGTTTCACACAGCAGTTTCAGGCCGTTGCCTTTGCTGGCCTGTTTGTTGAGAACCTCGAGAAAACAGAAAGCGCTTCTGGTTACGGTGTAGTCTTCACGGTATTCGTCAACCTTGTCCTGAATGCCCTCAACTTCTTCGGCTGAGCCGCAGAACATGAATTTCTGGAACAGTTCGTCGTCGGGAATGGTGGCGAAATCTATCATGGTGCAGCCGATTTTGTTTAAGGTCATCTCCACGTCAGTCCATTCGTTTGGTTTTGCGGCCAGAAGTCCTCTGGTTGTGGAGAAAGCGTGGTAATTGATATTCAGTTCTTCCGCCTTTCTGGCCATTCTTCTGACTTCAGCTCCGGTAATGCAGCAGGAACATATTCGTCTCAAAGGATTGAGCTCATAGACCTCGGCGCCGTTAAAACTGATGGCATACTGCCCCTGATGAAGAATATCCAGCTGTCTGGCAAAATGTATTATGCCGTCAATAGGTCTGCCGGTGGCAATAACGAAATGCATTCCTTTGCTCATGGCTTTTTTTATGGAGCTGATATTGGCAGGGGAAATGTTTCTGTCGGTATCAAGCAGGGTTCCGTCAAGGTCGGTTGCAATCAGTTTATACATAATAAATTCCAGAAGGTTAAAAATACGGGATTATTTTAAACCAAATGGAGAAAAAATTGAAATACGGAAAAAGCATCGAACGCGGTGGAGCTTTTCCTGTATGGCTGAAAAACAAAAAGACAGGTTAAGAACCTGCCTTTTGGAATCAGTAATCTCATTCAGAAGGTCACAGAATTACTTCTTTGCCTTCTTGGTCTTCTTCTTCGCGGATTCAGCCACGGTATCCTTCAAGTTCTTGCCTGCAACGAATGCTGGAACTCTGGTTGCCGGAATTTCAATAACTTCCTTGGTTGCTGGGTTGCGACCGGTTCTTGCAGGACGATCCTTAACCTTGAAAGTACCAAAACCGATGAGACTTACGCTGTTACCTTCCTTGAGTTCATTGGTAATGATGTCAATGATTGCTTCAACTACGTCATGAGCTTCACTCTTCTTAAGTTCAGCTTTTTCCTGAATTGCACTTACTAATTCTGATTTATTCATAAATGAACCTTCATTAAGTCCTAAATAATATTGTACTTATAACCTGTGAGCGGGTGATGCCGTATTTATAATTAAATATTGAGCTTAAAAAAAATAGGCATTCCAATTCATATTAGTGTTGAAATGTGGATATACAAGAGTTATCAACATCCGACGCTATAGTTAGAGTATATAGCAATCACTGATGATTTGAACAAAATCTTTTTAAAAGTGTTGAAAAATTTATAAAAATCAAGGCATGTGTCAAAAAATAAAGGCTGTTTTACTTGAAATCAAGGTGATGTCGGAGCTTAAAAAGATAGAAATTTTATGTAATTTTGGTTAAAATTCACATGGTTTTTTGTTTTGTCTACCAGACAGTAATGTTTTATCCGAATCGTTATGGTTTGTGGTTTTTGATATAGAGGTATTGAATGGATATTATTCGTCCTATAAGAAGAGCTCTTATCAGTGTTTCTGATAAGACTGGTATTGTGGATTTTGCCAGAGAACTTGAAGCCCGCGGTGTTGAAATCTTATCAACCGGCGGTACAGCCAAGCTTCTTGCCAAAGCCGGTCTTAAGGTAACCGAAGTAAGTGATTACACCGGTTTCCCTGAAATGATGAGCGGTCGTGTAAAGACTCTTCATCCAAAGGTTCACGGCGGTATTTTAGGTCGTCGCGGCATTGACGATGAAGTTATGGCAAAGCATGACATCAAGCCTATTGATCTTGTTGCCGTTAACCTCTATCCGTTCGCTGCCACCGTTGCATCTCCTGACTGCACTCTCGAAAAGGCTATCGAAAACATCGATATCGGCGGTCCTACCATGGTAAGAAGTGCCGCCAAGAACTTCAAGGATGTTGCCATTGTCGTTAATGCAAAGGATTACTCAAGAGTAATCGCTGAAATGGACAGCAACGGTAATTCTCTTACCTACGAAACCAGATTTGACCTGTCAATCGCTGCATTTGAACACACCGCAGCCTACGACGGCATGATTGCCAACTACTTCGGAACCAAGGTTCCTGATTACGGTATTCCTGAAGAATCAGATCCTGAATCAAAGTTCCCTCGCACCTTCAATACCCAGTTCATCAAGAAGCAGGACATGCGCTATGGTGAAAACGGTCACCAGAAGGCTGCATTCTACGTTGAAGCAGGCAACAAGAACGCTAGCATTTCAACCGCAAAGCAGATTCAGGGCAAGGCTCTTTCATACAACAACATCGCTGATACCGATGCCGCTCTCGAATGCGTTAAGGAATTCAGTGATCCTGCATGTGTAATCGTTAAGCATGCAAATCCTTGCGGTGTTGCTTTAGGCAAGGATATCACCGAAGCCTACGACAAGGCATTCAAGACTGATCCTACCTCTGCATTCGGCGGTATCATCGCTTTCAACCGCGAACTTGATGCGGTAACCGCAAAGAGCATTATCGACAGACAGTTCTGTGAAGTGATCATCGCTCCTAGCGTAACCGAAGAAGCCAAGGCAGCGGTTTCCGCCAAGAAGAACATCCGTCTTCTCGAATGCGGTTACTGGACCAAGAGAGAAGCTTATCTCGACTTCAAGCGTGTTACCGGCGGTTTACTCGTTCAGGATGCTGACGTAATCAATCTCAATCCTGAAGATCTCAAGGTTGTAACCAAGCTTCAGCCTACCAAGGAACAGCTTGAAGAATTACTCTTCGCATGGAAGGTTGTTAAGTTCACCAAGTCAAACGCTATCGTTTACACCAAGGATAAGATGACCATCGGTGTAGGTGCAGGTCAGATGAGCCGCGTATTCTCAGCTGAAATCGCAATTAAGAAGGCTAACGAAATCGGTCTCGACATCAAGGGCACCGCTTTGGCGTCTGACGCATTCTTCCCGTTCAGAGACGGTATTGACGCAGCTGCGGCAGCAGGTGTTACCTGCATTATTCAGCCAGGCGGATCAGTTCGTGACCAGGAATGTATCGATGCTGCAAACGAACACGGTATCGTAATGGTATTCACCGGAATCCGTCACTTCCGTCACTAATAGTTTTTTGTTCTGAAGAAGTACTGGAAACAGTACTTCTTTTTAATTATTTAATGGATTTTTTATGAAAGTTTTAGTAATCGGTAACGGCGGTCGTGAACATGCTCTCGCATGGAAAGCTGCCCAGTCTCCTCTTGCCGAAGTTGTATATGTTGCTCCAGGCAATCCTGGCACCGCTCTTGAACCAAAGCTTCAGAATGTTAATATCAGCGTAAGTGATGTAGACGGTTTACTGGCTTTTGCCAAGAAGGAAGCTGTTGATCTGACCATCGTCGGCCCTGAAGCTCCGCTGGTAGCAGGCGTGGTTGATGCATTCAGAGCAGCCGGCCTCAAGATTTTCGGACCTACCAAGGCTGCGGCACAGCTTGAAGGTTCAAAGTCATTCACCAAGGACTTCCTCTTAAGACATAACATTCCTACTGCTCACTATGCAGTGTTCACCGAAGTTGACAAGGCTCTGGCTTACATTGATGAAAAGGGTGCGCCTATCGTAATCAAGGCTGACGGTCTTGCAGCAGGCAAGGGCGTTATCGTGGCAATGAACGTTGAAGACGCCAAGGCTGCCGTAAAGGACATGCTCGCAGACAACGCTTTCGGTGATGCCGGTTCAAAGGTTGTAATCGAAGAATTCCTGTCAGGTGAAGAAGCTTCATTTATTGTTATGGTTGACGGTGACAATGTTGTTCCTATGGCAACCAGCCAGGATCACAAGCGTGTAGGTGACGGTGACACAGGTCCTAACACCGGCGGCATGGGGGCATATTCTCCTGCTCCGGTTGTAACCGCTGACGTATATGAAAAGGTAATGAGCCAGATTATCTATCCTACCGTACAGGGCATGAAGGCTGAAGGCAACACCTATACCGGATTCCTGTATGCAGGTCTGATGATTGATGCTGCCGGTAATCCTAAGGTTATCGAATACAACTGCCGTTTCGGTGACCCTGAAACTCAGCCAATCATGCTGAGAATGGACAGCGATCTCGTTGATCTCTGCTATAAGGCTACTGAAGGCAGGCTCAAGGGTGAAACCGCCAGATACAATACCAAGGCGGCGGTAGGTGTTGTTCTTGCCGCAGAGAATTATCCTGCTTCTCCTAAGAAGGGCGATGTTATTTCCGGTCTTGATTCAGAATTTGAATCTGAAGTTAAGGTATTCCATGCCGGTACGGCTCTTAAGGACGGTAATATCGTTACAAACGGCGGCCGCGTGCTTTGTGTGACCGCATTGGGTAATACAGTTCTCGAAGCAAAACAGAAGGCCTACAGGGCAATTAAGAATATCAGCTGGAACGGCATGTTCCATCGTAATGATATTGCTGACAGGGCGATTGCAAGAGAACAGAGCAAATAGTGTAAGCTCATAAATGCTGCCTCCGCATGGCAGTATTCGGGCTTCTACTGTTTCTATGAAGTGTTTTAAGAAGAGCAGATACGTGTATCTGCTCTTTCTTATCGATTATTATTCCACAGAATATCAGTTTTCAGGATTAGGACGTGAATCAGGTTGTTGAACAGCTGCTACTATTTTTAGGCGGCTTTGTGGCTAACGTTCTGGCATCACTTTCAGGTGGCGGTGCCGGATTCGTGCAGCTCCCTCTTCTTATTTTTATGGGGCTCCCGTTCTCCCTCGCCCTCGGTACCCATAAGGTTGCCGTGGTGGCACTCGGCCTCGGTTCTTTGGCCAAAAACCATCAGGTGAACAATCTGAACGGAAAGGCCGTACTCATATTTTTACTGTTGGGATGTCCTGCTGTTGTTCTCGGATCAGTTTTTGTTGTGGAGCTAAAGGACTGGATTGCGGAATTCAGTCTTGGTCTGATAACAATCGCATCTGTTATTTATTCCGCAACCAAAAAACAGTTTGGGCTGGAAAACAGGGAAAATACTCTGACTCGCAGGGATTACGTAAGGGCTGCGTTTTTTACCGTGTTGGTCGGGATTCTCAGTGGTTCATTTTCCAGCGGAGCCGGTCTTATGGCAATTATGGTAATGGTAATGTGTTATCGTATGGATATAAAAAAGGCCATTCATCATTCAATGATACTGGTGGCATTTATATGGAATCTGACGGGAGCCGTTGCCATGGGAACCATGGCAAGTATTCACTGGGAATGGGTTCCGATGCTTGTTTTAGGTGCTTTCCTGGGCGGTTTTACGGGAACATTCCTGATAAAGTATCTGGATGCCGCCAAAATAAAGATCCTGTTCCAGTTCATTATGCTTTCAAGCGGTATCCTGCTTCTGTATAAGGCAGGGGTTCATTTTACAGGCTGATGATATTCAGAGACCCCTGGTATCAGAAACTCAAAAAGGCTTTTACCATCCTGATGGTATAAAGCCTTTTTTATTTGTCCTTCCGGCTGTTCCCGGAACTTAACCTGCAGATGAATGTCTTATAATAAGTGTGATGAAATCAGAATCACATGCTTAACAGATATTAATCGTAGCCTGTCAGGATGTTTTAAACGGAGAGAAGATCTGATGAACATTCATAAAAGGAAAATGATTGCTCCGGTCGTCATAACAGTTGTCGGAGTTGTGTATTTCTTTTTCTATTTCGTATGTCTGATTACGACAACAGACAGCATGATCTGCCGCATCCTGATGGGAATAATTCCGCTTTCACTGATTGTCGTCATGCTGGCTGTCTGTATGCAGAGAATCAGGGAAATCAATGAAGGAGAAGAAGATGATCTTGGTAAATACTGATTATGTTTCCGGAAAGGAACTCTTGACTCTCGGACTGGTTAAGGGGAGTGTCGTTTGGTCAAAGCACCTGGGTAAGGACATACTGCAGGCTTTTAAAACACTGGTTGGCGGCGAACTCGGTTCTTATACCGAAATGATGAATGAGGCAAGAGCAATGGCTACCAAGCGCATGGTCTCTGAGGCACAGGCAATGGGTGCTGATGCCGTTGTGAATGTCCGCTATGCATCTTCCGAGGTTATGCAGGGAGCAGCTGAAGTGGTGGCTTACGGTACTGCGGTAAAGTTTAAAAACTGATTTTTTCCGATAATCATTTAAGACTTCAGTAAACTGAAAAACAGAAAGGGAAGCATTCGAGGCTTCCCTTTAGTTTTCTTTTTCGGACTGATGAATATCAGCTCGCCAGGTTATCAGTCTATGCAGATGCCGATATTTGAGCATCCGAGTTCTTCGCATTCCTTCCTGAGAGCATTGGTAAACTCAGGGGAGCGGGTTGCTTTTGAAATGCGGTCAAGCAGGTTGATCTGGTAGTCCATTTCCTCCACGATTAGCTGCTTGTCATAAAGTTCTTCATCTTCGTAGACGGCGTCTTCGGTAAACTCGAGATATTTGGCCACGGTACAGATGGAAGCGCTGCTTGCGTGTTCGGCCTCTTCACCGAAATGGTTTACGATGGCATTTATGGACTGGGACAGGGAAATGCAGGCGTCAAGAGCCGGATATGCTCCGTACGGACTGTCATCGTCGATGTCCGGAATATGTTTTTCAAGTGTTTCCAGAAGGTTTTCCAGATTGATGTGATTTTCCTTGTCGGTATGAAATTCCCACATGGTGTTGAGAATGTTCTGAAAATCCTTTTTGGCCTCATGATCTTCGGTCACTTCAGCAAAAAGCAGAAAATTTGGAGACTGTCTGTGGGCTAAAGTCAGGGCGAACAGAGACTGCTGCCATGGTTTTAACTCGTTAAGCATTTTATAAAACTTTTCACCGAAAATAGCCATATGTACATCCTTCAAACGCTACGATTGATATATTTTATCAAAAAGCGCCACTGTTGTTAAAAGACTTTGGATGTTTTTGTCTCTGCTGTTCTTAAATTACTCATAAGATTGATTAAGTATATTAAAAGTTTGACAATGTTCACAAAAAATGTATACTTTACAGAATTCTGTTTTATAACAGTGCGGGGCTTATACAGATAAGCGGAAACCTCAATTTTTCTATATTTACGAGTCTTTGACTAAGTCGGGTTTTACTTTTAGAAAATACGAGGTTAAGGGTGTTTTTTACAAGTAAGAACAGTTGGCTTTTCATCTGATGATGTCGTGAATTTTGTTCCCGGAATACCTCAGGTTTTTTTGGGGGCTTTATTCATGTCTGACATCTGTTTAAATTCATCGGTCGGTCCGGAATCGTGCTGATTTGCGGAGACTGATGCTGTTTTGAAACCATGTGTTGATTATACAGTTGCGTTCATTTTTTCGGGGATCTGCCTTAGCCGGTGGTTTCCCTGGGAATCATGGCGTAGGTGAACATGTTGTTTTTGGGGTTAACCGGAATTTCTATCCGGTGCGGATTGCGGGAAAACACTGCCGGCTCTTTTAAGCCTGTTTCTTAAGATTTACTATGAGGTACATAATGACTGACAATATTGCTACACAGTCTGAAGAAATTAAAGACATCAATCAGGATATGGCTGCGGAAAATGCCGAATCACTGACTGAATCAGCTGAGGTTGAAGTCGAAGAAAATGGTTTTGATCATTTTGGCTTAAGAGAAGAAGTCTTAAAATCAATTAAAAAGCTTGGCTTTGAAATGCCTTCTCCTATACAGGAAAAGTCTATTCAGCCGCTGCTTGAAGGCCGTGACGTTCTCGGTCAGGCTCAGACCGGAACCGGTAAGACCGCGGCTTTTGCCTTACCGCTGCTTTCCAGAATCAATGTTGAAACCAGAGACACACAGGTGCTGATTATCGCACCTACCAGAGAGCTTGCGCTTCAGGTTGCCGAAGCCTGCCAGAGCTTTGCCAAGTATCTGCAGAAGTTCAGCGTGCTTCCAATCTACGGCGGTGCTTCGTATGACGTGCAGCTCAAGGCTTTAAAGCGCGGTGCCCAGCTTGTTGTGGGTACTCCAGGCCGTGTAATGGATCTCATCAAGCGCGGTGCCCTGGTGCTCGATAAGTTAAAGGCGCTGGTTCTTGATGAAGCAGATGAAATGCTGCAGATGGGCTTTATTGAGGATGTTGAATGGATTATTCAGAAGTGTCCTGAAAACAGACAGATTGCTCTTTATTCCGCAACCATGCCTGAAATGATTAAAAAGGTTGCCAGACAGTATCTGAGGGATCCTGTTGAAATCAAGATTGCTTCAAAAACCACCACCGCAACCACAGTACGTCAGAGATACTGGCTGGTATCAGGTCTGCACAAGATTGATGCTCTTACCCGTCTCCTTGAAGTAGAGCCTTATGATGCTCTCCTTATTTTTACCAGAACCAAGACCGCTGCTGAAGAACTTGCCAACAAGCTTGCGGCCAGAGGTCATGCCTGTGAGGCTCTGCACGGCGACATTCCGCAGAAGATTCGTGAAAAGACCGTGGAAAGACTCAAGAACGGCATTCTGGATGTGCTGATTGCCACCGACGTGGCTGCAAGAGGTCTTGACGTGGATCGTATAACCCATGTGGTTAACTACGATATTCCGTATGATCCTGAATCATACGTGCATCGTATCGGCAGAACAGGTCGTGCAGGCAGAACTGGTGATGCCATTCTGTTCGTGTCTCCTAAGGAAAGAAGAATGCTTCGTCTTATCGAGCATACAACCAAGCAGCCGATTGAACCGATGACCATTCCTACCACTCAGGATATCAACAGACACCGCGTAATGGCCTTCAAGAACAGAATGCTTAAGAGCCTGGAAGCTGACGATCTTGAGCCGTATCAGCAGTTAATCAATGAAGTTCTGGTGGATGACGCCATAGATCCTATCGATTTGTGTGCGGCGCTTGCCAAACTGGTTCAGGGCAACGAACCTCTGTTCCTTGAAGAAAAGCCTGAACCTAAGCAGAAGATGCTGGATGACGACAGGTCATTCAGAAAGGAATCTCCGAGAGAACGTTTTGTAAGAAACAACAGTGTTGATTTCGATTATGAAACAGGGGCTGAAAGAGCGGAACATACCGGCGAGCCAAGACCTAAGAAGCGTCCGTCAGCCATTCCTCAGCCTCTGAAGGACTTCCCGGACATCAAGATGGTTCGTTACCGCGTGGCCGTAGGCTACCGTGACGGTGTAAAGGCCGGTCAGATCGTGGGTGCCATTGCCAACGAAGGTGAAATTGACAGCCAGTATATCGGCTGCATTGATATCTTCGATACCTTTGCTACAGTCGATTTACCTGAAGGCATGCCGAAGGAAACAATGGAAATCCTTAAGAAGAGCCGTGTCTGCGGTCGTGCACTGGAAATCAGACACTATTACAGTGATGATGAGAACAGCAATGATCGCCGCAAGGACAGAGCAAGAGCCGCCGACCACAATCGCGCTAAGAAGATTGTTGACAAGAAGCCTGCCAAAAAGTCAGCAGCAAAACCTTCCAAGAAGGGGGTAAGAGCTGCTCCATTCAAGTTCTAATCAAGGACAGTACCTGAAATCTTGAGATGATTTCAGGTCTGTTTTCTGAAAAATCAAAGCCTGTTTCCGTATCCGGAAACAGGCTTTTTGCTGTGAACATCCTTCACGAATCAGTACGTGCGGAGAAGTAACGATTATTCATCAGATGTTTCTGCGGTATTTTCCTCTGCAGGTGCTTCTGCTGCAGACTGAGATTCGTTTTCGGCATCACTGTCGCGGGCTGCCGCTTCCTCTTCCGTCAGTCTTCTCATTCTGGCCATGAAGAAACCGTCACCGCCTTCTGAAGGATATACGGTTTTCTGATCTTCAAGAACGAATTCAGTATGGTTTTTAAGGAAGGTCTCAATCTGGTTCTGATTTTCCATAGGCAGAATACTGCAGGTGGAGTAAACCAGAATTCCGCCTGGCCTGGTCATCTGTGAATATCTGTCGATGATGTCTGCCTGAATGGCGGTCAGTTCCCTGATGTCGTTGCTGTTGTCACTCCATTTGGTGTCGAAGTTTCTCTTGAGAACACCGGTGCCTGAACACGGTACGTCGAGCAGAACGCGATCAGCCTGAGCCTTAAGTTTCTTGATTACCTTCGGAGAATCAATGTGTCTGGTTTCAATATTGAATGCTCCTGCTCTTTTGGCTCTTTCACGGAGAGCCTGAAGCTTCCAGTCCTTGTCATCCATGGCAATGATTACGCCTTTACCCTTCATGAGGGCGGCCAGATGAAGAGTCTTGCCTCCTGCTCCCGCACAGGCGTCAATTACCCTCAAGCCGGGTTTTACCTGCAGGAACGGAGAGATTTCCTGTGAACCAGCATCCTGCTGTTCAAAGAAACCGTCCTTGAACATCTGGGTTTTGAAAAGATCGGTGTTGCTGGTTATTCTGAGGGCATCTTCACTGTTTTCACAGACTTCATATTTGATTCTGGCAGCACTCAGCATCTGACAGAGCTGTTCCTTGGTTACCTTCAGAGTGTTGACTCTGATGTAGCGGTCAGGTTTTCTGCTGAGAGCAATCTTTTCTTTTTCCCATCTGTCGCCGAGTTCCTTTTTACCCAGGAGATCCAGCCATTCAGGACATCCGTATTTCAGGTTAGGAATCTCTTTTGCCTGCTCCTTTCTGATCTTTGCCTGTTTTTCACTGAAATCATCACAGTCTGACAATCCCTTAGGCACAGGCCACTTGTTTTCGACATGAAGTGCACAGATTAATTTATTGATATGTCTTCTGCCGTCTTTAGGCTTGTTGTAACCTGCAATGAAAGAATAGTAGTTCAGTCTTTTGATGAGGTCGTTAACCAGATCAATGATGAGAGACTGTTCCTGAGGTTCCAGCTTGATTTTCCTGAAATGATTTGCGTAGACACGGTCTAAAGGAACGTCCTTGTTAAAATTCTCAAAAAGAATTGAGTTTATCAATCTGATTTTGAAAGACGATAAAGAATATGATGCCATTTGTATTTTTTCTCTCTTTTCACAAAAATGTCATGTGAACAATAAATCTGAATTTACGGCAGGTTCGTTAAGTTTTATTCAAACCTAACTGGCTGCGAATCGATGTCACGGAACGGATGTCTTAAAACTGTTCTTCCTTTCCGTGAGGACCGTATCCTGAATCTTTCAGGGAGTAGCCGTCCTTGGTGGTCCATACATCCAGTCCGCTTCTGTTGTTGCCGGCAACCAGAGAGGCCGCAAAGCTGGGACTGGTGGTCATGTAGCTTTCATTAAGTATGTAGCAGTTGAGTTTGCTGTCATAGGACATGGTGCCGTTTTCGATAAGCACGTTTCTGATGTCCACAACCTGCTGACGTAAGGAATTTGCACATTTTGGTGAAATCATTGAACCTTTATTGAGCATGAAGCTTGGAGTGGAGCGTTTGCCGACTGGAAAACCGGACGCGTTAACTCCCTTGACGGAAAAGTAGTAAGTCTCCTTTTCGTCTAGCTCAAAGCTGGATTTCAGTATGGTCTGCAGATTCAGAATCTCCTGATAAGCATCCATGGGAATAACCGCATGGGTCTTTCTGCCGTTACTGTCTACGATAAACGATACCTTGTCATCTCTGCTCATGATTTCATTCCTAATTTTTTATAATTTTCTCATTTTTAAGCGTAATAAGCTATTTAAAATTTAAAAAATATCGGGGGAGCCGGAAATGAAGCCAAAGATGTATGCAGAGGATTATGGGAAACTGGAAACCGAGAAAATGTTCTTTGATAAAAAAAGTGGATGCAAAAAATTACATCCACAAAAAAGATAACAAAACCAAAAACGTTATTAAACGTGTTCATTTAAATATCAAGCATAATTTATACCAGATGGACAGATCTTCGTAAAAACTCTTAATTGCCGTTAAATCCGTTGTCACGGTCAATGCCGGTAAGTTCGTCCAGTGAACAGATGCAGCTGGAGATAAAAGTATCCACAACCATTTTTACGGCAGGATTCTGGCTGCATATTTCGGTTACCCTGGCATGCATGGTCTGTCTGACATGGGCGAATTCATTATTGTTGAAGCGCTGTTCTTCCAGGGTTTTAACGTAAGCTGCAATAACATCCGCATATTTTACGATTCTACGGTATTCCTCGTCGGTTTCGTTCTGAATAATCAGCGGGGCGTATATTCTGCGGAGTTTTTCCGGCAGGGTGTTCACGCATTCGGTTTCGGCAATATGCTCAAGAATCTTGAACTGTCTGGTGAATTCAGGAGTCTGGTATTTGGTTTTTGAATTCAGATCCTGCAGTTTGGTTTCCGATATTTCATGAAACAGAGCCAGTGTTGATGCCTTGTCCGCATTGAGATTCGTTCCGAAATATTCGTTTGATACGGAACAGATAAGATGCGCAATTACCGCCACCATGTGACTGTGTTCTGAAATGTTTTCCTCTCTGAAGCTGTGCATCAGTGACCATCTCTTAATAAGAGGCATACGTGTAATCCACGCCAGGAATGTGCTTTTCATAGAAGCTCCCTTAAAATCAATTATCCTGATCATTATATTTTGTTTTCGGGGATAATTTTGCTGCCGATGTATAAAAAAGCCCCGAATCATATGATTCAGGGCTTATCAGGTATTTATAAATACATGTTTACTGTCTGTAGGTCTTCAGGAATCTCTGGAGTCTGGTGCATGCATCCTGAATCACTTCTTCCTGAGGCAGGAAGGTGATGCGGAAATGATCCGGAGCCGGCCAGTTGAATCCGGTACCCTGAACG
Organism: Ruminobacter amylophilus; assembly: GCF_900115655.1. GTDB lineage: Bacteria > Pseudomonadota > Gammaproteobacteria > Enterobacterales > Succinivibrionaceae > Ruminobacter > Ruminobacter amylophilus. Next base: position 53,530 of record NZ_FOXF01000007.1, on the reverse strand, counting down.
ATGAGCATCTTTTCCTGCTTAAGCAGATCAAGAACCATCTTCTGGTCATCCTTGATCTTGTGAACCTTAGGATCGATACGAGGGAACATGTACAGGGCTCCCTTAGGTTTCACGCAGCTTACTCCAGGGATGGAGTTGATTAATTCGTAGGCCAGATCTCTCTGACGGCGTAATCTTCCGCCCGGAATGATGAGTTCATTGATACTCTGATATCCTCCGAGCGCCGTCTGAATGGCAAACTGCATCGGTACGTTGGCACACAGTCTCATGGAGGCGAGAATGTTGAGCCCCTGAATGTAGTCCTTGGCGTACTGCTTAGGACCGCTGATGATCATCCATCCCTGTCTGAATCCGCATGCGCGGTATGCTTTTGACAGACCGTTGAAGGTAAGCACGAGCACGTCGTCACAGAGGGTGCAGATACTGTGGTGGGCGATATCATCGTAAAGAATCTTGTCATAGATTTCGTCAGCGAAAATAATCAGATTATTCTGGCGGGCGATTTCGATGAGAGCCAGCAGCAGATCGGTTGAATAAACCGCGCCGGTAGGATTGTTAGGGTTGATGAGAACAATACCTCTGGTTCTCGGGGTGATCTTCTTCTTGATGTCCTCAAGATCCGGATACCAGTCTGACTGTTCGTCGCAGATGTAGTGAACGGCACGTCCGCCGCTTAAGTTGATGGCGGCAGTCCATAAAGGATAGTCCGGAGCAGGAACCAGAACCTCGTCTCCGTTGTTCAGCAGTGCCTGCATTGACTGAACGATAAGTTCTGAAGCACCGTTGCCGATAAAGATATCATCAAGCTCAATCTGACGAAGTCCTTTCTGCTGATAATGCTGGGCGATGGCCTTGCGCGCCGAAAAAATACCTTTGGAATCGCAATACCCCTGACCGGCATTGATGTTGAGAACCACGTCCTTAACAATTTCTTCAGGAGTTTCAAAACCGAAAGTGGCGAGATTGCCGATATTCAGCTTAAGAATTCTCTGGCCCTCGTCTTCCATTCTTCGTGCTTCGATATGAACCTTGCCTCTGATGTCGTAGCAAACGTTATCAAGCTTATGTGACTTATCTATGATATTCATGTTTTATCTTTATTTATCTTGTATTCGTAAAACCAACATTTCCGGGGAGCACCTCACTTTTATTCACAGAGGAGATCCGTACGGAACATGTTTCGATAACCCTATTTAAGAGTACGGTCGTGTTTCTTAAAATAAAAGGTAGTAAGGTTCATTATATTACAAAAAGGCACAAAGATGGGTAATTTTATCTTTGTGCCTTTTTCATGCTGATGGTACGAAGATTCGGTATTTTACGGATTAAGGAACTTGCGTTCGTTGTAAATCGCTTCGAGAATCATTCTTTCATGCGGATAATGAGGTTTGCTGATACGTTTGGCATGTATCATCTGTCTGGTTTTCTCATCATATGAAAGGTTGTTCATAAAGTACACGAATGGTACTGTTCTTCCCTTGTTGTCCTTCAGAAATCCTGCAAGGTTTGATACTCCGTCAATAGTTCCGGTTTTGGCGGTAACGTTCTTGAGAAGCGGTGCTTTCATAAGACTTCCGCGGCCGCCGAGGGTTCCGGATACACCTGCTACAGGAAGAAGTTCTATCATGTGAATTTCATCATTGTGCAGCTTGATGAATTCAAGAACGTTCAGCATCTGTCTCGGAGTTATCAGATTGTGCGGAGAAAGACCTGAGCCGTCAATTACCGTGGCGTTGCCAAGGTAGATGTCATGCTTTTTCAGAATATTTCTGATGGCGATTGAAGACATGTAGTAGTTGGCAGGTCTGTTGTAATAAACGGTGCCGATGGTTTTGGCAACACTGTCGGCAATTATGTTAACGCTCTTCAGCAGACAGCGCTTGAGCATTACATGCATAGGCTGAGAGAGGTATGAGGCATACTGAATCTGTACACCCTTGGTCTTGCGGGTGAGTTTTACGCCGCCGCTGACCGTAATGCCGAGATCTCTGATGAGGCCGGAAACGATCTTCTGCCCCCATTCGTTAGGATCCTGAATGGCAACGGAGATTCCGAGAGGTTCCTTTTTCTGTACCGGGATACATCCTGAAAGTCTGTATACGTTGTGTGAATCTCTCTGCATGTCAAGAGAACATCCGCCGTAGAATTCGCTGGCGGTAACAACTTCCAGCTCCGTGGTGTCCACCGTAATTGGAGTGTTGGCAGGAACAACGGCTGTTACAGGACCTCCGATGGTTTTTGCGTGCAGCTGAATTGACGTGCAGTTTCCGTCAATGATGATTGATGCCGGAGGAGCGGTAAAACATTTGCTGAGGTCGTCCCAGGACCATCCTTCAGCATAGTCATGACCGGCAAAGTAGCCGTAGTTGAGATAGAGCGTGCCGTTAATCTTTCTTACACCTGCTTTTCTGAGAGTGTCCAGAAGATTTTTGATATCGGTTCTTTTAAGCTGAGGGTCTCCGCGGAATTCAAGTTCTATGTCACCGTTGAGAACTCCGTTATTCACAAACAGACTTCCGTTTGAGGAAATTGCGTTGTTGTTAACAAGCAGTCTGGTTTTTATCTGATAGTTCGGTCCGAGGTAAAGAAGCGCGGCGAGAGCGGTGATAACCTTCTGGGTTGAAGCAGGTCTGTAATAGTCATCCATGTTCTGACCGTATACTGAGGCCAGATCATCATAACTGTATGCCACGCCGTTGGCGGCGCCTGACGGCATTTTGCTGTTGATTTCACTCAGTTCATCAGCTGAAGCTGCTGAAAACAGCATGGTTGCACACAGGCTGAGAGCGATATTTTTTAAGTTAAGCATTTCCGGTAATGATAATAAGTCTGTATTTTACACATGTGTGCAAGGCTTTATTCCAAAGCGCTGTGCACAGGTTATAAAACTGTTAAAAATTCGGGAGTGATTGTATCACACATGACCGGTAATAATAAGATGTATGATTTATATTAATTATCATTTTTTATCATTGTTAATAATTCAGGAGTTCATATTCAAACATGTGGATATGTCACCTCAGTACGGATATTGCGGATACACGCAGACTGACCGAGTGTGGATATTTTTATAATTAACATGAGAGAGATCTAGCAATCGGGAACGGTTTTATTGTTTTTAGAGCTCATTATCTTTATAATTTTCATCATTGCCTGTCGGTCTGACATTTTTATGTTTACGCTCTGACGGCTTTTGTTTTTATAAAATATCTCCAGGCTCAAAACCCGATGGCTTTAGCCGAAGGGATGAAAGCTATGATAGGGTAGGACATATCCGAATTTACGCTTGTGGAGTCCGTGTAAGACTGAAGCCATGCGGCAGATCGGTGGACGTGGAAGCAAGAATCCAATCAAGCTTTGGCTTGTGGGTGTGTCAATAAAACAAGATTTTTTATTAGATTTAGAGAGAAAAAGTAATGATTATCACTCCAAAAGTTCGCGGTTTTATCTGTACCTCTACCCATCCAACCGGATGTGAGGAAAACGTTAAGAATCAGATAGCATACGTAGAAAGCAAGGGCCCGATTGCCAACGGTCCTAAAAAGGTTCTCGTTATTGGTTCTTCAACCGGATACGGTCTTGCCTCAAGAATCAGTGCTGCTTTTGGTTCAGGTGCGGCAACCATCGGTGTTTTCTTTGAAAAGCCTGGTACTGAAAAGAAGCCCGGAACTGCAGGCTGGTACAATGCTGCGGCATTTGACAAGTTTGCCAAGGCCAAGGGACTTTATTCAAAGAACATCAACGGTGATGCATTCTCAGACGAATGCAGAGCAAAGGTTATCGAGCTGATCAAGCAGGACCTCGGTCAGATTGACATGGTTGTATATTCACTGGCTTCTCCAGTAAGAAAGATTCCTTCAACAGGTGAACTCGTACGTTCATCCCTCAAGCCAATCGGTGAAGTTTACAGAACCACTGCCGTTGATACCAACAAGGATGAAATCATTCAGGCTGAAATCGAACCTGCAAATGAAGAAGAAATTGCCAACACAGTTAAGGTTATGGGCGGTCAGGACTGGGAACTCTGGATTAATGCACTGCTTGATGCCGGCGTACTTGCTGACGGTTTCAAGACCGTAGCCTACAGCTACATCGGTACTGATCTTACCTGGCCTATTTACTGGAACGGTACTCTCGGTAAGGCAAAGGAAGACCTTGATCGTGCGGCTGCAGCCATCAACACCAAGCTTGGCAGTGTTTCAGGCAAGGCGAATGTTGCAGTACTCAAGTCTGTTATCACTCAGGCTTCATCAGCAATCCCTGTAATGCCTCTCTACATTTCAATGTGTTTCAAGGTTATGAAGGATCAGGGCGTTCACGAAGAAGTTATTGATCATATCTTCAGAATGTTCAATACCGAACTTAACCAGCCTGCATACCACAACCTTGATGACAAGTCCCGTATCAGAATGGACTCATGGGAACTTGATGACAAGGTTCAGAACGCTTGTCGTGACATGTGGCCTAAGATTACCACTGAAAACCTTAAGGCTCTTACTGATTACGAATGCTACAAGGCTGACTTCCTGAAGCTCTTCGGTTTCGGTGTAGCCAACGTGGATTACAGTGCTGATGTTAATCCTGTAGTTGATTTTGATGTGATTACCCTCTAAGACGTAATCGTCACTGATATTATGAGAAAGCAGCCGGTGGCTGCTTTTTTATTGCCCGGCAGGTACCAGAAAACAATAAAAAAAGGTATAAACGGTAATTCCGTCTATACCTTTGCATGGTGTTACGGGACGCCTGCTGTCCGGCTGTCTCCGGATTATTAGTCGTTATGATACAGTCTGTATGCTTCCAGAGTGTTTTCCATCAGTGAAGCGATGGTCATAGGACCTACACCGCCGGGAACAGGAGTGATGTATGAAGCTCTTTCCTTTGCAAGATCAAACTGAACGTCACCGCAGATCTTCCCGTCAGGTAAACGGTTGATGCCTACGTCAATAACAACAGCGCCAGGCTTGATCCAGTCTCCAGGAATGAAGTTAGGCTTGCCTACGGCAACAACAAGAACGTCAGCCTGTTCAACAAAAGATCTCAGATCCTTGGTGAATTTGTGAGTGGTAATGGTGGTGCAGCCTGCGAGCAGGAATTCAAGAGTCATAGGACGGCCCACGATATTGGATGCGCCGACAACAACGGCGTTTTTACCGAGAAGGTCGATACCGGTGCTGTTGATCAGGGTAATGACTCCCTTCGGAGTACAAGGGCGTAATACAGGAATTCTCTGAGCCAGACGACCTACGTTATACGGATTGAATCCGTCAACGTCCTTGTCAGGCTTGATTCTTTCGATAACCTTAGTTGAATCAATGTGCTTAGGTAATGGAAGCTGAACCAGAATTCCGTCAACGGTATCATCTGCATTAAGCTTGTCAACAAGAGCCAAAAGTTCTTCTTCCGTGGTATCTGCAGGTAAATCGTGTGCACTTGACACAAATCCGATTTCTTCACATGACTTTCTCTTGCCCTTTACATAAATCTGAGAAGCAGGATCTTCACCAACCAGAATAACGGCCAGGCCGGGACGACGCTTGCCTTTGGCAACCAGTTGATCTACATCTGCTTTGAGTTTTGCTCTGATGGAAGCTGCAATAGCCTTACCGTCAATAATATTAGCGGACATTGAATACCCCTTATGTGTACAATAATCTTTGCGTATTATAATACATGTATCTGATATTTGTTATTTTATTTGTTTTTTTAGAACTGTTGGAAGAGTGTTTGAATAAATTTTTTATTGAGGTTGTTCAAAAATTTTAATTTATTTGTTAGGTCTATGTTAAAATATACAGTATCTGCTTTGCGGATATTCCGTCAGTTCTCCACGTAACCTGTTGATATTTTTACTGCTTCCGTATGTTTGACTATAGGGTATTTTTCTGTTCACTGATGACTTTCTCCGTCATGACCTGCACGGCAGGATGTGACCGCGGGGACAGTGTTGTCTGCGAAAGCTCAAAAATACAGGAAAGTCTCAAGAGTGATTTCAGTTACGAATTACAGCATTACAATGAACTGCCTCAGGTTATTTTCAAGAATTTTTCCCTAAAGAACAGAATGAATTCACTGGTGTGGTGCAGCTGTCAGAGTGAACTCTCCGGCAACGGCCGTGATGTAGTCAGGTCACTAATTACCAAATTCGGTGAAAAAAACTGGCGTCAGAGCAGAAAGCTGTTTAAAAACTCTGACTACAGCAAGTGGAGCAACCGCAAGATATCCAAATACAAATCCCAGCTGGCCCTGTATCTTCTGGACAAGTATCAGGACAGCTTCAGGGATAAGTCATACATTATGAAGATAGACGTCAATTACAATATTGATATCACCGGAAATGTCATAAGAAATGTGGATTATCAAGAAGATATCAACGTCAGATTTCTTTCTCTGGTGGCAGTCGATATACCTCTTGATAATGTCAGGGATCAGTTTATTCTAACTAAAATCTTAAATTCCCAATCCGTTAAGTAACATCTTTATTCCCGTAAAAATCAGTAATGCCGCATACAGCAGTTTCAGGGAAGACTGGGACATTCTTTTATTGATTGCCACACCTACAGGAGCCATGAGCATGGAGAACGGAAGTACCACAAGTACCGCCAGAAATGCGATATGACCCAGGGTAAGGGCAGGGCTGTTGGCGATTTCAACCGGATAGATAATTTCTCTTACAAGAATGAACAGTGCTCCGGGAATGCAGATTACGGTTCCTATTGCCGCTGCAGTACCTATAGCCTTAACCGTGTCGTACTTAAACAGGGAAAGTGTCGGTACGGTAAGAGTTCCGCCGCCGATGCCGAGCATGGATGACAGACAGGCAATCGCTGTAGGCATGCAGTACTGAAGAGGAGGCTTTGGCAGATTTTCAAATCTTGGAGGCAGTTTAGACAGAATAATCATGTTCACTGCGGCAAAGAGCAGAATACATCCAAAGAGAGTTGACAGCCATAAACCACCGTACAGTCTGGCAAAAACGGTTCCCAGCAGAACTCCGACAATCATGAAAGGAAGCCATCTGATAAAAAGCTGTTTATCAATGTTGTTTCTTCTGAGGTGTGATAAACATGAGGACAGTGAAGTAGGGATCATGGTGAAAAGGGAAGTGGTTGTTGCCGTGATAATGGCATCACCGGGATCCATATTGAAGAAATAGATGAAACTGTAGTGATAAACAGGTACAAAGATAATACCGCCACCTATACCGAGCAGGCCTGCAAGTGTTCCTGCGAAAGTTCCGGAAACACAGAAAATCAGAAAAATCTGAAGCAGTTGATATGGTTCTATAGATGACATGCTGACTCCTTATTTTATATTGTACGCATATTGTTTAATATGACCTGTATTCACCGACATCACTGCTGATCCTGTTCGAGAAGCCGTTTCTGTTTAAGAAGTTTTTCACGGATTTTTTCAATAACCGGGTCAGGACTGAGAACCTGAACGGTGATGCCGAATCTCAGAATGTTGATAATGACGTTGGACAAATCATTTTCCGGGATCGTCATTGTAACTGTACATGAGTCATCTGTCACCTTTTTAAGATCTTTTGAGTAGTAGGCAAACATCAGCATGAAGCGTTCAAGAGTGTTTTTGGCGTATGATATTTTTATTGTTATGTCTATGGTTTTCTCCGGAACAACGCAATGTTCAATAATTTCCCGCTTTTTCTCCATGGAGATTATTTTCCCTGACTTTTTAACATGGATTATGTTTCGAAGATTAAAAGTCATAATCATGTTGTCTTTATTCTGTTCGGTATTTTCAGAAGATTGTTCATCAGGGAAAGGTAGACATATGAGACGGAATCTGTTGAACTGAAAATCGTATTCCATATGCAGTGGCAGATAGAGTCCCGTAATCAGCGAGTCAGAGTTGTTCGTGCGGTAATTAATTTCCAGTATGCCTCGATTGTTCAGGGCACTGTATATTGTCTGAAAGTTTTCAATATATTCCGGGGAGCTGAAACTGTCAGGCTGCTTTTCTCTGTCCTGAATTTCCATGGCGGCTGAATCGTACAGTTCGGGAATGTCTTTTAACAGTTCACTTATGTGATCAATTTTCTCCTGACTGAGAAAAAGTCTGGCTTTGGGATCATTTATCACCAGCTTCAGCCATTTTAATTCCAGATAGGTAAGAGGCGTGGTTTTGGTTGTTATTTTCGGAGTGTCGGCTTTTAAGGAATTTAATTCAGATTTTTTACAGTCCCTGATGAATTTTTCCACATTGTTTTCTCTGGCATAGTGATGCGGAAATGTTGTTTTGATGATTTTTTGCGGATCAAAGGAGCCGAGCTCGTTTATGCTTGTGGAACTTATGATTTTCAGCATGGCGAACATATCGTAGCTGTACAGCGGTGACAGAATATTTTCAATTTCGTTTATATCGAATTTTTTGGTCATGTTATCAGTCTCCTGACATTTTATTTAACGTTATACATTTCCATCATCTGTTTCAGGTCGGAGCTGAACTGTTCTCCCAGCTGTTTTCCAGTGGTGCTGATATTTACAATGCGGCCGATAAATGTTTTCAGCCAGCTCTGCATTTCATTTTCGTCGGAAATTTCTGAACTGTATGCATAAATATGACGCTCAGGGTCTTCACATATGATTTTACTGTTATGGTTTGCCTGTCTTTCAAGTCTGTTAAGGACATACTTTTCTTCAGGCGGAATCTGAAATTTTATTTTTACCATATCAGGATTTTCACTGATCCTTGAAGAGTTGATGTTCAGTCTGTTCAGTTTTTCGGTGAGTACGTTGAATTCATCGGCAGAGACAGGCTCTCCAGGATCCACGCTGGTAATGTTGTCCAGTCTTACTGATATGAAATTATCATCTTCAGCGCCGTGTGCAAGCAGGTATTCACGACATACCAGCTGGCGGTAAAGAATCTTCAATGGAACGCAGGTCACTCTGATTTTGTTTTTTCTGGAATTTCCCGTGTATTCTTCCTTGAAGTAGCTTATTTTTACACTTCTTTTCATGGAAATGTAATAGAGCAGGTTGTATTTTATTTCCTGATTGATGGTCGGGAACGGATTGTAGAATTTATAGATGAAATTATCCCTTGTAAACTGTCCTTCGTAAAAGATATTCAGAATGTTGCTGATGTAAAAACCCGGAAGCCCGACAGGAGAATAGATTGTAAAAAAATTTATGAAATCAATAATATTCTGATTCATGTTTCCGAATACGGAATCAATGGTGTATGAGTCTGAGATCGAGTACTTGCGTTTTTCGTATTTAAGAATTCCGTTTCTATGCAGTAATTTGGCTCTGTCGCCGTATTTTTTGTAATGATCCTGTTTGTCATCGCCTTCACTGTCGTAGAACAGGAAATTGCACTTGTCTGACATCTGTCTTACGGTAAAGGTCGTTTCGTACAGTGAAGAGAGAAGAAACTTCATCAGAAACAGATTCTGATCATTCAGACAGCAGTATATCTTGAAAAAAGTCATATAGTTATGACACGGTGTATGACCATATGAACTGCAGCAGGAATTGCCGTGATAGACGGGGTGACCGTTCTCATCTCTGACCTTGGTTTTTATTTCATATCCAAGGTTAAGAAGGTTTTCCACAAGTGCGACAAACCTTCTGGACAGAGTTACTCCCTGTTTTTTATTAGCGGTATTGTTATTCTTTTCAGCTGCGGTAACGGATATTCGTTCGGCTATTTTGTGTTTTGACTCGTTCGGAAAAATGAATATGCTTCTGAGAGTCTCCCTCATTTTGAGCAACTGATTAGGTCTCAGAATATATGTCATGTACTGAGTGTTGTGGTTATCTGAATTATTGTTTTTTTTGCTGCGCATAGAATTCACCGGTGAATAACGTCAGGCATATGAGTACGGAACTGTTTTAAGTTATTAGTTCATATCTGTTCGTCAGAACAAAAAATTCCCATTACGGACATGCGTGTGTCCGCTTACCTTGATTTGACTGAATATAATAACAGTTTTTATACATAAACAGTGATACATTGATTAAATATATTGTTTTTGACGTTTTTTTTTACTGATTTGACAGTTGCGGACCGGCTGAAACGGCCCGTGAAGAAGATTATCAGAAGTTGACTTTATGTTTCTGTCTTAAATTTGTTCAAATTCAGTAAAAATGACTAAAACTCAATCAATAAAACATAAAAATTAAATTTTTACAAAAAAATGATTGACGAAACAGGGTTTGTACTCTATCATGCACACCTGTTAGCAAAATGGCATCGGCGATTAGCGCAGCCCGGTAGCGCATCTGGTTTGGGACCAGAGGGTCGCAGGTTCGAACCCTGCATCGCCGACCATCTTCGAAAAGGGTATGCGCCCTTAGCTCAGTTGGATAGAGCAACGGCCTTCTAAGCCGTGGGTCGAAGGTTCGACTCCTTCAGGGCGCGCCATTTGCTGATACATCTCTATGGTGGCTGTAGCTCAGTTGGTAGAGTCCCGGATTGTGATTCCGGTTGTCGTGGGTTCGAACCCCATCAGCCACCCCATGAGACGCGGGAATGGCGAAATTGGTAGACGCACCAGATTTAGGTTCTGGCGCCTTGTGTGTGAGAGTTCGAGTCTCTCTTCCCGCACCATCGGGAGTGAGAATCAAAATATCTTCAGATATATCTTATATAAATCCTTAATCAATCAGTATGGCTCCGGACAGCCATAATTGTTTTCTGTTCCATCAGATCTTCTGCGTATTCACATACTGTTTAAAGAATTCTTAATTCAAATTAATCAAAAATTCCGTATATGACTGTCATGTTTTGATGAAAGTGCACGTATATCCATGTTTTCAGCAGACGGAGGAAAAGGCAAATACTGCGGTTCGCCTGTTTTTACGTAAACAGTGATGTTTATGATAGAATGATAGAACCCTGCCGGTTTTGACTTTGTGCAGTCAATATCTGCTGTCCGATACCGGTGAAAAGTTTTATGAGTAGCATGGAAATGGTATGAAAAATAGCGATTTTGCGGAGCTTATTGTCTCTCTGGCAAGGCGGATGTACATGTGCGGTTCAGAAACCCGTCTGATAATTCAGACTACCGAAAGAGTTGCCAGCGCCTACGGCTGTCAGGCTACAGTCATAGTCAGTCCCGGATCCGTCGGTGTCAAGCTTGTATTTCCCGTATCCGATGAACGTGAGTATCGGGAGGAGTATACCACCTTCGGCCGTATCGACAGGGTAGGTATCAACATGCATAACCTGGTGTTTTATACCCGTCTCTGTCAGGATGCGGAAAAAGGTCTTATAACTGCTGATGAGCTTATGGAAAAGCTGGAACACATTCCTCAGTTTTCGTACAACCGTCTGTTTATGGTTGCTGCAGTGGGGATTGCCACCGCCGCCTTTTCCGTAATAAACGGAGGGGATATGGATGCAAGCATGACAGCACTTGTAGCCGGTACCATAACCATGGCATGTAAGCTCTTGATGCAGAAATTTCACCTGTTCGACATGTTTATTTTTACGACATGCGGTTTCATCAGTACCATTATTTCCTTCTGGGTCGGTACTGGAATTTTTCATTTAAGTGAATACAATCTGGCTGTTGCCATGGTGGTAAGTCTGCTTCTTCTGGTTCCCGGATTCCCTTTCATAACGGGAATTCTGGATCTGTTCAAGGGATACACATCCGTGGGAGCCACAAGACTTATAAATTCCATTATGCTGGTGGCATCCGTATGTCTTGGTATCATGACGGCTTTTTCCATTCTGCCGATAGATAAATGGTAGGTAAGACCGGGCAGGAAGAGACTGCCTGTCATCACCGTTTTTCGGTGATAAATTATGAAAACAAAGAGAAGATTTATTATGAGTCTTGAGTTATATCTGCTTGATTTCTGTTTCAGTGCCGTACCGGCCGCAGTTTTTGCCATGCTGTTCAATACACCTTTGAAATATGTACCGTATGCGGCTCTCGGAGGTGCTGTGGCCCATATCACCAGAACAGTGTGTATTAATAACGTGGGATTCGGAATTGTGGCATCTTCATTCATAGCCAGTATAACCATAAGCCTGATGTTTATTTTCCTGTCTCCGAGACTGAGAGTGCCTCGCCTGGTGTTTACTGTTGCCAGTATTGTGCCTATAATTCCGGGAAAATTTGCCTATCTTACACTTCTGTCAATTATTCAGATGCGAAACGCTGAAGAAACAAAGGCCGGACTTATTGAATCATTTTTTGAGAACGGCATAATAACTTCAACGGTGCTGCTTGCCATAGGCATGGGGATAGCCATGCCAGCGCTGCTTTTTTACCGCAATCGTCCGGTGGTGTAAAACAGAGATGTTCTAAACACACATCAGAAAATGATTGCTCCGCTCCTGCTGATTAAAGCATGGTGTCTTCCTGAATCTGCTGCCAGTCTATCTGACTTTCTTCAGGCAGGGAGATTGTCTTTATGCTTCCTTTCTTGATGCAGTTGATTGCTCTCGCATAGGTGTCTCCGTCCTGAATACTGCTCTTGTCAAGTCTGTTCGCATTGAGTCTTACAAAGGAAGACTGCTGGTTATGATCAGCTATGGATCTTGCTCCGGCAAGAGCCAGTGATAGCAGTTCGAAAATTCTTGTGGATTCCAGCGAATAAGGAGCACTGTTGATGAACGGGTAGCTGATGATGCCTGCATTGACCACGGGATCAATGTGCAGTTCCTTAAGTACCTGTTCTATTTTATTTATGATGGTGTTACTCATTGTAAATGCATCCATGTCGGCATTCGGTTTGGTTACAATAACGTAACGGGCGTCGCTGATTACATAGATGTCGGAAGCAATGTGCAGAAGGTTCTGCAGCTTGTCAATAAATGCGTTTCTCTGATTCTGGGCCTGTTTGTAACCTCTCTTTATTGACAGATCGGTAAATCCGGGTATGAATATCTGGTAGATATCCTTGTTATTGATGAGATCGATGTTTTTGGTGCCCATGTCATTATCAGACTGATGGTAATTCATGCTCTGTCTGATAATAAAGTTCATGAAGTCATTGTAGTTTTTGATGTCACTGCTCAATGACTGCGGATAATCGTCTTCTATTCTGTCAATTTCACGTTCAAATTCCTTTGATTTGTTGTAATAACGCAAAAATGCCAGGACAACTATCAGGAACAGAATGGTGGAGCCTGAAAGCATGACGATCATCATTCTGATCGGCACGCTTACAATATTATTGTTATGCGGCAGATAGTTCTGATAGAACGTAGGAGGCGGCAGATTGTGAGACTGGTTGTCTGGAAGTCTGGTGTACAGATTCTTACCGTACCCGTACGCGGCTTCCACGTTTTTATAGGCTTCGGCATAATTTCCCTGAGTGGCTTCAATGGCTGCATTGGTGTGGTAGTAGAGAGGCTTGTACTGATCCGGGAGCTTGTCAAGGTAACCGCCAATGGTTTTCATCAGCTGGGCTGCATTACTGGTCTGATTGGTGCCGTTGAGGGCTATGGCCAGATCGATGAGTCTCAGAAGGGAAATTGTTTTTTCACTGTCAAAGGAATAATTGTGGTTATCCGTGTCCAGATAGAACAGGGCGCGTTCGTATTCGTGAACCTCAATGTAAAGATGAGAAAGAATTCCTTTAAATCGTTCTTCATCTGCCTTATCCATGGTGGTGTAATTTATCAGATGATCTGCCTTCTTCAGAAGGGTAACGGCATCATTTGAATGACCTGTTTTTATTTTAAGGTCACTCAGCTGCAGCAGATTATCGATATAATTCATCTGTTCTTCAGGAATATGCTCAATAACGGATACGTATCTGCTCAAATGTTCTTCGGCATATTCAAAGTCTTTGTTTTCCATCGCCAGCATGCTGAGCTGCTTGGCAAGAATGGCATTGGTGTACGTGTACTGCGTTTTGCCGCTGTAGTTTTTTTCTACCAGATTCAGCAGGTAATATGCGATATTCTGGTGGTTAAGCCCGTAATACAGATTGAATCCCTGTATCCAGAAGGCGTTTTTTACGCTTTCCGGGTAACTGTTGAAAGCCTGATCATTTATGTTGTTTTCGAAAAATGATACTGCCTTGAGATTGTTGCTTTCAGAAAGTTTGTAAAGTTCTATAAGCTGTATGTACGGTTTGATCTTCTGATAATTTTCACGGTTCAGTTCCGAAGGGTTCTGAATAAAATTAACGTCAGAAGGTTTTATTGTCTTGTTCTGCAGGGCTGTTCTGATTTTATTGTATTTGTATATGGCTGATGTCAGGGTGTTTTTTCTGTATGAATAGTGATTTCTGAACTCTTCGTTCCTGGCTACGCCCGCTTTGATTTTGCAGGACATCAGGGCATTGAAAATACGTTCTTTTTCTGCATTTCTGGCAACGAACAGGTAATCGGATCTTGCCTGTTCCTTTTCTGATTCCATATCGTCAAGAATCACCTGTCTTATGACATTGGTATCCATATTCTCTGTCTGAGAGAGGGCACTCGGTTTCGGGCCGGTTTCAGCAGTGTGTGCGGAATGAGTGTTATCAGATTCAGGTTGCGGAACATGTGCGGCTGCGTCGGTCTGAGATTCTTTCTCGGCTGCTGCCGGCTGTTCCTCTTCGGTTTTCAAAGACTCTTCTTCCTGATTTTCTGACGGCGTAACACTGTCATCAGAGTTCTGAGATTCGGAATTCTCAGCATTTTCTTCTGAAACAGCCTGTTCTGACGGTCTGAATGACTTGTCGGCAGTGCTTCCGGAAGTGACGTCAGTACGGATTTTTCCATCGATGTAGGTGTTTATCAGCTCAACGCATTTATAAGGGTTTCTGTCCTGATAGCTGTATGCTACCTCCACCTGGGAAGGAAGAGCCGGTTCTTCAGTCACATCGATTGATGGAAGAATTATGGGTATCAATAACATGTCTAACATAACTAAAACCCTGCTGGTTGTTACTGGCGAATCAGACGCAGTGAGCTGTGCGGAAGATTAACGGTTGCCCTGACCGGATTTATGTCGATTCCTCCGCGTCTGGTGTAAAAAGCCCTTACCTCAAGATAGGACACTTCACATCTGTTGGCTATGTCGGTAAAAATTCTTTCCACGCAGTGTTCATGGAACTCGTTGTGGGTACGCATAGATATAATATACTGCAACAGTCCTTCGTGGTTTATCTTTTTTCCCGTATATTTGATGTATATCGTACCCCAGTCAGGCTGTCCGGTGATAAGGCAGTTTGATTTCAGAAGATCTGATTTCAGGGCTTCTGTAATGATTTCCCCGTCACTGCTCTGACTTATGAAATCCGGATGAATGGTGTATTCGGAAACGGTAATGTCAAGTTCGTCAAGACTTTCGGCATCAGGCTTCCCGATGGCAAAAGACTGGGGAACGTCGGAAGGTCGGTACATCTCAACGCGGATTTCCGTTCCGAGAACCCTGCTTAAATCATTTTCCACGGTGCTTCTGACTGCTTCAAGACTGAGAAAGCGGGTCATGTTGAAACTGTTGAAATACAGCTTCAGTGACTTTGATTCGACAATGCATTCGGAATCGGCCGGAACGTAGATGATTCCCACAGCCACCTCCGGTCTGCCTCTGAAATTCAGATATGAAATTTCGTAGTGATGCCATACGTCATAACCGAAGAATGGAGTACGTATGTCCAGAGTGTCACGATTCAGAGATCTCGGAACTGTCTGAAGGAGCCCGGCATTGTAATGAGTTTCGTATGCCGTTTTTTTGCCAAGTACAAGATTTTTTGAAATCTGGGAAATATCTTCTGAAATCATTGCTTCTTCCTGTTTTTAACGTCTGACACTCCGGCGTCAGGTGTTTCTTGTGGTTATCCTTGTGTTTTTGTCTCAGATGTCTCCGAAGCAGGACTGTATTATGCTTATGGCCACCAGAGCCGCTGTTTCGGTTCTGAGAATTCTCGGTCCTGCCAGAACGTCACGGTATCCAGATTTAATGCTGAGCTCAACCTCTTCATCAGTAAAACCGCCTTCTGGCCCGACGAGAAGACGGTAGCTTCCGGCCTGAGGAAGATCTTTGAATCTGGTGTCGGCATAAGGGTTCATGGTTACCCTGAGTTCGTCATCTGCGGTGTTTTCCTGCAGAAACTCCTCGAGAGACATCAGCGGTCTTACTTCTGGAATTACCGCACGGCCGCACTGTTCACAGGCACTGATGACGATTTTCTGCAGTGTTTCCTGTTTTTTCTGACTGCGTTCGTCATTCAGCTTTACGCCGCAGCGTTCGGATACCAGAGGTGTTATCACGTTGACTCCGAGCTCCACCGACTTCTGTACGGTGAAATCCATTTTGTCTCCGCGGCTAAGTACCTGGCCGAGATGGATTCTGATAGGGGATTCGTTATCCTTTTTCTGAATTCCCGTTACCCTGATGTCTGCTGATTTTTTCTGAATGGATGTGATAACGGCCTGATAATCGTTTCCGTCACCGTTGAATACGGTCAGTGGATCGTTGATTTCCATGCGCAGTACCTTAATGGCATGGTTGAATGCATCACTGCCCAAAGTCACTTGGGAATTAAGCTGCAGCGGCTGATTGTCGTATACTCTCACGGTTCTCATAAAATGTCGTGTCCGTATTTTTACCCAGTATTCTCATAGAATAAAAAAATTCACTGCGGTAGCAGTCAATTTTTGATATTATCATGCAATAGTTTTACAGACTAATTGTACATTATTGGCTGTGTTTTTGTGCAAGTAATTTGAGCATGAAGACCTTTTTGAACGATATTTTGAACCTGCAGGAGACATCCTGCTCCGGACGGTTCTGTTCCCGGACAGGTGACGGCGGTTATTGGAGTAAAAAATGAATTTAGAGAAAGTTATCGGTCTTGGCGTAGCCGGCAATTTTACCGGTCATCTTGAACAGGCCGGAGAGGCATCGGATTTCAGAAATGTGGCCGTAAAGGACGTGAAGGCTCCGAAGGCTATTTTCCCGTTCTATCTGCCTGCATGTGCCGAAAGCAGACTGGATACCTTTTTACATACCTATCCTATATCCTCAGACAGAGTGGATATTTCCGGAACCATTGCGGAAAATCATCAGATTGAACCTGAAGTTGGTATTCTTTGTGATATTGAATATGAAGGAGACCAGGTTAAATCTCTCAGGCCGGTAGCCTTCGGGGCTTACAATGACTGCTCAATCAGACGTCCCGGTGCCAGGAAGATCAGTGAAAAGAAAAACTGGGGCGCTGCCAGCAAGGGCTTCAGTTCAAATGTGATTGCTCTTGACAGCTTTACTGCCGACGGCGTTATTTCCTCATACCGGATTGCCTGCTTCCTCAAGCGTGACGGGGTGGTTAACGTATACGGTGTAAACAGCGCTGCCAGAGACTACAGCTACATGTATGACACTCTCCTCAACTGGATTGTGGACAAGATGAACAACCAGAAGGATGAAGGTCCGGCTGAAAACATTCATGAATACCTTCTTGACTGCGGCAAGCCTCAGCAGGCTCTGATAAGCATCGGTGCAACCCGTTACACAGAATACGGTGAAACTCATTTCCTCAAGCCGGGTGATACCAGCTATGTGGTTGTTTATCATGAAAGCTATTCTGAAGCTGAAATACTCAAGATGGTCGAAACCGACAGCTTTGCCGAGGAAAACATCAGCGTTCTTGCGCAGAAGGCTGTTTAAAAAGCATATTCATGCCTGGTCCGAAGTCCGTATCAGGCCTTCGGACAGCAGTGACATTCGTGAAGCCGCCGTTTTTATACGGTGGCTTTTTGTTAAGTCTGATGTCTATATTTGAACTTGATATGCAAATTGAAAAAGAATAAACTATCACCTATTAATATAGGGATGTGACGGGTACCCGTCATAGGTCAGAGGAATACCGTCCCGGATGACTGTTCGGTCAGAAGTCCGGATGGCCCGGTTTTTCCGGAAAAGCCTATGAAGAATACTCAGACAGTATTACCGTATGGTCTCTTTTTTATCTGGTGTCGTTATCATCTAGTTGAGATAAGACTCCGTGTTTTGATTGAATAGGTAGTTATAAATTATGGCTTCAGCATTAACTAATACCGAATTTGTTTTTCCTTCACAGAAGAGTGTTTATCACGGCAAGGTTCGTGATGTTTATAATATCAACGATGAAAAGTTGGTAATGGTTGCTACAGACAGAATTTCCGCTTTCGACGTTATTCTCCCTGAAGGAATTCCATTCAAGGGGCAGGTTCTGAATCAGATTGCCGCCAAGTTCCTTGACGCAACCGCTGATATCTGTCCTAACTGGAAACTGGCAACTCCGGATCCAATGGTAACTGTTGGTGTTATGTGTAAGGGTTTCCCTATTGAAATGATTGTTCGCGGTTACCTCTGCGGCAGTTCATGGAGAGCATACAAGAGCGGTGTTCGTGAAATCTGCGGTGTTAAGCTTCCTGAAGGCATGAGAGAAAACCAGAAGTTCCCAGAACCAATCATCACTCCAACCACCAAGGCTGAATTAGGTCTTCACGATGAAGACATTTCCAAGGAAGAAATTCTTGCCAAGGGTCTTGCAACTCTTGAAGAATATGCTGTTCTTGAAAAGTATGCTCTTGCTCTCTTCAAGCGCGGTACTGAAATTGCTGAAAAGAGAGGTCTTATCCTCGTTGATACCAAGTACGAATTCGGTACCTACAACGGTGAAATCTATCTGATGGACGAAATCCATACTCCTGATTCAAGCCGCTACTTCTACAAGGACGGTTATGAAGAAAGATTTGCCAAGGGTGAACCTCAGAAGCAGCTTTCAAAGGAATTCGTACGTGAATGGTTAATGAGCAACGGCTTCCAGGGTAAGGAAGGTCAGAAGGTTCCTGAAATGACTCCGGAAATCGTAAATTCAATTTCTGAACGTTATCTTGAACTTTACGAAAACATTATCGGTGAAAAGCTTGAAAAGTCATCTGACAGTGACCTGCTTGCCAGAATCGAAAACAACGTAAACGCTTACCTTAAGAAGTAAGTTTCAGTAACGACGTATTAAGAAAAAGTGTCCGGACGTATAGTATGTGCGGACACTTTTTTTGTTTCTTACGGAAGACGTAATCAGCGGTGCTGTATTCATGACTGACATGGAATCACGCTGTTTCAGGAAAATTGATCAGCAGATCGGAAAGTCTGAGGAAGATGGTCTCTGCGAGTGAATTTATTTTCGGAACCCATAATGAAAACATGGGGCGGTTACCCGCCCCATGTTAATTTCAGGTATTTAAGATTTACTTAGCCAGATGTCTGAGTACTTCAGCCTTGTCGATCTGTTCCCAAGGGAATTCTTCACGACCGAAGTGACCGTAACTTGCGGTTGGAAGATAGATAGGTCTCTTGAGATTGAGCATTTCAATCAGACCGTAAGGTCTCAGGTCAAAAGTCTTTCTGATGATATCCACAAGCTTGGCTTCGGAAATGATACCGGTACCGAAGGTGTTTACTGAGAGTGATACTGGTTCGGCAACACCGATTGCGTATGAAACCTGAATTTCACACTTCTTGGCAAGACCTGCCGCTACCACGTTCTTGGCAACGTATCTTGCCGCATAGGCGGCACTTCTGTCCACCTTTGACGGATCCTTGCCTGAGAATGCGCCACCGCCGTGTCTGGCGTAGCCGCCGTAGGTGTCAACAATGATCTTTCTGCCGGTCAGACCGCAGTCGCCCATAGGACCGCCGATTACGAAACGACCGGTAGGATTGATGAAGTATTTGGTGTTGGCGGTAAGCCACTTTTCAGGGATTACCTTGTTAATGATTTCTTCACGGACACCTTCATGAATTTCCTTGTTGGTAACTGTTTCGTCATGCTGTGTTGAAATAACGATGGTGTCGATACCTTCGATTGAACCGTCGTCATTGTAGACGAAGGTTACCTGGCTCTTTGCATCAGGACGGAGCCACTTGAGAGTGCCGTTCTTACGTACTTCAGCCTGTCTCTTCATCAGACGGTGCGCATAGGTAATAGGAGCCGGCATGAACACGTCGGTTTCATCACAGGCAAAACCAAACATCAGCCCCTGGTCACCGGCACCCTGATCCTTTGGATTTTCACGTGAAACACCCTGATTGATGTCTGGAGACTGTTTGCCGATGGCATTCAGCACGGCGCAGGAGTTGGCATCAAATCCCATATCTGAATGGTTATAGCCGATGTCGCATACAACCTTTCTTACAAGAGCCTCAATGTCTACCCAGGCGGTAGTTGAGATTTCGCCGCCTACGAGAACCATACCGGTCTTAATAAAGGTTTCACATGCTACGTGAGCAAATTTGTCTTGTTTGAGAATTTCATCCAGTACCGCATCAGAAATCTGATCGGCAATTTTATCAGGATGTCCTTCAGATACTGATTCTGAAGTAAATAAATATGACATGATGGGTCCTTATTACTTATTTAAAGTTTATGCAAAGTGCGTTGTTGTTTTCTGTCTTTACGATACGGCATTCCGTTTTATGAAACTTCATTTTTCTGAATTTCCCAGCGGGAAAGTCTGGAAGCAGTCCTGACGGTCTGCCTAAAAAAAGATGAAGACATGTAAAGGCTTATTGCATTTCTTTCTTTGTTTAGTTGAAGATAAAAATTTTTTAATTATTCGGAAGATGTCTGTTCGGGTAAAAACCGGAACTGTTCTTCCTCTTGTGACGCCGGAGGAGCGCAGTCCTCTGACGTTCGCTCATTGTAACATAAAAATTATTTTTTCCAATATGAGAAAAATAGTCGTTTATCGGTGACGAAATAGTCTGTATTCGTATGAATTTTTCAATTATTTTGAATAAATGTATCTTAAATCAGATTATTTATTAAAAATATAATGTATTCTAGGCGTGAGGATGTTGTAAATAACGCGTTTTCCGTAACGGGATCTGGTATCCGGATTGACGTGCCAGAAGACAGCCGTGAAATACTGATGTTTTTTTCATGGTGTTCATGATAATTCAGGGCAGACGGTTTTCTGTGCGGCGACGGCATTGACGGAAAGCAGGTACAGGTGACATGTACAAATACATACGGGAATTTGATGCACGGATTGGAGATTCCTGTTAATACTATTATAAAGAACAAAGAAAAAAAGATTTTAAATGCTCGGAAGGTTCGCTGAATTAAAAAACTACAGACAGTCACTGTTTATAATCGTGGTGCTGGTGTTCACCATGATTTCGGTTTCTTTTGTCTATAAATACAAGATTGAAGAAATCATGGTCAGCGCGCTCAAACAGCAGATAGTGCTGAAGTCAAAGGGCGAACTTGAAGCCGTCAATCACAATTTCAACCGTATTATAAGCGTTCTCAATCTTGCCTCTCTGAGTATTTCAAAAAGCATATCCAAAGGTGACTACATAGGTTCCGCCAGAACAGCGGAAACAATCAACGACATCACCAGAGTATCAGGATTCCTCGACATAGGTATTACCGATCTTCAGGGTGAAGTTCTGTACGGTTTCAAACTTGATGATCAGGATATTGCCAAATTAAAGAAGATTTATGTGGGAAAGACCGTGGTAACTGTTACCGTGTCCAAGTACGGCGGCAATTACGACGTTCTGATTGCCGTTCCCGTGTACGTGAATCAGAGTTATGTCCGCTATGCTCTGTACATAAAGGCCACTGGTGACGAGCTGATAAGATACTTCAACAAGTATACCCTGTACAACGACGGGGTTAATTCCTCCCTGAGCTTCCTCCTGTACAACATGTACGACGTCGTGCATATCAACGAAAAGACTCAGAACCGCCTGCTTCCGAAATACACTGTAAGGGAACTGCTGGACAGCGCCAGGGAAAAAAACAACATCAGTATCCGTCAGAAGCAGATTCAGAATCAGGTAATAGACAATCTGTACGTATTTCAGGGGAACGGTCTGCCGGCTCACTACATGTCCATTATCAAGCTTCCTTATGACGGATGGAGTTTCGTATACATGATTCCGGCGTCGGAGCTGGATGACAAGATAAGAGCCATTATGACCATGTTCGGCTTCCTGATTATAGGTACCATGGTCATTCTTACAATCCTCCTTGTTTATTACGAATATACGGTGGAAAGCAACAGAAAGAAAGTATACAACCTGGCTTATTTTGATGAATTCACCGGCCTTCCAAACAGAGTAAATCTCAGAGCCAACTACGAAGAAGTCTACGAATCAACCTATCAGAACAAAATAGAAGAATATTATCTGGCTACGGTTATCATCAGTAATTTCCACATCCTACATAATCTTTACGGTACAGAAATAACCAATCGTTTCGAGCAGAAGCTGGCTTCATGCATGAAGCACATGGAAAACTCCTCATTCACTCCTTATAAGGGTAACAACAGCTATTACGCCATTATCAGAGCGGAAAGCAAATCAGAAGTTGAGATAATTCTGAGAAAACTGTTCGCAAGCGCCCAGTCCATTGATGGTATCGAGTACCGTTCACTGTTCAAGGCCGGTGTCTGCAGCTTTACGGCTTCATCAATGCCGTCAAACATAGACGACATCATGGACAAGTGCAGCATAGCCCTGTATGACCATGAGGATGAGAATGTTTCCCGGAATTCGATAGTCTTCTTCGTACCTGAAATGCAGGAGGAGATTATCCGTCAGAACAATCTGGAGAAGGAGCTTATTCCCGCCATCTATAACGGTGAATTTCTGGTGTACCTGCAGCCTAAGTATGATCTTAATACCAACAGACTGTCAGGTGCCGAAGCGCTGATCAGGTGGAACTACAAGCTGCAGCGTCTGCTGCCTCCGGGACAGTTTATACCGGTTTTTGAAAAGAACGGTTCAATTGCCAACATAGATAATTTTATTTTCGTGTCCATCCTTGATCTGCTGAAGAAATGGAAGGATTTAGGGTACAGACTGGTGCCTATATCCGTTAATTTCTCTCAGGTTCAGTTCCGTAACCCTAATCTGTTAAGGGATCTTAAGGAGCGTATCAGGGGATACGAGGACATCATCCGATACATAGACATTGAAATCACTGAATCATCAACCATTGACAGTCAGGACACGGTTCTGGAAATTCTGAATGAGCTGAAGAAGATTGGTTTCAAGCTTTCCATGGATGATTTCGGAACCGGATATTCATGTCTGTCAAACATTTCTCTTTATCCGTTTGATACCATCAAGCTTGATAAGTCATTTGTGGACAAGATAGATGTGAACAACCGCAATTCACCTGACGTAATGCTGGTGAGTGATGTTATTCAGATAACCAAGCATTTCGGTATCCACAGTCTGGTGGAGGGCGTCGAAAACATTGATCAGAGAAATATTCTCAGGGATCTGGGATGTGAATACTGTCAGGGATATTATTATTCAGCACCGCTGCCGCTGGCTGAATTTGAAAGAATCTTAGGTGAGGATAAAATTTTTGAAGACTGGAGATAATGAAGGATATAAAAATGTTCTTCTGCTGTGGACCGTCGTAGCCTGTGTGGTGGTAGCTCTTCTTACGGGGCTGTCCATCTATTTCTATGACGTTTCTCCGAAAAATGTCGAAATTACTGACAGCCTGATTCCGAGAAAGGAATATCAGGCCATTTATCTTCTGCCTAAGGAAAAGCATGCTGACGACAAATACCGTCTTAATGATTTTCTCGAGGTAACCTCCCGTCTGGGAATAAAGGCATATGCCGTTGATGAGATTTCCAATAACGAGGAATGCATGGATCTTATCAGGGAATACATATCACGGGATGTGTCCATTATCGTTTCGCCGTCTCCGGCTCTCAATGAATGCATCAATACGGCCGTGAAAAAGTATGACAATACCAAGAATGTGTATTTTGTCAGTGCGTATGACAGAAATCTTGAAAAGAGCGACAAGCTGATTACCTTCAAGGTTCATCAGTATCAGGTGTACTATCTGAGCGGCATCATTGCAGCTACCGTAAATACCGAAACCTCTGAAAACTTCTTCGTGGTTTCCGAACTGAACGAGGATGCGTACCGCAACATAAACGCCTTTACTCTTGGAGTAAGAAAATACAAGAAGAACGGTATCGTGAAGGTGATAGTTCTCAAGAGCAAGAATGAAAACATTCAGTACAGCCAGCTGATTGAGGCTCAGAAGAGAAATCCGGATGCCCGCATAATGACTGCGGACTACACCGACATCACCGTGGACGATTTCTGCGAGCAGAAGATGTATTACTGCATCAGATATGACAAGGATTTTGCCAACAAGTACTTTTTAAGTAACATCGCCAGCGTTCAGGTTGACTATCGAGGTTTCTTCAGCCGCGTACTTTCTAGAACAGTTACCAATTCCTTTGAATCCGGTAATTATCTGCTGGACGTAAGCACCGGTACTGTAAGGATAACCAATTTTAACGAAGGGATTATTCCTCCTAATACCATGCAGCTCTTGGATCTGGCTCTGTACAGATTCATGATTGCCAATAACGATAATATCTTCTCCGGTCCGCTGTATGACAATGAACATCGTCTGCGTCTGGATAAGGGTAATTCGCTGCAGGATGAACCTAACGATATTTTTTCAATGGACTGGTTTGTTGAAGGGGCGGTATTGGAACATCTATGAGAAGCAAGAATCAAGATATAGCAGGCTTAATTTTATTTATTTTTCTGTTTCTGGTCATCGTATCAGTGGTTGTGCTTTTCTCAGTAAACAATTTCAGTTTCGGCTCCAGTTCAGCCATTCTGCAGAGGAATGTTCTTGAGGGAGCCAGCAAGGTCAAGAAGCTGTATTACATCGAATCAAACAATCTTGAACCGAAGTCAATCGAGTACATCAATCTTCACGGCTTCATTTCCACCCTCAAAAGATATCCGCAGATGGAAATAAACGTGATTGAAGGTGTCGGCAGTGACTACCGCCGTCTTGAGGAAATCGTGAACAATGCCTACGCCGAAGGCGCCAGATACGTATTCCTCAGCGGTTTTGAAATGAATAATGCTCTGGGAAATATCTTCAGACGTTTCAGCGACGTCAAATTTTTCGTAAGCTGCATAGAGGTTTCGGACAGCAACGTTGTTTCTTATACGGATAAGACTTATGTGTCCAAGTACATGGCAGGCTTCATTTCCGGAATATTTCTGGGCAAGAACAAGAATTCCGAAGAGGAACTGCGTTACATGATGTACGACAGCAAGGGAAGCGGACACGATATTTCAAAGGATTTTCAGCAGGGCAATATCGGGTATATCGCCAACAGCTGCAGTACCTACGAGAAACGCAACATCAATGCCTTTGCACTTGGCCTTGAACACGCCTTCGCCGAGAAGAAGCTGTATGTGCTCTGGCTTAATCAGGATAATACCGAAGAACAGAATTTCAGTGACATAACCAGATTCCTCAAAAAGTACAACATCAAGGTTCTTGACGGTACGAACTCTCCGTGCAAGTGGTGCAGATATGCCGTTGACAATAATCTTTATTACTTTGATCTCATGGTTAAGGGGGCTGAAAACAAGAACGGAACCATTCTCGGTAAATACTTCTATGACCCTTCCATTATTTTCAGTACTCTGGTGGAGAGTATAGCCGCTGACAGCAGGGGAAATTCCAATAACTATTTCTTCGGTTATTCCGACAACGTTATCGGATTTGACTATACAAAGAGTCTCGCCAGGGAGCTCAGTGAATATGACAGTTCACTCTATGCCCTTATAAGCAAGAAGGTCTCAGATTTATCAAGCGGCCGTGAATATGTGTTCAAGGGGAAAATATACAACAACAAGGGGCTGCTGATGCTTCCGGAGGGGTTTGTTTTTACTGACGAGGAACTTCTTCATGAAATGAACTGGCTGAATGAAAACGTCGTGGAAACAAACACCTGTCTTTCTCCACGTCTCAACAAGCATTTCGTAATAAGATCAATCATGTTCAACAATCCTTAAGCCTGCGGGTTTAAGAATGTGCGGACGGAGCGGTGGCGTTCTGTCCGCTTTTGTTTTAAGTGTCTGCGCGGTAAATTTTAAGACTGTCAGAAATGCTGTTCAGCCGTCATATGGATGTATTTCACAAATACAGTATTTTTTATACATGAAACCGGCAGGAAATTTGAGTTATTCATCCACTGTGGCAATATTGAATTGATTTAAGACTGTCATAATGGCATAATGCATGAAAAATTATTACCTGCTGTAAATTTGGTAATTTTCTAATTCTGCTTGCCTGATTATTGGTGTATGGCGTTAAACAGTCACCAGTTTTTAGAGGTAAACTTTTTCAGATCGAAAGATGGAGTATGAGATGTTGTCCAACAAAACATTGGCAAATGCTATAAGAGCCTTAAGTATGGATGCTATCCAGAAGGCCAACTCAGGTCATCCAGGTGCACCTATGGGTATGGCTGATATTGCGGAAGTATTATGGCGTCATTTTTTAAATCACAATCCTGCTGATCCTAAGTGGGTTAACCGTGATCGTTTCGTATTGTCAAACGGCCATGGCTCAATGCTTCTTTATTCTCTGCTTCACTTAACCGGATACAATCTTTCAATTGAAGACCTGAAGAATTTCAGACAGTTACATTCAAAGACTCCAGGTCATCCTGAGTACGGCTACGCCGAAGGTGTTGAAACCACCACCGGTCCTTTAGGTCAGGGTATCACCAATGCAGTTGGTATGGCTCTTGCCGAAAAGGTGCTTGCAGCTCAGTTCAATCGCGACGGTCTGAATATTGTTGACCATTACACCTATGTATTCATGGGCGACGGCTGTCTGATGGAAGGTGTTTCTCACGAAGCATGTTCACTGGCAGGTACCTTAAAGCTCGGCAAGCTTATCGCTTTCTGGGATGACAACGGCATTTCCATCGACGGTAACACTTCAGGCTGGTTCGCAGAAGATACCGCTGCCCGTTTCGCAGCATACGGCTGGCACGTTCAGAAGGTTGACGGCCATGACAGCGCAGCCATCGAAGCAGCCGTAAAGGAAGCTCAGAAGGTTACCGACAAGCCAAGTATCATCTGCTGCAAGACCGTAATCGGCTGCGGTTCTCCTAACAAGCAGGGTACCGAAAAGTGTCACGGTTCACCTCTCGGTGATGCTGAAATCGCTCTTGCCAAGGAAAACCTCGGCTGGAAGTACGGTCCTTTCGAAGTTCCTGCTGAAGTATACGAAGCCTGGGACGCAAAGAAAGCCGGTGCTGAAAAGGAAAACGCATGGAATGAACTTTTTGCCAAGTATCAGGCCAAGTACCCAGAACTTGCCGCTGAATTCATCCGTCGCATGAATCACGAACTTCCTGCAGACTGGACTGAAAAGTCAGAAGCCTATATCCGTGAATTACAGGCAAATCCTGCCAAGATCGCAAGCCGCAAGGCCAGTCAGAACGCACTTGATGCCTACAGCGACGTACTGCCTGAATTCTTAGGCGGTTCAGCTGACCTTGCACCAAGCAATCTGACCTTCAACCGTAATTCAAAGTCTGTTACCGCTGATGATGCGTCAGGTAACTACATTCACTACGGTGTACGTGAATTCGGTATGAGCGCCATCATGAACGGTGTATACCTCCACGGCGGTTTCAAGCCTTACGGTGCAACCTTCCTGATGTTCATGGAATATGCAAAGAATGCGGTAAGAATGAGTTCTCTCATGAAGTTACCTGTAATCTACGTATTCACTCACGACTCCATCGGTCTCGGTGAAGACGGTCCTACCCATCAGCCTGTAGAACAGATTTCAACTCTGAGAATAAGCCTGAATCTGAACACCTGGAGACCATGTGACCAGGTTGAATCAGCAGTTGCATGGCAGCAGGCCATTGAATCAAAGCAGACTCCAAGTGCTCTTATTTTCTCACGTCAGGGTCTCGCTCAGATGGACAGAACTCCGGAACAGCTTGCAAATGTCAAGAAGGGCGGTTATGTTCTCAAGTCAGGCAGCGAAAATCCTGATTTAATCATCATCGCAACCGGTTCCGAAGTAGAACTCGCCATGAAGACTGCAGAAGCTCTTGAAGCTGAAGGCAAGAAGATTCGCGTGGTATCAATGCCATGTACCGAAGTGTTTGATAAGCAGAGTCCTGAATACAAGGAATCTGTTCTGCCTTCATCAGTTACCGCACGTATGGCTATCGAAGCCGGTATCAGTGATTTCTGGTACAAGTACGTAGGTCTCAACGGAGTAATTCTCGGTATGGATACCTTCGGTGAATCAGCTCCTGCAGATCAGCTGTTCAAGCTCTTCGGCTTTACCGTTGAAAATGCCGTAAGCAAGGCTAAGACCATTCTGAAGTAATTCGGTACGGGTCTCTGAATTACGATAATTCAGATTTTTTATGACAGAACCGTCGTCGGTGTATTCCGGCGGCGGTTCATGTTTTAGGATATGGAAAAGCAGAAGACCGGAGACTGTTGCCGTAAAGGTTGAACATATAAGCAAATCTGCTTGAAAATAGATTGATAAATTTTAAGATATGTATTACTATTTTGATTGTTTTTTAGACTGTTGTACTGCATGATGAATGGCGGTTAATTAAAAAATACGGCCGGGCAAACCAAAAAACGGTGAAGATGAGTCCTATAGAAATTTTTTAAAAGACAGTTTTCATAAAAAGTAGTACAATTAGCACGTATTTACAAAGTACTGATGTTAATGTGTCTCAAACTCCGGCACTTCTTCAGTGAAATGGCGTAAATTATGATTTTGAACGGTTTGAGAAAAGCTGTTTCCCGGTGATGTGAACCGGAACCGTTTCAAATATGGGGTTGTGACCGTATTATGTACGGCACCTGAATTGTTGACCGGTGATTAAAAGTCATCGGTAGTTTTTTTGTTATTTTTGTCTTAATAAAATGAGGACTTTGATATGTCAGTTATCAAGATGACAGATTTAGACTTAGCCGGTAAGAGAGTATTAATCCGTGCCGACCTTAATGTACCTGTAAAAGATGGTAAGGTTGCTTCTGACAAGCGTATTACCGCTACCATGCCAACCATTAAGTACGCTCTTGAACACGGTGCAAAGGTTATGGTTACCTCTCACCTCGGTAGACCAACTGAAGGTGAATACGATGAAGCATTCTCTTTAAAGCCTGTAGTTGATTACTTAAAGGATCACATGGATTGTCCGGTACGTCTCGTTAAGGATTATCTTGATACTCCTGTTGACGTAAAGGAAGGCGAACTGGTTGTTTTAGAAAACTGCCGTTTCAACAAGGGTGAAAAGAAGAACGATGAAGCTCTTGCCAAGAAGTACGCTGCTCTCTGCGACGTATTCGTAATGGATGCTTTCGGTACTGCTCACCGTGCTCAGGGTACCACTTACGGTGCTGCTCAGTTTGCTCCTATCGCATGTGCAGGTCCTCTCCTTGCTGCAGAACTTGATGCTTTAGGCAAGGCAATGGACAACCCAGCAAGACCAATGGTTGCTATCGTTGGCGGTTCTAAGGTTTCAACCAAGCTCGAAGTTTTATACTCTTTAGCTAAGATTGCTGACCAGATCATCGTTGGCGGTGGTATCGCTAACACCTTCATCGCTGCTGAAGGCAAGAACGTAGGCGGTTCTTTATATGAACCAGATCTCGTTGATACCGCTAAGGATATCGCAAGCAAGACCACTATTCCTGAAGTTATCGACGTTGTAACCGGTAAGGAATTCAGCGAAACCGCAGCTGCTGAAATCAAGGACGTTGCTGACGTTACTGCTGACGACAAGATTTTCGACTTCGGTCCTAAGAGCACCGCTAAGATTGTTGAAATCATCAAGAATGCCAAGACCATCCTCTGGAACGGCCCGGTTGGCGTATTCGAATTCGACAACTTCGCTAAGGGTACTGAAGAAATGGCTAAGGCTATTGCTGAAAGCGATGCATTCTCAATCGCTGGCGGTGGTGATACCATCAACGCTATCCAGAAGTTCGGTGTAACTGACAAGATCTCTTACATCTCTACCGGTGGTGGTGCATTCCTTGAATTCGTTGAAGGCAAGAAGCTTCCAGCTGTAGAAATCCTTGAAAAGCGTGCTGCTGAAAAGGCTTAATTTTTAAAAATGAACGGGAGGAATAAACATCCTCCCGCTTCTGCTTTATTTTATAAATCAATATATATATTGGGAAATTATCTAAATGACTAAGATTTTAGACGTTGTAAAGCCAGGCGTTATCGCTGGTAAAGATTTAAACAAGGTTTTTGCAGTTGCTAGAGAAAACGGCTTTGCAATTCCAGCTGTTAACTGTGTAGGTACTGATTCTATCAACGCTGTTATCGAAGCTGCTCGCGTAGCTCAGGCTCCAGTAATTGTTCAGATCTCTAACGGCGGTGCTCAGTTCATCGCTGGTAAGGGTTTAAAGCTTGAAGGTCAGAAGGCTCAGGTTTTAGGTTCTATCTCTGCTGCTTTACACGCTCGTAACGTTGCTGAAGCTTACGGTGTTCCTGTAATTATGCACACCGACCACTGCGCTAAGAAGCTCCTCCCATGGATCGACGGTCTTCTCGACGCTGGTGAAAAGTACTACGCTGAACACGGCGTACCTTTATTCTCTTCTCACATGATCGACCTTTCAGAAGAATCTTTAAAGGACAACATCGACCTCTGCTGCAAGTACTTAGAACGTATGGCTAAGATTGACATGACCCTTGAATTAGAATTAGGCTGCACCGGCGGTGAAGAAGACGGTGTTGATAATTCTGGTAAGGATGAATCAGCTCTCTACACTCAGCCAGAAGACGTTTACTACGCTTACGAACGTTTAAGCAAGATCAGCCCTAACTTCACTATCGCTGCTTCTTTCGGTAACGTACACGGTGTTTACCAGGCTGGTAACGTTAAGCTCAAGCCAACCATCCTCCGTGATTCACAGGCTTATGTAGCTAAGAAGTTAGGTCTTGCTGAAGGTGCTAAGCCATTAAGCTTCGTATTCCACGGCGGTTCAGGTTCTGCTGCTCAGGATATCCGTGATGCAGTTAGCTACGGTGTAGTTAAGATGAACATCGATACCGATACTCAGTGGGCTACCTGGAGTGGTGTATTAAACTACTACAAGGATAAGGAAGCTTACTTACAGGGTCAGTTAGGCAACCCAGAAGGTGAACACGCTCCTAACAAGAAGTACTACGATCCACGCGTATGGTTACGTAAGGGTCAGGAAGGTATGATCGCTCGTTTACAGGAAGCTTTCGAAGAATTAGGTTCTAAGAACTCTCTCTAATTCTCTGGTATCTTCTAGATAAATAAATGAGGCCCCGGATAAAACCGGGGCCTCATTGTTTATGCGTCGATTCTGCGGTAGAAACGTGTCTGAGCGCGTCTTACAGATTTCTGCTCAGGAGAATAGCCCTGAGAATTCTGTCCGCATCATCTCGATAATATTCCGGTTTATCGTTGTGAAGAATGCCGAGTTTAGGTCTGGTTCTTAAAATCAGCTCTCTGAGGATTATCAGCAGGTCTTCCGGGATTTCAGGGGAAGCTCCCTGAAAGAACCTGTTGTTGATGAATTTAAGTATGGCCTGGTATTCGTTTAACGGGGCGGTCACTTCGGTTTCCATACGGTTTATTTCATCGTTAAGTTTCAGGTTTTCCCTGCGAAGTCTGGTTAATGTTTTTTGGGCGTCGGAAATAAGTGATTCCACCCCCGGACTTCCGGTGGGAAGTTCTCCGGTTTCCGGATCCTGTGAAACGAGGCTGTTATGCTCCGTGCCGGTTTCTTCGGTCTCATTCAGACTGAATTTATCAGAAGCGTCCAGATAGCCTTTCTGTCTTAATATTTTCTGAATGGTGCCATATGAACCGCGTCCGAGTATTTTTCTCATGTTTATGGTTGAGATCTTCTGATTTGTTGCCTGAAGATTCTTGATGGCCAGATCTATTTCAGTAGTTGTAAACCCCGTCATTTCGGCTCCTGTTCAGTAAATCCTTGAGCATTTTCTCAATGTTGGTGAGACTCTGGTAGTCTCCGTTGAGATGCAGTTCATGTACGTTGTTTTTCAGTGTCTGAAGGTTCTTTATAAAGTCTTCTATGAGCATCCGTTCCATGTTTTCTACAGTGGTTCTGGCAAAATCTCCGTGCTGTTTGAGGAATTTCCATTTGATTTCA
This sequence comes from Ruminobacter amylophilus, assembly GCF_900115655.1. Taxonomy (GTDB): domain Bacteria; phylum Pseudomonadota; class Gammaproteobacteria; order Enterobacterales; family Succinivibrionaceae; genus Ruminobacter; species Ruminobacter amylophilus. Next base: position 21,591 of record NZ_FOXF01000007.1, on the reverse strand, counting down.
TCTTCAGGTAGAAAACGGATGATTTCACTGTCCGGTGACAGATGTTTTACCAGTATGGTTTTAACCAGATTAAGCAGTACTATGTTTTCGATGACAGATGTGTCTCTGAGCTGATGCAGTCTGGTTTTAAGAGACTCATTGTGACACTGTTCCTTGATAATGGTTTTCTGAAGATGCCGGAGTACCTCAAGTCTTTCCCCGTCGGCCGAACTGTCTGAGTTCCGGCTTATTCTGGTTTTGACTGTTTTTATACCGTTACGGTCAAGTATTTCCATAATGGTGGAATAGGAGCCGTGCCCCAGTACGGCCCTGATTTTATTGATGCTTACCTTTTCACCTTTAGACAGAAGGTCTCTGGCTATACGTAAAACTTCGGCTTCTGTTACAGGAATCATGAGTTCGGTGCCTAATCTGTTTATTTCCGGATAATGCTGACAGTATATAGAATATTCAGATAAGTGTCTCAGTCTGATATCTCAAATTGATTCAGGCCGGAGCCTTATTCAAAAAAACAGGGTGCGATACCTGCGTAACGCACCCTGTTCAGTCAAAGGTATGAAGTCTGTATCTTAGAACTTCTTAGGACATGCTTCACGTTCATTTATAGGGCGAACGTCTCTGGTTGGACTGCCGATGTAGATCTGACGAGGTCTGCCGATACGTGAATCAGCTTCTTCGTTCATTTCAATCCAGTGGGTGATCCAGCCGATGGTTCTTGCCAGAGCAAAGATTACGGTAAACATGTTGGTTGGAATACCGATTGCATTAAGGATGATACCTGAGTAGAAGTCTACGTTAGGGTAGAGCTTGCGTTCAATGAAGTATTCATCACTGCGTGCGATTCTTTCGAGTTCTACGGCTACGTCGAGAATCGGATGATCCTTGATGTTGAGTTCCTTGAGAACTTCATGGCAGGTGTCACGCATTACGGTGGCTCTCGGATCGTAGTTCTTGTAAACACGGTGACCGAAGCCCATGAGTCTGAACGGATCCTTCTTATCCTTTGCCTTGGCAATGAATTCAGGAATACGATCAACTGTGCCGATACGTTCAAGCATTCTTAAGCATGCTTCGTTTGCACCGCCGTGTGCCGGACCCCAGAGTGAAGCGATACCGGCGGCGATACACGCATATGGATTTGCACCTGATGAACCAGCAAGACGAACTGATGAGGTTGAAGCGTTCTGTTCGTGGTCTGCATGTAAAATGAAGATACGATCGAGGGCTTTTTCAATTACAGGGTTAACCACGTACTCTTCACATGGAGTTGCGAACATCATGTGGAGGAAGTTTCCTGCATAGCTTAAGTCGTTCTTTGGAGACATGAACGGCTGGCCGATGGAATACTTGTAGGCCATGGCTGCCAGGGTAGGCATCTTGGCGATAAGTCTTAATGCGGTAAGTTCTCTGTGTTCAGGATCGTAAATGTCCAGATTGTCGTGGTAGAACGCAGAAAGCGCACCGGCAATACCGCACATGATGGCCATTGGGTGTGAATCACGACGGAAGGCCTTGAACAGGGAATTAATCTGTTCGTGAACCATGGTGTGGTAGGTTACACGCTTTTTGAAGTTGGCATACTGTTCAGCATTCGGTAAATCACCGTTGAGCAGAAGGTAGCATACCTGCAGGTAGTCAGTCTGTGTCGCAAGCTGAGCAATAGGGTATCCGCGATGAAGTAAAACACCTTTTTCACCATCGATAAAGGTGATTTTTGATTTACATGAGGCTGTAGAAACAAAGCCTGGGTCATAAGTAAAGTAACCATGAGAACCCAGCGCTCTCACATCAATTACTTCCGGACCTTCTGTTCCCTTCAGAATGGGAAGTTCAATCGGATCCAAACCCGGAATATTGAGAATAGCAACTTTCTGATTAGTCACTTCGGACATATTATACTCCTTCATAAATCTTTTCGTGGCGGACAGTTATTAATATTATGTATATAGCCATTCGTCAAAAAACTGTTACTATTATAACCATAATGAAAGCATTTGACATAATTTAAAACGTTCAAAAACAAAAATATTTAAATGATAACGCTGTCATTTTGTATTTTGCCGTTTTTTGCGTCCGGAACAGCCGTTCTCAAATTGTCGGTTCAGTAACCGGCGTCATCAGTTGAATCATTAATTTATTATTGATCTTTGACTTTAAATTTGTGATGTGTATAGCTATAATTGACGCTAGTTTGATACATCGTTCATTAATCCGTTTTAGTTTCCGTGATTATGCGGAAATTCCGTGATTAGACCGGTGTTGATTCTGCAATATCTTGGTGTTGATACCTAAACCTAAGAAGAGTAGGACGCGAGCGGTCCGAACTTATACGCCTGCGGACACCGTGCAGGCACCCGACTGTGCAATGTCACATCCCGTGCCGCGGTGGTTGAGTCAGGAAGTTCCGGCTCTGAACAGCCGGAACAGTTCAGAGATAACAAAATCATTTCCGTATCCAGACGACAGGGCGGAGTATCCGCCCATGACATCTTTTTTATGAAAAAGTCATTGGCGGTATATATCTTGCCGAAAGCGGTCGTTAAGAACCGGACGGGAATGAAGGGCATTTTTATATACAGGTTGTGTACAAAATGAATTTACATGAATATCAGGCCAAAGACCTTTTAAGAAAATACGGCTTACCTGTTCCTGCAAATACGGTATGCAGTACTTCTTCTGAAGTAGAAAAGGCTTTTGAAGAATTTAACGGCAGTCCGGTTGTGGTCAAGTGTCAGGCTTACACCGGCGGAAGAGGTAAGGTTGGCGGGGTTAAGGTTTGCAGAACAGCTGCCGAAGCCCGTGAATTTGCAGACAGATGGCTCGGACAGCGCATTGTTACTGTTCAGACCGGTGAACGCGGTCAGCCTGTATCCCGAATGCTTGTTGAAGCATGTTCAGATATCAGCAGGGAGCTTTATCTCGGTGCGACAATCGACAGATCAAAGGCCCGTGTGGTGTTCATGGCCTCAACCGAAGGCGGTATGGAAATAGAAAAGGTAGCCGCCGAAACTCCGGAGAAGATTTTCAAGGTGGTTATTGATCCGATAAGCGGTGCTCAGCCGTTCCAGGGCAGAGAACTTGCTTTCAGGCTGGGTCTTTCCGGTGACGCGTTCAAGCAGTTTGTAGCCATGTTTTTAGGCATGAGCAGAATGTTCCATGAACAGGATCTGTCACTTCTTGAAATCAATCCTCTGGTGGTAACTGGTGACAATCAGCTTTTATGTCTGGACGCAAAAATCAATATTGATTCCAACGCACTCTTCCGTCACAAGGATCTGGCGGCAATGGATGACCCTTCACAGCAGGATCCTCGTGAAGCCAGAGCTCAGTCCGTAAATCTTAATTACGTGGCTCTGGATGGCAACATCGGATGTATGGTTAACGGCGCCGGTCTTGCCATGGGTACCATGGATATCATCAAGACCTACGGCGGCAATCCGGCCAACTTCCTTGATGTCGGCGGTACCGCAACCAAGGAAAGAGTTGTTGAAGCTTTCAAGATTATTCTGTCCGACAAGAACGTTAAATGCATTCTGGTAAACATCTTTGGCGGTATCGTACGCTGTGACCTGATTGCCGAAGGCATTGTCGGTGCGGTTGAAGAGGTTGGTGTTAACGTACCTGTAGTCGTAAGACTTGAAGGAAATCAGGCACCTGCCGGACTGGCAAAACTTGATGCCAGCGGTCTTAACATTATTTCTGCAAATTCTCTAAGAGAAGCTGCTGAACTTGCGGTAAAGAGCGCACGTTAGGAGAAGGGAATGGCAATTTTATTAAACAGTGAAACCAAAGCCATCTGTCAGGGCTTTACAGGTTCTCAGGGGACATCACATTCTGAGCAGTGTCTCGCATACGGTACCAAGCTTGTAGGCGGTACCACTCCGGGCAAGGGCGGTCAGATTCATCTTGGTCTGCCTGTGTTCAATACCGTTAAGGAAGCTGTGGCCGCCACCGGCGCCACCGCCACAATGATTTATGTTCCTGCTCCTTTCTGCAAGGATGCGGTTTTTGAAGCAATTGATGCCGGCATCAAGCTGATTGTATGCATCACCGAAGGGATTCCTACCCTGGACATGCTTCAGATAAAGAGACGTCTCGAAGGTACAGACATCACCATGATTGGTCCTAACTGTCCCGGTATTGTTACCAGCGGTGAAGCCAAGCTCGGAATCATGCCGGCATCAATTCACATGAAGGGCAAGGTAGGCATCGTGTCACGCAGCGGTACACTGACCTATGAGGCCATCAAGCAGACAACGGATGCAGGCTTCGGCCAGACCTCCTGTGTGGGTATAGGAGGCGATCCTATTCCGGGATCAAACTTTATCGATATCCTCAAGCTTTTTGAAAAGGATGAGGCTACCGAGGCCATCGTGATGATCGGCGAAATCGGCGGAACAGCCGAAGAGGAAGCGGCTCAGTATATAAAAGAGCACGTAACCAAGCCGGTTGTTGCCTACATAGCCGGTGCAACAGCTCCTAAAGGAAAGAGAATGGGACATGCCGGTGCCATTATTGCATGCGGAAAGGGAACAGCGGAAGAGAAATTCCGCGCCCTGGAAAATGCCGGAGTTAAAATCGTCAGATCTCTTGCCGACATAGCCGACGGATTAAGAGAAGTAACTGGCTGGAAGTAAATTCCGAATCCGTCCGGAAAATTCAAGTCAAATAACAGTGAAAAATCCCGAAGCACAGATGTGCAAGGGATTTTGTGTTTTGAGAGGTTCAGGTTTACGGGACGGAGGTTTTATTTCAAAACACACCGAAAATCGCATTCTGACTCACACTGTTTAGGATATAATTACAGACTGTCGCAGTATCCCTTCATCAGAGATGAAAACGCCGCGGCAGCCGTTTAAAACCCGCAGTGACCTGTTTACGGCGACTGTCATGCCGTGACGGATTCCGTAAGCGGACGGATATTCTGACGTCTCCTGATGTGAGTGGTTCAATAATTGAATTTTAACTGAGTGATATATCATCATGTCTGTGTTGAAACTGTTTAGACCTTTAAGTCTTTCAATCGGCCTGCGCTATGCCTTTGCCTCGTCAAATCATCGCTTCGCCACGTTCATAGCTCTGCTTTCCATGATTGGTATCATGCTGGGTGTGGCCGCTCTTATAGTGGTGGTTTCCGTAATGAACGGTCTCGAGGGAGAATTAAAGGATCGTCTGCTGTCATCAATTCCTCATGCAGTGATTACCACGGACAGGGACATGATTGCGCAGGATTATGATTTAAGCAGAATCAGGGATATTAAAGGTGTTGTGGCCGTGGCTCCCCAGATAACCGATGACGTGATGATTCAGGGCAGAAACGGTATATACGGGGTTTCACTGTTCGGTATTGATCCTGCGGATTATCCTGATTTTGATCTTGTAAGAGCCTCAACCGGAACAAAATCCTTTAAGAGTCTGGTACCGAGAAGTTTTGAAATCATCGTAGGCTGGGATGTTCTGGACAGGCTTAAAAACAACGTTGACGATGAACTCCGCATTATTTCGGCGTCTTACGTCAAGTACACTCCTTTCGGCAGAGTGCCGTCTCAGAGACTTTTTACGGTTAACGGCGCATATTCAGTCGGCGGCATGAGTTCAGGCATGATTCTCGGAAACATTGAGGACGTGCGCAGACTTACCCATATGCAGCAGGGAACGGTATCTGGTTTCAGAGTATGGCTTGACGATCCCTTCGAGGTGGGCAGCTTCATTGAGGAAGTCGGCAGAATTGATCCGAAACTTACGGTGAAGGACTGGCGCGTGGAACTCGGAGAGTTTTTCCAGAGCGTGGCCATGGAAAGAATAATGATGGGGCTGATGCTTGCCCTGATTATCATGGTGGCTATTTTCAACATGCTGTCTTCACTTGCCATGGTGGTCAGCAGCAAGGTGCCTGAGATTGCGGTAATGAGAACCATGGGCATGAGTCAGTCCGCCATCATGAAGGTGTTTATCGTTGAAGGCGCCATCAGCGGAATTATCGGTTCAGTCATGGGACTGATTCTCGGTCTGATATGCGTAGCCTATCTTGACAGTATTCTGAACGTGCTGGGAATCAATCTTTACATAGCCGCAGGCGGCGTAGGCATTCCGGTACAGGTAAAAGGTCTGCAGGTGCTGATGGTTCTGCTTGTGACCATTGCCCTGAGTTTTGCCATAACAATATATCCTTCAGTCAGAGCTGCCAGACAGTCTCCGGTTGAATCACTTCGTTATGAATAAGGTGAGTAACATGAGTGTTGATAATGAACGTAGAATATTATTGAAGGCTGAGGGAATCAGCAAGGATTATGTTGAAAGCAGCGTGGTTACTCATGTGCTTAAGGGAGTGGATCTGGATATTTATACCGATGAGATGGTGGCCGTAATCGGATCTTCAGGTTCCGGCAAGAGTACTCTTCTGCATATTCTGGGAACTCTTGACAAGCCGACCAGAGGCAACGTGTATTTTAATGGAGAGAATCTGTTCAAAATGAGCGGCAGAGCCCGTGATTATTTCAGAAATCATCATCTCGGCTTCGTGTATCAGTTCCACCATCTGCTCAGTGACTTCACCTCATATGAGAATGTGGCTTTCCCTCTGATGATTTCAGGGGAATACACCAAGGCTCAGATTGATGAAAGGGTGAAATATCTTCTGGATCGCGTAGGGCTGGGGCACCGAATGAATCACCGTTCATCAGAGCTCTCAGGCGGTGAACGTCAGAGAGTGGCGATTGCCAGAGCCATAGCCAACAAGCCTATGCTTATTCTTGCTGATGAACCTACGGGGAATCTCGACTTCAGGAGTGCCGGCGAAGTTTTTGATCTTCTTACTGAACTCAGGGCGGAAAACCACTGTTCAATGCTGGTGGTTACTCATGATCGCGAACTTGCAAAGAGATTTGAGCGTACCTGTGAAATGTCAGACGGACTGATTAAGGTGAAATAAGATATGTTTTTACCATTAAAAGTCGGTTTACAGTTTTCCCGCAGTAAGAAAAAAACCATCATGTCGGGTTTTATTTCTATTGCATCCATTATCGGTATTACCATCGGGGTGGCTTCACTGATTATAGGTCTGTCCGCCATGAACGGCTTTGAAAAGGAAGTTGCCCACAGGGTTCTGGGGGTGATGCCTTCTGTGGAAGTCCGTTCGCTGAGCGGATATTTCGACAATACCGCAGACGTGGTGCATAAGATTGAAGGACAGGATCGGATTCTTGCCGCAACTCCCGGAATGGTGGTTAACGCCATGATTAACCATGATAACAAGTACCGTTCCTCACGGATTACCGCCATAGAATCTTCAGATTACAAAAACATCATAAATATTGATGAATTCATGGTGGATAAGAACATTACCCTGCGTTCCCTGAAGCCTGACGGCAGCGAGTTCGATTCTCCGAAGATAATACTTGGTTTTGATCTTGCCAGAAAGCTGAACGTGTCCGCAGGTGATTCAGTTGAAGTGCTCATCACCAAAAACAACAGCAACGGAACACTCAGTGCTCCGGTGGGGGTTAACTGCAGAGTTGCCGGAATATTCAGAATAGGCGGTCAGCTTGACAGTGTAATCGCCTATGTTGATTTGAGTACAATCCGTAATCTGCTGGGAATGAGGGAAGATCAGACCGGCAGCATATTTCTCAAGACTCCGGATTTCTTCCATTCTCTGAGTGATGCAAGAAATGCCGTTACCCCGCTGGTGAATTCCATTCCTACACCCATGGGACTTCACAGCTGGATGGATCAGGCGGCTCCGCTTTACAGGGACATTCAGATGATACGTACCGTGATGTGCATGGCTCTGTTTCTGGTGGTTGTCGTATCCTGTTTCAATATCGTATCCAGTCTTGTCATGTCCGTTAATGAAAAGAGAAGTGAAGTGGCCATACTTCTTTCCATGGGGTATTCCCGGGTACAGGTCATGCTGACCTTTATGGTTCAGGGACTGTTCAGCGGAATTTACGGAACCATATTCGGTGTGCTGCTCGGACTTCTTGTTGCCCACAATCTGACGGAGGTTATCGCCTTCATTGAGAATATTATGGGAATCAGAATCCTGAAGGCGGAAACGTACTTTATGGATTACGTGCCGTCATCAGTAAATTACATTGAGGTACTGCTGACCGCGTTGTCATGTGTGCTGATAGCTCTAGTTTCAGCCGTGCTTCCGGGAATCAAGGCGGCCTATATAAATCCTGCCGCTGAACTGTCAGGAAAATAATTTTCTAGGTCATTATGGACCTCATGAGTCACATCATGAGGTCTTTTTTTTTGAGCGGAAGGATATGCGGCGGTACCGTTCGTTGAGACCGTGGAAAATCAATAAGACAATAAAAAAGGTTAACCGGAAAATCCGGTTAACCTTCAGGTATTTAAGGCCTGGATGCCTGAATTACTTTACAAACTTGAAAGCGCTGCGGGCAATAACCAGTTCTTCGTTGGTTGGAACAACAACGATCTTAACCTTTGAATCAGCAGAGTGGATTGGACCGCTACCGCCAAGGTATGCGCGAGCCTTGCTGTTTGCTTCAAGATCAAGCTTGGCACCGAATACTTCAGGTAAAAGTTCAACAACACGCTTTCTCATGAGGTATGAGTTTTCGCCGATGCCGCCGGTGAACACGATGGCGTCAACATGTCCTAAAGGAACATAGTATGAAGCGATGTACTTGGCTAAGCGGTAGCAGAACATTTCAAAAGCGAGAGTGCACTTTTCGTCACCCTTTTCATAACCTTCGGTGATGCCTCTCCAGTCTGAAGTGGTGGTTGAAAGAGCCATTAAACCTGACTTCTTGTTGAAGATTTCACGAACTTCTTCAACCTTGTAACCCAATACGTCACACATGAAGAAAACAACTGAAGCGTCGATGGAACCGCAGCGGGTACCCATAACCAGACCGTCAAGCGGAGTAAGACCAATTGAGGTATCAACGCACTTGCCGTTCTTAACTGCGGAAACGGAAGCACCGTTGCCCAGGTGACAGGTGATTACGTTGAAGTTTTCAGGATCTGCGTTCAGCTGCTTTGCAACTTCAGCTGCAACGTAGCCGTGAGAGGTACCGTGAGCACCGTAACGTCTGATACCGTTCTTGGTGTAGAGTTCTTCAGGAATTGCGTATCTGTATGCTACAGGAGGCATTGTCTGATGGAAGGCGGTATCGAATACAGTCACGTGTGGAACGTTTGCGAAAGCCTTTCTTGCTGCTCTGATACCAATCAGGTGAGCCGGGTTGTGTAAAGGTGCGAACGGAATGCACTTTTCAATACCTGCTTCAACTTCATCGGTAACCAGAGTAGGTTCGGTGTAGAGTTCACCGCCCTGCACGATACGATGACCAACGGCACAGAGAGATTCAAGGAGATCCGGACGGGTAGCTAAAATATTGCTGTTGAGGAAGCTGATGGCGATATCGTGGTCAGCCTTGTTGCCTAAATCCTGGCTCTGCTTTTCCTGACCTTCGAATCTCCATTCGATTCTTGCTTCTGGTAAATTTAAGTATTCGGCAATACCGTTTAAGTATACGTGACCGTCGTTAGGGTTGATAATGGCAAACTTTACTGATGAGCTGCCACAGTTGATAACCAGTACGGTCTTTTCAACATTTGACATAAAAAAATCCTTAATAAACAAAAATAACCTCAAGTCACTTATGGTGAGAGGCTTATCCGGAATCTGGTTGATTTTGATTAAAACGACCATTTGGAGTGTCTTGTCGGACCTTCCAAAACTGGATGCAATTTTAACACAGGAATGAGAAATTTTCTAAACATAAAATTTTTCTCAAGGGTGAGTGCGTTCAGCACAGCCGGGAAAAAGGTATTTTTATGAGATCTTTATAATCAGATCCGGCTGTCGGTGGCATAATATGAACAGCGGTAAACTTAATTTTTAAAGTGGCAGAAAAAATTTTCATGTGTTCAGAGATTAAAAAAAACATATTTTTTAAAAAAATGTTAAAAATAAAGATACATTTTTGCAATAATGTTGCCAAACATAACATATATAAAGAACATTAAGTAGTAAAATGTTGTTTTAAAAGAAAAGTTATAAATATGGTGTTGCTGATTTGTTACACAAATAATCTTTAAAAATATAAATATATTTGCTAAAATGTGATCTTATTCATATATTCGTATTTATCTCTTTGATGCTTTAACTCAGGTGACAACTTATTCTTTAATGGAGTTTTAATGCGTAGGTTCTGGTCTTTTTTTATTTCCTTTTCTGTTGTGCTGGGGATATTTCTGTCCATTGCTGCCGCAGATAACTGGAATGAAGAAAACACTTTGTCCGAACAGCGTTCCGTGTACGTAATCAGGGACAGTAATGTCAATGTGCGTCTAAACTCCTATGTTGAATATATGGAAGGTCAGGAAAATGTTGAATGGCCGTGGGATCTTCCGGAGGATGAATGGCGTGACAGCGATGATATTCTTTCAAGCTGCTCGGTTCTTCCAGACGTGGGGGACAAAACCTACTGGTACCACGTGACCATTGTCAACAGATCCGCAGATGAAAGAAATCTTGTCCTGTCGGTAAACAATATTTTCGTAAAATACCTGAGTGTATACGTTGTCGGTCCCAACGGGGCTCTTTCAAGAGTGTGGCATACGGGCCTCAAATCAGGAGCCAGAAAGGTATTTCCTTCAGCAGGTTACTCATTCCCTATAAATTTTCTTGATTACAAGGACGGCAGAACGGAGCTGTACATCAGGGCAAAGTCTGATCAGGACTATCGTCTTGACATGAGACTTCAGGATTTAAGAAGCTTCTCTCATCATGATGCCGAAGAAAAGATTGTAAATGCGATTATCACCGGCTTCATGCTTCTGGTCAGTGTATTCTCTTTCATTATGTTCATCCTGCTTAAGGAAAAGAGATATCTGGCATACGATCTTTTTGCAGTGGGCATTATGTCCAATCTGCTGATTACCGGCAGCTATTCATCATTGTTCCTGTCTTTCCTTAACCATGTGGATGTCGCCAGCCTTTATCAGTGCCTCTGCTTCATTACCCTGTGGGGCATACAGCTCATAAGTCTTGAATATTTAAGCAACGCCAAGTGGGTGATTCTCAAATATGTCAGCAGAATCTTCAGTCTGTTCCTGATTATCAGTTCCGTTCTGGTGTGGTTTGTTCCCGGATATTTCTCCGCCATTCTGTTCTTCTTTGGAACAGCGGTGATGTTTGTCCTTACTCTTGTGTGGTTTTTATACGCCGTCATCAGAAGAAATTCAGCTCATCTCATATATTCCCTGGCTCAGCTCGCCTTCCTTTTCGGCTGTATTTTCCCGTATCTCTGCACCTACGGCATGCTCGGATGGTCAAAGTATGCGGTATACGACTTCTTCCTGATTTCCGTATCCGCGGCCATCATGATCAGCGTGTCACTGATTTACCGCTTCTATAAGGAAAAGAACTATAACCGCAATGTGACTCAGAAGGCCAAAATGAGCCGCAGACAGTTTGTGAACTTCTTCAGTCTTACCAATGAAGGCATGTTCAAGGCTGACGTTGACGGTAAGATTCTGAATATCAATCCGGCACTGTGCCGTATTCTCGGGTACAGAAACGTTAACGAGATAAGCGCCTGCGGTAAAACCAACATCAAGCATCTGTGCGCCGATGAGGATAGTCAGAAGACATACGGCAGCAGTGTCGCCATTCTCATGCAGAAGTATGATGAAGCCAAGAGCGAGCACGGTGACAGCTATGCCGCGCTTCTTGACGGCAGTGTTGACAACATCAAGCTTAAGTTCTTCTCTTCAGACGGCAATGTTATTTTCGTGAGCATGTCCATCCGTCTTTCCGAAGAAAACAGCAGTGCATTCTGCATTATCGGTGACGTTAAGGATATTTCCGGTGACGAAAGTCTGAAGCAGCAGATCCGTTACATGGAATATCACGATCAGAACACCGGAGCATATAACAGAAAGTACATGATGCATCTGCTTCAGAGCATTTTCAGCGGTGATGATGAAAGATCCGTGAGTGTGGCCGAGAGAACACAGGACGGCGATGCCGCTGCTGATCAGGGCGGTAAGGATTACCTGTGCTTTATTCACGTGAATAACCTTAAGTACATCAGAGATACCGTCGGTCACGAGCATGCCGACAGAATGCTCAGACAGATTTCCGAATATCTTCAGAAGCATCTGCCTGAAAACAGCAGTCTTATCTGTCTGAACAATGATGAATTCGCCGTGGTGATGCGCAGTGTGTATATTGTGCTCAATACCGTCAAGTCATGGATAAAGGATATCGCTGACATGCGTTATCAGTCCGACGGCTTTATTTACAATGTGACTACCGACTGCGGTATTGTTGACATGTCAATTGTGGATAATGACGTTTCAGTACTGCTTTCCTATGCCGACATTGCCTGCAGAAACGCCCGTATCCAGGGATGCAATCAGTGCTTCCTTCTCTGTGAAAAATCAGATCGAATTCTCATGTCACGCAGAAGCGTGGATATGTCGACATCCATCTGGCAGGCCATTGAAAACAATGGTGTAGTGGCCGTAAGAAAGCCTCTTCTCAACTGCGGAACGGCAGATTCCGGTGCCAAGTGGTGTGAATATCTGGTGAAGGTCAAGAACTCAAAGGGACAGTTTATTGATGTTTCGGAATTCAGGGAACTTACCTCGGATTTCAATCTGATGCCGTATCTTGATGCATGGCTTATCGACAATCTGACCCGCATGAAGCAGAACGGCGGCATGTTTGCCGATGTGAACAGAATTCTTGTATGCATCCACAGTGAAACCTTGTGCGACAACTACCGTGTGGATGCCATCTACAAGGCGGTTTCAGGATGTCCTGAACTGTGTTCAAAGCTGTATTTCCAGTTTGATACCGAAAAGCTGGACAACAGACTTCAGCAGCTTGAACGCTTTATCAACAGATTCAGTGATACCGGCGTGGGCTTTGCCCTCAAGGATTTCGTGGGTAACAGAATTTCCATCGAGGTTCTGGAAAAATTCCCGATACAGTGTGTTCAGTTCGATGAGTTCTATACCAGAAATCTCAGCAGAAATTCATCAGCATGGCAGGTTGCCAAGTCTGCTGTGGAAATGATGAAGAAGCTCGGCAAGCAGTCAATTGCCGTGGCCGTAAACAATGAAGCTCAGTTCTCGGTCGTAAAAGATCTGGGATTTGATTTCTGTCAGGGGGAATACACCGGAAAAATAATTAAAAAGAAGTAACTTAAATGTTTTAGGACCATATCCTTAAGTCATTTTATTTATATCTTTTAGAAAGTTGGTCTGATAGGGTATAATATCGCAGTTTTTTTATTTTCTGTGATGTTATACCTGTTTTTTTTGGCAGACGTTACAGACAGGCGTAAACTGCGTTTTTCCTGTTTCATCGGAAAAATACCGGAACTCCGGAGCAGTACCGGTCACGGTTTCAGGCAGAACGGCGCCACGGATTTGTATGGCATGCGGTTGAAGTGCGTTTCCATCCGATACGTCAGGATTATACCTGTGCGGAAACGGGCGGACTGAGACGGCATGCCGAATAATTTTTTAGTTAAAACCACATATGCCGTAAACGTGTAGTGAGGATCGTATGGATAATTTAGAAGAGCTGGTACAGAAGGCTCTGCAAGAGATAAATGCAGTAAGTGATGAAGCAAGTCTTGATGCTGTACGTGTGCAGTATCTCGGCAAGAAGGGCTGTTTCACTGATTTAATGAAGGGCTTGAGCGCACTGTCTCCGGAAGAAAGACCGAAGAGAGGTGCTGAAGTCAACGTTGCCAAGACCAAGGTAATGGAAGCTCTCAACGCCAAGCGTGATGCCATGGCCGCAGAAGCTCTGAGCAAGCGTCTTGCTTCCGAAAGTGTTGATATTACCCTTTCCGGAAGAACCGTAGAAGCAGGTACCCTGCATCCTGTAACCAGAACCATTAAGCGTATCGAAGAAATCTTCAAGGGCCTCGGCTTTAACGTTGAAGCAGGTCCTGAAATCGAAGACTGCTTCCATAACTTTGATGCTCTGTGCATTGAACCGGATCATCCGGCACGTTCCGAACACGACACCTTCTATTTCAACAGCAATCTGCTTCTGAGAACTCAGACTTCAGGCGTACAGATTCGTGTTATGGAAAAGAAGAAGCCGCCTCTTCGCATCATCGTACCGGGCCGTGTATACCGTCCTGACTACGATATGACCCACACTCCTATGTTCCATCAGGTTGAAGGTCTTCTCGTTGACGAAAAGAGTTCATTCACTGAACTCAAGGGCATTCTCCACAGCTTCCTGGTTAATTTCTTTGAAGAAGAACTTCAGGTTCGTTTCAGACCTTCATTCTTCCCGTTCACTGAACCTTCAGCAGAAGTTGACGTAATGGGCAAGAACGGCAAGTGGCTTGAAGTACTCGGCTGCGGTATGGTAAATCCTAAGGTTCTTGAAAACGTGGGCATTGATCCGAACAAGTATCACGGCTTCGCTTTCGGTTTAGGCGTTGAACGTCTCACCATGTTGCGTTACGGTGTGAATGACCTTCGTGCATTCTTCGAAAACGATCTTAGATTTTTAAAGCAGTTTGGTAAGTAGGAGCTGAGTAAATGAATTTCAATAAGTTATGGATCGATGAACTTGTTCCTACCGGTCTGTCAGTGGATAAGATTGCTGATACTATCACCATGGCCGGTCTCGAAGTTGATTCAGTTAACCCTGTATGCGGTGAATTCACCAACGTGGTTGTCGGTGAAGTTCTGACCTGTGCCGATCATCCTGATTCAGATCACCTTCACGTAACCACCGTTAACGTAGGTGACGAGGTTCTGGACATTGTGTGCGGTGCTCCAAACTGCCGTGCCGGTTTAAAGGTTGCCTGCGCCAAGGTAGGTGCCGTTCTTCCAGGTAATTTCAAAATCAAGCCTGCAAAGTTAAGAGGAGTGCCTTCAAACGGCATGCTCTGTTCTCTCAAGGAACTTGAACTTTCAGAAGAAAGCAACGGCATCATTGAATTCCCTGCAGACGCTCCTGTCGGAATGGATATCCATGAATACCTCAATCTCAGCGATAATTCAGTTGAAGTTGACCTTACCGCCAACCGTGCTGACTGTCTCAGCATCCGCGGTATTGCCAGAGAACTCGGCGTACTTACTTCAAAGGATGTTAACTATCCTGTAATCAGTGAAGTTCCTGCATCAATCAGTGACACTTTCAGTGTTGATGTTCAGGACAAGGATGCCTGTCCTAGATATCTCTGCCGCGTAATCAGAAACGTTGACATCACCAAGCCTAGTCCTTTATGGATGCAGGAAAAACTCCGTCGCTGCGGTATCCGTTCAATCGACGCCATTGTTGATATCACCAACTACATTCTTCTTGAACTCGGTCAGCCTATGCACGCCTTCGATCTGAACAGGCTTAATGATCAGATTATTGTCCGTCAGGCAGTTGCCGGTGAAAAGCTGGTGCTTTTAAGCGGTGAAGAGGCTGAGCTCAAGGAAGGTACCCTGGTTATAGCCGACAGAAACGGTCCTGTTGCTCTTGCAGGAATTTTCGGCGGCGCCGCTACCGGTGTTACCTCAGAAACCAGAGACGTTCTGCTTGAATCTGCATTCTTTGCTCCTTCAGCAATCAAGAACAGAGCAAGAGAATACGGTCTTGCAACCGATGCCTCACACAGATACGAAAGAGGTGTTGATTACACCATCACCAGAGACGCAATGGAAAGAGCCACTGCCTTCATTCTGGAAATCTGCGGCGGTGAAGCAGGTCCGGTAAACGAAGCAGTAGCTCCTGAAAAGTTCCCTGTACGCAATGACATCAATGTTGCCTTCAGCTACATCAACGACGTTATCGGCATTGAAATCGCCAAGGACACCGTTCTTGACATTTTAACCCGTCTCGGCATGAAGCCTGTTCTGGCTGCAGACGGCACTTCAGTAACCGTAACCAGTCCTTCATGGAGATATGACATTGCCATCCCTGTGGATATCTGTGAAGAAGTTGCCCGTATCTACGGCTATGACAACATTCCTAACCGCGACCCTGTTGCTCCGTTAAGAATGATCAAGCAGTGTGAAGCCGAAGTAACCACCTATGACATCAAGTCCGTACTGGCTGATACCGGATACCATGAAGTTGTAACCTACAGCTTCGTTGATCCTGCCAGCCTCAAGACTCTGAAGCCTGAAACCGAAGCAATCATTCTGCCTTCTCCTATTTCAGCCGACATGTCAGCCATGAGAACCACCATCTGGGCAGGTCTCATCAATACCGTTTTATACAACGTAAACCGTCAGGTTCAGCGTATGAAACTCTTTGAATGCGGTCTGACCTTCATTAAGGATGAAAAGGCTGAAAACGGCATTCTTCAGGAAGATCACATTGCAGGTGCCGTGTACGGTACCATTGCCGATGACAGCTGGAACATCACCAACAGAGAAGTTGATTTCTTTGACGTGAAGGGCGATGTTGAAAGACTGCTTGAAGTTACCGGAAGGGCTGATGAATTCGTATTTGAAAGAGATGACATCACCGCTCTGCACCCTGGTGTAAGCGCTGTTATCAAGCTTAACGGTGAAATCGTCGGTTATGTAGGTCTCATTCATCCTGTAGTACAGAAGAAGCTCGGTCTCAAGCGTCCGGTTTACCTGTTCGATCTGAAACTCAGCGCTCTCAAGACCCGCAGAATTCCTGACTATGCCGAAATCTCCAAGTATCCTTCAATCAAGCGTGACTTTGCAATCGTTGTTGATGCTTCCGTTTCCGCAGACAGCATTATCAGCGTGGTTAAGGAATGCGGTGATCTGGTACGCAGCGTAAACATTTTCGACGTGTTCTCAGGTAACGGTGTTCCTGAAGGAAAGAAGAGTATCGCCTTCAGTGCTATTCTTCAGAGTACTGAAAAGACTCTTGAAGATGCCGATATCAGCAGCTTCTCCGATTCAGTAATCAGAAATCTTGCTGACAAGCTCGGTGCAGTATTAAGAGACTAATCCGGTAATGCGAATCCCGAAGGTGCAGAACCGCCTTCGGGATATTGTCTGTATGGGTATGTTCGGGACAGGCAGGTATCTGTCGTTCTGTGAGGTTTTATGACTGATAACAATGATTTTGATGCTGAAGAACTGTTCAGACACAGTATTGAAAGCATCCCGGTATCTGAAGACGATTATCTGGTTCCTGTTGATGACGGGCATGATTTCTGCTGTGAGGATCTGCCTTTCATTTATTCTCAGGATTCAGGCGTGATTCCTCAGGTTTCTCCTTCCGGCAGAGCCTCCGGGTACGCATATCCTGCCGCAGTCGCACCAGAGGGACGGCAGCAGAACTCAGATTATGCTTCAGGCGGAAGACAGAGAAGCGGTGACAGACAGTCATCAGCAGGAAGTTCTTCAGACGTGACCTACCTTAACGTGCCTTTCAGCGAGAAGGACGAAGCCAAGTCTTTAGGCGCCAGATGGGATAAAAACGTCAAGAAATGGTATGTTCCCGCCGGTGTGGCTCTGGAAGATTTTTCCAGATGGATGTAGTATTTCGGATGTCGCGTCCTGACAGGGGACATCGGATTTACTGAACATGCCGACAGGCAGACGAGAAGGCGGATTCAGAATTCCGCAAGTGATTTTTAACCGCAGCTGTTGATGACATCTGCGGTTTTATATAGGTATGAGGTATCGGTCCAGTGCCATGCCTCCCCTCAATTAAGACAACAATAAAGCAATTAGACAATATGGTTAATGAAACTAAAGAAGAATTGAGTCAGAAGCAGCTTTACAATTTCAACAAGCTGCAGAAGAGACTGAGACATGCGGCCGGAAAGGCCATTGCCGACTTCAACATGATTGAGGACGGCGACAGGGTGATGGTATGCATGTCAGGCGGAAAGGACAGTTATGCGCTGCTGGAGATACTTCAGAGTTTAAAGCGCAGTGCTCCCGTTGATTTCGAGCTGATTCCGGTGCATCTTAACGGCATGTTCCCGAAATATCCCGAAGGGATAGTGGAAAACTATCTTAAGGGAACCGGACTTGAATATCATGTCATAAAGGAAAACATTCACGACATCATTATCGACAAGATTCCTGACGGCAAAAACATCTGTTCCCTCTGTTCCCGACTGAGAAGAGGTATTCTGTACCGTACGGCAAGAGAACTCGGAATCACGAAAATCGCACTCGGCCATCATGCCGATGACATCCTCGCAACATTTTTCCTGAATCTGTTCTATGCCGGAAAGCTCAAGAGCATGCCTCCTAAACTCCTGACTGACGACGGGGACAACATCGTGATAAGACCTCTGGCCTACTGCAGGGAAAAGGATCTAATCAGACTGGCTGAAATCAGAAATTATCCGATTCTGTCAAAAGACATCTGTTCTCTGGGTGAAAACAAGATGCGCAAGGAGATTGAGGAGATGATAAGAAACTGGGACAGACAGTATCACGGCCGAAGTGAAATCATGTTCAAGGCCTTAAAGGATATCTGTTTGAGCCATCTTCTCGATACAACCAAATATGATTTCAATCTGAAGGCTGAACGAAAGTCCGAAGATTAGAAATATTTACGACCTGGATATTCACAGGCAGTCATTACTGTTAATATCCGGCATCAAACTATCAGTAACGGCAGCGGAAATCAGCGTGATTCCGCTGTCGTGCTTTTTTTGAAAATCAGAAACCGAAGTGAAAGCGGTCGTAAATGTCCGGGCTTTCCTTTTGTATCCGTATCATTCCGAATGATCGTAAACATACAAAAAAACGGAATATGATTACATAAATGAGATAGGTTGCAAAATACGGCGGCTGGTATCGTGTTAAAATTCATAAGTATATTATTTCTATTGAATATACACAGTAAATAATATTTTTTTCGAACTGCTGTGTTTTTTGTATGACAAGTCTCCTGTACGGGTGCGCTATGAAATCTTTGAGAGCCAAAATATTTATACTGACCCTGATTCCGCTGATTCTGTTTTTTCTGGCGATGATGATAAACAGCATCATGTTTGATAAAAAACGCACGGTAAGTGATTCCTATCTTTTTTTCAACGCGGTAGCGCACAACTTCAGTAATACTCTTGAAAAATGGCAGAAGGAGAGAGCCGAGATAGCTACCAGTCTGTCCAACATGAATCTGCAGAAGCTTATTGATCGTGAGTTTCTCAAGGTTACCGGAAATGCATTCAAAATGGATGTTTACTATGCCGCTGATGACGGAAAGATTTACGCGAGTGATCAGACAGATGAGGAACATGCCAGAGGTGCATATGATGACGGATATGATGCCAGAAAACACGGCTGGTTCAAACGGGCCACTTCTGAGGTCAGAATGGATGATATGGAGTATGAGGAAACCGTATCCGACTGGGTTGTGTCATGGCTTGTAAGGAAGGAGAACGGGGTACTCGGCGTGGATGTTCACATCCATGACATAGCCGTCGTAAGTGACGATCTGGATCTTCCGAACTCAGCCAGGGTACTTCTGCTCAACAGCGTTAACGACATAGTTATATGGAGTGATGACGACAGTTACCGAGGAAAGAATGTTTCCGAACTTGATCCGGTCTATACTTCTGAGTTCATAAACAACGTCCTGAACGGCAATCGCAGGGAATTCGTGAGCTATAAGGACAAAACAGGGGAAGATAAATGGATTCTGGGAACCATGGTAGGGGATTCGGAATGGAAGGTGTTTATCTGTCTCGATGAGAGAAGTGTTCTCAGCAGTCTCAACAATACCATTTTTATCCAGTACTGTGCCATGATTATTATGTTTATAATCGTGTTCATTTCAGTAAGACTCTACATTACCAGATATATTTCAGTTCCGGTTTCAGACATTACCTCTCTTATCAGCAACATGAACCGCAATCATGATTTTTCCGATCGTATTGAAGAATGCTGTTCAAATGATGAAATAGGTGAAATGTCCCGAAACATGAATGAGTACCTCGAAGAGCAGTGCCGTGTTGTCAGAAAAGTCAGGGCAATGGGTGATTCTCTGCTCAGCAGTATCGATACATGTACCGCTGCCGCCACCAATGTGGAAAATGAACTGATAAAGCAGGAGACAGTTACCGGAAACGTGGCTGAATCAATCAAAAAGATGCATCTTGCCACAGATGAAATCTCCAGAAATTCAGATGACGTGGCCTCAAAGGTTTCATCCATTCATACTCTTTCAAGCAACAGTGTGGATATAGCCAATAAAGCCAAGGAATCGGTAAACGTACTTCGAACCGATATAGAAGCGACTTCCATGGCCATAGAAAATCTTGGAAAACTCACTTCCGGAGTTGCTTCAGTGGTCGGAACCATCAGAGAAATTGCCGAACAGACCAATCTTCTGGCACTAAACGCCGCCATTGAAGCTGCGAGAGCAGGGGAATACGGGCGCGGTTTTGCCGTGGTTGCCGACGAGGTGAGAGCTCTGTCCTCCAGAACACAGGATTCCATTACCGAAATTGAAAACAGCACGAAGGCTTATCAGGAGGGTACCGATAAGGCTATCGGCATGATGAACAGGAGTTCAAAGAGCTGCAGTGTCACCATTGAATGGGTTGAATCCATTGTGGACAAGCTTAATGAAATTGATACCCACATGGCCAACGTGGCAGAGATGACGGTTTCCACAGCCCGTTCAACCACTGTTCAGGAACAGAATTTTGATGTGGTTCATGACAGTATGGACAGAATGCATCAGAGTACTCAGGAAATCTCTGCGGACATGGTTCAGTGTACCAGGGCATATATGGTACTTTCAAAGGCTGTTCATGAGATGAGGGAGGCATTTGACAGATTCAAGATAACTGATGACGTTATCGAGGATTCAGAAGAATAGAATCAAAAGGCCTGTTCTGAAAAACAGGCCTTTTTTAATGGAAATCAGTCCGTATCGCGTTTTACTTCCGGTACTGATGACAGAAACTATCTGATATTTTTGCTGAATCCGTGGATTGTACCACCATTGATGACGACCGCAAGAGATACGATCCGGGGCTTAAGGATTCATCAGACAAGGAACTTACCTTGTATTTCTATGATGACTCTGATCAGGCTGCATTAATTGCGGCTGCCGCCGCACATGAGACCGTGATGATTAAGCATCAGTGGACTAATGGTAAGATTGCGTCTTACTCGCTGAAGCTTCTCGGATATCAGATTGTGTCCGGTACTGCTGACGGTTTTATGCAGCTTAAGATAACCGGTAAGCAGGAAAGTGACGTAACCTGGTCAACAGCAACAACTGTTTCAGGTTGATTGAGTGTGTAAGGGGATGAAAATCCCCTTTTTTATTAGCAAGGAAGGATGGAAATATGTATTTAGAGAAGTTTAAACCGACATTCCGGGGTGTGACATAAAATTCGTGTATTCCTGTTAAGTCTGTTAATATTAAAGACTTAATTGGAGTTATATGAATATGGCAAAAAAAGATATTAAGCGAAATCCAGCTGCTGAAAAAATTGCAGATTTAATTCTCAATAATTATGACGTACAAAATGCTAAGGACGTTAATGAAGCCTTAAAGGACGTCTTTGGACCTATTTTTGAGAAGATGCTTAATGCCGAAATGGATGCACATCTTGGTTATGATAAGAGTTCATCCGAACCAAAAGAAACCGAGAATCGCAGAAACGG
>NZ_FOXF01000035.1 GCF_900115655.1 Ruminobacter amylophilus | reverse complement strand
CAGACGGTATTCAGGGAAGGTTGTTATTACACTCCTGTAACCGGTGTTCAAAGAAGGATAATGGAAGCATTGGACATTCCTATGCCTTCTACGGAAATATTTGGAAAACTCTCGAAAGAAGAAGAGGAAACAGACGAAGACGACAACATACAGTCATTGGACGAACTGGATATTATCCTAAGTGAAATCGAGAAATAGAAAGACCGAACCTCACGTTATTTGAAATTCGGTCTTATGTGTCCTAAACATATGAATTACAACAAAGTTTAGGTTTTATGTCAGCAAAAAAACTCCCGACTATAGTAAAACAGTCGGGAGTTCAGTATATGCCTATAGACCTGCGGATTTACCGATATATTTATCCGCAGCGACAGATTCAGAGAGCTTAAGAGATTTCAAGGTTCTCATCATCAAGACCGTCGGTAAATTCATCTCCGGATCTGACCATGTCATCCCCGCCTCTGATAAATTCATCCCCGGCCTTAGAGAGCTTATCTCCCCTGCCGGCATCAAGACTGTTCTGCTCACTCTGAGCTGCCTGATTCTTCTTTACAGTCTTTCTGACCGTGGAAGTTTTCTTTCTGGCAGCGGGCTTTTCAGAACCGGACTCACCGGCCTCAGTGTTTTCTTCTTCCTTTTTTACGGAAGTACCGGATGTTTTTCCGGTTTTGGAAGCTGAAGGACTTTTTCGGGTTGTTTTCTTAGCCGGAGCTTTCTTTCCTGCAGAAGAGGCTGAAGATTTTTTAGCACTCTTTTCATGAGCATCGTCAAAAGCATTATCACCTTCATCTTCATCATTAGGAAGATCCGCACCTGAATCGGCATTCTTATCCTTAGGCACGTACTTCCTGATTTCACCGGCCAGTGCTTCCCTGAACACTTCTGAAATATGCTTAACCGGAACTATGGTTAAAGCTTTACGGGTTGATTCAGGTACATCTTCAAGATCCTTAACGTTGCCGAACGGAATAAGAACCTTCTTAACCCCGCCTCTTACGGCTCCGATGAGTTTCTCCTTAACCCCGCCAATCGGCAGAACTTCACCGCGAAGAGTGATTTCACCGGTCATAGCCACGTCACCGCACACCGGAGTGCCGGTGATGGCGCTGATGATGGCGGTACACATGGCGATACCCGCACTCGGACCATCCTTTGGAATTGCTCCTTCAGGACAGTGAATATGGAAATCGTTCTGACGGAAATACTTAGGGGTATATCCGAGATTTGCTATAAATGAACGAACCACGGTAAAGGCTGCAGAGATTGATTCTCTCATAACTTCGCCGAGCTTACCGGTATAAACCTGCTTGCCGAACCCCGGAATGCATGAAGCTTCAATGGTAAGAATTTCACCGCCGACTGAAGTATATGCCAGACCGTTGACAATACCCACCTTGTTATCAAGAGTAATATCGGTATGATCGAACACCCACGGACCGAGCATCTTTTTAACGCTTTCGCCGTTGATCTCGACATGAGTAATTTTACCGCCGCTCAGCATGATTTCCTTTACGGTCTTTCTGCAGAGTCTGCCGATTTCTCTTTCAAGATTACGTACACCGGCTTCGCTGGTATAGTTGCGGATCAGAGTGAGAACGGCATCATCGGTAAAGGTGATTTCCTCTTCCTTCACATTGTTGTCACGCATCTGCTTTGGAATCAGATGATTTCTGGCAATATGAAGCTTTTCTTCCTCGGTATAGCTGCTGAGGTCGATTATTTCCATACGGTCACGCAGTGCAGGCGGAATGTTCAGGCTGTTTGAGGTAGCCACAAACATTACGTCAGACAGGTCGAAATCGACTTCAAGATAGTTATCGGTAAAGTTCTTGTTCTGTTCCGGATCCAGTACTTCAAGAAGTGCTGATGCCGGGTCACCCCTGTAGCTGTCTGTTGAAATCTTATCGATTTCATCAAGAAGGAACAGCGGATTCTTGACGCCGCACTTCATGAGCTTCTGGATAATCTTACCCGGAAGAGCACCGACATAGGTACGTCTGTGACCGCGGATTTCCGCTTCATCACGCATACCGCCGAGAGCAACACGCACGTAGGTTCTGCCGGTAGCCTTGGCAATGGACATACCGAGAGAGGTCTTACCAACCCCCGGAGGTCCAACCAGACAGATAATAGGAGCATGAAGTCTGTCGGCACGGTTCTGTACTGCCAGATATTCAAGAATTCTTTCCTTTACCTTGTCGAGACCGTAGTGGTCGTGATCCAGAATTTCTTCAGCACCCTTAAGGTCTTTCTTGAGTTCGGAGCTCTTGTTCCAAGGCAGAGCAAGAATGGTTTCAATATAGTTTCTGCTGATGGCGGCATCCTGGCTGAATCCCGGCTGCATTGCAAGCTTGCGCAGTTCTGAATTACACTTTTCGGTAACGTCATCAGGCATGCCGGCTTCCTTGATCTTGGCTCTGAGCTGAGCGACTTCGTCACCGTCGTCAGGAAGACCGTCTTCATTGAGAGGTACTTCGACACCGTCAATGGAAGCCTTGGAATTCTTAAGATTCTTGAGTTCCTGCTGAGCTGATTTGAGATGTTCGCTCAGGAAATAAATCTTCTGGTTTATCTCAATGCTTTCCTTGGCACGATCGCGAATCTTGTCCATCATCTTCTGATTCTTGGCATCCATGGTCATCACGGTCATCAGAAAATCAGCAAGTTCATTTTCACTCTTGAGAGCGATGTACTCGGCCTTCTGCTTTTCATCGAAAAGAATGGTGATGGCAATACTGTCACAGAAGAGATTGAAAGACGGGCATGTTTCAAGAAGTCTTACGGAATCAGGACCTGCAGCGTTATGACTCTGGTTAAACTTCTTGAACTGGTCCAGAAGCTCCTTGCGTACCATACTTTCGCTGGCGAATTCCTCATCAAAAGGAACGAGATACAGAGGTTCATGAGTAGCCTTGATTTCGAAATTGCCGTCGTTCACAAAATCAGTAATGCGATTGATATCCTTCACGGTAACGCGACTGCCGACATTCAGTACGTATGATACTGAGCCGTCACTGAATGTTTCCCTGCTGTCAGCGTGTGCAAGCCAGCCGTAGCATTCCTGCATTTCGGCAACAGAACAGTCTTTGAGCGTCTCATCATCGTGATAGATTATTATCAGTTCACTCTGGGACTCATATGATTCTTCCAGTATCTTCTGTGTACGTGCAGTCGGGGTAATAGGAAGGGTTGACATCGGTATTACGGGATAATTTATCCCTATCACCGGTAAAAAATTCACTTTTCTTCTTCTCTGGACCATAAAATTTTCCTTATTGCCCTTTTATATCTTATGTTAAATATAATATACAGTATTTAAATATGGCTGATAATAGCTAATTTCAAGAAGAACAGCACATTTTTAAGGTGCGTTTGGCTATTAATCGACCTATCAACATAAAACCGCATGTGTCCGGCACACTAAAAAGCCGGATATTCGTATACCCGGCTTATTTTCTACTGTATTAAAGAGCTGTAGCCGGTCTGACGCGGGAGCGGTGCCGGCAGTCTCAGCGGTTACTTCTTGAAGAACTCATCATCTCTGATAAGAACCGGATCCTTGATTCCGTTAACCACTTCACCGTCAATGATAACCTTGGCCACTTCAGTGCTTGAAGGAAGATCATACATGGTATCAAGAAGCATTGATTCAACGATTGAACGTAGGCCTCTGGCACCGGTATGACGTTCCATTGCTTTTTCAGCCATGGCTGAAAGAGCGTCAGGAGTGAAGTCGAGAGTTACCTTGTTAAGCTTGAAAAGAGCCTTGAACTGACGGGTAATCGCATTCTTAGGTTCGGTAAGAACGTTAATGAGAGCTTCCTTGCCGAGTTCGTCGAGAGTTGCAATTACAGGCAGACGGCCGATGAATTCAGGAATAAGACCGAACTTGGTGAGATCAACCGGTTCAACCTTGGCAATCTTCTCACTTAAATTAAGTTCGTCCTCCTTGCCGTAAACGGTGGCGTTGAAGCCTATACCTGAGTTCTTTTCCACACGCTTTTCAACAATCTTGTCGATACCTGCGAACGCGCCGCCGCAGATAAACAGAATCTTGGAGGTATCAACCTGTACGAAATCCTGCTGAGGATGCTTTCTGCCGCCCTGAGGAGGAACGGAAGCGATAGTGCCTTCGATAAGCTTGAGGAGTGCCTGCTGCACACCTTCACCGCTTACGTCACGGGTAATTGAAGGATTATCTGACTTACGGGAAATCTTATCGATTTCATCGATGAACACGATACCGCGCTGAGCCTTTTCAACGTCATAGTCACAGTTCTGAAGAAGCTTCTGAATGATGTTTTCAACGTCTTCACCGACATAGCCTGCTTCTGTAAGGGTTGTGGCGTCGGCCATGGCGAAAGGAACGTTGAGCAGACGGGCAAGAGTCTGTGCCAGCAGGGTTTTACCTGAACCGGTAGGACCAATCAGCAGAATGTTGGACTTGTTGAGTTCAACACCGTCATACTTGTCGTTAACCAGCTGACGCTTGTAATGGTTGTATACCGCAACGGAAAGGATCTTCTTGGCTCTTTCCTGACCGATTACATAGTCATCAAGATGTTCCTTGATTTCATGCGGAGTAGGAAGAGCTTCCAGTTCCTTGGAGATATCGCCCTTGCGTTCTGAAGCTTCAGACTTGAGACGGTCCTTGGTAATAATGTCATTACACAGGTCAATACATTCATTGCAGATGTAAACGCCCTGGTCTACACCCTTGATAAGTTTGCGTACCTCAAACTGAGATTTGTTACAGAAGGAACAGCGTAACGGTTCGTTCTTATTATCTTTATTATTTGACATTTGACAACCTTAATGAATTATGGACGCTTGGTAATTACATCATCAATCAGACCGAAGTCCCTGGCTTCTTCGGCAGACATGAAGTTATCTCTGTCGGTTGCCGCAAGAATTTCCTCATAGGTGCGACCTGTGTGTAAAGCAAGCTTCTTGTTTAATTCATCCTTGATTCTTAAAGTTTCACGGGCATGGATTTCAATGTCGGAGGCCTGTCCCTTAAATCCGCCGAGCGGCTGATGAATCATGATTCTTGAACTTGGAAGAGAATATCTCTTGCCCTTTGCACCGGCAGTAAGAAGGAATGAGCCCATTGAGCAGGCCTGTCCCATACATACGGTAACAACATCAGGTCTGATAAACTGCATGGTATCATAGATGCTCATACCTGCGGTAACGACACCGCCAGGAGAGTTGATGTACATGTAGATATCCTTATCAGGATCTTCTGATTCAAGGAAAAGCAGCTGAGCGCAGATCAGATTGGCCATATGATCCTCTACCTCTCCGGTAAGGAAGATTATACGGTCTTTAAGCAGACGGGAGTAGATATCATATGATCTTTCTCCTTTTGCAGTCTGTTCTATAACGTAAGGAACCAGTGTGGACATAGTGGTTGAATCAGTGTTTGCTGACATAATCCAATTCCTCTAAAATCTTAAAAAAATTCTGTATCAGAAAGCGGGCGGAACCTAACATGAAGCCCGCAGAATAACTGAGGCACAATTATATATGAAAAAGTTAAATAATTACATAACGACAGCCTCAAAACACACCATAGAACACATATTACATATCGCACGGCGTCTATTTGTTTAAAATTACGACAGAATTACAGATCCGAACCTCAGTTCGCACGGTAAAACCGGTTTACCGGTGCTCATAACGCAGTCGGTTCGTAAAGACCGTTCTTCATTCTTCCTCACATCGGAGAACAGTAAACAGCACCCCGGTATCTGATTGAAAAACTGAGCATCCGGGAGAGAGAAAATACTGACTGATTCACCATGGAAAAAGATCCCGCAAATCCGTATAAAGAGATTAAAATTCAAACAGTAAATACCCGCAGAAAACAGCTCCTGAAATCTCTACGGCGCTTATATTTTGAACAGTCTCACACTAATTAAAAAATTGTTGAATCACACTTCAAAAATTAGACTTAACTAAAATTATAAGCATCAGTCGACACTTTTTTATAAGGATTCGTAATGAGTTTGGATATACTTGTAAATATGCGGTATTTGTCGAATAGCCTTTCGTGAGAAGTGTCATATGAAACGAATCGCGGTATTGTTAGCATTTATGTTTATCAGCGCAGATTCTGCCGCTTTCTTTGGTCCCGATTGCGACAGCGCATCCGACTGCATGACCAAAGCGGAAAATCTGAGCAATCAGAATCGTCTGGCTGACGCCATAGATTTTTACAGGGAAGCCTGTGATGAATACAGAAACAAGAACGGTTGCTATCAGGCAGGCATTCATTATCAGTTCGGGCTTGGAAAAAGGAACAAGGCAAAGAATTATTATGTAAAAGCGTGCAGATACGGTTATGTGCCTGCATGCCATCTCAAAGAGATTTGAACTATCATAATTATAAGCCTCTTATTTCTTTGATAGTGTTTACGGCAGTCACCTCAGCGTGACCGCCGATTTTTTTGTTTACCGCCCCGTCGTTCTTATATCCTGTTTTCGCATATGCGTTTCCTGCATGTCAGTTCAGTCCCATAAACACAGCCATGCTTTTTCGGAAAAATCAGCGGATTATTCATCATTTCGGAAACAAAAAAGGATTCGCAGCTGCTGTGCGAATCCTTTCATGATTATATTTAATCGTAATTCATTCTGCCTTCAGGCAGTGTGAATCATCAATTAGAAATTGTGGTTAACGAGTTCGTAGAAGCTCTTGTTTTCTTCGGTAACCTTACCCTTTGCGAGAACTTCGTCAACGATCTGTTCAAACATAGCACGGTTACGGATGTTGTTGAGCTGTTCAGGGTTCTTAGCTAAAGCCTTCTTGAATTCATCTGCCTGATCGTAAGCTGAAGCGATAGAATCAATGAATGCATTTACGCGTTCTTCGCTAGGAGTGATGTTGTACTTTCTGCAAACGGCACCGATGATGATCTTCTGCTTGATCATGTTAGCGCAGGATTCCTTTAACTTGGCTTCGTCAGCATCCTTCTGGTTCTTCTTGATGTTGTTGAACATGTTTTCAACTTCTCTTGAAGGTAATTCGATGTTGCCGTACTTGGCGATCAGCTTGGAAATAACTTCATCGCTGTTTTCTCTGAATACAACCTGGTTAAGTTCGCGTTCCATGTTCTTCTTAACGTCGGCACGGAATGCGTCAACACCGCCTTCAACACCGAAGCTCTTAACGAGTTCATCGTTGAGTTCAGCTGGCTTGCGGAGCATAACTTCGTTTACCTTAACCTTGAATAAAACTTCCTGACCGGCTAAATCAGCAGCGTGGTAGTCAGCTGGGAAAGTAATGTTGAATTCGAATTCATCATTAACCTTGTGACCGAGTAACTGATCTTCGAAACCTGGGATCATACGGTTTGAACCGACGATGATTGGGTAGTTCTGAGCCTTGGTCTTTTCAATTGACTGACCGTCCTTGAAACCTTCGAAGTCGATACGTACGAGGTTTTCCTTGGCGATTTCAGCTTCTGAAGCTTCCCATGAACCCTGCTGACGGCAGAGAGTGTCGATCATCTTGTTGATGTCTTCATCGGTGATCTGACCGACAACCTTCTTGAATTCAACGGTGTCAACACCTTCTGAAAGGTCAACAACAGGATATACTTCTACAGAGAAGGTATATGCGAAGTCATTGCTGATACCGGTATCTTCAATGTTTTCGATTAAAGGCATTGAATCTGCGAGGTTTTCAATCTTTGCTTCATTAAGAGCCTGATACATTGATTTGCTGATGAGTTCATTTACAGACTCATCCTTAACCTGGTAACCGAACTGCTTGATTACTACATCATCAGGTACCTTACCCTTTCTGAAACCAGGGATACGGTTGGTCTTACCGATTTTACGTACTACCTTGTAATATGTATTCTTATATTCTTCTGCTGGAATTACAACCTTAATCTTACGTTCTAAACCTTCTGATGATTCAACTGAAACTTGCATGTTTTCACCTCAAAATAATAGTAGTCAAATTCTATAAGATTCTAAAAAGCATTTAGAATCAAAGACGTCAAAATGTTTTGTTCCTTACGCCTAAAGCAAGGAAACATACTTAAAAGTATTAAAAATTACCGCATTATAATGCGACAAAGGTTTTGTGTAAACTCAAAAATACCCCAGTCACCTCTGACAGACTTCACAAAAAACAACATTTTGACGTTTTTAAAGACATTATGTTTAAATTTTAAACAAATTAAATTCAAAAACTGTTCAGCACTGCTTATATCAGAGCTCCCGGACTGTATTCCTGCAGACATTGCTGTTAATATGACAGACATATTATGTTAAACGGTATGTACCTTTCCCCGCAGGCATCGGGACATGAGGTTTTTCCGTCCCTCCGGAAACTAAAAATTACCGTTTTTACCGCTTTTCACCTCATCTGCAGCATAAACGGAACAATCATGACTGACAACGCTTCACAGGCAAATTTTCCGGCCGGAATAATAGAAGGATTTTTTGGAACCCCGTGGGACATGAAAACCAGAATGGCATTTATAGAAAATCTGAAAGGATTCGGACTCAACTTCTATATATACGCGCCAAAGAACGATTCCTGTCTCAGAAGGATCTGGTTTGAGGACTTCACGAAAGAATACCTTTCTGAACTTAAACGTCTCTCTGACAGAGTAAAATCATGCGGAATGAAATTCGGCATCGGTTTTTCTCCGCTGGGCGCAACAGCAGATCCCGATAAATATCTTCCAGTTTTCATGAAACAGGTGCAGAAGCTTGTCACTGAACTGCAGCCGGAGTATTTCGCGCTTCTTTTTGACGACATGAAAATTTCTCTGGAGCATGAGGGAGCTCTGCAGAACACCTTCATAAAAGAATGCTACCGCATCGTCAGACCGCACGGAATTCACCTCATAACCTGCTCGAGCTTCTATACCACGGATCCGATTCTTGAAAAAGTATTCGGCAGAATGCCGGAAACATATTATCAGGACCTTCTCAGGGATATTCCCCGGGACGTGGACTTTTTCTGGACGGGCTCAAAGGTTATCAGTACCGACTATACCGCCGGTGATCTGAAACTTGCCGCAGAACTTCTCGGCAGAAAACCGTTCATCTGGGACAATTATCCTGTAAATGACGGTAAAAAGGCCAGTGACCATCTCTATCTGCGGCACTTTAACAACAGACAGAACATCAGAAATCTTGCTTCCGGAATCGCGGTCAATCCGATGAAGCAGACATTTCTGAACCTCTTTCCGCTGGCATCCGTGTCAAAAGCCCTGGAGACTGATGACGACAAAGACATCGTGACCTCCGCCCTGCAGAAACTCTCTGTGAATCAGAGTCGGGAGTTCATTGATTTCATCAGAAGCAATTCAGAAATGTTTGCTTCAGTTCCTCTTCCTGAACTTACCGAAGAAATGAAGGAATCTCTTCTCACGCAACTTGAATCATTCAAGGCCGGTGCCGATAACAGAGAACTGATACAGATAAGGGAACTGCAGGACTTTTTAAACCGCAGATACGTATTTGATCCGGCATGTCTTACAGGTTAATCAGAATAATAAGACCCGGCACGCATCAAAGAAAGAAATAAAGGCGGTAATTCTGAGCATCCGCCTGAATACAGATTATTAGAGACCGAAGCTTTTCACATTAAAATTTTCCGACTGCCGGAAAAAGCAAAACGTAACCGGATAACTCCGGTTACGTTCCTTTAGCTGAACCACCCTTCAACCATCGGCAGAAAATCATACGGGTAAAATGTTAATACAATAGAATTATACTATCGATCTAAACAGACAAACGCCTTAGGGAATTCATCTGCTTTTATTTTCCGCGAAAGCAAAAAGGAAGTTAACAGTCTATATGTTACCTTATCTCGGAATAATATGTATTATTCCGTAGCAAAGTTTTCTGTGAATGTCACAACATCGCTCTTCTTAACCTTCTCATTTACTGAAACGGTGTGAATCACGTCTCTGCCGCCGTCAAGATACATTACAATATCGATGGCCTTGCCGCCGCCGAAACTGCACTTGGTTCCGATAAGCTTAACGGAATCAAAAAGAGTACCTTCCTGACAGCTGAATGAGTCGATAATCTCTGTGATATCATTTTCGATAAAAGATTTTTTGCCTTCAGCAGAAATTCTGTTGTAAGACATTAAACCGTGGGTTGAGGTATTTGCGATAACCATGGATGCTTCTTCTGAAGAAACTACTTCGTATCCATCAGGTAAATTCATTTCACCGGCAAAAGAAACTGGAGCCAGCAGACAGGCGACTGCGGCCAAGATATTATTTTTCATTTACAAACATTCCTCATTAAAACTAAAACTCAGTTAGTTCATTAGATGCTTTATTTGTTGATTGATTTATTCATGTCCGGACAGGTGAGAACAAAGAAATCCCCGAAACGCTGAACGACATATTATCATTATTATAAACACACACTGTAAGACATCACATGAGCCGCGGTGTCTGTATCTTGCTTCTCATGCTATTCTTAAACCAGTAAAGCGCATCAGATGCGCATTGATGATTATAACAGCAATTTAAAGAAATGGTAGGTCAAATTATTACCTTTTTGAAAAAATTTTTATATTTCAAAAACATATCATCATTATAATTTTTGCTAAAAAGCTTACATACGGCCCGTTTTCAGAATTTCCGCAGTAATCTGCCGCGGGTCAAAAAAATTGTAATAAAAGTTCTTATATTGTATCATTTACGCCGAATAACGCTCCGGCCCCTGTACGGAATGCCTGATCGTAATACTCAAACACAAGTCAAAGGTCATAAAGATGACAGATAACACTGCAGCTGAAAACAGCGACAACCTTCAGGACATATCCCAGAGATTCAGAGGCTACTACCCGGTAGTGGTTGACGTGGAAACCGCCGGATTTGATCCTAAAAACAGCGCCCTTCTTGAAGTAGCATTCTGCACACTCAAAATCAATGAAAACGGAGATTTTGAAAAGGATGAAATGTTTCACTGCAATATCAAACCTTTTCCGAATTCAGTCATTGAAGAAGCCAACATCAAATTTCTGGGAATTGATCCGTTTGATCCGGCTCGTGAAGCACTTGATGAAAAGGTTGGCCTTCTGCCAATTTTCAAACAGCTGAACAAGAAGGTTAAAAAGGCCGGATGCAAGAGAGCGATTCTTGTCGGTCACAACGCCCATTTTGACCATTCATTCATCATGGCCGCAGCTGAAAGACTGAATTTCAAGCGTAATCCGTTTCATCCGTTCACCGTAATGGACACCGCAACGCTGGCTTCACTCTTTCTGGGGCACTCGGTTCTCTCGGTTGCATGCGAAACAGCCGGCATTCCGTTTGATGCGGGGAGCGCACATGATGCCGCCTATGACACGGATCGTGAAGCTGAGCTCTTCTGCTATTTCGTCAACAGATTCAGAAAACTTGGCGGCTGGCCTTTATGCGGCGAGGATCTTGATCGTGCCAACGAGGCCAAAAACAGATACGCAAACCGAAACAGTACGGCTGAAGGAACTCCGGCAGCCGGTGCCGAAGGTTCCGGCGCAGCCGAAGAAGGCAAAGTCTGCGAAGAGTAGTTTTCAGAAGCTTTACGTTTTTTACAGGACACACAGAAAAAGAGGAAGGCGCACCGGCACCTTCCTCTTTCTTTCTGATGTCTGATAAAGCAGATTATCTTGCAAACCGTTTTGACTGTCTCTGTTCTTCGACAGCAGCTTCAAATTCAGCCTTTGCTTCAGCCAGAGCCTCATTAAACTTCTTCACGGTATGAAGTTCAGCGACCACGTAAGAAGCCAGGGTACGTCCCCAGTCAACATCAGACTGCCAGTGGAACCCGCAGATTACACGGTTCTGTCCCAGTCTGAGTCCGGTTTCCAGAATCTGGTTGCTTCTTCTCGGATTGATTTCAGTGAGAATAAGGGCAATCCCCCATCCGTAGGTTGAATATCCTGAAGGATATGAGCCGTCCCTGGCATGTCCCTGATCATCCTGAACGGAAGAACAGGTACGCTCTCCGAAATACACATACGGACGCTTGCGCTTATAGTAGCGCTTGGCGTTATTGCCCGGCTCCAGAAAATCACCAAGACTGTTTTCGATAAGATATAAAAGCTTAGGTGTTTTTTCACGGCTCATTCTGATACCCATGGCGTCGGAAAAGAATGCGGCAATTGAATTACCGTCAAGTCTTGCTGAAAGTCTGGCATCCTCCCAGGTCTTGGTGCCCTTGTATTTTTTCAGATTATCCTTATAGATATCCTTATCGATTTCAAAGGCTTTGGAATCTTCTCCTGGAGGAGGAGGCAGAAGCATCACGGCATCAGCGTAATCTCTTTTGGGAGAATCCGAAAAAGACGGATACTTTGATTTTCCCTTCTGATTGGGAACGGTTGAGGAATTCTGGGCATTCCAGGCAAGCGGCTGAGGAGTGTCGGCAAAGGATACACCCGTCATGACAAATGCAGCAACACACAAAAGAGGCAGAACACGACTTAAATTCATAAAAATTAACCCCTATCCTACGATTTAAAATATTTCCTTCTTAACAGTTATTATTCATCTGTCGTAAGCTGTATTTATGATTATCTGAACAAACAGCTTTCCTTATTTAATTCTATGATCACCTGACCTATGATTGAACCTGCTGTTCCGATAAAATGCTTTAATATCACAAAATTACGGCGTTCATCATTCACTTTTCTGACACAGTTCAATAATTGGGTAACCGTTGATAAATAAATACGGACTTAAGGTATGGAGTTTAGCTTTAGAGCGTTATCGTGAATTTTGCGGAGATTACAGATTATATCAGCGTATACTATGCGGAGATTGAATATGTATATTTACCGGAACGTCAGCCGGACTGAATTCACCTGGAACGAACAGGCCCTGTCACTGAATCTTGCTGACGCTGGAATCATGATAAGAAAAGGAGCATGACGAAGCTCCTGTTACATTCCTGACGCGGTCGGAGATTATCAGGAAAGGTATTTATTCATTTATCACCTGAACTCATGACATCTCCTGTTTTCATCTTCTTATATTGTTTGTTTTGCTTTTTTTTCTCACATTATATACACATATTGACATATATCAATATGTAACTTAAAAAAAAATAAAGGCAGATACTGTGTCTGCCTTTATCGGATCCCCGGCTGAAGCGAAACCGCACGGGAACGGTAAGGAATCCGTCATTAAGCCGGCTTTATTCCGGCCAGTGCTGCGAACATCCGCATGCAGCACAATCCGTTACACATTCTGTTCCCGAAACATCATATCGTACATATGATTCAATCATCTTTCTGAATGCAACGGCTCCTTCAGGTGAAATGGAATAGCGCATCCACTTACCTTCCTTGCGTCCTGTGACCAGACCGCTGTCGCAGAGAAGTCTCATATGATGAGAAAGAGTCGGCTGGGTGATATTCAGCTCTTCAAGAAGTATACAGCCGCACTTTTCTCCGCCCTGAAGCAGAAGCATTATGGCCAGTCGGTTTTCGTCCGCAAGCGCCTTAATCTTTTTTACGTCATCTCTGAATTTCATGTATTCTCTCCAATATCTCCGTGGGCGTATTATAACAGCTTATAAAAGGTAATTCTCTATACAATTGTTAATTTTTTAACATCTATAAAGAGCTAAATATATTATGCGACTGATTTGTCACGACTCATTCATGCAGAATCTCCGGTAATACGTACCGGCGATGTTATTTATGTCATAATGAAACGGGACAAATAAGTTATGTCTTCGTTTTTCAGACGGAGACACGAATCGGCACGGTGTGCATAAAAGGATATACGGAGACAGTATGAGACTGTTTATAGCTATCAGGCTTTCTGATGAAATGACCGCGGAGCTCTGCAGAATCCAGCAGGAAATGAGGAACCTTGGTATTACAGGACGGTATTCTCCACCTGATAATCTTCATCTTACGCTGGCATTCATCGGCGATCATGATGATCCTGAAATCATAATGAACGCCATTTCAGAGGCTGTTTTTACTCCATTTGAAATACGCCTCGGACGGAACGGCTGCTTTGGAAACATCTGCTGGACCGGCATCTGCAGAAACGACAGGCTCGTGAGGCTTGTAAAAGACATACGCGGTGCTCTCGTAAGAAACGGCATTCCGTTTGACGGAAAAGACTTCAGACCGCATATTACACTGCTGAGAAAAACTTCAGACACGGAGACGGCCGGAAAAATAAAGACTGTTCCGGTATCAATGACTGCGGACAGGATTTCTCTTATGAAATCGGATTTTACGGCTGACGGCGTACGCTATACGGAAATCGGAACGGTCAGAGCAGCAAAACCTGCCTGACCGGCGTAACGTTTCTGAATGAAAATCTGCCGGATTCCGTTATGCTAATCTCTCTTCCATACAAGCCAGTTGTCTGCGCCGATAATCTCTCTGGCAGACTGCTTCAGGTGTGTAAGAGTCATTTCTCCGTTAAGAAAATGCTTAACATAATCTTCAGGTTCATAGCATTCACATGTTTTCTTATCCGCGCATCTCAGGCAGTAATCAGAAAACATATGACAGTTGTTGACGGTAAGTGAATATCTGCCGAGACACTTCCCCACCATACTGCGTGCGGTTTTTGCGATTTTCTTCCCGCCGACGGCATCGGTACCTTCACAGGAAACGTAAATGCTGAATCCGGTTCCGGCACTTGTGAACTCCTCAGGGGATACACGCTGAATAATACAGGTACCGTTGTCATTATGCAGTTCAACAATGCATTTATTGCCGCCACCAACGTATATGCCGGAATGTTCGATGTATCCCAGAGCCAGATCGCAGTAAAGAATCGAACCTATGACCGGTTCAACCCTGTCGCGAATAACATTGTCTATAAAGGACCTGGCGAGAGCTCTGCCGGGAGTGTTAACCACGGTGGTAATAATATCTGTAATCCCAAATTTCATTCGTAAATCCTCTGTCAGACAATGTTTTTTATTCAGATAATTAATGATAATAAAAATTCAGTATCAATATGAATCAAAGATCACAACTTCACTTTCTTTACCGGTCATCAGTCAATTTGTTTGACGTACCTCTGCTTTTTAATACAAAAATCAATATTATTTTTAAACGTGTTTTATCATATACACAGCACTGAAAACGGCAATTATTTTAATCCGTATTATTTATCATACTGATATTAAGAGATATTGAAAGGAACATGCATGCAGACTGAATACAGGTACATAACCGAATCACTTGCCATTAATGATTACGGCAGCGGTGACCGAGAATTAGTGTCCGTAAATGACGGCCCCGGAGAACTTGACGAGCTCTTTCAGCGCGTAGGCTTCTATTCAGCATCACATGACTTCCGTGAGCTGTGCGGTTTTATAAGAAGGTTCCCGAAAATTGGTCCCTATAACGCCCTTCTGCTGCACATTCAGCGTCCAGGATGCACTTTTGTCGCCACGGCAAAGGAATGGAAGACAGACTTCAACAGAACCGTTAAACCGGGTGCCAGACCTCTGGTGATACTTCGGCCCTTCGGACCGGTAAATTTTGTATTTGATCTTCAGGACACTGACGGTCCGGATCCGTTTCCGGAGGATTTACTTGAACCTTTCAAGATACATGACCGTTCGCGTGAAGCTGAATGCCGTTACGCTCTTGACCGACTTCTGAACGCAGTTCCGGCTGACGGAATAGCCTTTTATCCGTCAGATTTCAGCACCGCCGCCGCAGGTTACATTGAAACAGCCGGGATTGGTTCCTGGCAGAAATTCAGAGGACATCAGCTGAAGGTTCACTACAATCATGTCGTCAGCAGAAATCTTCCGCCGGTGGAAATGTTTGCCTCCGTTCTTCATGAACTCGGACATCTCTACTGCGGACATCTGGGCACTGTCGACAAACGAGCATGGCCGGACAGAAAACACATAACTGATGCCGGCATAAAAGAATTCGAGGCGGAATGCGTTTCATGGATAGTATGTTCCAGAATGGGAATCGATTCCGAATCGGAGAAATACCTTGCAGATTATCTCGATCAGAACAGCAGAATTCCGGATATCAGTCTGGAAGTCATACTGAAAGCCGCCGGCATGATCGAAACCAGAATAAAAAAAGGAATTCCTGTTCCTAAATCAATGAAAATAAGCTGATCTGAAATACAGTTTTCAACTGTTGCAATTATTAAACCGGAAAGAACAACTCTCATTCTGATTTCATCATATCACTGAGATTGTCCGGCAGTCAGGCCTGGCTGTACTTCACAAGAAAACAGTATACACTTTACAGTTTACCGTAACTGGACACTCTTCACCAGCAAAAGCCTCAGCATATCTTTCATCTGTACGGGAGTGAGTTTCTGAAGAGCCCCGGCCACTTTAGCCTGCGGATATTTGATAACCTCTCCCACCGCCGGTTCAACAAAAGCAAACTCACTCCGATCCACTGTCATATCGTTAAAATCCTGACACACTCTAAAAAACACTGGAGAGATTCTCGAGCAGAATTTCCTGTAGTCCCTGCTGAGTCTGCCCATATCAACGGTATCAGTTCTTATCTGTGTCAGTAACCTGATACTGCGACCGCGCGAGGTTATTCTGAACTTTATCTTCGAAGCCAGACTGTTTATCTGCTTAAAAGTAAAGGCTTTAAATGATCGGTAGAGTACATCATCACTCAATGATACGGTTTTCTCCAGCATTGACTCTATTTCCTTAAGATTAAGCATGTCTCTGTCCGTTGTCACCGACAGGTCGGAGGTATCGGAAATATCACTGGTCTTTCCGGACATCCGGTTATCAGCATGAGCAGGATCCCTGCCTGAAGCTGAATTTTTTGCGGAGGATGAGTCCCCGTGACCGTCTCTCCCCGGAAGTTTCTTCTTAACTCCCGTCATTTTTACAAAACGTCCGTGAGCGTCTCTCGGTCTTGATATTTCCGGCCTGATTCTCATGGGATTATTCAGCCAGTCATGATCCGAGATGGATGGATTTCCTGTTTCTTCGAAGTCGCCATCACTGCCGAATATGTGACTGTTAAGAGCCTGATTCATCCGTTCATCATTAT
The DNA here is from genome assembly GCF_900115655.1 of Ruminobacter amylophilus. Taxonomy (GTDB): domain Bacteria; phylum Pseudomonadota; class Gammaproteobacteria; order Enterobacterales; family Succinivibrionaceae; genus Ruminobacter; species Ruminobacter amylophilus. The sequence continues at coordinate 10,534 of NZ_FOXF01000035.1, read as the reverse complement.
TTTGAGGAAGTATTCCCTTTCCTGATTCGGATTGATTTCCGGTGTTTCGGTGAATCCTCGCAAACATTTCAATGGTCATATGCTTCCTATCCGTGACTTTTCTGCCTACGGGAGAATCTCCGCCGAACAGCATCCCGCTCAGCTGAATTTTTCTGTTCCCGCTGTCGCATACAGATCCTGCATAAGAATCTGATAAACTGCAGGCCTCAGTTATTCCCTCCTCTTTAAATGACCTGTCAGTTCCAGCCTGCCTTATCGCTGATACAGATAAGGTACCATTCCCGTCCGTCCGGATATTACATGGATTTACACCGTATTTTACACCATGTATTACACTTTTCTTACCGTCTCCGGTGTTTCTGTAGGACCTTTCAGAAAGAACCACGCTTTCAGAAAGCATATCGGATAAGGATTGAGACGCAGGACTGTCCCTGCCGGCATATTCTGTAACCTGAGCTGCTTCATTCAACATAGAACTTAACCTGTATTGAGGCCCCAATGGTACTGACACCGCAGAAAAGATGTCTTTCGTTAAGTCATCCCGTACATTCCCGGAGGCTGCGGATATCCCGCAGTCAGATTCCAAACCTGAGGAAGAAGCATCAGGACTGATGTTCTTCACGGGCTCTGTCTCATGAGAGTTATCGTCAGCACCGGAATTATCCGGAACAGGCTGTAATGAATTCATATTCGAAGTCTGTTCCGGCGTTTCACCATCAGCCTGCCTTGTCTCTTTCATTTCTGAAGAATCTGCAGCGGCTGATTTGCAGACGGGGTCTGATTCAGGAGTATCAGTCCGGTTTTTTATATAGCCGGAGGATGCTTTATCCTTCAGTGATTCAGCGGCATCAAGACACTGACTGACAGTAATATGTCTGCCTGAACCGGAATTATCATTAACATCAGATACTGTTTCTGAAAGACCGGAAGAATCCGCCAGACGACCGCAGAGACTGTCATAAGCCTTAAGCATGTCACCCGAATATGAGGTAAGCGGAGCCGGTTTCAGACCTCCGAAAAGGAACTCGGGTCTCACGATTTTAAGTCCGCGGAGTTCCGTAAGCTCCTTACCGTCAAAGGATACCAGAATCCTATGCAGAATAATGGATGATGAACCCCCTGCATACTCTCCTATTCCAGTAAGAATGAGCTTCTCATAAAGATCCATGCTGTCTTTTATTACCGCGGCCATGCCGGTGTTTTTAAGAGGTGCCATCATGCTGAAGAAATTAAAGGTATTCACGCAGAGCAGACATTCACGATCCGTAAAAAACAGACAGCTGTCCGGAGCGTTACATGGATTTGACGAATCGGCAATTCTCTGCTGGAGGAGTTCCACTGCAAGTTCCACGACGCCAGACGTATTGTCGTTGATACTTCTGAATACATTGAATCTGCGCTTTATCTTCAGTGAAACATCATTTTCTCCTGAAGTTCCTGAAACCGACGGAGCGCCGCTTTTCCGATTGCAGATCATGATTTCTTCATTCAGGGGAACAGGACCGTCGCCGGAGTCAGACATGATTCCGGCCTTGACACCTCCCAGTCTGATCTCAGTCAGATAATACTTAACGCTGAGGATATCGGCTCTTTTGACCAGATCATAAAAAAGCGAATTTCTGTCACCGCTTATGCAGGCATAGGTATGCTCCAGAAGATCCGGATCCTTAAGCATCCAGGAAAGAAAGGTCTGCGGGATGACCGCACCGGCTGCAATCATGGCAAGCTACTCATGTCTCTTTCCCCTCAGAGGTACATATTCAAAAAGATAACCTCCGCAGTGATGTTTTCTTAAAAAATCGTAAAGACCGGTATCAAGAGGATTCCATTCCCCCTTCCATCTGTCGTGACATGCAGTACATGTTTCTCCGTTCCCCTTGTCCGCGGACAGTAACGACGGTGTTCCCGGAGCCTCCTGTTCATTTTCATGTTTCAGTCTGCATCTGCGGTCGGTATAGACTCTGAGGTCCGCCAGAGGTTTTCCGACGTCATGAAGCATGGCTGAGGCGAAGACGCATCCCGCCACTCTTGATTCCCTTGCCGTTCTTTCTCCTCCCGGAAGATGAAAGTCAATACATTCATCAAAGAGAGCTCTGGAGGCGAAAAACGCGGTTTCCAGACTGTAAGTTACCAGTCCCAGAAAATCATGATGGTGATAGTACTCCGATGCCGGAAGAGTATAGGCAAAGGAGATGAAATTTCTGATAAGAGGCATCAGGCAGTCAGAAAATTCCTTATCGGTAAGAGGCAGAATATCCCTGATTTTTCCTATAAGATCTTCATAAAGTTTAAGGATATCATCAACATCAAGAAGATCCTCCGGCATGTCAAGGTCTCTTAAGTTTTTTTCACTCTGAGTCAGGAAGACCTGTTCCCGGGATAAGACCTTTCCGGAACCTCCGGTAAACACTTTTCCCGGCTGTTCTCTCTCACGGGGAATTTCCCCAGCAATTGTTCTGCCTGAAGAGAACAGTTTCCTTAAGGCAGTCATATTCTGCCGGATCATGCTTACAAAAGATTTCATGAAGAATACCTGCTGTCGGGGAAATATTGCGGACAAATTCTGAAAAGTACTGAGTAATTCAGCACCTTAAAAATCAAATGCTGGATTAATCCGAATCAGAAAGGAATTCAGACCGCCTTAAATCAGGGATGGTTCAGGCGATCCGGACATGAGTATGAAAATGAACAGGTCTGTTCATCTGTTGAGTCATAAACATTATGACGGCCTGCAGATTAAGCTTTCCTGTGATGCTGGAGAAGTCAGATATTTTCATTGATTTTTTATGCTCTCATTTCGGACACTTTCTGCTATTTTTTCATAATTCACACACATCCGTTCAGATCCATATCGTTATTCAATTCATCAGGATCACCTTCCTGATATTTTTTCCCGCATTGTCCACCGGTGTTACGCTGTCTGCGACCTTAATAAAAGGCTCTGTTCCGGAACTATCCGGATTACATCAGCAATACTCGCTTTCACAAAAAAACATACATTATTCAGATAATGAGACATTTCCATCGGCCATAAGCTGCGTGATAATCAAATGAGCTTTAAACAAATAACCGGAAAATTCAGCAGTCTGTATCCTGTAATTGCCTACAATGACAGGAACAGACTTTTTTATCTTAACGATTCAGGCGGTTCCGCACTGGGAGCGGGAGTCGTGTCTGAACCGCTTGCGGGCGGTGATGAAACCATTGCCCAGCGTCTCGGAGTACTTCTCAATCAGGATCTTCCTGAAAACTCCGTACTGCAGTTTACCCTGCTTGCCTCTCCGTCAGTTGAAAATCTTCTCAGCGAACAGGAAATGATACTGCTTAATCTCGGAGACTCAGGTGTTCTGTCAGGCGTTATCAGAAGCAAGCTCGAATTTCTGCGCCGTTGCGTGGACACTCCGCCTCACGGCATCAGTTCCCGTCTCCGCAACTTCAGACTGCTGGTGACGCTGACAGTTCCGTGCGACCGGGCACTTCCCGACGACGGCGAGATTCACAGAGCGGAAGTGCTTTCGGATACCCTGATTCAGATTCTCAATACCGCGGGAATCAGAGGCAGAATGATGAATGCGGATGATCTGCTCACCGAGCTCTGTCCATTCTTCAATTCCCACAAGCAGGCCTCCTGGAGATCCGGTCGCGTAAAAGCCGACAGGACACTGCCAATCAGCGAACAGCTGATGGATTACGACAGTGACCTTATCGTAAACAGGGACTGTCTCGAAATAGGCGGCTATACGGTAAACACCTATTCGGTCAAACGCTATCCTGAATACGTTTATTTCGGGAATGCCACAGCCTATGCGTCAGACGTGTTTACCGGGACCCGCGGTATATTCACGCCGTTTATGATAACCGGCACGATACATTATCCGGAGATATCCGGACTCAGGGCCAGAATCAACGCCAAAAGACAGTGGGTTGTGAACCAGGCATACGGTCCCCTGCTTAAATTCGAACCGAAGCTTGCCGTTAAAAAGCAGGGGTTCGATCTTATCTATGAGGAAATGGAAAACGGGGCCAGACCTTTAAAATTCAATCTGACGGTTACCACCTTCTGCAGGGATGCGGAAGAAGCGGTAAACACCGGTTCCGCCCTCAGAGCCTACTACAAGGAAAACGGATTTGAGCTTATGGCGGACAGATACTACATTCTGCCGATATTCATCAACGCACTGCCGTTCGGCACCGATCTTCAGGCCTTCAGTTCCCTCATGAGATTTCGGACTCTGTGCTCCACCCACATTCTGCCCCTGCTGCCGATTTTTGCGGACAGTTCAGGAACCGGAACGGGAGTAATCAATCTTTTCAGCAGATCCGGACAGCTTATGAATCTTTCACTGTACGACTCCAGCACCAACTACAATCTCTGTATCGCGGCGCAGTCGGGAAGCGGCAAAAGCTTTCTCGTAAACGAGATTCTGGTTTCCTATCTGGCAAGAGGAGCCTGCTGCTACGTTATTGACGTGGGCCGTTCTTATGAGAAGCTCTGTAATTTCCTGGGAGGAAGTTTTCTGTCATTCGGGATAAACTCCGACGTTTCCCTGAATCCCTTTGAATGCATCAGGGATTACGCAGATGAGGCCGACATGATCAACGGACTTCTGGCCATCATGGCCGCTCCTACGGAAAAGCTGTCGGATTTTCAGACTGCCGAGCTCAAAAGAATCACCGGAGATCTCTTCAGAATACACGGAACCTCCCTTTCAGTCGACATCATCGCGGAGGAACTCGGGAAACATGAAGACGTCAGAATAAGGGATCTGGGCAGACAGCTCTATTCCTTTACCTCAAAGGGAGAATACGGAAGATTCTTCTCGGGGCACAACAACATGAGGCTTAACAGCAGTCTGACGGTTCTTGAACTTGAAGAGCTCAAGGGACGAAAGCATCTGCAGCAGGTGGTGCTCCTTCAGCTTATTTATCAGATTCAGCAGGACATGTACCTAGGTGAAAGAAACCGCCCTAAAATCATCATTATCGATGAGGCCTGGGATCTTCTGCGTGACGGAGACGTTTCAGGATTTATCGAAACCGGCTATCGCCGTTTCCGCAAGTACGGCGGTGCCGCCGTTACCGTAACCCAGTCCGTAAACGATCTCTACAGTTCCGAGGCCGGCGTGGCCATTGCCGAAAACAGCGCCAACATGTACCTTCTCGGACAGAAGGCGGAAACCGTTAATCTGCTCGAACAGGAAAAACGTCTGCCGCTTTCATCGGGTGAATATGAATATCTGCGTTCAGTACATACCATGAGCGGTATGTACTCTGAAATATTCGTGATAAGCGACCGGGGAAACTGCATCGGCAGACTGGCAGTGGATCCTTTCAGAAAACTTCTCTATTCCACCAAAGCTGAAGAAGTAACTGCCATTGAATCCCTTACCGGACAGGGAATGAGCGTTACCGAAGCCATTATCACCCTTCTGAAAAGAAAGCAGGAGGCCTCCGGAGGATTAAGGCAGTGACACACTCGCAAAGGATGAGGATGTTTATTAAAAGACTGACGGTTTTCATGAGAATAACCATGGTTGCGGCAGTCATCGTTTTTGCCCTGTCCGTAACGACTCTCCGGATGCTGAATCTTAAAATCGGCCTCGACATGCAGAAGGAGGTCTGTCTCGGCAGATTCTTTATCTACCGGGATGATTTTGTTTCGCCGGAAATCTTTATGAAAAGAATGAATGAAAATACAGGGAAGTCCCGTAAAGCCCATTGGTCAGGGCTGAAGGATAAAGCTTCGGATACCTCATGCTGCAGGAACAGGCCTCTTGCCGTAAAGCTGCTCCGTGATCATTCCATCTTCAGAAAAGGCACCATTCTCCTGAAAAGATTTACGGCAGGTCCCGGAGATCTCCTGAAAAAACACGGGAGCAATATCGTGGTAATGACCGGCATAAAGTCCCCTTTCTCCGGAAAACATCCGAATACAGGATACGGTAACGTAATGAGAATTGCCGTAAATATCATTCCGCCGCTTAATTATGCCGGAGTTCGGAATCAGATATCTGAAATCATAAGACTCGGACCGGATGAATACTTTTTTACGGGAGATGCTCCGAATTCAATTGATTCAAGAATTATCGGCACCTTTCATGAAGAAGAGATTCTGGTTTCCGAAGTCATCTTCATGTTCTGATGCGGAAACATTTCATATAACTATCTGAGGATTGGGAAGACATTTTATGAAACGAATTCCATCAGCAGCCGGACGAGGGAGTGCATGCCAGAAATTTCCTCAGATGATGGCCGCTGTTTATCTTCTTGAGCTGTACGCTCCGCTGATGCTTTTCGCTCTTTTACCTGCAGTGAGCTCCGGAGAGGAAAATCAGAGTAAGGACTACTTAAACGACGTACGTTTTATAAAGAGTGAAACTGATAGAAAAATCAGGTCGTTCAGGACATCAGATGCACTCAGGGATGATGGCGGCAGCGGAAAAGGAGACTTTCACAGGCATTCCGAAACTGCTGAAGACCGCGTCAGGAGAGATTCGGTTACAGGTGATGGAAAAGCAGGTTTTAAAGCCGCCGATACCGGTATGAAGAACTACTCAGACTCAGCTTACGATGAATCTCCCCGCAAGTCAAAAAATAACAGGAACAGGACCGTAAAAATATACGTAAACAGTGAAATGCCACTGAAACATCTCAGGCTCATATGCTCACAGAAGGATCTGTACGAACCTGTATTCAGGGATATGCCGGCACCCCGCGTTCTGTCCATGCTGATAAGCTCCGGATGCTCATTCTCGGTAAATCCTTTTGAGTTTGCAGAGAAAAGAATCACCATGGTTCCGTATGCCGATGACTATGACGACCGCCCTTCCGATGTCTATGGGGCCGATCTTCCGGAAACGGCTCTTGATGCTCCACCGGATCTTGTCTGCAGAGACATAAATATTACGGATAATATTTACAGCGGCGATTCTAAAGACTCTTTCGATGCAACCTACTGCGGATTAAAACCTGACGCGGAGACTGAAGCTGAATTTAACGCAGGTCTTGAAAACTCCAGAATAAGAATCATCAGAAATCTAAAGTCCGGAAATCTTCCGCCTCTGAACAGATAAACTTCACCCATGGATACCCGGTTATGAAACAGCTATTTAAGAAACACCACACTCATGAATTTTACAGTCTGCGCTGCCGGGAACCCGGCACTCAGGCAGCAGCTACAGCATCATGCCTGGCCTTTCTGATGCTGTTTGCGGCAAATGATGCTTCGGCACTTGAGCCAGATTATCTCAAAGGCTATGCCTGTCCAAGAGTCGATATCTTTCATGACATTCTGGAATCAGTACCGTATAACGCCATGCTTCCCATATATGTGGGAGGAACCACAATGGGAAGTTCGGAGCACGGTGACAGAATACCTGATAAAGCTTCAAGAAAAAGTGTCTGTTCCTGCAGTCATGATCTCGGGATACCGGAAACCGGGCTGGTTGTCGGCATGTGGGAGGTTGCCTATATTCTGGAGCTCACCAGGGAACCGGGATGTTCTCCGGTTCTCGGCACTGTTCTCCCTCTGCCTGACCGGGGAATCGGCTCGTCGGGAAGCGGAGAGCTTGACAGTTCGGATCTCAGTCTTTATCACGCCCACCTGTACAGTTTTCCGCTTAATACCATGCTTAACCTCTTTACCGACTTCAACTGCGGAAGGTACGATTACATGGACATGGATCTGCTGTATGCCTCGGAGCTTGACCGCAGCTGGTATGATGAAAGCTTTGCCCTTATCACCACTCCGGAACTGAAAACGATGGCCAATGCAAAAACTGTGGCTTCATGCAGTGCTGATGCCACCCTGTCATTCAAAGGAAAAACGTCTGATGAACTCTTTTACTGTGCCGGATCATGGGGTTTTCTGTATCCATTGAACGGGTATGTGAATTCGGGAGGCTCCGTTGCGGAAAACACCTCGCTGCTCGCGGTAAGAGTCATGAATCTCCTCCACAGGCGAGGACTTCTGCCGGTAACCTTCGGTGATGAGGCATTATGCGGAGGCGTTCATTTTAACGAAATGAGCAAAAGCATGTACCGTTTCAGCATGCTTTACCCCGTACCGGAAAGAAGCGACAACCACGCCCTCGGAGCCCCCGTACAGTTCTGGGAAGGAGATGCCAGAGTTCCGCCGTCCTACCATGACGTTATCTATCTGGTGTGGAGATACCGTAACTGCTGTCTGGGAGCGGGCATGGAATTATAGTATGTAAAACATTATCATACTTAAGTATTTTTCTTTTCATAAAAATCCTTACTAGTGTGCTTCAAATGTTTTGTATGTATCTGTAGATAGTAATTTTAAAATATAACGGCAATATTTTTTAATAAATTGTTTAACAAATACAAACTACTTCAGCTACCAATTATGGAATACCAGTCAAATAAAAAGCATACGAATACAAAATCAACTCACGGTTACTAAACTGTGATTTACTGCAAAATAATTTCTAATGTTTATGCTATTTTAAAACATATTTTTTATTTAATATAAGCAATACATTAGGAAAGTTAAATGGATATTATTTTAAATAATCTGTGTGATGAATATGGAAAATACAAGATAAACTCAAAAGAAAAAAAAACAATAATAAAAAAAATAAAAATAACACTTAACGAGTGGAGAGACTATAGCTCTGCTTGGAAAGACATCAAAGATAATGATGATGGTGGTGCAAAACTAGATATGTATACATCTCTTACTAAAGATAAAAACTATATCTGTAATTTTTTAGAACGAGGTAGCACAGTATTTGGAAGTAGTAAGCCAGGTTTTTCCAATAATTACATGATCTATCGTGTTAATAACGATAATAATGAGTATAAAAATCTGAATAACGAAACTCTTGATACAAAAAGAGCGAAATCATATTTTAAAGATAATGTCGAAGTAATTTTTAATAAAATTTTTGAAAGAAATTTTATATCTGATACTGATAATACAATAAACAAGGAAGAAATTGAAATGTTATATGAGAAATATTCAGCTCATCAGATATTAACTAAAGCCATTTTATTAGAAATCTATCTGAATACTCTTACGAATGATAATAATTCAATAACAGAAGATTTAATTAATAAAAAGGAAATCCCATACCCATTAATTGGCATATATAAAGATGAAGTGCTTGATAAATGGGTAGAAATATTTAGAGACTACAATAATGACAATAATGTATTAAACTATACTTGCCAAAAAAGTAATTTCATAGCCACAAAATTTTGGGGACTCATCAAAGGTAATAACGCAGATCTCCCTGAAAATCCAACAATTTATGACTTATGGTGCATGACAGAAACCTTATGGAACTGGAATACCAAAATAAGTTTTGATGATGACAATAAAAACATTATTCTTTACGGGGCACCTGGCACAGGGAAAACTTATGAGGTCGATAAATTCCTCAAAGTTAATGGCATAGCAAAAGATTGTTTCACCAAAGTTCAATTTCATCCTAACTACACTTACGAAGACTTTATTGATGGTCTCAGACCTTGTGGAGTCACAGATTCCGGTCAAATCAAATTTGATTTGGTAAACGGCATTTTTAAAGATTTCTGTATTAAAGCTAAAAATAATAAAGATAAAAATTTCTATTTTATCGTAGATGAAATAAATAGAGCTAATCTTAACTCAGTACTGGGGGAAACCTTATCAATTCTCGAAACCCCATACAGAGATAAATTAAATGATAAAGATAATATAAACAACACAAATCTAATTGAAACAACAAACAGTAAATTGGCTTCTAATTTAATCAACGAAGGTGTTGATTTAAAAGATAAACAATACAAAGTAACTGAAATAGGAACTGATAATAAGACTTATAAGGTTCTGTTTGGAATACCAGATAACATATACTTTATCGGTATGATGAATGACGTTGATAAAAGTATTGATACCTTTGACCTTGCACTTCGAAGACGTTTCCGCTGGATTAATTATACATGCGACTACGAAGTTATTAATCAAGAAATTTTCTATTTTCTCTGTGAAATCGGCAAGGATAAGGCTGAAGAGATGGCCAGCCAGTACGTTACAAATTGTCAAAACTTAAATACATATATTGAGAAAGAGCTTGGTCTGGGAACAAGTTATCAATTTGGTCATTCATTCTTTTTGAAGATTACTAAAATTAATACTGCAAATACAAATTTGAAGAATGCACAAATCAAACTTTTTGATGAATATCTAAAGCCTACTTTAAACTGTACCCCTGAGTGTGGACACGGATAATTTGAGTCCCCATAGAAGTGGACACCAGGGTTTTAGTGTATCCCTTGTTTTGGACATTACCTTGAGTGTGGTATTCTTTAATTACAGGAGAAATAGCATGAGTAAGGTAAAGTTTTCATCTAAGCAACAGGAAATTCTGCGAAACAACAAGTATACCGTTCGAGTTACTGCAAACATTCTGTCGTTATCCAAAGAGTTCAAAGAGATATTCTATAAAGAGTATCTCTCTGGGGAAATTCCTAGTAATATTCTGTGTAAGTATGGATATCCTGTAGAGATTCTAGGTAAGGAACG
>NZ_FOXF01000005.1 GCF_900115655.1 Ruminobacter amylophilus | reverse complement strand
AGTAGAGACGTGATGTAATATTTCAAATATATATTTGAATATATGTATGTAAAATCGTTAATAGCAAAATAATCCCCTGTGCTAGATGTTAACTGTGCAAGTGTATAACCAAAAATATAGTATAAAAATAACACACAAACATATTAGTATTGTTGATTATTTTATTTTTGACCTTGAGAAAATTAAAAGTGATAATCTAACTGTTTTAAAAAATTAGATGTCTCCCAATAAATGAAATGCAAAAGATGGCGTTTTAAGTGAGAATTACTGATTTTTAGATATAATTAACTTATAATGGGTTGTTTATCAGGAATATTAAACAGGATGTTTTTACCTGATATAGTCAAAGTAGTCTTTTTAGGAGTGAAAGATGAAAAAAGCTAAAACTATGAAAAATGTTAAGCGCAATAAGGGTTTTACCCTGATTGAACTGATTATTGTTATTGTTATTTTGGGTATATTGGCCGCAACAGCTTTACCTCGTTTCATAGATGTTACCGAAGAGGCTAAGAAGGCCAGTGTAGAGGGGGTGGCTGGTAATTTTGCTACAGGTATTCTGCTGGTTAGAGCGCAGTGGGAAGCAAAGAGCAGACCTAAAGTTGATGGTGTTAACAGCGTGCTTTATGATGGCAGCCGTTTTTATCTGACCACACCTTCAACCTCCAAGATTGAAGATGGTACCATGAGTCCTGGATATCCTATTGCCGCAACGGCAATAAATTCCTCTTCCTCTCCTGTAACTGCTGAGTATGCTTCTTATTATGACGTCGGCATGACTTCAGATAAATGTCTTCATATCTGGGAAAGTATGTTGCAGAACCCTCCTAAGGCTACTACCAGCATAAGCGATGTGAACAGCAGTTCAGAAAACTATAAATATTTCATTTCATACAGTGTAGGTCCTGTTAATGGCAGTGCTGTAGCAAATTACGGTATTTGTCACTATTATCTGGTTGTGTCTCTTGATAGAAGTGAAAGTGGTAATTACAAAACTCCTAACAACAGTACTGACAAGTATATGAGTTTTACCTATGTACCTGCGTTAGGTCTGATAACACCATATATTCACAGCAGTAATTAAGCGTGGTGCTATGGAAAGATGCTCTACTGGATTTACTTTGATAGAGTTGGTGACAGTAATAGTAATTTTAGGAATTCTGTCAGTGTACGCCGTACCAAAATTATCAGCAGGTTCTGGCGAGCATCTTTCTGTGTGTCAGGAAGTATCTAATCTGATACTGCAAACGCAGAGCATCAATATTAATCAGGGGGATTCTCCTGATGTCTATTTCAAATCATTTCTTTCCGGCGACTATGGCGTCTGTCTGAAGAATGACTGTTCCGAAGTAAATAATCTGAAAATGCGGGGCGGAAATCCCAAGGTAACCATGAATGGTACCAGTGATGTCGAGTTTCATTTCAATGGAATCGGCCAGCTTCAGAACTCCGAAGATATTTCTCTTGAATATGTGTTCGAGGGGGCCTCATGTACAGTTAAGGTAAATACCGAGGGGGCTGTATCATGGAAGTAAAAGATAGAGGCTTTTCGCTTGTTGAGCTGGTTATCGGTATTGTTGTTATGGGGATTGTTCTCAGTGGCCTTATACCCATTATTGGTTCACTGGAGATGAAGTCCGTTGAGCCTAGTTTTCAGGTTAAGGCTGATTTGCTGGCACATCGTATATACAATCAGATGAAAATAAGAGCGTACGATGAGAAATCAGATCATCAGGGTGGGGGCTGCCGCTGTGGTGAGTCTGTGAGTTACAAGGGGATAGATGTCTGTAATCTCGGGGCTTGTACGTTACAATCCAATTTTGGTCCGGATTCCACGGAGAGCTCTAATCCTCGTCCTGAAAATTTCAATGACGTGGATGATTTTGATACATACAGTCTTTGCGGTTTGGATTCTTTGAATTCTTACTGTTATGGCAACAACAATAAGTGTACAGGCAGTGATACAAGCTGTACGAGGATTAACAATGCTGTCTGTGGTGACAGTGAATGTCTTGTGCCTGCAGTTTTCTTTGTCGATAATACCCATAATGATACATGCAGCCTTGGTGAGACAAGTAATGATATTGCGTGCAACAGTTATTCAGATTATTTTGTCAGTATAGATGTTTATAACAAAGATGTAGAATTCTCAGGATTTAGCAAGCTGACAGTGAAAATGATTATCATAAAGGTGTTATCTCCGCGTGATGATACGTATGAGTATCGTTTTATAAGGAGTAACTACTGATGAAACGCAATAAAGCTTTTACTTTAATTGAACTTGTAGTTGTTATGGTACTGCTCGGTGTTGCCGGCGGGGTTACCGTGTCTTTTTTGTGGCAGGGAACCAAAATGTACGTCGGTATCAGTAGCAGAACGCAGCTGGCTGCTATAAGTCATAATCTTTTTGCCAGATTGCGAATTCAGATAGAGAATTCAATGCCGTACAGCATTTCTGTTTCAGAAAATATATATTCATCAGGGAGCGGTGCCATGCTCTCATTAACCATACCTGTTGAAAGATATCGTGTGGCGGACATAAAAGAGGGGCAGTACCTATATCTTCCGCTGGCTGAAAATGATGTTCTCTGTTCTTCCGGACTGAGCAATTACAGGCTTAAATATCTTAAGCTTGATCATTCTTACGGAGTTCTTGAATTAAAAAATGTAATGACGCCTGATGACGTTTCTGTTTCCTCATCCTGTACTGCCGGTGTTTATAAGGTAAAGGTTACAAGTTTTGGAGACGACCCTTACATAAGTGGCGGTACTGTAATGTATCTTACCGACAGCCAGTCCGATAAAAAATATTATCAAAGCACTCAGGGGCATCTTTTTTATAAACAGGGAGATGGTTCTGCAGTCCCTCTGAACAATCCTGCGGAAGGGGAACATGGAGCAAAAGTTGATATTTTTAAACTAAATGATGGAACATATTCGAATGGACAGAACGGTGTTACTGTATCTGTAAAATTATCTTCTGGCGATGATTTTATTACTGTAAGTCAAAGGTTTGAATTACACAGCAGTGTGGATTTTTAACGGGTGATTGACATGGTGACGAATTTACACAGAAAACGGGGATCTATGCTTCTGACTGCTATAGCTGTTATAGTGGTTTTTTCCCTGCTTATTGCCGTTTCTGCCCGTATGCTTATGAACAGTGATCAGAATAAAGTGACCGTGTCCGTCGGAATGCAGGCTGAACTTCTGGCTCATACGGGAACGGAGTTTGCAATGGCTCAGCTGTTTCCGTTAGGAGCAAGCAACGGTTCGCTTTCATCACTTTTATGGGGTGATGGCGAACCTGCTTCCAAGTCAATTCTTCCTGCAAACTGCAGTTCTGTTTCTCATGAAGATGGCAATATTTTGTGTAACGGATTCAGAGATGGGTGTTATCTTGATAAACTTTACATTGATGTTAAAAAGATTATCAGCGATGATGTATCCGGTTCTGATGTTCTGTATGAATATCAGATAACTTCTTCTGCAGTATGTGATGTTCCGTTTATAAGTTCCTCCTGTGCTCCAAACAGTGCCACCTGTTCAGGTAATACGTCTTACTATAAAGTAAAAAGGACTGAGACCACCAAGGCCTCCGATATCAGTTGGAATGTCAGTGCTGAATAGCTGATTTAAAGGTCATTTTTAATTTCTGTGCTTGTTAAGCTTTTGCAAGTTTTTCTTAAAAGATAACCTATTTAGTGTTATAATCAGCATGCTTTATTTTTAATTCAGTCAGTGAAAAAGGTAGAGTCTACTGTTTAATCACATGTGGAATAATGTAGTACCTGGAGAAAATTATTAAGTTTTCAAAAAGGTAAATACGTAGAAATTAAGGCCTCGGGTTTCCCCCATTGTAATCTTTTAAGACTCGGCATAAGGTGCCGTGAGTAAGTGTTGTATCCGGATTTAATAAATGTTTAATAAACTTAGATCTTTATATTCTACTGACCTTTCTATTGACCTTGGAACAGCAAATACGCTGATTTATGTTAAATCCACAGGTATTGTATTGAACGAACCTACAGTTGTTGCGGTTAAGGAAAGAGGTCTTTCCAGAGGTAGACCTTTGACACCTATCGCTGTCGGTAATGCCGCAAAGAGAATGTTAGGTAAGGCACCTGAGGATATAAAGGTTGTAAGACCTATGAAAGATGGTGTAATTGCTGACTGTAAGTACACAGAACGCATGCTTGAAGAGTTTATGCATGCCATTCCTACCAAATCGCTGAAATTCCTCAGATGGATTTCTAGCGGACCAAGAGTTTTAGTTTGTGTTCCATATGGTTCAACACCTGTAGAAAGAAATGCTATTAAGAATTCAATAAGAGTATGCGGGGCCAATGAGGTTCATGTGCTCACAGAACCTATGGCTGCAGCTGTCGGTGCCGGATTACCTGTAACTGAACCAAGCGGTTCGATGGTTATAGATATCGGGGGCGGTACCACAGAAGTTGCTATCATTGCTCTGAGCGGTATTGTATACGCTTCTTCAGTCAGAACCGGCGGTGATAAGTTTGACCAGGCTATTGTGCACTATATTCGTGATAAGCATCGTCTGGAAATCGGTGAGGTAACAGCTGAAAAAATCAAAATAGAAATCGGTTGTGCATATGAAGGTGAAGACGACGAACCAAGGGAAATGGAAATTCGCGGTCAGAGTATTATTGAACAGGCTCCTCGTTCTTTGGTCATAACTTCTACTGAGATTTTAGAAGCTCTTCAGGGGCCACTGAGCAGTATTATTGATGCTGTTGCCATGGCTTTGAATAACGCACCTCCAGAATTATCTGCTGATATTTCCAACAGAGGCATGACCATAACTGGCGGCGGTGCTCTTTTAAGAAATATTGACAAGGTTCTCCATATGCGTACCAAGGTACCTGTTACTATTGCAGATGATCCTTTAACCTGCGTAGCAAGAGGTGGCGGGGCTGCACTCGAAATGGCCGATAAAGGCATTGTGTTGTTTGAGTAATAAATTCCTTAACGGATGAGCGTTATGCAGAACAGATTAGGTATGTCAGCCAATATAAGATTTTCATTGGTTGGCATGCTTTCATTGGTGTTGATACTTTTAGACAGTCGTTTCAATCTTTTTAAAGATGTCCGCTATCATATAGAAAGTTATCTAACCCCTGTTTACTATATAGCTGACGCTCCCGTTTCCTTAGTAAGTTCAGCTAATGAAAGACTGAGATCTTATCAGGAAATCGCTGACGAAAATCGTCTTCTTAAGTATCAGCTCTCTGAAATAAGAGTAGAACTGCTCAGATATGACAGTGTTATTCATGACAATGAAGAGCTTAGACGTTTGAATAATTCTCCAATAAAGGAATCATTCAGACGAATGGGCGCTGAAGTTATGAGAGTTGACACCAATCCTTTTTCACTGACTGTAATGATTAATCGCGGTGCTAAAGACGGGGCATATGAAGGTCAGCCTGTGATTAATGAACAGGGTATAGTCGGTCAGATTATCAGCGTAGCAAATTCTACCAGTCGTGTACTGCTGATTTCAGATCAGAATCATTCAATACCTGTTGTGGTTATGCGTAATGGTATCAGAGCCATCGCAACGGGAACTGGAATAGTAAATGAACTCAATGTGGTTAACATGCCTAGAAACGTAGATATTCAGGTAGGAGATCTGCTTATCAGCTCCGGTCTCGGTGGGATTTTCCCATCCGGATATCCTGTGGCCAGAGTTACCAATTTCGACAGAAAGGAAGGTTTGCAGTTTGCGGAAATCAAGGCTCAACCACTTGCAACCTTGGATCGTTTGAAGTATATGTTACTGTTGTGGCTGCCTGATTCTGAGCAGGAAACCATTGAGGAAATCAAGGCAGTGTCAAGCAATACAGAAGAAACGATGCAGAATGTAAAGGAAAAAACTATACAGAAGTCAATTCCTACACAGAATGACAAGTCTCTTGTTGTGGATAAGTCCTCAAAAAATTCAGGAAACACAAAAACTGATAATAAAGTGAAATCAACAGGAGGCAGCAATGACCATTAAGAGTACTGGCTCATTTTTGCTCATATGGATGTCAATTATCGTTGCTCTTGTCCTTTCAATAATGAAACTTCCTGCATCGTTAAGTGATTATCTGCCAAATTATGCGTGCCTCGTTGTTCTGGTTTGGGTTGTGGCCATTCCTTCAAGAGTGAATGTTTTTACAGGTTGGATTACTGGTTTATGTATGGATTTCCTGCTTGGTACAACGTTAGGAATTCATGCTTTGGCTTTTTCGTTCATGGTGTGGATGATTCGTACGCAATTTGATTCGATAAAATACTATTCTTTGCCGGAACTGTCTATTGTTGTGGGAACAGTTATTTTTATCGGTCAGTTTGTATTATTCTGGGGAGAACATCTGTTCGGTGTTGTTACCGTAGATTACAATATTTTCTGGTCAGCTCTTTCAAGTTCCATATGTTGGCCTATTATTTATGTTTTTTTAATGTCTCTATATCATCTAATCAGTCCTAAGAAAGAAGATGAATAATCGCGAAATAATTCTGGCTTCCGCATCACCGAGGAGAAGAGAGTTATTAGGGAACATGGGTTTTTCATTTAAAGTTGTTCCTGCAGATATTGATGAATCCAGATTGTCACAGTCTGAAACTCCATGTGAATATGTCAGAAGACTCTCTCTGTCTAAAGCGGAAAAAATATTAAGTCTTCATCCTGATGCAGTTATTGTCGGGGTTGATACAACTGTTTCGATGAACAATGAAATTTTTGGAAAACCTGCGGATTTCGAAGAGTTTCATCTGTTTATGAGCAAGCTGAGTGGAAAAACTCATCAGGTTTTCACCGGACTTAGTGTAATAGACAGAGACAGGACTGTCAGTAGCTATGTGAAGTCCGATGTAACTTTTGTCGAAATGTCGGAAAAGGATATTTCTGATTATTGGGCAACTGGTGAACCTGTTGATAAGGCCGGTGGATACGCTATTCAGGGGATAGGTGGGAGTTATATAAAGTGCGTATCTGGTAGTGTCAGTTCCATCATTGGTCTGCCTCAGGCGGAATTGAGAATTATTCTGAACAGTTTTATGGAAGGTGGTATTCATGAATGAACTTTTGGTAAATGTTACTCCGTCTGAAACTCGAGTTGCACTTGTTGTTTCAGGGTTACTGTCAGAAATTTATATTGAACGTTCCTCTAATTCCAGCATGGTCGGCAATGTATATCGAGGAAAGGTCAGTCGTGTCCTTCCGGGAATGCAGGCAGCCTTTGTCGATATAGGTCATGAAAAAGCTGCTTTTCTGCATGCCTCAGATATTGTCCCTCATACAGAGTGCGTAAATCCTCATGAAAAGGAACATTTCAAAGTATGTGATATTTCCGCTCTGGTGCGTCAGGGACAGGATATTCTTGTACAGGTGGTCAAGGATCCAATCAGTACAAAGGGGGCCAGACTTACAACTGATATTACTCTTCCTTCCAGATATCTTGTTTTTATGCCTGACAGTGCCCATGTGGGCGTGTCTCAGAAAATTGAAAGCGATGAAGAAAGAAACAGATTAAAATCGATAGTTTCAAAATTTGTTGATAAAGAAGTTGGCGGTTTTATTGTAAGAACAGCGGCGGAAGGGATCAGTGAAAAGGAAATAGAGCAGGATGCTTTGCTCCTAAAACGCATGTGGCTGAATATCAAAAAAAGTTATAAAGAAGCAAAAGCCGGAACAATTCTGCATGAGGATTTATCCATTGCTTTCAGACTTTTACGAGATTTTGTAGGCAATGACATTGATAAGATAAGAGTGGATTCCAGACTCGCCTTCAAAGAGCTTGTCAAGTATAGCAATGAATTTGTTCCTGAAATGGTGGGTAAGATAGAACATTATTCAGGTGACACACCTCTTTTTGATTTATATGACGTTGAAAATGAAATTCAGAGAGCTCTTGACAGGCGGGTTCAGCTAAAAAGTGGTGGTTCTCTTGTGATTGATCAGACTGAGGCAATGACAACAATAGATGTTAATACAGGGGCATTCGTTGGTCACAGGAATCTAGAGGATACCATTTTTAATACCAATGTGGAGGCTGCAGCTGCTATTGCCAGACAGCTGAGGTTACGAAATTTAGGTGGCATCATTATCATTGATTTTATTGATATGTCTGATGCAACCCACCGAGATCGAGTTATGCAGGCACTTCTCACTGAACTGGCTAAAGACAGAGCTAAGACCACTGTTTCTGATTTCTCTGAACTGGGTCTTGTAGAAATGACAAGAAAGCGAACCAGAGAGAGTCTGGGGCATCTTCTCTGTTGTGAATGTCCTGAATGCAGGGGCAGAGGGGCAGTGAAGAGTGTTTCGTCTGTATGCTATGAAATTCTCAGAGATATATTAAGGGTAAATCACGCGTATAAGGCAGAGAAGTTCATTGTATACGCGTCTACAGATGTTGCGGAAGCCTTACAGCTTGATGAACAGCACGCTCTTGCCGAACTTGAAGTCTTTATGGGGAAGACTGTGGAAGTTCGTGCTGAACATATGTACCGTCGTGAAAAGTATGATGTGGTGATGGCCTGATGAATGATTGCAGGGTTGTGGTTATTGAACTGCCGGCAGGAAAGCGAAGTGTTGCAGATACTCTGATTCAGGTAGATATGCAGCTTGAGTCGCTGCTTTCTTTTGATGGTGAGACTCTGGTTGTTCTTCCGGAAAATTTTGCATGCTGCAGTCGGGATAATCATGATTATGAGATTCTGTCCCGCAGTTGGAATTCAGCGATTGATTCTTTGGGTAAACTTGCGAGAAAGCATGACGTTTATTTGGTTGCAGGCACTTTGCCTGAATACGAAGAAGGCAGGTTTTATATAACATCCGCTGTTTTTGACAAAAGTGGCCGTCTGATCGCTAAATACCGAAAAATCAATCTTTTTAAAGCTTTGGTTGGCGGTGTTCTTTATGATGAAGGTAGCTTTTACACACCTGGAACTGAAACTGTAACTTTTACTGTCGGTCACGTTCGTGTCGGAATTGCCATTTGTTTTGATTTACGGTTTCCTGAAATTTTTGCGAAATTAAGACAGCAGGGGGCAGACATTATAATTGTTCCGGCGGCATTTACACGCAGAACAGGTTTAAAACATTGGCATGTACTGCTTAAAGCTAGAGCCATTGAGAACCAGTTATATGTTGTAGGAGCAGGATTAAATGGAACTTCTCAGGACGGATACGAATGTTATGGTCATTCATTAATTATTGATCCTGATGGAAATGTAGTGACTGAAGCGTTAGAAATTAATGATTTTCAGATAATTGAACACAAAATTGATTTAGAATTAAAGTTGAATATTAGAAAGTGTATGCCGTTGACAGCGAAGTTATAAGAGAGAAAGATATATGAATACAGCCAGTGATTTAGTTAAGATTACTACGAAGAAATTACTGTCAGAAAATGGCATGAGTGTAGATTATATCGAAGGAATGATAAACAAATTGTGTTCATCAGGTGTGGACTTCGGTGATATCTTTTTTATGTGTTCTGTTTCTGAAAGCTGGAGATTGAGTGAACAGAAAATCAAATCAGGTGCTTTCAGCATAGATCAGGGGTTTGGGGTCAGAGGTGTTTTAGGAGAAAAAACAGCTCTAGCTCATTCGGATGAAATAAATAATCACAGTCTTCATCAGGCGATCAGGGCTGCAAGAACTTTATCAAACAAGGGTGGCAGTTCAGATGTCAGACTGAATCTTAATCCTTCATATAAAATATACAATACAGGTAATTACGACCCTATTAACAGCATCGGAAGAGAACAGAAAGTTCAGATGCTTAATGAAATTGACAGATTTGCAAGATCTCTAGACAGCAGAGTTAGAGAAGTTAAGATCGGGTTGAATTCATCCAATGAAAGCAGTCTTCTGTTTACTACGGAAGGTGTTACAGCAGCCGAGATTACTCCTCAGGTTACGTTAAGCTGTGCTGTCATTGTTGAAGAAAACGGTGTTTCAGAAAGCGGACACAGTGCCTCAGGAAAAATCTACGATTTATCATTTTTCTACGAAGACGTTCCTGTTCTTCCTGATGATTATGTTCGCGGAGTTTCATCTGTTTCCTCGGTTGAGACTGAGCCAAGATACCT
Source organism: Ruminobacter amylophilus (assembly GCF_900115655.1). Lineage (GTDB taxonomy): Bacteria > Pseudomonadota > Gammaproteobacteria > Enterobacterales > Succinivibrionaceae > Ruminobacter > Ruminobacter amylophilus. The sequence goes on along the minus strand of NZ_FOXF01000005.1, from coordinate 102,845 downwards.
TGCTATTGCCAGAGATGCGGTAAGACAGGCACTTCTTAATCTGAGAGCAGTACCTATAAAAGCAGGAACTATGCCGGTAGTATTGGCATCCGGGTGGCCTGCTGTTCTCATTCATGAGGCTATAGGTCATGGTTTGGAAGCAGATGCGTGTCGTAAAGGTCAGTCTGTTTTCCATGATAAGATGGGAGAAGAAGTCGCTTCCAAGCTCTGCACCATTGTTGATGATGGCACTGTGGATAATGGTACAGGAACATTTAATGTTGATAGCGAAGGTGTTCCAAGCAAGAGGAATATTTTGATTGAGAATGGTGTTCTGAAAAGCTTTATGTATGATAAACTCAATGCCCGTTTAATGGGCAAAGAGTCAACAGGCAATGGTAGAAGAGCTGATTATTACTGTAAACCGATTCCTCGAATGACCAATACCTATCTTCTTTCCGGTAAAGATTCTCCTCAAGATATCATCAGGAGTCTTGATGATGGTATATATGCTGTGGATTTCAGTGGAGGTCAGGTTGATACCGTTGCAGGTAAATTTACATTTACAGCGACAGAGGCTTATCGTGTGAAAAATGGTGAAATCAAGTATCCTGTAAAGGATGCAACCTTAATCGGTAATGCCATAGGAGTTATGAAGAATATTTCCATGGTTGGTAATAACCTTGAATTTGATAAGGGAACCGGTTCCTGCGGAAAACAGGGACAGTCTATAAGAGTAGGTTTGGGACAGCCGACACTGCGAATTGACAGTGTAACAGTTGGCGGTTCAAGATAAACTGCCTCTGTATCTTATCCATAAAATAAAGACGCTGTTTATTTATAAACAGCGTCTTTTGCGTAATATTATAGATACAGTTTTTTATTTGACTGGATGTTCCTTGAAGTAAACTACCGCGTCTTCATATCCGCCGAGATTAATTACATTCTGATAACCTGCATTGTTAAGGGAATTCTTTGCTCTTTCAGCTCTTTTCCCTGATAGACAATAAACGTAGATGGTGTCGTCTTTTTTGATATCATTTTCTGTAACTCCCTTAACAATGTCACTGAAAACGATATTAATACTGTTTTCTGCATGACCTGATTCATATTCAGCAGGGGATCTTACATCTATGATAAAATCCTGTGCGAAGCAAGTTGCAGAACAACTGAATAAAGCTGCTGTACCAGCAAGTATAAAACTGAATAGTTTATTCATCTGATTGCTCCTGATTTATGTTTGTCTTAAGAAACTGGAATAGTTCTCTGTAGTAACGACGATCGCTATTTTCTTTTTCTGCCTCTTTCTGAGCTTTTGAGACCAATGCTCTCAATTTCTGACGATCAATAGACGGATTTTCTGACATGAGACTGTTGATTTTTTCCATCCCCGTGGCGATGAGCTCGTCTCTCAGTGTTTCCAGACGATGAAACTGAGCATTTTCAGAAACCTTTGCCCCTTTAATGGCCTTTAACATGTTTTCGAAAAGCTTAACATCGTCTTCAGAGGCTACTCTCATTAGTGATTCTACGTGCAGTATCTGTCTGCGCAGTTCTTCAGATCTTGGTTTAAGCTTTTTGGCAACCAGCATGGCTTCTCTGAGAGAATCGTTATCACCGAAAGGTATACGGTCGAATTCTGAATCTGCGAGGGCAAGAATTTCGATAGCAACATCTCTCAAATGACGTGCGTGACGCTTTTCAGAGCTTTTTGAAACCCATCCGTCATCATCAGGGATATCATTTTTATGAAAAAAATCTGTATACTTAGGCATAATCTAAAGATCCTTAAATAAATTTAGTGTATTCTAACATCATTGGTGATTATTTGGAATTATTGAAATGGATGACGATATTCAGCTTGAATTAAATAACTTGGAAGATCTTGTTCAATATACAGTGGAAAAAGCTGAGCAGCTTGGTGCTAATGCAGCCAGAGCAAGATTAAATAAGGCTACCGGTCTGTCTGTATCATCACGTAATACTGAAATGGAGAATATTTCTTTTACCAACGGAAGAAGTTTGGCCATAACGGTTTATAAAGATGATCGAAAAGGTACTGTATCTACAAGTGATCTGTCCAGGTCTGCCATTGATGAAAGCATTAGAGCAGCATTGAGTATCGCCAATCATACTGATCCGGATCCTGATGCACGTCTCCCTGCAAAAGAGTTTCTTGCTTTTGAAAAGATGGATTTTGATACCTTTCATCCTCTTGATATAGAGCCGAATGACATGTTTGAAAGGTGCAAAAATCTTGAACTTAAGGCTATGGCAGCGGACGAGAGGGTAATATCCGTCGTAAGCGCCAAGGAGAACAGTGGACTTTATATTTCTGCCATGGCCACGTCTCAGGGGCTGGTGGTCAGTAGTGCGGATACCTCGTACTCACGTAATCTCCTTTTAATGTGTGGGAAAGATGATGATCGTCAATATGGTGGTTCGTATACTTACGATTCATGTCACGAGAAGTTATGGAATGATGAGATTCTTGTAAAAGAATCCATAGATGAAGGAGTATCTCAGCTTTGTCCACAGAAGATTAAAACTGGTGATTATCCTGTAATTTTTGATGTTAACAAGTCTTCCATGCTGCTGAATGTGCTGTTCTCCGCGCTTGATGGACATACACAGTATTATAAAACCGGTTTTTTGACAGACAGTCTGAACAAAAAGGTTCTTCCTGAGTGGATTTCAATAAACGAGAATCCGCACATAGTTGGAAGAATGAGTTCCTGTTATATGGATGGTGATGGTGTAAAAACAAAACCAATGTCTATTATCAGAAATGGTTATGTGGATAATTATTTTTTAAATAATTATTTCGCCAACAAGTTGAACATGGAAAACAATGCCCACAACAGAGGAGTAAGTAATACTTTCGTGGTGGATGAAAGAGAGCCTCTGTGCAGCAAGAACGAGCTTATTCGTCAGATGGACAGGGGAATTATTGTTTACGATACAATGGGAAACGGTATTAAACTTATAAACGGAGAACTTTCAATAGGTGCAAGCGGATTTTACGTGGAGAACGGAATAATTCAGTATCCTATAGCTGAGTTTACAATAGCAGGTAACTTTAAGGAAATGTTCAATAATATCGTAGCTATAGCCAATGACGGAGATTCGAGAAATGTTGCCGATCTGGGATCGGTGCTGATTGAAAATATTAAGGTAGCCGGTATATAAAAATTTATTGTTATTCGGTTAATTAGTGATAAAATTTGCCTAACATTTATCAGATAGTCAGGAATTATTATGAAACGTGAATTATCCCTTGAATTTTGTCGTGTTACCGAAGCTGCTGCTTTAGCTGGTTATCATTGGCTAGGACGTGGAGATAAGGTCTCTGCGGATGATGCAGCTGTTAAGGCAATGAGATACATGTTGAACGACCTTGACATTGATGGCGAGATTGTTATCGGTGAAGGTGAAATTGATGAAGCTCCAATGCTTTATATCGGAGAACATGTAGGTAACGGCTCTACTGAGGTTGATATCGCAGTTGACCCTATTGATGGTACCAGAATGACTGCCATGGGGCAGAATAATGCTGTTGCCGTTCTTGCGGCTGCAGACAAGGGCGGTTTCTTAAAAGCTCCTGACATGTACATGGAGAAGCTTATTGTAGGATCTGATGCCAAAGGGGTTATCGATCTGAACGTATCTCTGGAAGAGAATATTTATCGTATTGCGCGTGCTGTCGGCAAAAAGTACAGCGATTTGACATGTGTTACTCTTGCTAAGCCAAGACATGAAAAAGCCATTAAGGTTATGCATGACATGGGACTGAGAGTATATGCAATACCTGATGGTGATGTGGCTGCGTCCGTATTAACCTGTATGCCTGACAGTGATATAGATTTCCTTTACTGTATTGGCGGTGCGCCTGAAGGCGTGATAAGTGCTGCTGTAGCACGTTCTCTAGAAGGTGATATGCAGGGCAGACTTATTCCTCGTCACATTGCAAAGGGTGATACACCAGACAACAGAGCTCATGGCGAAAATGAAATTGCCAGATGCAAGGCTATGGGAATTGAGCCTATGACTGTTCTTAAACTTGAAGACATGGTGAAGACTGACAGTATTATCGTTTCAATTACAGGTATTACTAAGGGAGATCTGCTTGACGGAGTTACTCTTGATGGTAATATTGCAAAGACCGAAAGTATAATGATTAGGGGCAAGTCTAAGACTGTACGTCGTATTAAGGCTCTGCATACCTTACCGAAGAAGTCTCAGACAATTTACGATTTAGTGTTTGGCAACGGCACAAACAAGTAAATCTCTTAAACAAAAAATCCCCTGACATATTAGGCAAAGCTTTAAGTCAGGGGATTCTTTTATATATTTTCTGGCAATTAGTTTCGGAATATAAAGATTTTGTCGTTATCTTTAGATTTTATATATCCCTGAGTTTCTAAAAAGTATGCCAGTCCATCCTGTTCTGAGGCAGGAAAAATCCCTGTGTCAATAATGACTGATTCATTATTTTTGAGGACAAATCTGTTGGTCTCTTCAAGCAGATATTTACCGACCCCTCTTCTTCTGGTGATGTCGCGAACTTTAATATATACGATATGGTTATTATCGGTAACGGAGATACCAACAACTCCATCATTAAATACAGCAAGATGAACGTGACCAAGCTGTTGGATATCATTAAAATTCATTGGATCTATAAGTTTATTGAGGCTTTTGGTCCATAGAGGCTCAGGTTCATAATCGTGAAATACTGTCAGTCGCATATAATATAACCTACCTGTGTAAAAACTTGCGAGGGTTCAATGGAACTCCGCCTTTTCTAATTTCAAAGTATAAACTATTAGTCTGCAGACCTCCACTGTTACCAGAGGTCGCTATTGAATCTCCGCGGTGAACGCGGCGTCCGCTTTTAACCAGGTTATTCTGATTATTGGCATAGATTGTCAGATAATCGGCCCCATGGTCTATTACTATAATGTTTCCCCAACCATTAAGCCACCCTGAATAAAGGACATCACCATCAGCTACTGCAGTTATATTATTTCCTGCATTGCATGCAATCAGAATACCGGTCCATTTTGTATTGGTGAATCTGATATCTCCAAAGTTTTTGATTATACTTCCTTTAACCGGCCAGGACAGTTTTGGTCCCAATCCTGTCAGATTGTTTTTTCTTGCAAAATTTTCTTTTTCTTCTTTTGCTGCTTTTTCAGTATCTTTCCCTTCTTTTTTTGCTCGAGCCTTAGCCTGTTCAATAGCTTTCTGTTCTGCTTTTTTTCGTTGCTTTTCAAGTTCCTGTTTCTTTTGTTCAATAGCTTTTTCCAAAGCTTTCAGGGCTTCTTCCTGCTTTTTTAACTGAAGTTTTTCATTGTCGATGTTGGACTGAAGGGCTTCTTCCATGTGTTTGCGTTCGCTTCTTTCTTTGTTAAGCGAACCGAGATTGTCGTCATATTCAGTTTTAAGATTTGATAATTCGATTTTTTTATTTTCCAGATACCTTTTGCTGTTTTCCATCTCCAGCTGATTTTGAGCAATATTACTGATAACTTCTTTTCTCTGTTCCGCAAGAATCTGATAATAGGTCATGTATCTGTCGTTGTCTTTAGCAGTTTCATTGCCCAGAAGCAGTTTAATACCCGGGTTTTCACCGAACATGTACAGGTGTCTGACCATGCTCCTCAATTGGTTTTTATTAGTGTCAGTGAGCCTTTCTAAATCACTAATCTGGTTTACCAGTTCATCGATCTGACTTGAGACTAACTTGATTTTATTTTCAGTAATAGACAGCTTGATATCCAGCTGTTTTATGGATTTATCGTAGCTCTGTCGCTCTTTTTTCAGATACATCAGATCATTTTCATGGTTTTTTATAATTTCAGTGCGACGTTCAATATCTTTTTTCAGAGTGGCAATTGATTTTTCTTCTTTGCCTTGAGAGGACGATGCAGCTTCAGAGGGCTGCATCAGTAAAAAAAGGACAGAAAAAAGCGGTACTAACAGAGTCATTCTGCTTCTTGTGAAGAGAGATGTTGAGTACCGCTTATCTGTTGTCATATAAGGTGATTATTTAACCTTGAATAATACCTTGCCGGTCATTTCAGACGGAGTTTCCATGCCGATTAAGTTCAGAATTGTTGGTGCCAAATCTGATAACTTACCGCCGGATACAGCTTCAGCTGAACGACCTACATAGATTAACGGAACAGGAAGGTTGGTGTGAGCAGTATATGCAACACCAGTTTCAAGATCCTTCATTCTTTCAGCGTTACCATGGTCTGCGGTAATGAGGCATTCGCCACCAACTTTCTTTAAAGAATCAACTACTCGACCGATGCAGGTATCAACAGCTTCACATGCCTTTACAGCAGCTTCGTATACACCGGTGTGACCAACCATGTCTCCGTTAGGGTAGTTACAGATGATTACATCATACTTGCAGCTTTCAATAGCGGCACAAAGCTTATCAGTGAGTTCGGTAGAGCTCATTTCTGGCTGTAAATCATAGGTTGCAACCTTTGGACTCTGGATAAGTTCTCTGTCTTCACCTTCAAATACAGTTTCAACACCGCCGTTGAAGAAGAAGGTTACGTGAGCATACTTTTCAGTTTCAGAGATTCTGAGCTGAGTCTTGCCATGCTTAGAAAGCCATTCACCTAAGGTGTTTACTAAATCTGATGGAGGGAATGCACAAGATGCCTTGATGTCAGTTGCGTATTCGGTGAGCATTACAAAGTTGATTGCAGGGCGAACTTTTCTTTCAAAACCGTTAAAATCGTCATTTGCGAAAGCTCTTGAGATCTGACGGGCACGGTCTGCTCTGTAGTTCATGAAAATCAGAGTATCTCCGTCTTCCATTTTAACTGGTTCACCAATAACAGAAGCTTTAACGAATTCATCGTTTTCATCGCGAGCATATGCGGCATTTAATGCGTCAGTTGCAGAAGCGAATGGTGCAAACTGAGATTCACCTAAAGTTATAAGGTTGTATGCCTGTTCAACGCGATCCCATCTGTTGTCGCGATCCATTGCATAGTAGCGACCTACCATGCTGGCAAATCTGCCGGTACCTAATTCCTGGAACTTCTTTTCGAAAAGATCAATTGAACTCTGAGCACTGCGAGGAGGAACGTCTCTACCGTCGGTAAAGGCATGGAAATAAGCCTTTTTAACGCCTTTCTTTGCGAGAAGATCAAAAAGTGCAAGAATGTGCTTTTCGTGGCTGTGAACACCGCCAGGTGACATAAGACCCATTACATGTACTGCCTTACCAGCTGCTACAGAAGAATCGATAGCCTTATTGAAAACTTCATTAGTGAAGAAGTCACCATCTTTGATGGACTTGGTAATGCGGGTTAAGTCCTGATAAACGATGCGACCGGCACCAATATTGGTGTGGCCAACTTCAGAGTTACCCATCTGACCGTCTGGTAAACCGACATCTTCACCAGAAGCGGAAATCAGAGTGTTAGCATAATCCTGAGTGAGTTTATCAAGAACTGGGGTTTTTGCATTTGCAACAGCATTAAATTCTTTAACAGTGTTGTATCCCCAACCATCCATAATGATGAGTGCAAAAGGTTTCTTTGCCATTTTATTTCCTAATATGATTACGTTGATTCAGTGAAAAAAATCTTGTCAAAAATTAAGTTTTAATACTCTGGTGCATATTTTACACTAATTTTGTCGTCATGATCTTTATGTATGCAGAAAATCTTTTTATGATACAGCCTAAAAATTGGTTATATTGCGTTCAATTTACCCAAAAAATCAGATCCCTGTTTTATTATTCATTATCGTTTTTTTGAAAAAAATGATTATTAGTGACGATTATTTTAAAATTTTTTCGCATGTGATAATATACCCCTCGGATCATTATGCTCAGTCAGTTTCGAGAAAGAACCGGCTGGGAACGGATAGGTTAAAACAGATACCAGGGCGTGTTTATTATATGGAATCTTTGGATTTATGGAATGAGCTAGTGTCTTTTGTCAGCAGACATCAGATTATTAGTTTGTTGTGGGTGATAACTTTAGGTTATGTTATTTACTATCAGACAATTATTTGGAAAGACGGCTTAAAACTGCTGAATTCCAGAGATGCTGTTGATATGTACAATCATGATCTTGCTGCTTTGGTTGATGTTCGCACAACAGAAGAGTTTATGAAAGGGCATTTGGCAGGAGCCGTGTCTGTTTCTTCTGAGGACTTGCTTGGTCAGAAGTTTTCACAGGTTGAAAGATTTAAAGATAAAACCATTGTTGTCATAGGCAAGGGTTATGATGACGTGACTGCCTATAAGTGTGCAAAGAACCTGAAAAAGAAAGGTTACAAGAGTGTGATACTTAATGGCGGAATGCAGGAATGGACGATTAATAATTATCCTGTGGTTAAGGGGTAATTTCAAATTCCGAATAGTTTGATGTAATTATATTAAGGAACATAAAATGGCTGATGAACAGTTAAATCCTATATTCGAAATTCTTCGAATTTACAATAAGGATATTTCTTTAGAAACTCCTAATTCACCTCATGTTTTCCGCAGTGAATGGAAGCCAGAAAGCAAGATCGATTTAGATATCAAGAATGATAACGTTGATCCTGAACATCATGTTTATGAAGTTAATTTAAGATTAACAGTGACCACAAAGAATGCTGAAGATAAGGTTGCATTCCTCTGTGAAGTTAATCAGGCTGCATTAGTTCATGCAGAAAACTTCGGTGAAGAACAGCTGGCTCATGTGCTCAATGCCACTGTTCCTAGCATTCTCTTCCCATATGCTAGAGAAAACATTAGTTCTTTAGTAAACAAGGCAAGCTTCCCTCCATTCATTTTACAGCCACTTAACTTTGATGCAATCTATATGCAGAGACAGCAGGCTCAGGCTGCAAAGGAACAGAAAGAAGAACAAGCTGAAGACAAGTAATATTTGTTTTTCTATGAACACAGGGCCTTGACTGGCTCTGTGTTTTTTTTATAAAAAATTCGTTTGGAGTTCGCAAATGAGTTATTCTATTTCTGTAATAGGTTCTGGTTCTTATGGCACGGCATTGGCTATTTCCCTGGCTCGAAATGGTAACAAGGTTCTTTTATGGGGACGAAACCAGAGTAAAATTAACAGAATGCAGCAGACTAGATCCAATGAGGACTTTTTACCCGGCATACTGTTTCCGGAATCTCTTGAACTTACAAGTGATCTTGAATTTGCTGTAAAAAACACAAATATATTACTTGTAGTAATTCCTAGCAGTAATTTTAGAAATGTGCTGCAACAGATAAAACCATTTCTTTCACCTGATCACAGGTTAGCTTGGGCAACCAAAGGGATAGAGGCAAAAACGGGAAAACTTCTCAGTGATGTGGTAAAAGAGGAATTCGGAAATAGTATTCCATTTGCCGTTATCAGCGGACCTACATTTGCAAAAGAGTTGGCTGCGGGAATGCCGACAGCTATTTCTGTTTCAGGTTCATGCGATGATTTTACGGATGAATTTTCAAGATTGATTCATTCAAGCAAAAATTTCAGAGTTTATAAAAATCCTGACTATATCGGTATTCAGATTGGTGGTTGCGTTAAAAATGTTATCGCCATTGGGGCTGGTCTTTCTGACGGCCTTGGTTTCGGTGCAAATGCCAGAACGGCACTGATTACGAGAGGTTTGGTAGAAATACAGAGACTTGGCAGGGCTATGGGGGCTTTGCCGAATACGTTCATGGGAATGGCCGGTTTGGGAGATCTCGTTCTGACATGTACAGACAACCAGTCGAGAAACAGACGTTTTGGTATTGCTTTAGGACAGGGAAAAACTGTTGATGAGGCAATTAAGGAAATCGGTCAGGTAGTTGAAGGTTATGACAATACTGAAGAGGTTTATCAGCTCGCCCAAAGATATAATGTAGAAATGCCTATATGCGAAGAAATATACAAAGTTTTGTATGAAGGTAAATCCGCGAAAGATGCTACCGCAACTCTGCTGTCACGAACTCAGAAGTCAGAATAGACTTTTATAATAATCTGATTGTCTGTTGGCGAATATCTAAAGATAAAGAACCATTTTATAAGGACTCTATAAGTTAGACATACCTACCGGAGTCGCGAAAATGGTCCTTTTTCATAACTACATAATCATACTTATGTATTATTTTGCGTATGTTTCGTCAGTGACTTCGTGGTCTGTCACATCGATAACTTCTTTAATCATGCCGGGGAATGCCTGTTTCAGGTTGGCTTCAATTCCCTCTGACAGTGTGATATTCACCATACTGCACCCTTTACATCCTCCTTCAAAACTGACTTTGACTACTCCGTCTTCGGAGACACTGATCAGCTTTGCGACTCCACCGTGTGCGGCAAGACTCGGATTGACAGTGGTTCTGAAGAACAGTTCTAACCTGTCATAGAGTGAGGCATTTTCGTCAAGCATTGATTTCTTTAGGTTAGGGGCTTTGAATGTAAGAGTACTTTTATTCTCACTGTTTGTTTTAAAGTCTATGACGGCACCTTCAAGGTAAGGCTGACTTGATACGTCAATAACCACATCAAAACCGTTGTAATTAAAAATGTCATCAGATCCTGTCACGGAGTTCTTGGGACAGTATAGAATTCCGCACTCTACTCCAGGAGTTCCCGGATTGGAAACGAATACTCTGATTTTTGTTTCTGGGGCCTGAGTTTTAAGGAGCTGAACAAAATATTCTTCAGCTTTTGGGGTAATTTTAATCATGTGGATCACCTGTCCGTATTATGGAAAATATTGTCTAGCAATACCGTAAGTAAATACATGCAAGATACCCAATCACATTATTTATGTCAAGATCGGGGACCAGACCGTATCAAATGTTAAATTTTAATGACTTGGTACTGAAAAAATAAATCCAGTGGAAAGATATAGATGTTGATAGAGAATGATTTTGTAATGTTTTCACTGATAAATCAATAGCGGAAAAAATAATCATTTCGCAAAGCATAAATTTTTACAATTTTTTGATTTATTTTTATAGACTAATTTGTTTAAATCTCTTAAAATCAGACATGTTTATTTAAATCTTCTTAAATAATTGGAGTAACCATAAAAATGGCAAAGTTTGATAAGTCAGTATTAGAAAAGTACGGCATTACCGGTACTACTGAAGTTCTTTACAATCCTTCATATGAAGTTTTATTCAACGAAGAAACTAAGGAATCTTTAGAAGGTTTTGATAAGGGTCAGGAAACCGAGCTCGGTGCTGTTAACGTAATGACCGGTGTATATACCGGCCGTTCACCAAAGGATAAGTTCATCGTTGATGACGAAAACTCTCACGATACCGTATGGTGGACTTCTGACGAATACAAGAACGACAACCACAGAGCATCTAAGGAAGCTTGGGTTGCTGTTAAGGATTTAGCAAAGAAGGAACTTTCTAACAAGAAGTTATACGTTGTTGATGGTTTCTGTGGTGCTAACAAAGACACTCGTATGAAGGTTCGCTTCATCGTTGAAGTAGCTTGGCAGGCTCATTTCGTAACCAACATGTTCCTCCGTCCTCAGTCAGAAGCTGATTTCGAACAGGAACCAGATTTTATCGTTTACAACGCATCAAAGGCAAAGGTTACCAACTACAAGGAATTAGGTCTTAATTCTGAAACTGCAGTAGTATTCAACGTAACCACCAAGGAACAGGTTATTTTAAATACCTGGTACGGCGGCGAAATGAAGAAGGGTATGTTCTCTATGATGAACTACTACCTCCCATTAAAGGGTATCGCTTCAATGCACTGCTCTGCTAACACCGATATGAACGGTGAAAACACCGCTATTTTCTTCGGTCTGTCAGGTACTGGTAAGACCACCCTTTCTACCGATCCAAAGCGTAAGCTCATCGGTGATGACGAACATGGTTGGGATGACAATGGTGTATTCAACTTCGAAGGTGGTTGCTACGCAAAGGTTATCAACTTAGATGCTGAATCTGAACCAGATATCTACAATGCAATTCGTCGTGACGCTCTTCTCGAAAACGTAACTGTAGATGCTAACGGTAAGATCGACTTCACTGATAAGTCTGTAACTGAAAACACCCGTGTTTCTTACCCAATTTACCACATCAAGAACATTCAGCGCCCAATTTCTGCTGGTCCAGCTGCTAAGCAGGTTATCTTCTTATCTGCTGATGCTTTCGGTGTTCTTCCTCCAGTATCTATCCTTGATAAGGATCAGACTCAGTACTACTTCTTATCAGGCTTTACTGCTAAGTTAGCAGGTACCGAACGTGGTATTACTGAACCTACCCCAACCTTCTCTGCATGTTTTGGTCAGGCATTCCTTGAATTACACCCAACCAAGTATGCTGAAGAACTTGTTAAGCACATGGAAAAGAGCGGTGCTAAGGCATACCTCGTTAACACTGGTTGGAATGGTACCGGTAAGCGTATTTCTATTCGTGATACTCGTGGTATCATCGATGCTATCCTTGATCACTCAATCGATCAGGCTGAAACCAAGACCATTCCATTATTCAACTTCGTAGTTCCTACCAAGTTAAACGGTGTTGACACCAACATCCTTGACCCACGTAACACCTACGCAAGCGCTTCTGAATGGGAAGTTAAGGCTAAGGATCTTGCTCAGCGTTTCATCAACAACTTCAAGAAGTATGAAACCAACGAAGCTGGTAAGGCTCTTGTTAAGGCTGGTCCACAGCTTTAATATGCTGTCTGAATACAGTTATTAACTGTTAATTATGAAAACCATGCTGACTTCAGCATGGTTTTTTCTTTGGAGGGTATTATGGCTTTTAAGTTTGTTACACCAGAGGGACATCAGCTAATTAAAAAAGAGTTTGATGAAATTTGGGAAAATATTCGTCCTAAAGTTGTGGAAAAACTGGCATGGGCTGCATCACTTGGAGATCGTAGTGAAAATGCTGATTATCAGTATAATAAACAGTTATTGCGTCAGATTGACAGACGGGTAAAGTTTTTGACTGATACCTTAAAGAATACTGAGATATTGGATCGCAGTGCTGATGGTATTAGAGATAATAAGGTCTATTTTGGTGCATATGTTGAAATTGAAAATGATGATGGTGAAATTTTGCATGTGCATATTGTCAATACAGCTGAAGTATATGGCAGAAAAGGGTTTATTTCGTACGAAAGTCCAATCGCCAGAGGTATATTGAATAAAACCATCGATGACGATGCTGATGTTATTACTCCTAAGGGAAAGGTAACATGGTATATCAATAAAATTTCGTATACTCCGGAAGAATGGTTTGGACCTATTGATAAACCTCAGTTTAATTTCTCAGGAGATCATGAATATGCTCCGGTTGAAATTTTAAGTGATGAAGAACTTAAGAAAATTAAGGATGAATATCTTAAGACGCTAGTTAAATAGTTTGTTTATTCTCTAAAGGCTCATTTATTAAAAGACGCTATTTTCTGGTTCTAATAGCGTCTTTTCTGTCAGTTGTAGTATTTGTCCAGAAACAGCTGTAGCTGTTCATTGAAATCAGATGTCTGGGTAATGAAGGGGGCATGGGAGCTCTGTTCGAATACTATGGTATGACTGTTTTCCTTGGTGCTCCAGATACTTTTAGTTGATGCAGGGCATAACCTATCCTTCAGACCGTACATATGAAGAGACGGACAGCTTATTCGTGATATGTTATTACGCAAATCCTCGTCCATCAGAGTTTTCAGTCCTGCTTGTAATTCATAGTACGAAGGTGCTGGAACTTCTGATATAAGCTGTTTGATAATTCTGATATCATCTCTCATTCTTTCTGAACCCATTGCCTGCAGACTTAGAAATTTATCTATAACCGCCTGACAGTTGTTTTGAGAAATAAGTGATGAGAATTTTTTTAGTAATTTTGCATCTGTTCCGGGCCATCCGGTTTCAGGTTCTGAAGTGAATCTTGGTGAGCATGAAACTGTTACAAGAGCCTTGATGTGTTTTGAATTTGTTATACAGAACTTCTGAGCAAGTATCCCTCCGAGAGACCAGCCAAGAAGTGCACAGTTTTCAGGAATTGTTTCTTCTAATGAGTTTACAATACCATCACATCTGTTTGCAGGAATACAGTTATTAATTCCATAACCTGGCATATCAATAAGAACAATTCTGTATTTTGATTTCAGAGATTCGACAATAGGGTAGAACACTTTACTGCAAATACCCCAGCCATGGATCATGGCTATGGTTTTATGATTATCTGAACCAATCACTTCTGTCTGTAGTTTCATGATGGTACCCTCCGATTTAAGTCATACTTATATTGTATGTTATTTATCTAATAAATTGGGCAATATTTGTGGAGTTTGTCGGACGACATCATGTAAATTAAATACTACATGTCCGTTTTGTCGGCTGTTTTAAAGAGTGCAGAAACTCTATCAGAACTTTATGATACTTCGTGATTATTAAAATAATTTGAGTGTTGGCAAAGATGTTGCATAAATGATCTCATGAGTTACTTAGTAATTTGGAGATCTGTATGAAGAATATTTTAAGAACAGGAATTCTTTCCTCATCAATACTGGGTTCGACAGTTGCTTTTGCAGAAGAAGCTGCACCGGAAGTGTCGAGTTCTGATAATGGATTTATAATGATATGTACCGCTCTGGTAATATTGATGTCTTTGCCGGGCATCGGTTTGTTTTACGGCGGTCTGGTAAGAGCCAAGAACATGTTGTCCATACTGGTACAGTCCGTTGTGATTTTTGCTGTAATTTTTGTACTGTGGACAATTTATGGTTATACGTTTGCTTTCGGAACAAACTCAAGTGGATTTTTAAACTATTTCATGGGCAATCTGGACAAGTTTCTCATGCTTGGCGTTACTCCTGATACAGCAACAGGTTCCTTATCAGATTTTACTTTCTTTTCATTCCAAGGTGCCTTCGCGGCAATCAGTTCGTGTCTGATAATAGGTGCTTTAGCAGAAAGAATCAAGTTCAGTGCACTACTGTTTGTAATAGCGTTCTGGTTTACTTTCTCATACATCCCTTTATGCCACATGGTGTGGGGCGGTGGATATATTGATTCAGCCTGGCATGCATATGACTTTGCTGGCGGTACCGTGGTTCATATCAATGCCTCTATCTGTGCTCTCGTCGGTGCGTTTTTCCTGGGCAAGCGTATAGGTTTCGGTCGTGAAAACATGACTCCACACAGCCTTGTTATGACCATGATTGGTGCTTCATTACTGTGGGTAGGCTGGTTTGGATTCAATGCAGGTTCAGAATTAACTGCCGACGGTACTTCTGCTCTGGCTTTTGCAAATACCTGTGTAGCCCCGGCCGCTGCAACACTTTCATGGCTTGCTGCTGAATGGGTTCTTTTAGGAAAGCCTTCACTGCTTGGTGCATGTTCTGGTGCGATAGCCGGTCTGGTTGCAATTACTCCAGCATGTGCTTTCGTTGGTGTGGGTGGTGCACTGATAATTGGGGCTGTTGCAGGTGTTATCTGCCTGTGGTCAGTTCACGTTCTTAAGAGAATGTTAAGAGTGGATGATGCTCTTGATGTATTCGGTGTTCATGGTATCGGTGGTATAACCGGAGCCCTTCTGTCAGGTGTTTTCTGTGCCCCTGCTCTTGGTGGCGTGGGTTATCATGAAGGATGGGAAACAATGCTCGGTCAATTCACAGGTCAATTCGCTTCTGTTGTTATATCAATTGTATGGTGCGGTGTAGCTTCTATCGCTGCCTTCTATATTGCCGGTAAGCTGTTTGGCGGATTAAGAGTTCCAATGGATGAGGAACGTGAAGGCTTAGATTTAACAAGCCATGGTGAAAGAGCTTACAATCTGATGTAAGTATCAACCTTGAAAGAAAAGGGAGAAAGTTTTCTCCCTTTTTTTTGTCTGCAATTGAATCGATGCAGGAAAAATGTAATTACAGATTATCGTGCCGTAATCATGCATTATGCAATGGAATGAGGCATGTTTAATTACCATGCACTGTTTTGCAATTTAGTGATGCTGATGTTTTTTGGCTTCTTTTATTATTTCAATAACATCGTCGTGTTCGAATGTGTAGGTTTTACGGCAGTAATGACATTCTGTTGTTATATGTCCATCCTGCTGAAGAATTGATGCCAATTCATCCGGGTTGAGGTGGGAAAGCATTTCTTTATAATGTTCCCGTGAACAGTTGCACTTGAATGATACAGATTTTTCTCTATCAGGGTAAAGTGTTACAGATTCCTGATTGTATAGTCTGTAAAGTATTTCTCTGTTGTTAAGAGAAAGAATTTCTGCCATGGTTGTTGTGTCTGTAAGAACAGAAACATGTTCAAAATCTTCCTTTTGTTTTGTCGGATTCTTTGTTGGAAGTGCCTGAATAATGATTCCTGCTGCTCTGCCTGAGTTGTTGGCATCACTGTATATCCATATTTTTGTTGGAACCTGCACAGATTGAGTAAAATAGTCTTCAAGACATTCAGCCAGCGAATTCTTGGAAATATCAATAATTCCTTTGTATGGATTGCCGACTTTCGGCATGATATCAATCGTCATGATTGAATCCCGAGTCAGCAGCTGGTTAAACGGAGTATTTTCATCAATCTTGCTGTCAAAAGAAGCCAGACCTCTGGTTTCGTTTCTTTCATTACTGTTTAATACGGCATATTTGAAATATTTTCCTCCGCCTCTTACCTGAAGCATGATTTCACCTTCAAATTTAAGTTTTGAGGCCATGAGGCATACCGCAACCTGCATTTCTGCAAGCAGATTCTGTATGCACTTTGGATAGGAATGTCCTTCAAGAAGTCCTTTTATGGCGTTGTTTGTCTGAACAATATCTCCATGCAGGTCATAGTCATTGAATTCAAATGAAAGAATTTTATCAAAACTGCTAAGAGCACTCTTTTGATTCAGCTCAGTAATTGTTTTGCTGAATTCTTCGTTTTTATCTTGTAATGTTGTCATGTCTGTCTCCTAGGCAATACGGGGTAATGTTTTATAAATCTGACTGATGCTTGAAATTTAACAGCTCTCTTCTCTGTTTTTTATCCGGCTTGTTTTCAGGATGAGGGGCAAACAGAACCTGCATACGGTGTTCTTCTGCCTGCTTTTCGCGACGGGAGATGCTTTCAGGAGTTTCCTCATACAGGGTTCTGGCTATAGCTGCTTTCTGTCTCTGATCACTCAGACCGAGGACCGTAATCTCGATTTTATTGAATCCCTGCCATAGCTCAATTTTGGCTCCGACTTCCACAATTCGCCCCGGTTTGGTGCGGTAGTTATTGTAGTGAACTTTTCCACCCTCTATCATGTCTTTAGCTATAGACCTTGTTTTGTAGAACCTGGCAGCCCAAAGCCATTTATCTAGGCGAATGCCTTTGTCTGTATCAGAGTTTTCAGTGTTAGCCATAATTCTCTTTTAGTGATTTATATAAAAAAACATCAAAAAAAATTGTTAAACATTTTACAAATTTAAAGCAATTTCGTACGATTATAGGATGTATGAATTTAATGTGGGGTGGAGTTTGTTATGATTTCTATAGAAACGCTAAAAAAACGTTTTTTTGAGAAAAAACAAAGCAAAGACTCATCAGCTGAAAATGCTCATACCAACGTGAATTCCTCAACTAAAAGCCCACAGCATCTTGACAGATATTATACAAAAATTTCTGCGTATTTGTTTTATCTTTTGACATTTGTAGTCTGCTATGAGGCAGCTGTCTTTTTTTGGCATAAAATTCCATATAAAAGTCCTGCATTAGCAGGTCTTACGCCTCAGGAGTTAAAGAAAATTCAATCTCCAGGAACCAGTGTAAAGTTGAGCAATTACAGTCTTTTTGGTGTAGAACCGGCAAATCAGCCTGTTCAGCAGAACAAGTCTCCAGCTGCCACGCGTTCAAAACTTGACGTAAAAATTACAGGTATTTCATACAGTTCAGACCCTAAGAGAGGGGCTGTGGTGTTTGTGATGAAGGGGATTGAAAATGTATATTCGGTAGGTGAAAAAATCGAAGGTACAAATGCCGTTATCTCTCAGATAAAACCACAGGAAATAGTTATCAATAATGCCGGTGTGGAAGAGGTTATCAAGTTACCTGAAGATATCTTCGTATCTGCGCCTTCCGAATCATCTCAGGCAAAGGATTCAAAAAAGAATCAGACATCAAAAATTGATAAAGGTGAGTTACAGACGGTTCGTACGGAATTACTCAGTAATCCTGGAAATCTATTCAATTACATAAATATTTCTCCAGCCCAAAAAGATGGAAAGATTATAGGGTATGAACTTAATCCTGGCAGTGAAGGGAAGTTGTTTATAGACGCAGGTTTAAAAGCAGGGGACATTGCTGTGGAAATTAATGGTAAGGACCTTACTGACAGTGCTCAGGCCATGGCTGTGATGGGGGAGTTGCAGAACATGACCCAGATAAATATAGTTGTAGATCGTAACGGCTCAAAAGAAACAATCGTTTTAGACATTCAGTAAACGGTGAATAATAATGAAAATCAACAGTCTCAAAAAATCTTGTTGTGCAGTGGCTCTTTCTCTGGCATTGTTTGGATATGGTTCAGTTCTCAATGCCGCGGAATTTTCAGCAAGTTTTAAGGGTACTGATATTAATGAATTTATCAGTACGGTAGGAAAAAATCTCAATAAAAATTTTATAGTTGATCCTGCCGTGCGTGGAAAAATCAATGTACGCAGTTACGATTTGCTGAACGAGGAAGAGTATTATCAGTTCTTTTTAAGCGTGCTTGAGGTTTACGGTTATGCCGTAGTTGAAACAGATCACAACGTGTACAAAGTCGTCAGATCCGCCGTGGCTAAAACAGCCGGTGTTCCAGTGAGCGAGTCAGGAGGAATCGGTGATGAGATGATCACTAGAGTTGTTCCTGTAAGAAATGTGAGTGTAAGGGAACTGGCCCCGCTGTTAAGAGGACTTATCGATAATCAGGGGGCCGGTAACGTCGTTCATTATGAACCGTCTAATGTTCTGCTTATTACCGGCAGGGCTCAGGTGGTAAACAGGCTTGCCGACATTGTTAACAGAGTTGATAAGGCCGGTAATCAGGAGGTAGAGATTGTTAAGCTTGAACATGCCTCAGCCAATGAAGTTGTACGTGTTGTAAACACCATTATCAAAGAAGACGCATCAAAATCAGCAACGTCAGCACTTCTTACGCCGAAGATGGTTGCTGATGAAAGAACAAATTCTGTAGTGGTTTCCGGTGAACCGAGAGCTCGTGAAAGGGTTATTAAAATCATTAATAAGCTTGACATGGATCAGGCATCATCAGGAAATACCAGGGTATTCTATTTAAGATATGCCAAGGCCGCTGAGGTTATTGAAACACTTAATGGCGTGAGCAAGTCAATAACCGGAAACGACGGGGCATCAAACGGAACATCCTCAGGTGCCAAGATAAATATTTACAGCAACGAAGCTACAAATTCGATTATAGTTAATGCTGAACCCAATTATATAAAAGAAATTGAAAACATCATTAGAAAGCTCGATATTAAAAGGGCTCAGGTCCTGGTTGAAGCGATAATTGTGGAAATCAGCGACAGCACAAGTGCTTCACTTGGTATTCAGTGGGGTAACACCTCCGGCGGAATGGTTCAGTTCACGGGAAGTCAGGTTCCGGTGTCCAATCTTGTTACAACTTCCGGAATTTCTTCATTGGCAAAGCTTAATGGCGGCGGTATCGGTTTTTACAGCGGAAACTGGTTTGGTCTGCTGTCCATGGTACAGGCCGATTCACGTAATGATGTTCTGTCCACGCCTAGTATCATAACCATGGATAATGAAGAAGCTGAATTTAATGTCGGTCAGGAAGTTCCTGTTAAAACAGGTACACAGACAAGTACTTCCGATACATCCGTAAGATATGACACTATTGAAAGAAAGACAGTTGGTACAAAACTCAAATTTACTCCGCAAATCAATGAAGGAGACAGTGTAATGCTGACTCTTGAACAGGAAGTTTCAAGTGTTAACAGCAGCAGTGCCAAAGATGAAAATGGGGCAACTTTTGATGTAAGAACCATTAAGAATTCAGTACTTGTAAAGAGCGGTGATACTGTTGTTCTTGGCGGATTGATGAATAATCAGACCGTTGAGAGTGTAACCAAGGTTCCGTTTTTGGGAGATATTCCTATTTTGGGAGAATTGTTTAAGTATACCTCCAGTTCGTATGAAAAGAGAAATCTGATGGTATTTCTTCGTCCTATTATTTTGCGTGAAGATGGTGATTACGCTGAACTTTCTGCGGCAAAGTATTCCATGTTCAGAAATGAACAGCTTCAGCGCAACAAACGGGGGCTGAGACTTTTGCCTATAACTTTATCAACACCTGTCATGCCTGAGCTTAATTCGACAATAGTCATAGCTCCTGATGTTATTCAGGTGGTAAACAGTAATGAACCTAAGTAATCAGCAAGATGGACGGAGCTGTGATAAATGTCTGATCTGAATGATATTGATACTGTAGATATTGAAAAGGTCGTTTCTGTTGAAAATGGCGGAGAGGAGCCTGTACAGGCTTCACCAGATCCGTTAAAGAGCATTATTTCCGCAGTTGAACCTGAAGCCGTTCCTGCCGATGAGCTGAGACTTCCGTTCCTTTTTGCCAGGGATAAAGGAGTTCTTCTGGCGTCAGATAACGGAAATGTTTATCTTTTCTTCAAGGAACAGCCTTCCATGGATGTGCTTCTCGAGGTAAGACGTTTTGCCGGAAGAAATTTCGGACTGAAGAAGCTGCCGGCTGAAGATTTTGACAATCTGCTGACTGACTTGTATCAGAATGATGATTCTGAAGCCCAAAGAATTGCCAGCAACATGGGTGATGACGTGGAGGATTTGAGCCTTTCAGACGATCTTAATAAAGCAGATCTTCTGGATAACAGTGAAAATTCACCGATGGTAAGGTTTATAAATGCCATGCTGGCGCAGGCCGTAAAGGAAGAAGCTTCAGATATTCATATTGAACCATATGAAAATAAGCTTGTTATAAGATTTCGTGTGGATGGTGTTCTGCATGAAAATATATCTCTAGAACGAAAATTTACACCTTATCTGATATCACGCATCAAGGTTATGGCCAAACTGGATATTTCTGAAAAGAGAATTCCTCAGGATGGCCGTATTTCCTTGGTAGTAGGCGGAAAAACTGTAGACGTGCGTGTTTCTACCATTCCTACCAGTTACAGCGAACGTATTGTAATGCGACTTCTTGATAAGAACAGTGTACGTCTGGAATTGAGTCAGCTGGGTATGACTCCGGCAATTGCGGAGAAATTCGGCAGGCTTATCAGAATGCCTCACGGAATTATTCTTGTAACCGGACCAACAGGTTCAGGTAAGAGTACAACTCTGTACGCAGGTATTTCTGAAATCAATACCAAAGACAGAAATATACTGACCGTAGAAGATCCTGTTGAATACGATCTGGAGGGAATTGGTCAGACTCCGGTAAATCCGAAAGTTGATATGACCTTTGCGAGAGCACTGCGTGCTATTCTGCGTCAGGACCCTGATGTGGTTATGATAGGGGAAATCCGTGACCATGAAACAGCAGAGATAGCAGTTCAGGCATCACTGACAGGTCACCTTGTTTTATCTACACTTCATACAAATACAGCTGTTGGTGCAATAACCCGTTTAAAGGACATGGGAATTGAGCCGTTCCTTCTCTCTACCTCGCTTCTGGCTGTTCTGGCTCAGAGACTTGTTCGTACTCTGTGTCCGTACTGCAAGCAGCCGGTAGTTACTTCAGCTCATGATATGGAAATTTTGGGAATTGACCATCCTGTAACAATTTATAAACCGGTTGGCTGCAGCGAATGTAATAATACTGGTTACAAGGGGCGCTGCGGCATTCATGAGCTTGTCGAGGTCAATAATGATGTTCAGCTGGCAATCCACAGCCCTGATGGAGAGGTTGCCATCGAAAAAGTAGTAAGACCATACACTCCTACTATCAGAGATGACGGTTTTTCAAAGGTTCTTGCCGGAAAAACTTCTCTGGAGGAAGTTATGCGTGTAACTAGTGGGGAATAAGACTAATGGCAACGTATCAGTACACGGCTGTTGACAAGACAGGTAAATCGAAGAAGGGAACAGTGGAAGCCGATTCTCCCAAGAGTGCCCGTGCTAAAATTAAAGAACTTGGACTGATTCCTTCTGATGTCCGTGAAGGTGTACTGAAGACTTCCGCCGGTAGTAACAGCAGTAGCGGTTTTTCTTTTTCATCCTTGTTTGAACCGAGAATGTCCAACGCTAACCTGTGTCTTGTTACCCGTCAGATAGCAACACTTGTTTCGTCATCCATGCCATTGGAAGAGACATTGAGAGCTGTGGCACAGCAGAGTGAAAATCCTAAGCATGCGGCTATTATTAATTCTGTACGTGAGAAGGTGTGTGAAGGTTTGACGCTGGCAGATTCTATGCGTAAATTTCCAAAGGTCTTTGATGATCTGTACGTGTCAATGGTGGCCGCAGGTGAAAAGTCCGGCCATTTGGATGAAGTACTGGAACGACTGGCTGATTACACTGAAAACAAACAGGAACTCAAGGCCAAGGTAACACAGGCCCTGATATATCCGATTGTGCTGTCAGTGGTAGCAGTTTCGGTTATCGGTATCCTGCTTTCCACAGTGGTACCGAAAGTGGTTGAGCAGTTCGTGCATATGAATGCCACTCTGCCTAAGTCAACTTTAATAATGATTGGACTGTCCAATTTTGTCAGACATTACGGCATATTGATTCTTATGGTTTTGGGTGTTGGACTCTGTGCTTTTTCCGTTGCCATGAGAAATCCGGTTTTTAAGAAAAAAATTCATGCCATGATTCTTAAGTTACCAGTGATAGGCAAGGTAAGCAGGTCATTAAATACCGCCAGATATGCCCAAACTTTATGTATACTTCATTCAAGTGCCGTGCCTCTTATTGAAGGCATGAGAGTGGCAAGTGATACTTTGACTAATCTCGTGGCAAAGGACAGATTGTCTGAAGCATCAGAAAAGGTACGTGAAGGTAAAGGGCTCAGCCGTTCGCTTAGAGAGACAAAGCTTTTTACTCCCATGATGCTGCACATGATTGCATCAGGTGAAAAGAGCGGTGAATTGGATAATATGCTGGGCAGAGCTGCTACTAATCAGAGTAATGAATTTAAAAGAAATGTGGCCATGGCTCTGGCCGTGTTTGAACCCATGCTTATAGTTGGTATGGCGGTAATCGTCCTTTTTATAGTTATATCAATACTGCAGCCTCTATTGCAGATGAATACAATGGTCGGTGGCAGATAATTTAATGTGTGTACAAATTTATTGAATAGTATTTTGGAGTAACAATGTCTAGAAATAAAGGTTTTACGCTTCTGGAAATAATGGTTGTAATCGTTATTCTTGGTCTGTTGGCTGCGATGGTGGCGCCAAATGTAATGGGAAGCCTTGATGAAGCAAACATCAGCAAGGTTAAGACTGATATTCAGGGGTTGGAAACAGCTCTCAAGATGTATCAGATGGACGTTAAGAGATTTCCAACTACGGATCAGGGGCTTAATGCTCTTGTAAGCAAGCCTACTTCAGCACCGGTTCCAAAGAAATACCGCAGCGGTGGCTATGTGGAAAAGCTTACCAATGACCCATGGGACAGCCCTTATTATTACAAGATGCCTGGTGATCACGGTAAGTACGATGTATTCAGTGCCGGTCCAGATGGTGAAGCAGGGACCTGTGATGATATCGGTAACTGGAATGTTGATACCGTGACCACAGAAACTCTGGATGCCTGCACCAGTAATTAATGGTGCGTTTTTAACACTGAACCTGCATAGACTGATGCCGGAGTTTTCATGAAAAATAACGGTTTTACCTTAATTGAAATTTTGATGGTAATTCTCATTATGGGGATTTCAGCATCAGTAGTATCAATGACTCTTCCCGGAGACGACAGTCTTGCCGGCAGTGCCTCAGAACAGGCCGACAAACTGTTACTTATTATGGAAGAGATTTCCGACAGGGCATCAATGGAAGGGCGGATTATAGGTCTTTGGGTAAAACCAGACGGATACACTTTTCTGTATCAGACACCGAACGGCAATAAGAAGCTTACGAATCTCTCCGTTGAACAGCAGATGTTTTTGTCCTACTGGGATCAGCTGACCTGGAGTCCCTATAATGTTGAAGGTATTGCAACAGATGTTACTTTTGATGAGGGGATCAAGGCAGAACTGAAAGTCGGCGGAATGAAAGTCGAGACAAAAGACGAAACACTTGACGAAGTTGATTTTGATAAACAGGCAAGAGACGTGGAAAAACGCAATTGGCCGCAGATTCTGTTTTATCCTACTGGTGAGGTGACCCCCTTCAGGCTGAGACTTATTCCTGAAGAAGGTGACGATAAGAATAATCCCATAATGATAATAGCCACTGAAACGGGACGCTTCAGACTTTTTGACTCTGAAAAGGACAGGCTCTGAGATGAAAAAGAAAAATAAAGGAATGACATTGCTGGAAGTGATGATTGCTCTGGTTATTTTTGCACTTACATCTTCAGCGGTGATGAATGTTATTTACAATACCATGCACGGATTATCCGGAATGGAGGAGTCTTATTTCGGGCAGATGGTGGCAGATAATGTTCTCAGTCAGATAAAGTTAAACAAGATCTGGCCGAGCAACAGCTGGGTAAATGATAAACAGGAGCTGGCCGGAAGAACCTGGTACTATCGGTATCGCGGGCAGAATACACAGGATGTTAATTTCCGATCTCTTGAAGTTGAGGTCTTTATAACGTCTAAAACCAATACTGATACACCTGTGGCATATTTGAGAACCTATGTGAGTAAATAACATGCGTAGATTTCAGGCTTTTACTCTGATTGAGGTTCTGTTATCGATTGTCATTATGGCAATTCTGGCTCAGGCTACATATAAAATAATAACCGGAGTCATTAATGCTGATAGTGTGGTTGAAGAGAATTCTGCCAGATTTGTAGAATTGCAGAAGGCTTTTTCTGTTGTGGATAGAGACTTTTCGCAGGCTGTTCCCCGTCAATTCAGATATGACGGATCTTCAAGCAAAATAATTATTGAGGTTGGGGAAAATAAGTATCAGTCAGATGGGGTAGGGGTGTCTTTTTCTGTTGGAGGCAGTCTAAATCCCGGGGCAATGCTGCCAAGAGGCGAAATTACCAGAGTTTGGTACAGACTTAAGAATAAGGAATTACAGAGAGCCACGTATCCTTTTCCGGACACTGTTGTGGGGTTTGAACCTGAATTTGAACCTGTTTTAAGTGGCGTTAATTCTTTTAAGCTTAATTTTTATAAATCAGGTTCGTGGACAAAAGACTGGCAGAACAAGATGTCTTTGCCTGGAGGATTTAAGATTGAAATTGAGCTGGAAGATTACGGTAAGATAGAAAAGACCATTTATGTTATAGCCGGTGAACATTAATGAAGAAAAACAATGGAACTGCACTGATAATGGCTCTGCTTGCCATAGCTATAATGATTATCACCGCTACCACAATAGCAGTGCGGTATAACCGCGTCTTTTTTATAACCAGCAATGCCGACCTTGTACAGACATCAAAATGGTATGTTGACGGTATAGAAGGTATCATCAAAAAATACATGATAGATGATTTCAAAAAAACAAAGTCAAAAGTGTATTTGGGAATGAACTGGGCTCAGCCTAATCAGGTGATCCCTTTGGACGATTCCGTAATAAGCGGTACCGTTTATGATGAGATGGCATGTTTTAATATAAATTCCCTGAATAACAATCTTTCAATTGATACTTCCAGTGAGTCGGCAATTCTGAACACTGACTACAGATTGCTGAAGAAAACATATCCCGCACTTGTTTTTACACAACTGATAATTTCCGCAGGAGCGGATGAAAACACTGCTGACACCATTGTGGATTCGGCAATGGACTGGATTGATACGGATTCCGATATGAGGTCTTCAGTAGGTGCTGAAGATCAGTATTATTCATCTATACCGAGTCCCCATCTTACGGCTCAAGGAATGTTTTACGATAAGAGTGAACTTAGAGCTATAAGAGGCATGACACCTGAAATTTACAGAAGGCTTGAACCGTTGATATGTGCACTTCCGACTTCAGATATGAATGTGAGTATCAATACTCTGACTTTTAAAAAGGCACCGTTGCTGTCAGCAATGTTTTTAGGGACCATGGATTTTGATACGGCGTTAAATGTCATAAACAAGGAGCGTCCGGAATACGGATGGGATACTGCAGACGGTTTCTTAAATAATTCAGTTATACAAAAATATACGGATGCCATGAACGGATTGAAAACCAGACTGCAGAAGACGGTTGTTACTAATTCAAATTATTTCGTGGCAAATATTAAAGTATCTTTCGGAGAGCATGAATTTGCATTTCGAACCAGATTTTACAGAGATTCTGATACCAGTCTTGTCGTGTATCAGCGCTTAAGGGGTGAACTTAATGAGTGAGTATCTTTTTATTCGTCCTAATTTATCTTTCCCCAGAGATTACAGTTGGTTTGCATATGATGATGCATCAAAAAATATAATTTCAAGCGGGCATAATGCAACGATTGAAGAATTGGCTCAGACTAATTCCGGCTCACCGGAACGTATAGTGGTTTTGCTTTATCCTGCATCCTCTATGACTTTTAAAAAGATTACCTTTCCGGGAAAACTAAAGAAGAGCGCATATAATTCACTGCTGTATGTGATTGAAGATGATTTTGCGGAAGATGTTGACGATTTCTCTGTCAGGGTTTTGGAAAGACAGGGGAATGATTATCAGGTTGTTATTTACAAACACACAGAACTCAGAAATCTTGAAAAAGCCCTTGAGCTTCTCGGTCTGAGTGTCGATATTATTGTACCTGATGTTTTAACCATTCCTTACCCTGATAAGAATCAAGCTGATTTTGCAGGTTATCTCCTGAAGTATGACAATGTATGGCTAGTCAGATATGATAAGAATACCGGAATGGAAATTCAGGAAGACTGGCTTCCTATGATTGAAGGAAGTGAAGACGAAAAGAAAAAATATATTTCACTGAGTGAGCTTCCTGGGGAGTTTAAAGAAAAGTGGGAGGAATCACTTGTTGAATCTGCCGAGAAGGTAATTGCTGAGGGAACAATAAAAAGCAAAATAAACTTATCGTCAAAGCAGAGAAAAATTAATTACCACGTTAAGTTTGTCAGATCCTGGATAAAGGTGGCTGTTCTGATTGTAATCATGTTCAGTCTGTGGTTTGTTAATATGTCATATAAAACAAAGTCGATAATTCGTGAGACCATGGACTATCGCAATCAGCAAAGAATTATTTTTAATCAGATTAATCATCAGACAGGAAATGTTGATGACCCGGTTGGAAAAATGAAGGCGCTGATTGAAAATTCATCACCGATCGGCACTGATGAAGGTTTCGTGGATCTGTCAAAAATAATGGTACCGTATGTGTATTCCAAGAAAAACATTGAGATGGTAAGCCTTAAGTTTGACAGACCTAAAAAGACTTTTACACTTCAGTTTTTAACAGACGGCAGTTTTGACAAGGAAGCTTTTTTAAAAGGTTTAAGTCCTGATTTTTCCGGTAGCTTTATTGAATCCAAGCCAAGCCGTGACAGAATGTTGAATACAGTTCAGTTAAGGAGATTAAAGTAATGAAAGAAAAAATTCAGGCTTTGATGCAGAAACTGAGCTCTGTGTCATCAGGTAAATTTTCTCTATCAGGAGCAAACTTAAAAAAAGGTCTCAGCCATAAGACATCAAGAGAGAAGGTGATTTTGGCGGTGGGTATTACAATAGCAGTCTTCATGTTCCTGTTTGTTGTCGGTATCAGGCCTAAATTGAACCAGTTAAAGAACGCTCAACTGAGTTTAGACAGGGCAAAGAGCGGGTATAATTATATCCTTCAAAACGCATCAAGAGTTTCTCCTCAGGATGTTACCAGGCCGGATTTGGGCAGACGTATGGAAGAATGCGTCGTTATAGCCGCAAGAAACAACAAAATTAAAGGTGTGAATGTCATTTCTGACTACAACAAGGAAAAGAATAAAGTTAAGGTTCAGACCGATGAAGCGGCAAGCTATATATCAGTAATGAACTTTGTTACAGAACTTGAAAACAGGTTTGGTGTTACCGTGGATCAGATTACGCTTGATAAACAGGGGGACGGAATCGTATATATATCCAACATGATTCTGGTCAGATTGGATAAAGGGGAATATGATGATTAAAAAGATTATTGTCAGGACATTGTTTATAATCGTTGTATTTATTTTCTTTGTTCTTTATCTGGCCCCTGCGAATAAACTTGTATCCATGATAGATCTTCCTAATAATGTCAGACTGTACGATGTTAGAGGGGATCTGTGGAACGGTCATGTTGAAACAGTTGATATTGATAATATTCGTCTAAGTAAGATTGACTGGAAATTCAACATGTTTACTCTGTTTTTTTCCAAAGGTGTAGCCATAACGGTTTCTGATCCTGAAATATTGACTGGAGCATGTGATGTTAATGTTCTTAGTCTTAACAAAGAAATCAGGATAAAGAATGCAAAATTTGACAGCTATCTTGAAAAGGTCATTCCCTTATTAAAACTTCCTATACAGCTTAAGGTAGAAGGTGGAATAAGAGGTAATCTGGAAACGGTTCTTTTTGATAACAAAGGAAATTTTAACAGTATCGACGGAGTTATTACTCTTAATGATGTATTGGTTCAGCATCCGTTTGATGCAGAAACGCTCATAGATGTGGGCAGAATCAATGTTGAAATTAAAGGAGACAAACGTAATCTTAAGATACAGATAAAACAGGATTCTGACGTTTTCTCTTTTAATGGAGACATCAGTGTAGTTAATATGTCTGAATATGATTTAACAGGCGGGTTGAGGCCAAAGGGAGCTATTCCTGATAAAGTGGGGGCACTCATTGGCATGCTGGGAAAGCCGGGGACTGACGGACAGATTAAAATTAAGTATAAAGGGCGTATGTAGAATGAAATACAGTCATGTTCTCCCAAAAATACTAGGAGTAAAGGAAGTTACCAGAAGCCGCTTATTCAGAATCGAAGGTGTTGATCTCGAATTTTCAAACGGCGTTAAGACAACGTATGAGAGGCTTGCCGGAGGCAACGGAGCCGTAATGGTTGTTCCCTACGATTCAGAAAAAAAGGCTTTTGTATTTACAAGAGAATACTGTGTCGGAACTGAGAAGTATGAACTTGGTTTTGTAAAGGGAAAAATAGATGCAGGTGAAACCCCGCTGGAGGCTGCTGAACGAGAACTTGGCGAGGAGATAGGGTTAGGTGCTGAACAGTTTACCTTGTTGAGAACTCTTAATTTCGCTCCCGGATTTATGGGGCTTAAGCTTCATCTGGTTATGGCGGTAAATCTGTCAGAACATCGTCTTGACAGTGGAGATGAACCAGAGGCCATTGAAAGGGAGTATGTACCTTTGGACAGAATAATGTCTCTCCTATACGACGATGACTCAGACCTTTGTGAAGCAAGATGCATAACCGGGGTTGTACTGGCACTGAAAAAATTGAATTTACCTTTATGAATATGGATAAAAAAAGAATATCCGTTCGTAATTCTCATTCCTGATAAATCAGAGAAACAAACGATAAAAAATCAGTCTTATTCAGAGACTGATTTTTTTGTGTATTATTAATTTTATATGAGATATCCGATATTTTATAATGAAAATTTTGTAAAAAATATGTTAAATTTCAATTAAAATTTGATTAATGTCAGAATTTTTGAAAACGTTTTATGTTATTCTTTCAAATTATTGAAATAAAAATCGGGTGTTTTTATTTCCTTATTTTTTCTTTTTTATTCATTTTGATAGACGGAGTATCTAGATGAGCTTAAATAACTTTAGAGTTAAACTTCTAAGTTTGGCTGTATCTTCCGCTGTGTTGGCATTTGCGCCTAATTTGGCGTTTGCCAAGAATTACGAGAGTGAAATGGTTATTATTCATCCATTTCAGTGGTCATATGACAGTATAGCAAAGGAATGTACAGAATACCTTGGACCTGCCGGTTTTGACGGTGTTCAGATTTCACAGCCAGCCGAACACGCAAATAAAGGAAATGTCTGGTGGGCCGTTTATCAGCCTGTTAATTTTAATAATTTTACAACCATGACAGGTAATGAAACGCAGCTTAAAAACATGATAAAAGCCTGTAATGAAGCTGGTGTAAAGGTTTTTGCTGACGCCGTATTCAATCAGAGACCTAACGACGGTGTAGGTCTTGGTGGCTCTACTTACGGAAACAACAGCTATCCAGATGGTTTTAACGACGGCGATTTTCATCATAATGGCTGTTCGGTAGGAAATTATTCCGATGAATGGAACGTAAGACAGTGTGCTCTTCTTGGAATGACGGATACTGCCACAGATAATTCAAGCACTCAGGACAAAATTGCTGATTTTCTGGTTAAACTTATGGACATGGGGGTTTACGGTTTCCGTATAGATGCTGCTAAGCACATGCACTATAACGACATTAATGCCATCATGGAGAAAACTGCAGCAAAAGCAGGAAAAAGACCTCCGATTTATATGGAAGTTATCGGTAATTCCCTGGAAGCTCCAGATATTCAGCCGAACAAATATACCTTTATTGATAATTCAGTAGTAACTGATTTCAGCTATGTTGACCGCATGAAGGAAATATTTGATAACGGTGATTACGGTAGTGCTTTAACTTTCGGGCTTGCTGTAGACAGTGATAATGCTGAGGTATTCGTAAACAATCACGATGATGAATATCATCGCTGTTCAGCTGGAACCTGTTCTATGGGAACTCAGGAAAATCCTAAATATAATCTTGCTCAGTCATGGCTTGCAGTGTGGCCTAAAGGTAAGGTTAGACAGATTTATTCAGGTTATAAGTTCAATTCTCACGATCCTGCCGGTCCGATAAGTGCGGACCGTTGTCAGGGAGGCTGGTTATGTCAGCATCGTGTGCCTTTTGTTCTTAACGCTCCAAGGTTTGCCAGAGCAACACGTGGCGAAGCGGTATCTACCAGTGGATTTAGTGACAATGTACTGTGGTTTAATAGAGGCTCAAAGGGTTTCTATGCCATGAATACCAGCGGCGGTGAAGTAACCAAGAGCTTCAATGTGACTATGGCTGACGGTACTTATTGTGATATCCTCGGGGCAACTGATCCTAAGAATAATCCTTGCGGTTCGGATATAACTGTAAGTGGTGGAAAAATTACTGTTACCATTCCTTCAATGAGTGCCATTGCAATCTGTACTGACTCACAGTGGTGCGGCAAAGGAGTAGATCCCTGTGAAACAGATCCGAATGGAGCAGCCTGCTTATGTAAGGGATCTCAGACCACTGACGGTATATGTGTGTCTTACTGTCAGAAGTATCCTGAAACAGAAGGTTGTTACTGTTTAACAAACCCAACTGATTCAAGCTGTGTTTCCATTCCAGCAACCAAGAATAATTTGTGTTATGCCGGTACTTCAAATTCATGGAAGTTTGATCCTATGACTTACAGCAAGTCAACCGGTTACTGGACTATTGATGTAACTCTTACCGGAGCTGATAAGCAGAGATTTAAGGTTGCCGAAGGCTGTGCATGGACCGGAAATGTATATGGTGCATCCGGAACACCTGGTAAGTTAGCAATTAATACTTCTACTGATGGTGATGAATATACTACTCTGACAGGTGACTACACCTTAAAGATTAAAGATGCGGACATGACTTATGAATTTGTGAAAGCAGGTTCTTCCAATCATGACCCTGTTGCAGGTTTTACCACCCAAATTAATGGTCTTAACGTCACCTTTACCAACACATCAAAGGATGAAGATGGTGATACATTAACTTACAGTTGGAATTTCGGTAATGGAAAGACCTCAACAGATAAGAATCCATCAGTAACATATGATGAAAAGGGAACGTATCACGTAACACTTACTGTAACTGACCCAAGCAAGGCAAGCAATACAGCAGAAGATGATGTAACTGTAGGTGGTGGCGAAACTACCGGTTATGCCAAGACTGCGATCAGAACTTCTCATGATAATTATGGAACTCATGAGTTAATCAAAAAGTCAGCAAGCAGTTCAGAGTGGACCGGTGAATTCAACTTTACCGAAGCTACAAGCTTTAAGATTGAAGCTCTTCCTAACAGCAAGGATCAGTGTATTTTCTTAGGCGGTAAGGCAGGTGAAGCATTAAAGGCTTCCGGTGATTTCATCAGTGTTGAAGCAGGTGAATACACTATAACCTTCAATGAATCAACAAAGGTTCTTACTGTTACCAAGAAAGAAACCGTAGTTGACGATAAGAAAGCAAACTGTGACAAGGATGGAAGTACCAATAACTGTGAAACTTCAAGCCTTGCATACACCTTCCTTGGTGCATCATACACTCCGACAGCAACTACATTCAGACTCTGGTCTCCTGATTCATCAAATGTTTCAGTAACCGTTAACGGTCAGACGTACACTATGTCCAAAACCAACGTTTCCGGATATTCTGATGTTTATGAAGCAGTTGTTGAAGGCGATCTTGACGGTAAGGAATATCAGTTCAAGGTTAACGGAAGCGATGTTCACGACCCATACGGTAAGATGATAAAGCCTACTAACTACACTGGTACCGGTGCAGTTGCTGAAAACAATGTAAACATCGTTATGAACATGCGTGATACCGATCTTCCTAACGGATGGGCTGAACGTCCTGCTTTAAAGGAAAGAGAAGATTCAATTGTTTATGAAGTACATGTACGTGACTTCACCATTGACAGTTCCTCTGGTGTTTCAGCTGCCAATCGCGGTCGTTACCTCGGTATGGTTGAGGCAGGAACTACCAATTCAAAAGGTTTAAAGACCGGTCTTGATCATTTGAAAGATCTCGGCATAACTCACGTTCAGTTACTTCCGGTATATGATTACGGTACCTGTTCAAATGTTGATTCTCAGGATTCATCATGCTACAACTGGGGTTATGATCCTGTAAACTTCAACGTTCCTGAAGATCGTTACACATCCGTATTTGGTACTGAAAACTACAAGCAGAAGGTTAAGGAATTCAAGACCATGGTTGATGAATTCCACAAGAACGGCATTCGTGTAATTATGGACGTGGTATATAACCATACTTACAGCAAGGATGTATTCTCTAAGATTTCCGGTAAGTACTACACTTCAGTAGATTTATCCGGATGCGGTAATTCAGTTGATGCCAAGAATGACATGGTAAGTCGTTTTATCCGTGATTCTCTTGAATACTGGGCTACTGAATACAATATTGACGGTTTCCGCTTCGACCTCGTTGGCATATTTGATGTGTCTGACTTCAAGGAATGGGGTGAATATCTCAATAATAAATATCCTGATCGTAAATTCCTTATGTATGGTGAACCATGGAACGGTTACGCTACTGATCCTTCAGAAAGCACCCGTGTAAGACTTGGAACAATCAGAAATGCTGCTAGCGGTCACGTTGGCGTATTTAACGGTAAATATCGTGAATGCCTCAAGGGTGGCAGTGATAATGCGGTCGGAGGCTTCCTCTTCAACAAAACTTATTCTGACGTCGGCGATGTTGATGGAAACTTCGGTTGTGTAATGGCCGGTATCAAAGGTGGTGTAGGTGACAGCACCAATACATGGACTCCGCTGTTTGCTGCAGATCCAGAACAGGCAGTTCAGTACATTACCGCTCATGATAATCTGAACTGGACTGACAAGATCACCAAGATGGGAGCTACAGGAGATTACGCTAAACGTTTACAGGCGTACGGTAATGGCGTAATTCTTGTGAGCCAGGGTATTCCGTTTATCCATGCAGGTGAAGAATTTGGCCGTACCAAAAATATGAATGAAAATTCATATAAATCAGCAGATGGTTCAAACGATATCAAATGGGATGTAAAGACTTCTTACAAGGATACTTTTGATTATTACAAGAATCTTATTGCAATGCGTAAGGCTCATCCTGCATTCCGCATGACTACAAAGACTATGATTGAAAATAATATCAAAGGTTCACAGAATAACGGAGCCATTGTTGTTGATATTAATGGTCAGGCCGTAGGTGACAGCTGGTCCTCAATCAAGATGGTTATTAACAGTGGTAATAACTTAACCATTGATGGAGTTGACGGCTGGAAGAAAAAAGTTCATGCTGTTACCGTTAACGACGACGGTACCACCGGAACTAATGTGGCTGAAGGTACAGCAGTGACAATTTGGTATAAGTAAGAAGTTAGGATGACGATGATAAGCCCGGGGCACAGCTCCCCGGAGCTATAGTAGGTATAAAAGCTATGAAGTATAAGTATACAAGATTATTTTCAGCCATGATGTTAGGCATTGGTGTGACCGCTTGTGGCGGCGGTGGCGGTGGTGATGAACCTAAACCAGATCCAAATACTACCTATCAAATCCAGTCAATCGTTCAGAATATTGATGGCGTAAGTGTAAGCAGCGCGAAGGTATGTCTTGACGTAAACGGTGATGCTATATGTAATGATAGCGACGTTGAAGTGAAAACAACTGACAGTAACGGTGCAGCAATTCATACTTTCACTGAAGAACAGTTCAAATCATTGAAGAATATGATTGCGATTTCCGGTGACGGCAGTGTTTACTCTCATGTGCTTACCGACTCAGTTGTTAATGCAGCAAAATCGGCTGACGTAAAACAAGGCGTTATTTATATCAACCCTATCACAACTCAACTGACTAAGTATGCCAAAGCCAACAACCTGTCTCATGATGCTGCAATTGCTAAGCTTGCAAGTATCATGAATGTTAACAGCACAGAATTTACCAATTCAGTAAAGAAGGACAGTGTTCTTGAAATTATTATCAGATCTCTTGATGCCGTAGGTGACAATTTAAATGATTCAACAGTAATATCCATTGTTACCGGAGCTGGTGATAAAGTTTCAAAGGCTTTATCTGATGGTTTAACATCTGATGAAATTGTAACTTCATATAAGAATTATCGTGATTTTGACCATCTAGAAAAAGATGCAGAAAATCATGCACCTGTAATTACTGATTTGAAATCTGCATTAGCTGCGTGCAGAACCTATATGTTTGCCGCTACCGCAACTGATGAGGATAAAGATCCTTTGACCTTTACCTGGACATTCAGTGACGGCAGTTCGCTTACCGGTCCTAATGTTCAGCATATATTTGCTGCAAACGGAACATATAATGTTCAGTTGTCAGTAACAGACGGGAAAGCTCCTGTTTCAAAGAGTCAGTCTGTGACTGTTAACTCAGATATGTGTGGCAGTTTCACTGAGCTTAAGGCTCTGTTCACATTTAAAGCTACTGAACTCCAGGTTGAATTTTCAAATGTTTCATCAGGTGATATTGAAAGTTATGAATGGGATTTCGGTGATGAAGAAAAGTCTTCTGAAGAGAATCCAACACATGTTTATAAGGCTGAAGGAACATACACCGTTTCACTTATTGTTGTTGGCAAGGACGGTACTAAGTCTGAAGCCTATACGTATCCGGTAAAAGTAGAGGTTAACCCTGTTCCTGTTGATCCTGATATTCAGTACAATGTAAATGGACTGACTGTTACATTTACCACAAAAGATGTTGAAAATCCTGTATGGGTATTCTCTGATGGTGAGCAGTTAAGCGGTTTTTCCGTTACCAAGACTTTTGCTGCCGGTGGTAAATATCCTGTAGTTCTGATGCACAGTAAGGGAAGTAAAACATTTGAAGTTGAGGTTGTATCTCCTGCGGACCCTTCTGTAAGTATTGGTGAGCCGGTCGTATCATACCTCAATGTCAAGATGAATGCTTCTGCAGAGAATGCTCCTTCTAATGCGACATTCAGCTGGAACATGGGAGACGGCACCACATTAACCGGTTCAGACGTTGAATATACTTACAGCAAGAAGGGAACATATACCGTGACCGTTTCTTTACTTGATGAATCAGGAAAGGTTCTTGCAACAAGTTCGAAGGATGTGACCGTAGCGCCGGAAAATCATAAACCTGTTGCCGGATTCACTTATACAGTGAATGGGGTACAGGCACAATTCACTAATACTTCTAAGGATGATGATGGTGATACTTTGACTTATTCTTGGGATTTCGGTGATAATCAGACCTCTACTGAGAAGTCACCAACTCATGTTTACACCAATGTAACCAAGCAGTATACAGTTAAGTTAACCGTAAGTGACGGTGCGCTGACAGATGAGTTTTCTAATCCTGTTGATATTGTTTATGTGCCAGATTCTCACAAGCCTGTAGCAGTGATGACCAACTCAATTTCCGGTATGGTTCTATCATTTGATGCAAGCAAATCAACTGATGAAGATGGTGATACTTT
Organism: Ruminobacter amylophilus; assembly: GCF_900115655.1. Lineage (GTDB taxonomy): Bacteria > Pseudomonadota > Gammaproteobacteria > Enterobacterales > Succinivibrionaceae > Ruminobacter > Ruminobacter amylophilus. The sequence goes on along the minus strand of NZ_FOXF01000005.1, from coordinate 66,551 downwards.
GACTTATTCTTGGAATTTCGGTGATAACAGTACATCAAAAGAAGTGTCAGGTACACATACTTATGCTGAACCAGGTGAATATACCGTGACTCTCGTGGTTTCCGATGGCGGACTTAACAGTGATCCTGTATCAGATAAATATGTTGCTGTTGATGAGTTGCTGAAATGTACATTGGAATAATGTAATTTAGCTGATATTTATCAATCTTTAAAACCACTGTCATCTGTTTGACAGTGGTTTTCTGTTTTAAAAACGTATACTAAATGTCTATATAAAATGTCTACACATATCAAATTATTAGTGTGATCGGTGTTAAATATCTGTTAAATGTGTTAAATGGATTGTGATATTGATATGATAAAATTTTTCTCTGAAAACTTTTTCATGAACAAAATTACAGGTGTTGAAACATGAATTTTAAATATAGCAGACTTGCTTCAGCCATTATGCTCACCGTAGGTGTAACAGCCTGTGGAGGCGGCGGTGGCGGCGGTAATGGAGATGATCCAGTTATTTCCGATTATAACGTCAAGTTGGCCGTTCAGGACGAGACCGGAGCTCCAGTATCAAATATAACCGTGTGTCTGGATGATAATCGTGATGAATCATGTAGCGTAACAGATGATCTTGAGTTAACTTCAACAGACAGCAATGGTTATGCAAATCAGACTCTTACCAAAGATCAGATTACTCAGGGCAGCAACCTGATGGCTGTTGTTAATAACCAAAAAACGTTTATTAACGTTACCAGTGCCGAGATGTTATCTTCAGTTACAAAGGCTGAATCAAACAATCTTTCAATCAATGTCAATCCGCTGACTTCTCAGCTTTACAGATATTCCAAAAACCAGAGACTTGATATTGTTGCAGCAAAGAGTTCTCTGGCAAATTTAATCGGTATCAATGCTTCAGCCTTTGACTCAACCATCAGATCTGGAAGTGCTGTATCCGTATTCCTGCAGTCCCTGTCCAATATGAATCATAATCTTGGCAGCGATGCAGTTGTTCAGAATGTTAAAGGAGCAATCGCCAAAATTGAGACAGCCCTGAATAAAGGTGTTTCAGTCGAGGGTATTATAAGTTCATATGCTACCCATAGTAATTTTGATCATTTGATTGACGGCGTTGATACTAATCATGAGCCACAGATCACCAATGTTCAGGCTGTAGAAGTTGCCTGTCGTGAAGTGATTTTTACCGCGAAGGCTACAGATCAGGATGGTGATACCCTGTCATATAAATGGGAACTTGATGATGGAACCGTTGAAAAGAAGCAGAGTTTTCAGCATGTATTCAGTAATATAGGCGAACATCAGGCTACTCTGTCAGTTACTGATGGACTGGCAACCGTAAAGGAAGTTAAAAAATTTGAAACCACATCTTCAATGTGCGGTGCAGATCTTAAGGCAAGTTTCAGTATATCAAAGATTGAGCAGCTGACTGTTGAACTGTCTAATAATTCTTCCGGCAATATTGCAAAATACATGTGGGATTTTGGAGATGGCAGCACTTCAACTGAAAAGTCTCCGGTTCATACATACAGTGAAGCAGGCAGCTATACCATTTCTTTAGTTGTTGAAGACGAGGCTGGAAATCAGTCAGAGCCTGCAACATTCAGTGTAAAAGTTTCCAAGGATGAACCTGTAGTAATTCCAAATATCGATATTACTACAAATGGTCTGACTGTAACTTTAAAAACCGATGCGAAGGATCCTGTCTGGGACTTTACGGACGGGAGTACATCTGAAAAAATTTCCGGAGCAGAAGTTACAAAAACTTTCAGTAAGGCAGGGGCATATACTGTTATTCTGTATTATACAGCAGGTGATTCAACAGCTTCTTACCCATTCACTGTTACGGTAGAAAGTATTCTTGTTCCTACAGTTTCCATTTCCGACATTGAATCAAACGGTCTTGTGGTATCAATGAAGGCAAAATCATCAGGTATCAGCGGTGATGTTACATATGAATGGAACATGGGAGACGGAAATACCGAAAAGGGACAGGAAATTGTCCATACCTATAATGAAGATGGTGAATACACCATTATTTTAAAACTGCTGAATTCTGAAGGTACTACCGTAGCAACGGATACTCATACTGTAGTTGTTAGGAAAGATGTTGTTAATCATGCACCAAAGGCTGATTTTACACATCAGGTTGCGGATGACAAAGTAACTGTAAGTTTTACCAATAACTCTAAGGACGATGACGGGGATAAACTCAGTTACGTATGGGATTTTGGTGACGGCACTACTTCAACTGAAGAAAATCCGATCCATAAGTACCCTTCAGAAAAGAAGGATTATACTGTAACTCTTACTGCCAGTGATGGTCAGCTAGACGGAAAAGTTCAGAACAAGGTAAGCATTGATGTTGTTATCAATAATGCTCCTGTAGCTGTTATTTCATCATCCCTGTCTGGTATGCAGCTGTCTTATGACGCCAGCGGATCAACAGATGCAGACGGAGATTCACTCACTTATTTGTGGGATTTCGGTGATGGAACTACATCAGAACTGGAAAAAGGTACACATGATTATTCCCAGGAAGGTGAATATACCATTAAACTTACTGTTTCTGATGGTAAGGTAAACAGTGAAACAGTTTTTAAAAAGATTACCGTTACATCCGGCAATCATGCTCCGGTTGCTAAAATTAAGTCAAGTGTTGATGGTTTAACATTAACCTATGCATCCGAATCAACAGACGAAGATGGAGATACTCTCACTTATAAGTGGAATTTCGGAGACGGTTCAACTTCTGAGACTGAAAGCGGTACTCATACTTATGCCAAGGAAGGTACTTACATTGTTACTTTGACTGCTTCTGACGGCAAAGCGGAAAGTCAACCTGCAACAAAGAATGTTACCGTCGGAGCAACAGGTGATTTTGAAGTTGATTTCACTTATGATTTTAACGGTCTGAAAGGCACTTTAACAGCCTATTCAACTGTTAAAGTTTCAAAACCTCAGACATACAGCTGGGATTTGGATGACGGTAAGACTGCAACCGGTAAGAATCCGACCGTGACCTATACCCAGGGGGGAACCAAGACAGTGGTTCTCACTGTTACCAGTGAAGGTAAGAGTGTATCTAAATCCTATACATTCGAACTTGCTGAAGGCACAAGTGTTGTTCCTGAGAAGAAGGGAATCTACTATAAGGGAGTTGCTGACGGTATCTATATCTGGAATGATTCAGGGGTACTGGCAGGTGAATGGCCTGGTTCAGCCATGACTACTGCTTCAGAAGACAGTTCATGGTCTTTCTATGACACTTCAGCAATAACAGAAAGCAAAGTCAACGTCATATTCCTGAAAGGCGGAGAGAAAATTACAGGTGATTTGACCAATGCTCCTTCAGCGGGATGTTATGACGGAAAGTGGACTGTAATTGATTCCTGTGTTCTTTCTGGATCAGCTACTAAGGTTTCCGGTGGCGGCAAGGTTGATCCTGAGGTAGATCCTGATGATAGTGTTCTCACCAACAATATTCCTTGGAATGACCTCAGTACAGCAGGTTTTGACTCCACTGCCGAAGGATTAGATGGTGTTGATTCTGCTCCATTCATTGTTCCAAGTCTTATTCCAGGCAGTTACCATGAAGATCAGGTTGTTACTTTAACTACCGAGGATGCCGACAGAAACGGTACTGATGCTACTATCTACTACACACTGGATAATACTGAACCAACTACTTCATCAACCAAGTATACCGGTCCGATTTCATTAAAGGATACTTCCACTGATAAGTTAGGCACAGCATACAGACTTCGCGCTCTTGTTGTAGGCAGTAACGGTGCTAAACAGGAACAGCACTTCTTCTGGTTTATCAAATCGCAGAATCCTGCTGTTTCAGCATCAACTGATTTCCGTGATGAGACAATCTATTTTGTCGTAACAGCACGTTACTACGATGGTGATAAGGACAACAACTATTATTGTCGTGACCGTTTTGATATTGATGACCCAAGCTGGAGAGGTGACTTTAAGGGACTGATTGAACAGCTTGACTACATCAAATCAATGGGATTCACCGCAATTTGGATTACTCCACCGGTAGAAAACCGTTCAGGTCTTGATTATCACGGTTACCATGCATATGACTGGTTCCAGCCGGATCTCAGACTTGAAAGCCCTGGTGCAACTTATTTTGATTTCATTAAGGCAGCTCATGCCAAGGGAATCAAGGTTGTTCAGGACGTGGTGCTTAACCATTCAAGTAACTACGGTATTCGCGGTCAGGTATATCTTGATAAAATTCCTACCAAATATCATGTCGACGCTAAATACGGCAAGGACGGCATAAATATGGGAGATGTGTATGTCAAGAATGTAGGTGATTATAAGTCATATAACCGCTGTGACAATGACAATCCTGTTGCTCCAACATGGCATCGACGTGTCTGCGCTGGTGATCCAGATGCTTCCGCCAAGTTCACTGTTCACTTCAATGATGCTTCAGTGCCTGTGGATGGAAATGCTGACAGTGAAAAGCCATACGATAATTATTACTGGTCTCCTGGTTCAGGACAGCAGCTTTATTCTTACTGGTATCACTCAACTTACACCAACAACTGGGAAAGTGTTGATGAAGTACAGCAGCGCAGTATGGCTGGTGACTGTGTTGACTTAACAACTGAAACAGAGCAGGTTCAGAACTATATGAATGCCATGATGAGAATGTACCTTGACATGGGTATTGATGCTGTTCGTATAGATACTCTTAAGCATATGCCTAGAGAGGATGTTATGGCTATGACATCAAAGTGGCAGAAGTATAAGCCTGGTTTGTTTGTATTCGGCGAAGCTCTGATTAAGGGATTCGGTGATAACACTCCTTCAGAACTGCATCCTTGGTACTACACCAGAACGTCTGCTGCTGGTGCGGAAAAATCAGGAGATTCAGGTATTTCTGTTCTGGACTTCTCATTAATGAGTACCTTCAGAAATAACGTAACCAAGGGCGGGGTAAACGAACTGGCTAACGTCTTTAACTCATTTGACAGCTGGTATGCCGATCCGACCAAGTTGGTAACTTTCTTCCAGAATCATGACCTTACTCCGGATAACACCTGGTCAGGTTCAGGTGCACAGCACTGCTGTACTGACAGAGCTAATTCAGCCCTTGCATACAACGTGCTATGGACCGTTCGCGGTATTCCAGTAATGTATGCCGGTGATGAAACCGGAGTTCGCGTTGGTCTACCTCCGGATCTTACCAGTGCAGACGACCTCGTGAAGGACACCGGTAGACTGTATGTCGGGGATACAATTGATAACGGTGATCCAATCATCAGTCACATTACAGATTTAAATGCAATAAGAAAGGCATCGATTGCTTTAAGACGAGGAACTCTGAAAGTTCTTAACGGCGAACCTTTCGTATTTGAAAGACAGTACGAAAATGATGTTGCCATTGTTGCCATTCCTGGAACAGGTGGCGGTGATGTGACTGTAAGCGGTGCTACCGATGGTACCTATCAGGATCTCGTGACCGGAACCAGCTACACTGTAAGTGGCGGAACCGTAAATCTTGGTAATATTCCTGGTGCTTCTATGAGAGTTCTTGTTAAGGGATATACCGGTGGAAAAGTGGTTTCAAAGAGTCAGTTTCTTAAGTAATAACTGATATTAAAACCACAAATTTATAAAAGAGTTCGTTTTCATAAAGACGAACTCTTTATTATTTTGTGTGCCTATAAAATTTAGAAAACATTGTATAAATGTGATCTGTATTTCAGAAAAAATATAAAAAATAGATATTTATGAAATAAGTTTGAAATCGTTTTTTTTATGTATTAAAATTTTAAATTAAAGTAAATTTGAAATGTTAACTCAATGTTAAAACATGTTTAAATTTATTTAAATTTGTCAGATGTTAAACCCAATTCAGGATTATAGACAATGAAATTAACAACTTTATCTTTAGCTATTGCATCTGCTATGGCAGTCACTGCGTGTGGTGGCGGTGGCGGTGGTGGTGGGGATAATCCAACACCAGATAATGCATATATGACTGTAAATTACAGTCTTTATTCTTCTAATGACGCAGCAATGGCTGATGGTAATGCAGATGCATCAAGCACTGTAACCCAAATCTGTCTTGATTTAAACAAAAATGACAGCTGTGACTCAGGTGAGCCAAACAAAACCGTGAATGGTGTTAGCGGTTCAGCTAAATTAGAATACGATAGTTCAATCAACTTAAATGATGTGAATGTCATTGCCCAGAACGCTCTTTCAAAGATGAGAATCAAGGCCAACGTTGGCGGAGCAGCTTCAGGGGCATCAACAAAGTCTGTTTCAGATGTAGTTAATTTGAATCCATTAACCAATCTGGCGTATTCCCAGAATTCCGGTTCAGGCAATATAGCAGGGCCTGATGATCTTGCCAGCATTATCGGCACAAGTGCAAATTCTAATGATTTTGGTTATGATACCGTGTTCAACAGTCTTGATGCAGATGTTAAATCGTTATCCGATACTTTACTTATTTTAGGTTATGGCAAGCTTGCAAATGACCTGTCTTCAGGTGCTTACGGTACTGTATCGAATCAGTTGCATGGTTTACTGCAGAAGATTAAGACATATCTGTCAGAAAACGATAATGACAGAATCAAGATGTTAAGAAGTGTTTCTGCCATAGGTATGAAGACATTTGATAATCCGGATCAGCCAGTTCCTCCATCACCTGATGCACCGGAAATGTCATATAGCGTGACTGAAGGAACCGGAAGTGTTACCTTTAAACTGACAAATGTTTCAGATGCAGCAAGTGTAAAGTGGAATTTTGGTGACAATGAAACCTCAACTGAACTGAACCCAACTCATGTATACAAGAAATCAGGTACATATACTGTTGTAGTTACCATTGCTGACGGAGATGTTTATCAGTTAACTCAGTCTGTAACTGTTAATGTTACCGCTAATGTAAATAATGCTCCAGAAGCTGCGTTCACTTCAGAAGTTAACGGAAAGACAGTTAAATTTACTAATAAGTCATCTGATAAGGATGGTGATCAGTTATCATACGTTTGGGATTTCGGCGACGGTCAGAAATCAACTGATGCGAATCCAACTCATGTATATGCTGATTATGGCAATTACAGTGTTAAACTGACTGTTTCAGATGGCAAGACCGAGTCAAGTATCACCAATCCTGTAAAGGTTTCATCTGAAAATAATCCTCCTGTCCCTGAGTTCTCATATACAGAAGACAATGGACTGGTGAAATTTACAAATACATCAAACGATCCTGATGGTGACGAATTGTCATATGTATGGGATTTCGGTGATAACACTACCTCAACTCAGGTTAGTCCGGAACATCAGTATGCTAAATCAGGTGCCTACACAGTCAAGCTGACTGCAAATGATGGCGCAGCTACTGTTACTAAGGAACACAGTGTAAATGTTAGCATCATTGATCCAGTTGTAAACCACAAGCCTGTTGCAATGTTTAGTTACAGTGCCGCACAGAATGTGGTTACTTTCACTGATGCTTCAACAGACGCTGATGGTGATCAGTTATCATACGTTTGGGATTTCGGTGACGGCCAGTCATCTACTGCAAAGAATCCTCAGCATACCTATGAAGCAAAGAATGCTTCCTACACCGTTAAATTAACTGTTAACGACGGTAAGCTGGCATCAGAAGAGTTCACGCAGAATGTTACCGTAACAATGGAAAATAATTCACCTGTTGCAAAATTCAGCGTTTCGGTAGACAGATACACTGCAACGTTTACCAATAACTCTGAAGATCAGGATGGTGATGAACTCACATATTCATGGAATTTCGGTGACGGTGCTACATCTACTGAAAAGAATCCAAAACATACATATGCTGCAAATGGTAATTACACCGCAAAACTTACAGTGTCTGACGGAAAGACAAGTGTTTTTGTTACCAATCCAGTAAGCATCAATGTTTCAGATATCTGTACTGACAGCGATCCGTACTGTAAGGGTGATGCAGATACTTCATGCGAGGAAGTGTGCACCACCAAGACCGAAACAGTATGTACCGGTGGTACTACTGAAGGAGCTGTTTCAGATGCGTATCATGCAACAAATCCTAACGGTAACGTAGGTGCCAATAAGACTATCTCTGGAGCGTCTGACTGGGGGGATGACACTTTAATAGCTGTAAGTGCCGCAAACGATGACCCTCGCGCTTATCGTGGCTACCATGAATATCCAACTGATGTTTACAGTCTTCACGCAGCATGGGATGACACAAATCTTTATCTGATGGTGGAATTCCCAAATCTTCAGGATGCTGAAACAGGAAGTGATTTCGATGCCTCTTCTTACCAGTTCCTTCCTAACGGTATTGCAATTAATACCGGCAAGAGAAAGGCCGGTGTAGGTCTGATGGATGAAGGCGGTAATCCTTGGAATGATAAGTTAACATTCTGGAATATTAAAGATGGTCTGGACACTTTACTTATGTTCCACCCTCGTCTTCCTACCGTTAACAAGCCGGGGCTCTTCCTTACTAATTCAGAAGGCCTGTTCTCTTATGACGTAGAAGGTGGCTATTTAATCGGTTTTGATGCCGCTGGTATTGAACGTGTGGTTTATCAGCAGCCAGTATCAGCAAATTACTGGGGTATTGCCAATAATTACGATGGTGGTGCTGACCAGTACAAGGATACATCCCTTTATACTGATCTGATGCCGACTTCAAACAAGAATGCTGCAGGTCGTATGTATCAGGTTACGATTCCACTGGCAAGCATAGGCGTTGATTCAGCATGGATGACCAGCCATGGTGTCAAGGTAATGTGGTTCACCACAATGGGCCAGTCTCCAATGGATTGTCTGCCTTGGGATCCGGTAATGGTTGATGCAGCATCTGAACCATATTCTGTTGAAGATTCCACTTCTCATGAAAAGGAAGATCTGGATATTATAACCGTTCCTCTGGCATCCGTAGGTAAACTTCAGTCAACCGGTACCGGTCAAGAAACATGTACTGATGTTGAAAAGGAGGTTTGTGAACCTGATCCGCAGTGTCAGATTGATACCTCTGCCATTGAAGTTAGTCTCAACGGTTCAACCAAGGATAACGGCAAGTCTGTAACCGTAACTGCAACTGTTGCAACCGGCTATAAAGGTGTCAAGTATACCTGGGAACCATCTGTAGGTTCAAAGGTTACCTCTGAATACAACGATACTACCAAGTCATTTACCGTAAACAAGAGTTCCAAGGAACAGACCTTTACACTTAAGGTTACTGCTGACAGTGCCAAGGGATATCGTACAGGTTCAGAAACTTATACTGTGACCATTCCTGCATGTCAGGGGGATGAATGCCCTAATCCGTCAGAATGGAGTACTTCAACAGGTGAATTTGCAGATGTTAGTGTATACACTGAATCAAACTGCAAGGCTCCGGCTAATTCCATCATCCTTAAGTATGACGGCTTTACATCTCCTTACGTCTGGCTGTACAAGGATTCAGAAACCAACTACTCTGGTGGAAAGTGGCCTGGTGCTGCAATGACCAAGATTGAAGGATGCACTGAATCATTCTACACATATACTCCTTCAACTACAGTTGATTCAGCTTTAGCCATTTTCTCTGATACTATAGATGGACTTAATCAGTATCCAGGTACGAATCAGCCAGGCGTTGAGTATTCTTCAGCAACTCCTTGCTTTGATTTCTCAGCCAAGAAGTTTAAGACTGCTGATGAATGCGGTATGACCCCGGCTGAGGTTAAGACAGAAACTTACGTAACTGTTGATAATAAGAAACAGGCAGACGGTTCAATCATTAAGATCGTTGAAAAAGACGGTGAAGCTTCATCAGCATACAAAGATGTTGCCTTAATGATTTATGGTAAGGGAGTCGGTAAGGAAACCAAGGGTACTTACACTATTGACGGTTCTGAACAGGAATTTACCAATGGTGAAATAATCCGTGTGGGAGCCAACGTAACTGCTCCTGATACTGAAGCTGGTGAAGATCCAAAGAAGGCTACTCTGACTGTAACTTACGGTGATGCTTCTTCAACCTACACCATTCAAAAGAGTAAGTGGGTAACCCCACCTCCAGTAACAGGTGTTGATTTTACATGGAATAATGCTCTGATTTACTTCGTTGTTACTGACCGTTTTGCGAACGGTAACACTTCAAACGATAACTCATATGGAAGAAAAAATCCAGATGCTTCAGGTCATCCTACAGCAACATTCCATGGCGGTGATATCAAGGGGCTGACTAAAAATCTTGATTACATCAAGTCTCTGGGTATGAATGCTATTTGGCTTACTGCTGCATATGAACAGTCTCACGGCTGGACCGGCGGTGGCAAGAATGGTAATTTCCAGCACTATGCATATCACGGTTACTATGCCTTAGACTTTACCTCCTTGGATGCTAACATGGGTACTGTTGATGAATTCAGAGAATTTGTAACAGAAGCTCATAAGCGTGGTATCCGTGTAGTTATGGACGTGGTAATGAATCACTCCGGTTACGCCACACTGAAGGATATGTGTGACTTCGGCTTTGGTGTTCGTTCAGATGGCAAGAACGCCTGTGAAGAATGGACTCCAGGTAGTGGTGAGTCTTACCATAATAAGCCAATCAGTGAAGCTGCTGACAGCAGGTGGGACAGCTGGTGGGGTGCAAACTGGTTAAGATTCGGTGCATACGGCGGTTGCGGTTCAGATGATTTAACCACCTGTACATCATACCTGCCAGATTTCAAGAACGAACCAAACGGTTCTTCCGTAAATCTGCCAACTTTCCTGGTTAACAAGTGGCAAACTGCAGATGCTGCCCACGACATTCCTGCTGCTAAGGCTTATCGTGCAGGCAATATGTCTGTAGCTGATTTTGAAGCTCACTGGTTAGCATCATGGGTTGAAGAATTCGGTATTGACGGTTTCCGTTGTGATACTGCAAAGCACGTTGAAAAGGCAACATGGGGTAAACTCAAGAAGTACTCTAATGAAGCTTTGGCCAAGTGGAGAGCAAATCACGCAAACGGTGATGATCCAGCCGCATCATGGACTGACGATTTCTGGATGACCGGTGAACACTGGAACTTCGGTACTGATCCTTCTGACGGCTCAGGTTATGGCAGTACAGGCGGATTTAACTCCATGATTAACTTCAGCTTAGGATGTTCAACACCAGATGCAAGTACCTGGTCATCATATGCCGGCAAGTTTAATAACGGAACCAGTGCTCCAGCTCTGAACGCTCTGTCATACGTATCATCACATGATACCCAGCTTTGCCGTCCGGGTGACATGAAGGCTCTTGGTACAGGTCTTGTACTCTTACCAGGCGGTGTTCAGGTTTACTACGGTGACGAAACTGCCCGTCCAAATGATAACGGCGGTTCAGGCAACGATGAAGAACATGGTACCCGTTCTGATATGAACTTCCCTTCAGACATCAGTAACCAGGCTGAATGGGCTGCCAACGTTGATTCAATCAGCACCAGTTTCTCATCAAATGAAACTCTTGCTCACTGGCAGAAGGTTGGTCAGTTCAGATTCCGTAACCCAGCTGTAGGTGCCGGTAAGCAGACTGAAACTGGCGATGGTTCACTCTGTCGTAAGTATGACAACTCATCTGAAAACATCAGCAATGCTGTTGTAATTCATGTTGGTTCAGCGTCATCTGTTAACGTTGGTGACTGCTTCGAAGATGGAACTGAAGTTATGGATGGCTACAGTGGAGCTACAGGTACTGTCAGTGGCGGTTCTGTATCTCTCTCTGGAACCGGTAGCTTAATTCTTCTTGAAGTTAAGCGCTAATTCAATAATAATTAGCTAATACCTTTTTAAAGGACTCACGAAAGTGGGTCCTTTTTTTGTTGTATTATTTGAAAAAAAAACATATATTTGAACGTGTCATAATCTGACATCGGATAATTTAAAATCCTTCTCATATTCAGACTCAACCAGGTACGGGAATAATTATGGCTGCTGATTTCATTGACTTTTACAGAAAACTGATTTCCATTAATTCCATCAGCTCCGAGATACCGGAGCAGGATATTTCCAATGAAGAGGTGATAGATTTTCTGAATGATTATCTTACTGATAAGGGGTTTGTGACCAAAAAACTTCCTGTAAAGAATTCCAGAAACAAATATAACCTGATAGCGAAAATCGGGAGCGGAGCCGGTGGACTTGCTCTGTGCGGTCATACAGACACTGTTCCATGTGATGAGGGAAAATGGCTCAGTAATCCTTTTGAGCTGACAGAGAGAGATAACAGGCTCTATGGGTTGGGAGTTATTGATATGAAGGGCTTTTTTGCATTTGTTTACAATGTAATAGAAAACATTGAATTATCAGCTCTTAAAAAACCTCTTTACGTTATTGCGACCGGTGATGAGGAAACAAATATGGGGGGCGCTATTTCTCTTCAGGAACAGTTCTCTGATAAACCTGATCTAATGATCATAGGTGAACCTACTTCCATGGTACCAGTTATTATGCATAAAGGTCATGTGGTGCAGGGGGTTAGAGTAAAGGGAAAAGGAGGACACAGTTCAAATCCTGATGCCGGCACCAATGCCATAAAGATAATGCATGAAGTAGTTGGCGGTCTTCTGAATCTTGAAAAAGAACTTAAAGAGAGATACCACGAAGAGCTGTTTCAGATTCCTTATCCGACAAGTAATATAGGAAAAATTTCAGGTGGCGATGCCCCAAACAGAATTTGTGAGAACTGTGAATTACTGTTTGACATCAGACCTATTCCGGGACATGGAGTTGAGGAAATGATGAAACTTACCCGTGAGGTACTTCAGCCTGTCCTGAACAAATACCCCCAGAATATTGAACTTTTTGTTCCATATGAACCTACTGAACCTTTTGGAGGAAAAATATCTGATGAGACGGTTAAATATCTGGAAGAGGTTACCGGAAAGAATGCTGTGGCTGTAAACTATGCTACTGAAGCAACTTACTACCAGAATATCAGCGAAACAGTGGTTCTGGGGCCCGGCAGTATAGACATGGCTCATCAGCCGAACGAATATCTCGATATGGATGAGATAGCTCCTGCTCAGGATATACTTCTCAGCATAGTTAAACGTTACTGTATGTAAAACAGTTTCGATTTTTCTATATTATTTTTTAAAAGTTTATTTTAAAAAGTGTAGACTTGGTAAAAATTTTAAGATTTTTTAAATATTTATGCACAAAAACTGCATAAATATGTAATAATATGCAAGCTGTATTGTTTCTGCTTAAAATTGCGACAGTACATAATTCGAGCAGGCGGTCTTTGTATGGTGCCTCTCTTTTACAATAAATTATTTTGTTACCATATAAGGTAAAAATTTTTTATACAGAATTAAGGAATATAACAGAATGCTTAATGTAGCTATCATTGGTGCCAGCGGTTATGCCGGTGCTGACTTATCTTTAATTGTTGCTAAACATCCAAATCTTCAGATTGGCGGTTTATATGTATCTGAAGGCAGTGCTGACGCCGGTAAGCTCTTAAGCAGTTTGTATCCTCGCCTCCACTCATATGTTGATTTACCGCTTCAGCCTTTGACCGCAGAAGCTTTAAACGATGTAAAGAAGTGTGACATAGTATGTCTGGCTACAGCCCACGTAGTAAGTATGAGACTTGCTCCTGAGCTTGTTGATGCCGGCTGTAAGGTGTTTGACCTGTCAGGTGCGTATCGCGTGAATGATCCGGCTTTTTATCCTGAATATTATGGTTTTGAACACGAAAATCTTAAGTATCTTGAACAGGCTGTATATGGTCTTGCTGAATGGAATGCTGAGGAAATTAAGAAGACCAACCTGATTGCAGTAGCAGGCTGCTATCCAACTGCTTCTCTTTCTGCATTAAAGCCTCTTGCAGTTAACAATCTGATCGCCGAAGGTAGCATGCCAATCATTAATGCTGTTTCAGGAGTTACCGGATCAGGCAGAAAGGCTTCATTAACCAACAGTTTCTGCGAAGTAAGTCTTAACGCATACGGCGTGTTCAAACACAGACATCGTCCTGAAATCAGTCATCATCTCGGACAGAAGGTTTTGTTCCAGCCTCATCTCGGCAATTTCAAGAGAGGTATTCTGGCAACCATCTATGTTCAGCTCAGAGATGGTGTTACCGATGAAATGATAGAAAAGGCATATAAGGAAAAGTATGCAGGACAGAATATTGTTCGTATCGTTGATCACTGGCCTGCAGTAAAGGATGTTGAATTTACCCCGTTCTGCGACATTCATTATCAGAGAGAAGGAAATACTCTGGTTGTATGCTCTGCGATAGACAATTTACAGAAAGGTGCCGCAGCTCATACAATGCAGTGTATTAATATTCGTTTTGGTTTTGAACCTACTGCAGGTTTATTATAATACGGTGGTTGGCTATGTTGGATAATGTATTAATCATTAAACTCGGTGGCGCTTTGATTGAAAACGATGAGGCGTTAACTGCATTATATGAAGGATTAACTTCATATTTGAAAGATCACAAGAGACCGATTGTCCTTGTTCACGGCGGCGGCTGTCTTGTTGATGATTTACTTAAGGGACTTGGCATGAAGTCAGAAAAGAAAAATGGCCTTCGTGTGACTCCTTTTGATCAGATCCCTTATATCACAGGTGCTTTGGCTGGTACTGCTAACAAGCTGATGCTTGCCAAGGCTAAGTCAATGGGTGTTGATGCCGTAGGTTTATGTTTAACCGACGGATCAATCACCAAAGTAACTCAGCTTAATGAGGAACTCGGTGCTGTAGGCAGTGCGACAATTGGTTCTCCAAAGCTTCTTGAAGTATTATTGGAAGCCGGTTATATGCCAACCATCAGTTCTATTGGTATAACTGACGATGGAAAGCTTATGAATGTTAACGCTGATCAGGCTGCAGTGGCTTTGGCAATCTCATTAAAAGCTGATTTGGCACTTTTGTCAGATGTTGATGGCATTTTGGACAAGAATGGTAACCTGATTACCACCATGACTGAAAAGCATGCCGCAGATTTAATTGCGGACGGTACCATAACCGGAGGCATGGAAGTTAAGGTTAAGGCAGCTCTTAAGGCTGCCAAGGCTTTAAATAAACCGTTAAGCGTGGCCAGCTGGCGTTATCCTGATAAGATTAACGCTTTGTTAAGTGGTGAAGCCATCGGTACAAGAGTGCTCCCAGAATAATATTTTAGGAGATAATATGCGTCATTTATTAACTGGTTTTGAGTTCAGCTCAGATGAATATCTTCAGGTTCTTGAGCTGGCTAAGGATATGAAGGAAAATCCAGCGAAGTATTCAACTAATCTGGCCGGTAAGACAGTTGTGACTCTTTTTGAAAAGCCGTCATTACGTACAAGAGTGACTTTTGAAGCAGGTATGTACAGACTGGGCGGTCACAGCATTTATCTTGACCAGAAAAATGGTGAATTCGGGCACAGAGAATCCGTAAAGGATTATGCCTGCAATATGTCACGCTGGGTAAATGGTATTGTTGCCCGCGTATTCCTTCACAGCACTCTTCAGGAACTTGTGAAATATGGCACCGTTCCGGTTGTTAATGCACTGTGCGATTTGTATCACCCATGTCAGGCGTTTGCGGATTTTCAGACCATCAGAGAACATTACAGTGATCTCTCAAAGGTAAAGCTTGCTTATCTCGGTGACGGCAATAATGTTACAAATTCACTGCTGATTGCCGGCGCCAAACTTGGTACTGATGTTACCTGCGTATGTCCTAAGGGAAGCGGTCCTGATGTTCAGGTGTATGAAGCAGCATGCGAAGTTGCAAAACATACAGGTGCGAAGCTTAAGGTTACCGACAGTGTTGAAGATATCAACGGTTTTGATGTAGCATATACCGATACTTGGGTTTCAATGGGGGATGATACTCCATTGGATAAAGTTAAGGCCAGATTCATGCCTTATCAGATTAATCAGCAGCTGCTTGACAAGACTGGCATTCGTCATGTACTGCATTGCCAGCCTGCTCATAGAGAATATGAAATTACATCTGAAGTTATGGATGGCCCAAGCTCATTAATTTATGATGAGGGTGAAAATCGTATGCACGCTCATATGGCAGTTTTAAGTACTTTATTAAATCAGGAGTAGAAATAAAATGGCTGTTAAAAAAGTAGTATTAGCCTATTCAGGTGGTCTTGACACCTCTGCTATCGTACCTTGGTTAAAGGAAAACTACGATAATTGTGAAGTTATTTGTTTCGTTGCTGACGTAGGTCAGGGCGCTGACGATCTTGAAGGTGTTGAAGATAAGGCAAAGGCTTCAGGCGCTTCAAAGTGCATCGTTAAGGATTTAAAGGAAGAATTCGTAAAAGATTACGTTTACCCAACTTTAAAGACCGGTGCGGTATACGAAGGTACTTATCTTTTAGGTACTTCCATGGCTCGTCCAGTAATTGCCAAGGCTCTTGTAGAAGTTGCCATTGCTGAAGGTGCTGATGCTATTGCTCACGGTTGTACCGGTAAGGGTAACGACCAGGTTCGCTTTGAAAGTGCTGTAGCTGCACTTGCTCCTCAGCTTAAGGTTATTGCTCCATGGCGTATCTGGAAGATGCGTTCACGTGAAGAACTTTTAAATTACTTAAGCGAACGCAATATTCCATGTAAGGCTACTTTAAAGAAGATCTACAGCCGCGATGCTAATGCATGGCACATTTCAACTGAAGGTGGTGAACTGGAAGATACCTGGAACAAGGCTACTGATGCTGTATGGACTTGGACTACCAAGCCTGAAGATGCACCTAATACTCCTGAAGAAGTATCAGTAAAGATCGAAAAGGGTGAAATCGTTGCTGTCAACGGTAAGGAAATGTCTGCATATAACTGTCTCGCAACCTTGAATGACATTGCTGCCCGTCATGGTGTTGGTCGTGTTGATATTACTGAAAACAGACTTGTTGGTATGAAGTCTCGCGGTTGCTATGAAACCCCAGGCGGAACCGTAATGCTTGCTGCTTTACGCGCTATCGATGAACTCGTACTTGATAAGACCTTAAGATCTTTCAAGGCAAAGATCAGTGAAGATTTTGCTCAGCTGGTTTACGATGGCCGCTGGTTTACTCCACTTTGTGATGCTATTTTAGCATCAGCAAATAACATTGCAGAAGTTTGCAGTGGTGAAGTAGTTCTTAAGCTCTACAAGGGCTCTGTAACTGCTATTCAGAAGAAGTCAGACCACAGCCTCTTTAATGTAGATTTC
The DNA here is from genome assembly GCF_900115655.1 of Ruminobacter amylophilus. Lineage (GTDB taxonomy): Bacteria > Pseudomonadota > Gammaproteobacteria > Enterobacterales > Succinivibrionaceae > Ruminobacter > Ruminobacter amylophilus. The sequence continues at coordinate 49,354 of NZ_FOXF01000005.1, read as the reverse complement.
TGTACCTTTGGTGAAGATGAAGTTTACAATCAGGCTGATGCTGAAGGCTTTATCAAGCTTTATTCTTTACCAGCCCGTATCCGTGCCATCAACGCTTCAAACAAGAAGTAATTTACTGTCAGGATGCAGTCTTAGTCTATGATTAAGATTGGCTGATTCATGCAGAAGGCGTATTCATTTGAGTACGCCTTTATTTTTAGGGGCTGGAGTAAGTCTGTAAGCGTGTGTCGCGTTTCTATTTTGTTTTATGAAATTAGGCTTAAATAATATATAATGACACAAAAATATTGCGAGGTAGATAAATATGGCTTTATGGGGTGGTCGCTTTACACAGGAAGCGGATGCAAGATTTAAATCTTTTAACGATTCATTAGTCTTTGACTATCGTATGGCAAAAGAGGATATCGAAGGTTCAATTGGCTGGGCAAAAGCAATTGCCTCAGTAAATATTATTTCAGCAGAAGAGTTGGAAAAACTCTTGAAGGCTCTTAACGAATTACTGGCCGAAGTTGAAAAAGATCCTCATTCAATTGCTCATGCAGGCTATGAAGACATTCATTCATATGTTGAGGCCAGACTTATTGAAAAGGTTGGTGATTTAGGCAAGAAGTTACATACAGGACGAAGCAGAAACGATCAGGTTGCCACGGATCTTAAGCTCTGGTGCAGAGCACAGGTTGCAATTCTTCTTAAGTCCATTACCGGTCTGGAAAAGACGCTTGTCGATTTCGCTGACATAAATTTTGACACCGTAATTCCTGGTTACACTCATTTGCAGAGAGCTCAGCCTGTTACATTCGGTCATTGGGCGATGGCATATGTTGAAATGTTTGATAGGGATTACAGAAGACTCAGTAACTGTCTGGAACTGTTAAACACCTGTCCATTAGGAAGTGCCGCACTTGCAGGTACTGCCTATCCTATTGATCGTGAAGCACTGGCAAAGGATCTCGGATTCAGCAGAGCAACAAGAAACAGTCTTGATAGTGTTTCAGACAGAGATCATGTGCTCGAACTTTTAAGCTGTTCATCCATTTCCATGGTACATCTTGCCAGAATGGCTGAAGATATTATTTTCTACAACAGCGGTGAATCAGGATTTATCGAACTTTCTGATCGTGTGACCAGTGGTTCATCATTAATGCCACAGAAGAAGAATCCTGATGCATGTGAGCTTATCAGAGGTAAAAGCGGACGTGTAATAGGTTCTCTTATGGGGATGCTTACTACTCTCAAGGGGCTTCCTCTTGCATACAATAAGGATATGCAGGAAGATAAAGAAGGTCTGTTTGATGCTCTTGATACATGGCATGACTGTTTAGATATGGCCTGCCTGGTATTCGAAGACATCAAGGTAAATAAGGAAAGAACCCTGGCTGCAGCAAAGGGCGGTTATTCTAATGCTACTGAACTTGCTGATTATCTTGTATCCAAGGGTATTCCTTTCAGAGAAGCTCACCACATTGTTGGTGAGGCGGTGGTGTATGCCATTAAGCAGGGTAAACCGTTGGAAGATTTGACAGTAGAAGAATTCCGTCAGTTCAATGACAGAATTTCAGACGACGTATATCCGATTCTTACTATTGAATCCATACTCAAGAAGCGCTGCGCAAAGGGTGGTGTATCTCTGGAACAGATTAGATCAGCGGTTGATTTCATGAAGAATGAGTTGTCAGCTAGATAATCATTTGAGTAAATCCTCAGCTAAAACGGTCAGATAAATTTATCTGGCCGTTTTTAATTAAAAAGGTAAAAAAGATCACATTTTTCTTGCAATTATAGAAAAATTAACTATAATTACTTAGCTCTTTAACGAGCGATGCTCTTATAGCATTTACCCCCTAAGATATTTAGGGATTTAATTAGTTTGGACTAATCTCCTCTTGCCTAAAAATTAAAAAGATATGGCGAGACGGCGGGTTTGTCTTTTTTGTTCTTTTTCCATTTGGAGCTCTGGTAATATGCCAAACCAAAGAATTCGTATTCGCTTAAAGGCTTTCGATCATAGATTAATCGACAAGTCTACTGCGGAAATTGTTGAAACTGCTAAGCGTTCTGGTGCACAGGTGCGTGGTCCAATTCCACTTCCTACTCGTAAGGAACGTTTTACTGTACTGATTTCTCCACACGTAAACAAAGATGCGCGTGATCAGTACGAAATTCGCACCCACAAGCGTCTTGTGGATATCGTTGAACACACTGACAAGACTGTTGATGCTTTAATGCGCCTTGACCTTGCTGCAGGTGTTGATGTTCAGATTAGCTTGGGTTAATGAGGGGATAAATAATGTCAATTGGCGTAATTGGTCGCAAGGTTGGTATGACTCGCATCTTCGAACAAGATGGTAAGTCAATTCCTGTGACTGTTATTGAAGTTGAAGCAAATCGCGTAACTCAGATCAAAACTAAAGATACCGATGGCTACACTGCTATCCAGGTAACTACCGGTTCAAAGAAGGCTAGCCGTTTAACTAAGCCTGAAGCCGGCCATTTTGCTAAGGCTGGTGTTGAAGCCGGTCGTGGTTTATGGGAATTCCGTATCGACGACGCTGATATTGCTAACTATTCAGTAGGTTCAGAAGTTAAAGTTGAATTATTCAACGATGTTAAGAAGGTTGACGTAACCGGTACCTCTAAGGGTAAGGGTTTCGCAGGCTCAGTAAAGCGTTGGAATTTCCGTACTCAGGATATGACTCACGGTAATTCACGTTCTCACCGTGTTCCTGGTTCAACCGGTCAGAATCAGACTCCTGGTCGTGTATTCAAGGGTAAGCGTATGTGCGGTCACTTAGGTAATGTTAAGGTTACTGTACAGGCTCTTGAGGTTGTACGTGTTGATGCTGAACGTAATGCTCTCTTAGTTAAGGGTGCTGTTCCAGGTGCAATCAACGGTACTGTTGTTGTTAAGCCAAGTGTTAAAGCGTAAGCGAGGGGATAATCATGGAATTAAAGATGGTAGGCTCAAGCCCACTTCAGGTTTCTGAAACAACCTTCGGTCGTGAATACAACGAAGCGCTTGTTCATCAGGTTGTAGTAGCTTACATGAACTTTGCCCGTCAGGGTTCAAAGGCTCAGTTAACCCGTTCAGAAGTATCTGGCGGCGGTAAGAAACCATTCCGTCAGAAGGGTACCGGTAGAGCACGTGCTGGTTCTATCCGTTCTCCATTATGGAGAGGCGGTGCTAAGGTTTTCGCTGCTCAGCCACAGAACTGGGAACAGAAGGTAAATCGTAAGATGTACCGTGTTGCTATTCGTAGCATCCTCAGTGAATTAGTTCGTCAGGATCGTTTAGTTGTAGTTGAAAACTTCGGTGTTGAAGAAATCAAGACCAAGGCTCTCGTAAACAAGCTTAACGAATTATCACTCAAAGATGTATTAATCGTAACTCCAGACTTTGAAGAAAAATTAGCTCTGTCAGCTCGTAACCTCTACAAGGTAGACGTATGCAGCGTTCAGGGTGCTGGTTTCAACCCAGTAAGCCTTATCTCTCATGACAAGGTATTAGTAACTTCTGCTGCAGTTAAGAAGATTGAGGAGTTATTAGCATAATGGTTAGTTCTCGTCTTTATAATATCATTAAGAGCCCATTGGTAACTGAAAAGACCAATACTATTGCACAGGCTAACAACGTTGTTACTGTTGCAGTTGCTAGTGATGCCACCAAGCCAGAAATCAAGCAGGCTTTTGAAAAGATTCTTGGTGTAAAGGTTAAGGCTGTAAACACTATTAACTACCAGGGTAAAGTAAAGCGCACTGGTCAGCGTTTAGGTCGTCGTCAGGACTGGAAGAAGGCTTATGTTACCTTAATGCCTGGTCAGACTGTCGATTTCGTAGGTAGTCAGGCTGAATAGGAGTAATAAAAATGGCAATTGTTAATTGCAAACCAACATCTCCAGGTCGTCGTCACGTTGTTAAGATTGTGACTCCTGATCTTTACAAGGGCGCTCCATTTGCTGGTTTAGTTGAAGAAAAGCGTAAGACTGGTGGTCGTAACAACTACGGTCGTATCACTACCCGTCATATCGGTGGTGGTCACAAGCAGCGTTATCGTGTTATCGATTTCAAGCGTGTTAAGGACGGTATCCCTGCTAAGGTTGAACGTATTGAATATGATCCAAACCGTAGTTCACACATTGCACTGATCTGCTATGCAGACGGTGTTCGCAGCTATATTTTAGCTCCTAAGGGCTTAAAGGCTGGTGATGTTGTTGAATCAGGTGCTCATGCATCTATTAAGGTTGGTAATGCTCTGCCATTACGCAACATCCCTGTTGGTACTAATGTTCACTCTGTTGAACTTTACCCAGGTAAGGGTGCTCAGTTTGCACGTTCAGCCGGTGCTTTCTGTCAGATCCTCGCTCGTGAAGGTGACTACGTAACCTTACGTATGCGTTCTGGCGAAATGCGTCGCGTTTTAGCAGACGGTCGTGCTACCATTGGTGAAGTAGGTAATTCAGAACACATGCTTCGTCAGTTAGGTAAGGCTGGTGCTAAGCGTTGGTTAGGCATTCGTCCTACTGTTCGCGGTATGTCTATGAACCCAATCGACCATCCACATGGTGGTGGTGAAGGCCGTAACAAGGGTATTCAGCCAAGATCTCCTTGGGGTACCTTATGTAAGGGCTACAAGACCCGCAAGAATAAGCGTACTGATAAGTACATCGTTCGTCGTCGTGATAAGTAATTTTAGATAAGAGGTATTACCATGCCACGTTCGCTCAAGAAAGGTCCTTTTATTGACCAACACTTGCTGCAGAAGGTAGAGAAAGCGGTGGAAAGCAATGATAAGAAGCCAATTAAGACTTGGTCTCGTCGCTCAATAATTATCCCTACTATGATTGGGATGACCATCGCTGTCCATAATGGTCGTCAGCATGTACCTGTATACATTTCTGACGAAATGGTTGGTCACAAGTTGGGTGAATTTGCCCCAACTCGTACTTTCAAAGGTCACGCTGCTGATAAAGCAGGTAAGTAAGGAGTTATTAAATGGAAGCTATCGCTATACATAAGAATGCCCGTACTTCAGCTCAGAAAGCACGTTTAGTAGCTAACCAAGTACGCGGTTTACCTGCGGCTCAGGCTGTTTACACTTTACAGTTTAGCCCAAGAAAGTCCGCAGCTATCATTTTAAAGGTTTTGAAATCAGCAATTGCCAACGCTGAACACAACGTTGGTTTAGATGTTGATTCATTGTATGTTTCACAGATTATGGTTGACGAAGGTCCTTCACTCAAGCGTATCCGCGCTCGTGCTAAAGGTCGTGCTGACCGTATCACCAAGCGTACCTCCCACATCACCGTTGTTGTGGCAGCTAAGGCGTAAGGAGTAAGGAATGGGCCAGAAAGTTAATCCAAATGGTATTCGTTTAGGTATTACTAAGCAGTTCAATTCTACCTGGTATGCAAACACTGCTGATTTCGCAGACAATCTTTTCTGCGATTATCAGGTTCGTGATTACATTTCTAAGGAATTAAAGAACGCTTCTGTATCACGTATTGTTATCGACAGACCGGCAAAGACCATCACTGTAACCATCTACACCAGCAAGCCAAAGGCTGTTTATGGTGAAAAGGGTGTTAATCTTGAAAAGATCCGCACTCAGGTTGCTAAGATTGCAGGTGTTGCTGCTTCTGTTAAGGTAATGGAAGTTAGAACTCCTGAATTAGATGCTAAGCTTGTTGCTGACAATATCGCTTCACAGCTCGAACATCGTGTTATGTTCCGTAAGGCTATGAAGAAGGCTATTCAGCTTGCAATGAAGGCTGGTGCTAAGGGTATCAAGATCGAAACTAGTGGTCGTTTAGGCGGTGCTGAAATTGCACGTTCTGAATGGTTACGTGAAGGTCGTGTGCCATTACACACTCTTCGTGCTGATATTGATTACTCTGTATCTGAAGCTAACACCACTTACGGTGTAATCGGTGTTAAGGTATGGATTTTCAAGGGTGAAATTTTAGGTGGTTTACCACTTGAAACTGAAGCTCAGCCAGAAAAGAAGCCTTCTAAGAATTTCAACAAGCGTCCAAACGCTAGAAATCAGGCTGCTAAGTAAGGAGATCGATTATGTTACAACCAAAGCGTACTAAATACCGTAAGACTCAGAAGAGTCGTAACCGCGGTCTTGCCTATGCAGGCGGTACCGTTGCTTTCGGCGATTTTGGTCTGAAGGCCGTAACCCGTGGTCAGATTACTGCACGTGAAATCGAAGCTGCTCGTAGAGCGTTCACTCGTGCTATTCAGCGTAAGGGTCAGATCTTTATCCGTGTATTCCCAGATAAGCCAATTACTGAAAAGGCTCTTGGTGTTCGTATGGGTAAAGGTAAGGGTAGTGTAGAATACTGGGTTTGTCCAATTCAGCCAGGTAAGATCTTATTCGAACTCGGTGGAATTCCTGAAGATTTAGCCCGTCATGCATTCGAACTTGCTGCTGCTAAGCTCTCTGTTCAGACCACTTTTGTAACTAAGGCGGTATTATAATGTTTGTAAGTGAACTTAATAATAAGAGTGTTGAAGAACTCAATACTGAGTTAGCCAACTTATTGCGTCAGCAGTTTAACCAGAAGCTTATGTTAAAGACCGGTTCTCTTAAGGACGTTTCAGTTTTAAAGAAGACTCGTCGTGACATCGCTCGTGTTAAGTTAGTGTTAGCACAGTTATCTTCAAAGAAGGATGGTGAGTAATGAGCGAAATTTCTCGTTTAAAGCAGGGTCGTGTAGTTAGCGACAAGATGGATAAAGCCATTGTAGTTGCTATTGAACGTAAAGTTAAGCACCCTATTTATGGTAAGATCGTTAAGCGTACTACCAAGCTTCATGTTCAGGATGAGAACAACGTAGCTAAAGAAGGCGATATCGTTGAAATCAAGGAATGCCGTCCTATTTCAAAGACCATTTCTTGGACTTTAGTTCGTGTTGTAGAAAACAACTAATATTAACATTTAGTTAATTGTTAAAAGGGAAGCTCGCTTCCCTTTTTTTATTATATAAACGATATAGTCAAACTGATAACTCTTTATTCCAGTGTAGAGGAATATGTCAAAATTCCTCCATATGAATTCAGTTTTGTAAATAATTGAATTTAGATCAAAAAAATCCTTAATCTTTTTGAAATTTTATGTTACTATAACGCACCATTTCATTGTATTGAGATGTAATTTTGTTTTTATTTTTATTATTATAACGGAGCATAATCATGATCCAGATGCAGAGTATGCTAGATGTCGCTGATAATTCAGGCGCTCGTAGTGTAATGTGTATTAAGGTTCTTGGTGGTTCACATCGTCGTTACGCCAGTGTTGGTGACGTTATCAAGGTTTCTGTAAAGGAAGCAATTCCTCGCGGAAAGGTAAAGAAGGGTGACGTAGTTAACGCAGTTGTAGTTCGCACTAAGAAAGGCGTTCGCCGTCAGGATGGTTCTGTCATTCGTTTTGACCGCAATGCGGCTGTTCTCCTTAACGGTCAGTATCAGCCGATTGGAACTCGTATTTTTGGACCAGTAACTCGTGAATTACGTACTGAACGTTTCATGAAGATCGTTTCACTGGCTCCTGAAGTTCTTTAATAGAGGGTCGAAATATGGCAAGCAAAATCCGTCTGAATGACGAAGTAATTGTTATCGCTGGTAAGGACAAGAAGAAGACCGGTAAGGTAGTTAAAGTTTTAACTGCTGAACATAAGGTTGTTGTTCAGGGTGTTAATCTCGTTAAGAGACACATCAAGCCTAACCCAGCTTATGGTATCGAAGGTGGTATTGTTACTAAAGAAGCACCTATCGATGTATCTAATGTTGCGATTTATAATCCTTCTACTCAGAAGGCAGATCGCGTTGGTTTCAGATTTGAGGATTCTAAGAAGGTTAGATTCTTTAAGTCTAATAATGAACTTGTTAAATAATTGGAGTTTACAATGGCGAAACTGCATGATATTTATAGACAAGAAGTGATCAAGACTTTAACTGAACAGTTTGGTTACAAGACTGTCATGCAAGTCCCTAGGATTGAAAAGATAACCCTCAACATGGGTGTCGGTGAAGCTGTGGACGATAAGAAGGTTTTAGAAAATGCTGTTAAGGATTTAACCGCTATTTCTGGTCAGAAACCTTTAATCACCAAGGTTCGTAAATCTGTAGCGGGCTTTAAGATTCGTGAAGGCTATCCGATCGGTTGTAAGGTTACCTTACGTGGCGAACGTATGTGGGAATTCCTCGAAAGATTAATTTCTATCGCTATGCCTCGTATCCGTGACTTCCGTGGTGTTAATGCCAAGTCTTTCGACGGTCGTGGTAATTACTCAATGGGTGTTCGTGAACAGATCATTTTCCCTGAAATTGATTTCGATAAGGTTGACGCAATTCGTGGTATGGATATCACCATCACTACTTCTGCTAAGACTGATGACGAAGCAAGAGCACTCTTAACTGCTTTTAATTTCCCATTCCGTAAGTAAGGATATTAGTTATGGCTAAAACATCAATGTTAATGCGCGAAAAGAAGCGCGAACTCCTTGCTAAGAAGTATTTTCAAAAGCGTCAGGAACTCAAGGACATTATCTCTAGCGTTACCGCAAGCGATGAAGAAAAGTGGGCTGCTGTTTTAAAGCTTCAGTCACTTCCACGTGATTCCAGTGTTATCCGTCAGCGTAACCGTTGCAGCATCACTGGTCGTCCACATGGTTATTTACGTAAGTTTGGTATGTCTCGTATCATGGTTCGTGAACACATGATGAAAGGCGAAATTCCTGGTCTTAAAAAGGCCAGCTGGTAATTCTAGGAGATTGACTTATGAGTATGCAGGATCCAATTTCGGATTTATTGACTCGTATTCGTAACGGCCAGGCTTCCGGTAAGGTTACGATTAGTTTACCTTCTTCAAAGCAGAAAGTTGCAATTGTTGATCTGCTTAAGAAAGAAGGCTATATTGCAGATTTTTCTGTTTCTGGCGATGAAAAGAAAGTTCTTGAAATCAGCCTTAAGTATTTCCAAGGCAAGCCTGTAGTTGAAATGATCAAGCGTGTTTCACGTCCTGGTCTTCGTATCTACAAGAGCTGTTCAGATCTTCCTAAGATTCAGAATGGTTTAGGTATTGCTGTAATTTCTACCTCTAAAGGGCTTATGACTGACCGCGCTGCTCGTAAACTGGGCATCGGTGGTGAAGTTGTTTGCTACGTAGCTTAAGGAGTAAAACAATGTCTCGTGTTGCTAAGTCTCCTGTAGTTATCCCTGCAGGTGTTGAAGTTGCTCTTGACGGTAACAACATCACCGTTAAAGGTAAGTCAGCTTCATTAAGTGCTAAGATCAATTCTTTAGTAACTGTAGCTGTTAAAGACGGCGCTGTTACTTTTGCTCCAGTTGATGATTCACTCGAAGCAAATGCTCAGTCTGGTACTGCACGCGCAAATGTTGCTAACATGGTACGTGGTATCGAAAAGGGCTTTGAACGTAAGCTTACCTTAATCGGTGTAGGTTATCGTGCTCAGGCTAAGGGCAAAGTGTTAAACCTTGAATTAGGTTACTCACACCCAATCAACTATGATGTACCAGAAGGAATCACTATTGAAACTCCTTCTCAGACTGAAATCGTTGTTAAAGGCGTTGACAAGGCACTTGTTGGTCAGGTTGCTGCAAATCTTCGTGCTTATCGTAAGCCAGAACCTTATAAAGGTAAGGGCGTTCGTTATGCTGACGAAGTTGTACATATTAAAGAAGTTAAGAAGAAGTAGGAATAAGCAATGGATAAGAATTTATCTCGTCTTCGCAGAGCTAAGAAAGCTCGTGCTAAGATGCATGAATTGGGTGCTACACGCCTAGTTGTTTATCGTACTCCGCGTCATATTTACGCTCAGGTAATTAACAACGACGGTAACGTAGTTGTATGTGCTTCAACTCTTGAAAAAGATCTTGCTGCACAGGTTAAGTACACTGGTAATATTGAAGCTGCGAAGTTAATCGGCAAGGTTGTTGCTGAACGCGCAGTTGCAAAAGATGTTACCACTGTTTCTTTCGATCGTTCAGGTTTCCAGTATCATGGCCGTGTTGCAGCACTTGCTGACGCTGCCCGTGAAGCTGGTCTTAAGTTCTAAGGTGAATGAGAATGGCTAGAAATGAATCTCAGTCTAACGAACTGCAGGAAAAGTTGGTTGCAGTTAATCGTGTAGCAAAGGTTGTTAAGGGTGGTCGAATTTTCTCATTCACTGCTTTAACTGTTGTTGGCGACGGTAATGGCCGTGTTGGTTATGGCTATGGTAAGGCATCTGAAGTTCCAGCTGCTATTGCTAAGGCTATGGATCAGGCTAAGGCTAACATCGCTGAAAACAAGGTTGAACTTAACAATGGTACTTTATACCACGAAGTAAGAGGTACTCATGCTGGTTCTACCGTATTTATGAAGCCTGCTTCAGAAGGTACTGGTATTATCGCTGGTGGTGCTATGCGTGCTGTGCTCGAAGTTGCCGGTGTTAAGAACGTGCTTGCAAAGGCATATGGTTCAACCAACCCTGGTAACATCGTAAGAGCAACTGTAGCAGCTTTAAACTCTATGAAGTCTCCAGCTGCTGTATGTGCTAAGCGTGGTTTAACTCTTGACGATATTTTGGAGTAAAAAATGGCTGAGAAGACTATTAAAGTTACCCAAACTAAGAGTGCTATTGGTCGCAAGCCTAATCACGTAGCTACTTTACGTGCTCTTAAGCTTCGTCATATTGGTCACACTGTAACTCTTCCTGATAATCCACAGATTCGTGGTATGGTTGCTACTGTGTATTACATGGTGAAGGTGGAAGAATAATTATGGAAAAGAAATTAACATTAGATTCTTTAAAGCCTGCTGAAGGTTCCAAGAAGCCTAAGCTGAGAGTAGGCCGTGGTATGGGTTCTGGTGTTGGTAAGACCTGTCGTCGTGGTATTAAGGGTGCTGGCGCTCGTAAGAGTGGCGGTACTAGACCAGGATTTGAAGGCGGTCAGATGCCAATCAAGATTCGTTTACCTAAGTTCGGTTTCTTCTCAAGAATCGCTCAGGTTACTACTGAAGTTCCTCTCAACGAATTAAACAAGGTTGAAGGTGAAGTAGTTGATCTGCTGTCCTTAAAGAAAGCTGACATTATCGGTCACAAGTTCGAAAATGTTAAGATTATTCTTTCTAAGGAAGCTAAGTTAAGCAAGGCTGTAGTAGTTAAGGGCCTCAAGGTAACTCAGGGCGCTAAGGCTGCAATCGAAGCTGCTGGCGGTAAGGTAGAAGAATAAGGATATAAAAATGGTAGCAAGACCAGGCCAAGATAAAAAGGAAACTAGTGAACTCAAGCAGAGAATTTGGTATGTAATTTTTGGGCTTATCATCTTCCGCTTTGGTTCCTACATCCCTGTTCCTGGTGTGAATGCCGATGTGCTCCGTGAAGTGTTTAATTCCCAAAGCGGAAACGTAATGGGGATGTTCAACATGTTCTCTGGTGGTGCATTGGAACGTGCGTCCATTTTAGCCTTAGGCATTATGCCTTACATTTCCGCTTCTATTATTATTCAGCTAATGTCGGTTATGATTCCTCAGTTAGCTGAATTAAAGAAAGAAGGCGAAGCCGGTAGACGAACATTAACAAAGTATACCCGCTGGGGAACTTTGCTATTGGGTTTAGTTCAAGCATCAGGTATCGCTTATGGTTTACCAAGAATGATGCCTGGTCTTGTAGATAACCCAAGCTTTCAATTCTATGTTGTTGCGACATTAAGTCTTACCACTGGTACTTTGTTCCTGATGTGGTTAGGCGAACAGATCACTGAACGTGGTATTGGTAATGGTATCTCACTTCTAATTTTTGCTGGTATTGTTGCTGGTCTTCCTCGTGCAATCGGTGTTACATTAGAGCAGTCGCGTCAGGGTGATTTGAATGCATTAAGTCTCATCATAATTGCTGTAGTCGTTATAGCAGTTACTGCCTTTGTTGTGTTTGTCGAACTTGGTCAGCGTAGAATACCAATTAATTACGCCAAAAGACAGAGTGGCAATCGTATTTACGAACCGCCTGCAAGTCATTTGCCTCTTAAACTGAACATGTCAGGTGTTATACCTGCAATTTTCGCATCTAGCATTATTATGTTCCCTGCGACAATTGCTGCATGGTTGGGTAGTGGCAATGCTGATCAGGGTATTTTTGTAAGTACATTGCAGGAAATATCAATGCTACTGTCCCCAGGCCAGCCGTTATATGAAATTTTATATGCGGTTGCCATCATGTTCTTCTGTTTCTTCTATACCGCGATGGTATTTAATCCTCGTGAGATAGCTGACAACTTAAGAAAGGGCGGTGCACTTATTTCTGGTATTAGACCTGGTGAACAGACTGCTAAACATATTGATAAGGTTATGACAAGATTATCTCTTGCTGGTGGCCTTTACATGTGCTTTGTGTGTCTTGTTCCTCAAATGCTCATGAGCTGGTTTAACGTTCAGTTCTATTTTGGTGGTACTTCGTTGCTGATTATTGTTGTGGTAACAATGGATTTAATCGCACAATACCAAAGCCATAAGGCAAAATTACTTTATGGTGATGTGCTGAAGAAAGCAAATTTGTTAAATTATGGACGCTAGTCCAAACAGGAGTATGTCATGAAAGTTGGTGCTTCAGTTAAAAAGATTTGCCGTCACTGCAAAATCATTAAGCGTGGTGGTGTTGTAAGAGTAATTTGTACTGATCCTAAGCATAAGCAGCGTCAGGGTTAATATAAATTTACTCAATTAATTTTGTTTGCAAAAAAACTGCATGTCATGTATAATCTGTGACTGCAGTTTTTTATTGTGCACTAGTCGGCCCCCGCGTATCCTAACGGGCTTTGCGGAGGCTATTTTTTATAACTTACATATTAGGAGTTTATAGTGGCCCGTATAGCTGGTATTAACGTTCCTGATCAGAAGCATGCAGTTATTGCACTTCAGTACATCTACGGTATCGGTGCTACCACCGCAAAGAAGATTTGTGCTGATGCTCAGATCAGAGAAGACGTTAAAATTAAAGATTTAGATGAATCTGTATTAGATAAAGTTCGTGAACAGGTTGCTAAGTACACTGTAGAAGGTGACCTTCGTCGTGAAATTACTTTAAACATTAAGCGTCTTATGGATCTTGGTTGTTACCGTGGTCTTCGTCATCGTAAAGGCTTACCAGTAAATGGTCAGCGTACTAAGACTAATGCTCGTACTCGTAAGGGTCCGCGCAAGGCAATTAAGAAGTAAGCGAGGTTAATATAATGGTTAAAGCATCTCACAGCACTAATGCTCGTGCTCGTAAGCGCGTAAAGAAGCAGGTAGCAGATGGCGTAGCTCATATTCACGCTTCTTTTAATAATACAATTATTACTATTACTGACCGTCAGGGTAATGCTCTTTCATGGGCTACCTCTGGTGGTTCTGGTTTCCGTGGTTCCCGTAAGTCCACTCCATATGCTGCTCAGGTAGCAGCTGAACGTGCAGGTGAAGCAGCTAAGGAATACGGTGTTAAGAATCTTGAAGTTAACGTAAAGGGCCCTGGTCCTGGTCGTGAATCTTCAATTCGTGCACTCAATGCTATTGGTTATAAGATTACTAATATCACTGACGTAACCCCAATTCCACACAACGGCTGTCGTCCACCGAAGAAGCGTCGTGTGTAGTACCTTCTTTGCATAATGGAGTATTAAAATGGCAAGATATATTGGACCATCTATTAAATTAAGCCGTAGAGAAGGTACAGACCTTTTCCTCAAGTCAGGTGTTAAGGCTTTTGCTGCTCGTGGCGAAAGATCAAGAAAGCTTCCTGGTCAGCATTGGGAAAACAGACCTCGTACTTCTGAATACGGTCTTCAGTTACGTGAAAAGCAGAAAGTTCGTCGTATTTACGGTGTTTTAGAACGTCAGTTCAGAAACTACTATAAGAAGGCTTCTCGTTTGAACGGTAACACTGGTGAAAACCTTCTTAAGCTTCTTGAATCCCGTCTTGATAACGTAGTTTACAGAATGGGTTTTGGTTCTACCAGAGCAGAAGCAAGACAGCTTGTTAGCCATAAGGCTATCATGGTTGACGGTAAGGTTGTTAATATTCCTTCATTCCAGGTTTCAGCTGGTGCTGAAATTGTTGTTCGTGAAAAGGCTAAGAATCAGGAACGTATCAAGGTTGCTCTTGATTTAGCTAAGACTAGCGAACCTATTAGCTGGGTTGAAGTTGATGCTGATAGCATGAAGGGTAAGTATGTTCGTGTTCCAGAACGTTCAGATTTACCTGCTGATATTCAGGAACAGCTTATCATCGAACTTTACTCTAAGTAATTTAGTCTCTAAACGAGGGAATAATTTTGGGCTCTGTAAAAGACTTTTTAAAACCAAGACAGGTGGCAATAGAACCTGTTGCTCAGAACCATGCAAATGTCGTTCTCGAACCTTTGGAACGTGGTTTTGGCAATACTTTAGGTCAGGCTTTGCGTCGTTGTCTATTAATGTCTGTTCCTGGTTGTGCAATTACCGATGTGGTTATCGAAGGTGTTGCACATGAATATAGTGCAAAGTCAGATATTCAGGAAGATGTTCTTGAACTGTTATTGAATATTAAAGGAATAGCAGTAAGCATATTAGATGATGCAGAAAATGAAGTCGATATAGAATTGTCCAAGTCTGGAGCCGGTCCCGTTTGCGCTGGTGACATCGTAAGTGATAAGGTTAACATTGTTAATAAAGACCATGTACTTTGTCATCTTAAGTATGCTAAATCTAACATTCAGATTAAAATGAAGGTTGTGCGCAACGTTGGTTTTTTACCTGCAAGTCAGCAGGGAAGAAAGCCTGGCTTTGATGAAGACAACAACATTATGTTAGACGCAAGTTTCAGTCCCGTAAAATATTTATCTTATGAAGTAGATTCTGCCCGTGTTGAGCAGAGAACTGAATTAGATAAATTGGTGCTCGATATTGTAACTAACGGTGTGTTAGATCCAGAACAGGCTATTCATTTAGGTGCAAGTATCCTTCGTGAACAACTATATTCTTTTGTGGATTTAGATGCTGTTAAGACTGTAAGCCCTGTAGAGCAGACTCATGTTCCTGCTCCGGATCCGGTACTCCTTAAGTCCGTTGATGATCTTGAGTTAACAGTTCGTTCTGCTAACTGCTTGAAGGCTGAAAGTATACAGTACATCGGTGATTTAGTTCAGCGTACTGAAGTTGAGTTGTTAAAGACTCCAAATCTTGGTAGAAAGTCTCTAACTGAGATCAAGGATGTTTTAGCTCAGCGTGGTTTATCCCTCGGTATGCGTCTTGATAACTGGCCTCCTGCCGAGTTGTCAGGTCAAGGTTCTAAGTCATAACAACATTTATTTTATAAGGAAGATATCATGCGTCATCGTATGAGCGGTCGTCAGTTGAACCGCAATAGCAGCAGCCGTGCTGCATTATTCCGTGCTTTAGCTGTAGCCTTATTCAGAGAAGAAACTATTAAGACTACTTTACCTAAGGCTAAGGAATTACGTCGTGTTGCTGAACGTCTTATCACTATTGCTAAGGTTGACAGTGTTGCTAATCGTCGTTTAGTATTTGCACGCACCCGCGATAGAGATATCGTTACCAAGCTTTTCAACGACATTGGCAAGCGTTGTCTTGAACGTAATGGTGGTTACACCCGTATTTTAAAGTGCGGTTTACGTCCAGGTGACATGACTCAGATGGCTTACATCAGCTTAGTTGATCAGAAGCCTGCTGAAGTTGCTGAAACTGCTGAAGCTTAATTTATTTTAAGTAATAAAAAAGACCTCGTGTATGCGGGGTCTTTTTATCTTTTTTTAGCTTGACTTTTACAGTACACCGTATATAATTAAACGATCATTTTTTGCTTTTTAGCAATTGTTAATTTTTATACAGATTGTATATTCTGTCAAATGAGGAATCAAACTTGAACTTCTCAACTGATACTTTTAGACCGCAGCAGGCTAATATTGAAAAAATCTCTCAGACTCAATCAATAATTAGACTTGAACCATTTGAACAAAATTTCGGTCTCACTTTAGGTAACGCCTTAAGAAGAATTCTTTTATCATCTATGCCTGGTTGTGCAATCAATGCAGTAAAGATCAAAGGCGTAGATCATGAATATACTACTAAGGAAGGCTTGCAGGAAGATATTCTGGTTTTACTGTTAAATCTTAAGAAGATTGCAGTTGAAATTGAAAATACAACCATGAATGAAGCAGTGCTTTCTTTACATGTTAATGACCCTGAAACGTCTTCAGAGGATAACCATAATTATAAGTCAGATTATGTTGGTCCTATTACTGCCGGCGATATCTATTGTCCAACAGGTGTGAAGATTTTAAATCCGGAATTAGTTATCTGCCACATTACTCATCGTTCAGTTCCGTTCATTATGGAAGTTTATGTTGACAGAGGCAGAGGCTTTGACAGAGCCGATTTACGTTCTTCTAATCATGCTGAAGATCATAGAGATCATGGCGAAGGTCGACTGCTTGTTGATGCTACTTATAGCCCTGTGAAGAATGTTGCATATAGAATCGAACCTTACGAAAATAACGAAGGCAGAGCTCTTGAAAGTCTGGTGATTAGTCTTGAAACAGATGGTACCATTACTCCTGAAGATGCCCTGAAGCATGCTGCAACTATTTTCCATGAACAGCTTGACGCGTTTATCAATATCAGTTCATTTAGTGAACCTGTTGTTGAGGAAGATAATGAACCTAAGATCAATCCACAGCTTCTTAAACCAGTTGAAGAGCTTGAACTTACTGTTCGTTCTGCTAACTGTCTGAAGGCTGAAGGTATTAAGCTTATAGGTGATCTTGTTCAGCGTACTGAAGTTGAGTTGTTAAGAACTCCAAATCTCGGTAAGAAATCTCTTTCTGAGATTAAGGATGTTCTTTCACGCGAAGGTCTCTCTTTGGGAATGCGCATTGAGAACTGGCCTGAAGCAGAGGACGAACCTGAAGTTAAATACAGACTCTAATTTAAGTCCTATTAGAATATTAAAACCACCTTTATGGTGGTTTTTTGTTATTAATCACTCTTTATATTGAATATAACAGACTATTTAGAAATAATAATTTACAATCAATCTTATTTAGTTTTATAAATTTATTTTCGATCATGAAATTTTGAGGGATATTTATGAACAAATTTTTATTATCAGCTCTAGCTGTAGCTGTATCAGTTGCAACTTTTGGCTGTAACAGTGATAACTCAGTAGGCAAAGGCACGGTAACAAAACAAGCAAAAGAGCATACCGTTTTATCAGGCAAGCTTGATAACAAGCCTGTTTATATTTATCTCAATGGCGTCAATGCAGGATCTGCCAGTCAGTTTAAACTTCATGAAAAGAATAATGTCTATAAGGCTTCTGTAGCTCTCGAAAAAGGTACCTATAAGATTAAACTTGGTGATTCAGGTCTGACCTGTGGTACTACTTTTGGACCAGATGCTGATGCCCGTATTTCATTCGGTACAGCAACTCAGATGTCAAACTGTGCTAAGGGAGAATTTGAGCTTAAGGTTCTCCTCCCAAGTACCTATGACTTTACCCTTAATTATACCAAGGATGTTCCAACTCTCAGTATTTTGAGAGGAACTAAGAAAGTTGAAGTTAAACGTCAGCCTCCTGCAGTAGACTGTGATAAGTGGAATGGTCAGGCTATTACAGCGAATGTATCCAAGGCATGGAAGAATGGAACTGTAGTTAGAGATGCTTATACCGGTCAGACTGCTACAGTTAAAAACGGTAAGGTAACCATGACTCCTTCCCCTGCCAGTGAAGGTATTCTTCTCCTTGAAGAAGCCAAAGATAAGGCAATTCCTGCTTTCTCATGGGATAATGCCAATGTTTATTTCATGCTGACTGACCGTTTCAACAATGGAGATAAGTCAAACGACCATTCATATGGAAGAAAGTTTGATGGTGAAGATGAAATCGGTACATGGCACGGCGGTGACTTTAAGGGTATTACCGCAAAACTTGATTATCTCAAGAAGCTGGGTATTAATGCCATCTGGGTGACACCGATTGTTGAACAGTCACATGGCTTTGTGGGCGGTGGTGTCGAACAGTCATTCCCATTCTATGCATACCATGGTTATTGGGCTATGGACTTTACGAATATAGATAAGAATCTTGGTTCTGAGGCTGATTTCCAGGAGTTTATTGATGAAGCTCATAAGAGAGGCATCAGAGTTCTTGTTGACGTGGTTATGAATCATGGTGGTCATGCAACCTTAAAGGATCTTCAGGACCTTGATTTGCCAGAACTTGTGAACAAAAAAGATGAGTTGCCAAAAGATTATTCAGATTTCAAACCTGTTGGCATGTATGGTACCTGGAGCAGTATCAACGCATTTATAAACACCAAGACCAAGGATTGGAAGAAGTGGTGGGGGCCTGATTGGGTTCGTGCAGGTTTGCCTGGATATCCTGAACCAGGTGTCGGTGACGCTGATATGGCTGTAGGCGGTCTTCCTGATTTCCTGACGGAAAGCAACAAAGCTGTTTCTCTGCCTTATTTCTTAAAGCATAAAAAAGATACCAAGGCAGTTGATTTGCCAAATGCAACCATAGTAGATTATCTGGTAAGTTGGCATACTTATTACGTAAGAAAGTTCGGTATTGACGGTTTTAGATGTGATACTGTAAAACATGTTGATCCGATTGCATGGAAGAAGTTAAATGAATCTGCCGTAAAGGCTTTAAAGGAATGGAAAGCTGAAAATCCATCAAAGAAGCTTGATGATTTACCATTCTTCATGGTTGGCGAAGTGTGGGATCACGGTGTTGCAAAGGACCTCTGGTATGACAACGGCTTCTCAAGTATTATCAACTTTGACTATCAGAGAGAATCAATGTCTTATTCACAGTGTATGAAGACAGCTGATGACGTTTATTCAAAATATGCAAGAATGATTAGCAGTGATCCTAGCTTCAATGCTATGTCTTATATTTCATCTCATGATACCAAGCTTTTCTTTGGCGATTATAAGGATTTTGCATTACAGAAGCGTGCTGCAAACAGCTTCATGATGCTTCCTGGCCAGGTTCAGCTCTATTATGGCGACGAATCCGGTAGAGATCTGATGAAGGATGGCGGTTATATCGATCAGGCTTTGCGTTCTGATATGAACTGGGGTGACCTTGATAAGCCTGAGTACAAGGATCTGGTAAATCACTGGTCAATTCTTGGTAATTTCCGTTTGAAGCATCCTGCTGTTGCCAGCGGTAAGCATACTACACTTTCCAAGTCTCCATATACTTTCATGAGAAATACTGGAAGTGATAAGGTTGTAATAGTATCTGCTGGTAGAAAAGACTAACGTCAGGTATTTGTTCAGATAATTAAAATCTCCTGTTCAGGTAATGAACAGGAGATTTTTTATTGGGTATTTTATACTATGAGATCTATGAGCTGGTTTTATATTTAATGATTGCCGTGAGTCAGCCAGTGCCCCATACGCTCTTCTTTAGTATCCAAATAGTTTTCATTATATTTATTGCGTCCTACTTCTATTGCCACGCGTTCAACAACGTTAATGTTGTATTTCTTCATTTCGGCAACTTTAAGTGGATTATTAGTCATTAGTTTAATTGACTTAACTTTCAGATAGTTAAACATTTCTGCACAAATTTCGTAGTGCCTTGCATCAGCGGGGAAGCCTAAATGAAGATTGGCATCTACAGTATCCATCCCATTATCCTGTAAATGATAGGCTTTTATTTTATTGAACAGTCCGATACCTCGTCCTTCCTGTCTAACGTATAACAGAACACCTCTTTTTTCTTTTGCGATCTGTTTCATTGCGGCTTCCAGCTGAAAACCACAGTCGCATTTTAAACTGAACATGGTGTCACCGGTAAGGCATTCTGAGTGAATACGTGCCAATACAGGGGCGTCAGTTGTTATATCTCCCATATATACAGCTGCGTGTTCCTTGTTCTGTTCATCTTTAAATGCAATTATGTTGAAAATACCAAAAGGTGTAGGCAATTTGGCACTTTCAGTTACATCGGTAATATGATATCCGGTCTGTTCCTTAATGGATTTGTTGTCTTCAGTCATGAGTACTTCTTTTTATTTGTGTTCTAAAAATGTTTGAATTTTACTGTGGAGTTTACTTTGTTCCAACAATTCAGATCTGTTTTCATCTGTTAAATTAGGATTTGTTGAATAAATTTTCTCCAATTTTGATAATATACCATAAAGTTCAGGGGTGATACTGTAACGTTCTCTATCTCTGAGGTTCTCAATACTTTCCTGAAATAAGGCAGGAATTCTCAGGTCATAAACGTTTTCAGCCGTTTTAACCATGTTGAATTCTGTATATTCTGTCTGTCTAACCATATGATTGAACAAAAGCAGAGTTCTGTGCTCATTAGTGATCTCAGAATTGTTGATATCTTTATTAATATATGGAAGTGAGATTATACCTGTTGTGACAAATGTTATGCTGAGTGAGGGGATAATTATTGCCAGCTGACCAACGAGGAAATTTGATTTTGTCTGATAGAACATTGTTCTTTCTTCGTAATTAGAATCAAATGCCCAACAGTAGGAAGCCAGAAGAAACAGAATGATAAAAGAATTATCAAATATGTTCGTTTGAGTATTAAGTACTATTATTGGAACTATGGTACAGAAATTACTGATTGTATAAGCATTTTTCTTTGAGTATTTGAAATAAACGTGATACAGAAAAAGAAATGCTGAGATAATGCCCAAGACTCCTATGATGCCGGCTTCGATGACAATTCTTGTCATTGAGCTTATATCGTTTTCAAATGGTACGTCGACGTCATTATTCACAATGTAGTGCAGAATAGTACTATTGGCAGTTTCATAACCGGTTCCGATAAGAAGGTTTGGACGGATAACTTTTGCGTAAATATCCGTGGAGTATGAGGAAAGGTTGTATGATCCATAGAGATCATATGTTGAAAATGCTATGAAGCCTGACAATAGGGTGGTAAGCAGAAGGATAAAACCCGCAAATGTATTATTTTTGCTTTTTAACGCACAGATTCCTGATATTAGAGTAACAATAACAGTGGTGCATATAATAACTAATGATTTGCAGATTGCGAGTTCAAGAATAACAAGTGCGGCCAGAAAAACTGAAAGAATGGTGCTAAGGTTCTTTAATTTTGGAGTTTCGTAGTCAGAGGCTGTAATGAACAGAAGTGCGGTGATTCCCCAAATTATGCTTGTCTGATGATTTGCAACTATGGAGACTGAATCGCATATATCTGCATTAAAATGCGTAAGCAGCATTTCAATGATGGCACCTACAGGTATCAGTATAAGAAGTAATTTTTTCAGTTCGACAATTTTATATAGCTGATAAAAAGCGAAGAATGTAAGAGAGAAAAATAAGGCTCCAATGACAGGGGCGAACGTGTCATTGCTATTTGTTATAAAATGATAGACAGCAGGAATTATAAATAAAATACTGATTAATGACAGTGTTTTATATGATGAATTGATGGTAATTTCCTTCCTGGCAGAGACACTCCAAAATCCTAAAGCAATGATTCCGGAAACAAATGCTAGAGTGATGAGGTTGTTTGAATTGCCAAAACTGATAGCTGATGTCGGTCCGTCGAGAACAAGGATATGTGAGAAAAAAAGAAAATATGAAGATAGTATAACGATTAACAGGAAATTGAT
The DNA here is from genome assembly GCF_900115655.1 of Ruminobacter amylophilus. Lineage (GTDB taxonomy): Bacteria > Pseudomonadota > Gammaproteobacteria > Enterobacterales > Succinivibrionaceae > Ruminobacter > Ruminobacter amylophilus. Next base: position 27,694 of record NZ_FOXF01000005.1, on the reverse strand, counting down.
TACTTTCTTTTGCATTTTATTTTATCCGTGTAAGCCTTTTGAGTTAAATTTTTATTATACACAGCCAAAAGACTATGCATTTTGGCTTGTTATCATGTAACAGACCTCAATCTGCAGTTGTTTTTCAAATTTATATAGTTAATAATTTATTTGTCCGTGGATAACGTACAATTTTATCACAATATAGTCATTATTTCGACTAATGCTCGATATTGAATGAGTTTGGATGATCGGTATACCTGCTGGACATCAGAGTTATACCGCCCCCTCTTTTTTTAGTTGTCAATGAAAAGGATAGCCCTTTTAAATTAAGGTTTTGTATGGAAAACAATGAAGTATATGAATTAGATGACGTTACGGTTGATAGACTTGTGTCTGAGGCTTTTAATATTATTCAGGAGTCCATTCAGATTGATCTGGAAAATGGCAATATTACTGAAAAGGATATCAATGAATTTAATCAGGCAGTTGAGAATGACTCAATATATCAGGGAATTATCAGACCTCCAATGTACAGTTGGAGCGATATGGATGATACTCTTGAGGATATTTTGAATGATGAACTAGAAGCGTATAATTACGCTGAGGTATACATTGCCAGACCTGCGGAGAATGAAAACGAAATTGAGCATGTTTTTGCCGTAGTTCTTCTGAAAATCAACAATACCGATGATGAGCAGAAATTTGCCTGTCTAAAGTGGAATCCTGAAGGTTATGCTGAAATGCTGGTATAGAAAAATTTAAAACGGCTTTGTTTTTCACGAAGCCGTGGTTGAATTTATGGCAGTTATGCTTATGACATGCTAACAGTTATTCTATGGCTGTATTTCGATGACTGTTCCAGGGGAGACCAGTTCAAGAAATTCATCCATGTCATCATTGAGCAATGCGATACATCCGTTTGTCCAGTTTGATGCCTGGAGCCCAGGAGTAGGATTGTCTTTAATGTATGGCTGACCGTGAACCATTATCATTCCGCCAGGTTTTTTACCGAATGATTTTGCATACTGGATATCATTTTTATTGGGATATGAAATATGGAATGATTTATGAAATCTTGAGTTTTGATTCACGTAGTCAAGAATATACGTACCCTCGGGAGTTTTCTTGTCTCCTTCAAAGTGTTTGTGTCCTTTAGGATTTTCTCCTAAAGCAATAAAATAGGTTTTTATGATTTTGCCTTTACGATACAAAAAAAGGCGATATTTTGACTTTTTCACTACAACCTTATCCACTGAATCCCCATGGAATATAAATTGTGAATAAGGTATTTTTGTGGTTTTAAGCTTGGTGTAGTCGGTTCGTTCGTCATATTCCGGTGCTTCAAGAATGGCTTCAATAAAAACAGAGAATGGAAGGTTTGTTCCTGCAGTTTCCACATTTTCTGCCTGAGCGTTATGATTTGAGAAAAAAATAATCAAAAAAGCTATAGTGCTACAGTAAAATTTTAAGGCTTTCATTTTTATCATTATCTGGCTGACTGTTTAGCATTGAATCCGGTGCCTAATTATAGTCTTTTTTTCTCTGTTTTTAATGAAATTTTATGAATTTATAAGGGATTGGTTCTGTAATAAGGTGTATCTGTTAATAGAGAATAATCGCTCTTCTTAGAGTATAATATGCAAGTTTACCGATAATTATGCAGAAAACTGCCGTTAAGATATTGGATGGGCCGTTTCATAGTATATGTTCAGTCAGTAAAGTAATTCCGGTTAATGGAAGATTACAGTCGTTACCATGATTGTAATAGAAAGGTGTCTGATTGTTTTTGTCTTTGCGACATACAGGATGTGTGATGAGGTTTTGCCTTAATTACTGAAGTAACTGATGACTGTTTAAATGGTTTTATGGCTGGAAACACGACTTGTTGTAAAGCCTGTAATGAAGTGTGGTTCAAAAGGGATTATATGATATGGATGAGAAAAAAATGAGTTACGAGGGAGTAGAACTGCTCCCGCTGGAAAATTTTACTGAATCAGCATATCTGAATTATGCCATGGCTGTCATCAGGGATCGTGCATTGCCTCATATAACCGACGGCTTAAAGCCGGTTCAGAGACGTATCATTTATGCTATGAATCGTTTAGGACTCAGTGCCACATCAAAATTTATGAAATCTGCCAGAACAGTGGGTGATGTTATGGGTAAATACCATCCGCACGGAGATTCTTCATGTTATGGCGCGATGGTTCTTATGGCTCAGGACTTTTCATACAGATATCCACTGGTTGACGGACAGGGAAACTGGGGACATCCGGATACTCCGAATTCCTTTGCCGCCATGCGTTATACTGAATCAAGACTTTCAAAATTTTCCGAAGTTCTGCTGTCCGAATTAGGTTCCGGCTGCACGGAATATGTACCTAATTTTGATGGCTCAATTCAGGAGCCTAAATATCTGCCTGCCAGACTTCCTCATATTCTGCTTAATGGTACGTCCGGCATAGCTGTCGGTATGGCCACCAATATACCTCCTCATAATGCAGTAGAGGTGGCTAACGCATGCGTCCACATGCTGGAAAATCCTAAGGCAACAGTGGACGATCTTATGCAGTTTATAAAGGGACCTGACTATCCTACTGAAGCAGAAATAATCTCCACTCCCGCAGAAATCAAAAAGCTATACGAAACAGGTAAAGGCACGATCAGAATGCGTGCCGTTTACAAGGTTGAAAAAGGGGAAATAATCATTACTGCACTCCCTTATCAGACGAGAGGGGCTGAGATTGTTTTGAAAATTGCTGAACTGATGAATGCCAAAAAGCTTCCTATGCTCAGCAATATACGTGATGAAACATCAGATACCTGCAGAATTGTTCTGGTTCCAAAGTCCAACAGGGTGGATGTGGATAAGATGATGTCTCATCTTTTTGCCTTGCCGAAACTGGATTTGGAAAAAACCTATGCCATTAACATAAATATTCTTGGACTTGATGGTAATCCGGTGGTGAAATCTCTTCCTCAGATTTTAACTGAATGGCTTAAATTCCGTTGCGATACCGTAAAGCGCCGTATAACAACAAAGTTGGATAAGATAAATGCAAGACTTCATCTGATTGACGGGTTGTTTATAGCTTTCTTAAATCTTGACGAAGTAATTCGTATCGTCAGAGAAGAAGAAAAGCCTAAGCAGGTACTGATGGAAAAATTCAAACTCTCAGATCAGCAGGCTGAATATATTCTTGAAACCAAACTCCGTCAGCTTGCCCGTATTTCAGAAATGGCATTAACTTCTGAAAAGAATGATCTTGAAAAGCAGAAGAGTGAACTTAACGCACTGCTGGATTCACCAACCAAATTCAAAAATCTGGTTAAGAAGGAATTGAAAGCCACGGCAGCTGAATATGGTGACGAGCGCAGAAGTCCAATAGTGGAGAGAGAAGTCGCTCAGGTTATATCTGAGAGAGACCTGACTCCGGCAGAACCTGTAACAGTTGTTCTGTCTAAGATGGGATGGGTAAGGGCAGCAAAAGGGTATTTGGAAAATCCGGAAACTCTGTCATACAAACAGGGGGATGAATATTTGGATTCCGTATTCTGCAAATCCAATATGCCGGCTGTTTTTCTGTCTAGTAAGGGAAAGGCCTACACTCTTGATGTCAGTTCAATGCCTTCAGCCAGAGGTCAGGGGGAACCGCTGACAAGTAAATTGGGCCTTGAGGCTGGGGAAATTGTGGAAACTGTAATAAGTTCAGCTGAAGACGATTATTATCTGATAGGAACTGATGCGGGGTATGGTTTTGTCTGCACATTTGCTGATATGCTCAGCTATACCATGAATGGCAAGAGTTTTATCAATCTTACCGAAAATGCAAAAGTACTCAAGCCGGTGCGCATAGACAACCTTGAAAATTCATTATGTCTCATCGTGTCAAATATCGGCAAAATGCTCGTGTTTAAGGTTAGTGAACTTCCTCGACTGTCTAAAGGTAAGGGTAACAGAATGATAAACATTCCTACAGACAGAGCTCAGAACAGGGAAGAGTACGTAGTCGACTATACAGTACTGACGCCAAATGACTCTGCTGTTATATATGCTGGCAAACGTCATTTGACGGTTACTCCATCTGAAATAGATACGTATCAGAATACTCGAGGTCGCAGAGGTATTACTCTTCCAAGAGGACTGCAGAAAGTAAGTTACATTGAGAAGGTGCAGTCTAAAACAGAGGTCGAGAGTGAGCCTGAGAAAACACAGGATACCGAAAAGGAATTTTAATTTTTAAATACAGGAAAAAAAGATGATATTAGTATTTCGTGTTATTTTGCTAATTATACTTGCACTTTTATGGCTGATTTTCGGTCTGACGGTATGTATATTCAGACCGTTTCATAAGGGAAATATCTACTGCCTGACTCAGATGTTAAGATGCGGAAGATGGGCAATTGGTATCAAGGTAGATAGCAGAATAGATCCTAAGGCTATAAGAGAAAACATGCCTGCTGTTCTGGTAGGCAATCATCAGTATAACTGGGATATTATTGTAATGGCTGATATTCCTCAGCCAGGAACAGCCTGTATAGGTAAGAAGAGCTTGATGTGGGCTCCTATTTTCGGACTGCTGTTTTTCCTTACAGGTAATATCTTTATTGAAAGAGACAAGTCCTCAAAGGCAGGTAATGAAATTCTGAAGATTGTTGATATCATTAAAAGAAAGAAAAAATCGATCTGGATTTTCCCTGAAGGTCACAGATCAAAGGGGAAGGGCGTTCAGCCGTTTAAAAATGGGGCTGTGAATATTGCTAATCAGGCAGGAATAAAGATTCTTCCTTTCGCGATTTCTTCTTATAAGATAGATTTAAACAGATGGGATAACGGTACTGTAATAGTAAGTGCCTTACCTCCGGTATCTGTTGATAATCTTGATAGAAAAGGCCTTAAAATGGCTACCCGTCAGCTTCGTGAATCCATCAGTGCGAGTATTGCTGAAATGGACAGGGAAAATGGCTTTAAGCGTGATGTTTCCGATGAGCCGGAAAGTATAGCAGCTGAAAAAGAAAATGAAGCCGAGTCTTCAGAAAATAAATAAGCTTTCGTGAATGTACGCAAGACCTGTCATGATATCATACATGACAGGTGAAATTTATAAGGAAAATTATGCTTACTCTACTGTTCAACTTTCCTGTTCAATTTCTGATGTATATTCCAGGAATGATTTTTTTTCTACGTTTTCTTATGCAGTATGCAAGGTGTGATTTTTATCATCCGGTAAGCCAGTTTGTCTATAAGGTTACAGCTCCATTTTTAAAGGTGTTCCGGAATCTCTGTTTCGATAATATCAATGTTGCTGCCCTGCTGAACATGGTTTTGATTCCCTTTATAATTTTCACTTTATTTTCTTTGCAGGGAGTTCAGGACGGATTTTCCTCCGTTTCATTAAAGGATTTTGCTGTACTGTTTGCAATAAACATTGTATTTGTTGTATGGACAGTTATAGAAATATTGCTTATTCTGCTGATTGTTACGGCTGTTCTCAGCTGGATTCCTTCAGCAAGAGGAATCAATATTTACCTTCTGACTCTGTTAAAGCCTGTTACGGGATTTTTTGATAAATACATTCCAAGTATAGGGTATATTTCACTGTCTTTTCTGGTTGTGTTTTTACTTCTGCAGTTCATTGATAGTACGATAATGCCGAGATTTTTGTTTTTCGTTATAGGTTTGGCAAAATAGGAGCTGGTAAGTGGAGCCTCTTGTTGTAAAAGACGGAAGAATAATAATTAACGTTACCGTTGTGCCCAAATCCAGCAGAGATTCAATTGTTGGAATTCTGGGGGATACTGTAAAGGTAGCGGTGACTGCGCCTCCCGTTGATGGAAAAGCCAACGCCTATGTCTGCAAATTCCTTGCAGGTGAGTTTAAAACCGCAAAAAGCAATGTATCTATCCTGAAAGGTGAAACGAGTAAACATAAAACAATTGAAATCAAGGATTTCAGAAATGTCCCTGCTTTATTAAAGGTTTATGTGGATAAATCAGAGTAGTTTCTGACAGAAGGAATATGGAAAAGCATTCGGAAGATAAAAGAAGCCGAATGCTTTTTTTATACTATTTAGGATTAGAACTGCTTTGACATCTCTTCAGCTCTCTTTTTGCAGGCATCAAGAGCTCTGGAAACAATGTCATTCAGATTGCTTTCATTGAATACCTTCAAGGCTTCGTAAGTAGTACCGCCCTTTGATGTTACGGCCTCTCTTAATTGGGCAATGGATTTGTCCTGATTGTTGATAACCATCTGTGCAGAACCAAGAATAACCTGTTCCAGCATGGATCTTGCGTCTTTTTCTGAAAAACCGTATTCTGCTGCCTTGTTCGCCATGCATTCAAGGAAAAGGAAGAAGTATGCAGGAGCGCTTCCTGAAAGGGATGTAATATTGTCGATACCTTCTTCTGAGTCAACCCATACTGTTTTGCCACAGCATCCCAAAAGATCTTCTGCAAATTTTTTATCTGCTTCAGATGCGCCGGCTGCAGGGAAAAGACCGGCCATGCCAAGGCCAATGAGGGCAGGAGTGTTCGGCATAACGCGAACAATACGGGTTAAGCCCGGAACAAGTTCAGCAATACGTCCGGTGGTTACGCCGGCCATAATTGATATCAGCAGCTTTTTGCTGAAGTCAATGCCTGATGAAGCAAACTGTGTGAGTACATCATGCATCATCTGAGGTTTAACAGCCATAACAACTATTTCGGCATTTTTAACCGCTTCCACATTGTCGGTTAAACCGTTTATGCCGAAAGTCTGCTTCAGGGTATTAATTTCTTCTGCAAAAGGAGTAGAAACAGTTACTTTTTCCTTCGGATAACCTGCATTAAGGATTCCCTTAATCAGACTTTTACCCATATTACCGCCACCAATAAATGTGATGTTCTGGTGCTGCATTTTGTATATTCCTTAGATAGATTGTTCTATCGGTAAATAGTTGAATAACATAATTCTTTATACATAAATATGATGAAATGATTACCATCCTTTCGGAGTTTCTGGGGTTAGGCACCCGCAGGTGAATTATGATATTCCCTGGCTCCAAAAATTGCCGTTCCAATGCGGATTTCAGTACTTCCGCATGCTATGGCTTCTTCCATATCTCCTGTCATTCCCATAGACAGAACGTCAATGTTCTGATCCAGAGCTTTCATTTCGTTGAATTTCTTCTGCAGTTTTTTAAACTGTGCGGTGATTTCGTCAGTCTCGGTGGTGTTTTCGGCAACTCCCATGAGTCCGATAAGTTTCAGGTTGTCAGTGGATCTGACGTATTCCGCAATTTCATCTATTTCTTCAAAGTCACATCCTGATTTCTGAGGTTCGCAGCTGATGTTGACCTGAATGAGAACTTTTAACGGAGAAAGTTCTTTCGGTCTCTGTTCGCTCAATCTTTTTGCAATTTTCAGGCGGTCTAAACTTTCGACAACATCAAAATTCTCTGCTATAATTTTGGTCTTGTTTGACTGTATCGGACCAATGAAATGCCAAACAATGTCTGAGTAGCCCAATGACCTGATTTCGTTGATTTTCAACTCTGCTTCCTTGGCATACGATTCCCCGAATGCTCTCTGTCCTGCATTGTAGGCTTCAATTATTTGATCTACCGGTTTTGTTTTGCTTACTGCAAGTAGTTGAATATCTTTTGCTTTTCGGTGAGTCAGGTTCGCAAATTTGAGAATTAAATCTTGTACATTGATAAGGTTTTCTTGTATTGTACTCATAATAGTTTTATACTCAGATGTTAACATTGTATTAATAAATTAGATTATTAATATTAAATTATATTGCATTTGCATAGCACAAAGTCTTCAGAAGAGAGATTTCACATGGATATTTTAGATTTATTGCATTATGGTGTAAAGAATAATGCATCAGATTTACATCTGTCTGCCGGTGTGCCGCCAATGATTCGTGTTGATGGCGACATGCGTAAGCTTAAGGTTACTGATAACGCAACACTTGAAGTTACAGATATGCCTCCATTAGATGTGTCAACCATTCATAACCTTGTATACGATATTATGAATGACTTTCAGCGTAAGGAGTTCGAAGAGACTTTGGAATGTGACTTCTCTTTTGAAGTAAAAGGATTGGCACGTTTCCGTGTGAATGTATTCAATCAGAACCGCGGTATGGCTGTAGTATTCCGTACCATTCCTTCAAAGGTTCTTACTCTTGAAGAACTTCATTGCCCTGACGTATTTAAGAAGATCGCCAGTTATCCGAGAGGTCTGGTTCTCGTAACCGGTCCTACAGGTTCTGGTAAGTCAACAACTCTGGCTGCGATGGTGGACTATGTAAACGAAACTCAGCACAGCCATATTCTTACTATCGAAGATCCTATCGAATTCGTTCATCAGAACAAGAACTGTCTGGTAAACCAGCGTGAAGTTCACCGTGATACCCAGTCATTCAGTAATGCGTTGCGTTCAGCACTCCGTGAAGACCCTGATATCATTCTGGTAGGTGAATTGCGAGACCTTGAAACCATTCGTTTGGCACTGACTGCCGCAGAAACCGGTCACCTTGTATTCGGTACCCTGCACACAAACTCCGCAGCAAAGACCATCGACCGTATCATCGACGTGTTCCCTGGTGCAGAAAAGGATATGGTGCGTTCAATGCTGTCAGAATCTCTCAGAGCCGTAATTTCACAGACTCTGATGAAGAAGAACGGTGGCGGCCGAGTAGCTGCTCATGAAATTATGATTGGTATTCCTTCAATCAGAAACCTGATTCGTGAAGATAAGATTGCTCAGATGTACTCCATGATTCAGACCGGTGCTCAGCATGGTATGAAGACTTTGGATGCCGACCTTAAGTCTCTTGTTTCCAGAGGTATCATCAGCGTTGCGGAAGCAAGATCAAAGGCTAAGGATCCAAATTCCATTGTTGGTTAATTGAGGTAAGAATAATGGCACATAATCAACCTTTAAAAATAGACAGATATCTACAGTTCATGAATGAAAACAAGGCTTCTGACCTTTTCTTAACAGTTGACCTTGAACCTGCAGTTAAGCTTGACGGTCACCTTACACCTATTGAACCTGGCAAGCTGACTTATGATCAGGTACTTGAATTTGTGCAGGAAACTCTGATTGAACGTCCTGACTTACAGGAACAGTATGTTAACGAAAGGGAAGCAAACTTCGCTATATATCGTCCTGAACTCGGTCGTTACCGTGTAAGCTGTTTCTGGCAGCTTAATAATCCAGGTGTGGTATTCCGTCGAATCGTTGAAAGAATTCCGACAACCGAAGAACTTCATCTTCCTCCATCATTCACCAAGTGGGTAATGGAAGACCGTGGTCTGTTACTGTTCGTGGGTGCTACCGGTGCAGGTAAGTCAACAACCCAGGCTGCAATGATTGGTCACCGTAACATGAATTCTGACGGTCACATTCTTACTATCGAAGACCCTATCGAATATGTTCACCACCATCAGCGTTCTCTGATTACTCAGCGTGAAGTAGGTACAGATACCATAAGCTTTGATGCTGCACTTAAATCAGCACTGCGTCAGGCACCTGACGTAATTCTGATCGGTGAAATTCGTTCAAGGGAAACCATGGAATTCGCATTGAGCTTTGCAGAAACCGGTCATTTGGTATTGGCAACACTCCACGCTAACAACGCAAACCAGGCTATTGACCGTATTATGCACCTTGTTCCTGAAAACAATCAGCGTCAGATGCTGTTCGACCTTTCAGTAAACCTGAAGGCTATTATCGCCCAGCAGCTTATTGAAACTACCACCGGGGGTCGTCGTGCTGCATTCGATATTCTGGTTAATACTCCTACAGTTTCCGACTGTCTGCAGAAGAATGAACTTTACAAGCTGAAGGAAATCATGCTCAAGTCTCCTGATGAAGGTATGACTACCTTCGATAAGAGTCTGTTTGAACTCTATCAGCAGGGTGTTATCAGTTATCATAATGCTCTCCACTTCGCCGATTCAGAAAACGAAGTTCGTCTGATGATTAAATTGGCTGAAGGTGTTAAGGGCTCTGACGAAATGTCAAATATTGTATTTGAATAGTAGTCGGATTTACTGATACATACAGTGAAATAAGAGAGGCATCCGTTTATAATGGGTGCCTCCGTTGTATCTGTAACTAAAAATGTATATTTACTTGATTTTTTCACAGTAAATAAATATATTTGGACATGCTAGAAACTGGATAATAAATAATAATAAATTGATTTGGTAGGAGAAGAACAATGTTTAAGATTGACGCTGAAAAGTGTACAGATTGTCAGAGCTGTGTGGAGGTATGTCCATGCGGTGCGATTCACGAAGATGAAAACAGTGAAACCTGTGTTATTGATTTTGAGCTCTGTGCTGAATGCGGGGCCTGTCAGGCTGAGTGCCCGTTTGAAGCAATTGAAGAAGTAGACGAATAATCAGTAAGTTCATCTTCCCTTATAAAAATGTCGCATATTCACTGTGCGACATTTTTTTTGTTTCTGAATATGTAATATGATAGAGGTATGATGTTTATTTACCGGTTACCAAATGTACAAGTATTTCTCTCTAATTATTGTTTTCATCGTTGTATTTATTCTGTCTCTGAATTTCGGTGGCAGTGATTTGACCATTGTTGATGTGTGGAACAACAGTGAATTACAGGAAGTGTTCTGGGATATCAGACTTCCAAGAGTTCTCAATGCCGTTCTGATTGGATGCATGCTTTCCGTCTCGGGAGTTGCTTTTCAGGCTGTATTTCAGAACCCTCTGGTATCTCCTGATTTACTGGGGGCATCCAGCGGAGCTGCAATGGGAACTCTTCTTTTACTTATATGCGGTGTTACCGGTATCTGGCTTCCTGTGGGAGCATTATTCTCAGGAGGAGTCGTTACCGTAATCTGTGTAATGCTTGCCTGGCTGATAAACAGAAGAGGAAAATTCAATCAGCTTGTATTGATTTTAACTGGTATTCTGCTGTCATCCATGATTGTATCATTTATTAATATCCTGCATTATTTTATGCCGGATGAGGGGACTCTTCTGGGAGTAACCAGTTTTCTCATGGGATCGCTCAATGGTTTAGGGTATCATGATCTGATGCTTCAGGGAATTTTTGGAATACCTGCCATTGTTATGCTGTTTGTTTTTGCATCCAGACTCAATCTGCTTGTTCTTCCGGTAGATATTCTTGAGATTCAGGGAATTAATACCAGAATTCTTTTTGTTTTCGTACTCCTGCTTGCGTCTATGGCTGCATGCACAACCGTGGCAATAGCCGGAATAATAGGGTGGGTATCTCTGATTATTCCCAATCTGGCAAGAATGTGGGTTGGTGGAGATCATCGTACACTGTTACCTTTCAGTGCTCTTATGGGGGCTGACTTTGTACTGCTGGCTGATCTTTTATCAAGAACAATTACTGAAGTGGAAATTCCCATCGGTATTCTCATAGGAATTATCGGTGCGCCTTTATTTTTGGTGATTATGGCCAAAAATATAAAGTGGGAGGCGTGATTCTAATGAATATAGCTGTTGAAAACATTCTTACTTTAAATAATGTCAGGGCTGATTTTACCATGCATTCCGGCCGAATATACGTGATTCTAGGGAGTAACGGATGCGGAAAAACCACCCTGTTAAAAACTGTAATAGGTCTTCTTCCATTGCGTGATGGGCATGTTTTGGCTGATGGCCGGGATTTTTTCAAACTGTCACGAAGGGAGGTTAGCAGAATTTTTGCTTTTGTCCCTCAGTTCTTTAATGTTTCCCTGCCTCTTCCTGTCCTGGAGGTTGTGTCAATGGGGGCAGTAAATTCAGTGAACCCTTTTGTATCAGTAAAATCCCAATATACTGATGCTCTTAACATACTTGATGAATGCGGTATAGGTCATTTGGCTGATAGAATGATTACCCAGCTGAGCGGCGGAGAACTGGCAATGGTTAATCTGGCTAGAGCAGTAATGCAGAATTCTGAATTTATAATGCTTGATGAGGTTGATGCCAGTCTGGATTTAAAGAGGAAAAGGGATTATTACAATTTTATAAAAAAAATGGCGGTGGAGAAAGGTAAGGGAGTAGCAGTAATTACTCATTCACCTGATTTTTTGTTTTCCATAAGGGGAGATGATGAGGTACTGGCTGTTTCCCAGGATGGAAGATTTCATCATGAGAAAGTAAGGAATGTGACGGAGGAGTTTCTGAGCGGGATTTACGGAGTGCCATTGAAGTTTATCAGCAGTGACTCTGGCAAGGGGCTTACTCTTGGGGAAAATATCTGATTGCCATTCCATAATTAAAAATAACAAAAAAATTACCGGATTAATATCCGGTAATTTTTAACTTGTTACCTGTTTGGAAAAAACTTTTTCTCTGTATTCTTACTCATTGGTGTAAGGTGACAGAATAGTAGGTTTATAAACTTCAGGCTTGTTAGGATGATCCACGTTATAGTGCAGACCTACCGAATCTTTTCTCTTCATGGCGCAACGGACAATAAGTTCGGCAACTTGAAGAAGATTGCGTAATTCTAGCAGATTGCTGGAAACTCGGAAGTTTGAATAGAATTCATTTACTTCATCCTTGAGCAGTTTAATTCTGTGCATTGCTCGTTCAAGACGTTTATCGGTTCTTACGATGCCAACGTAGTCCCACATTGTCAGACGGAGTTCATGCCAGTTATGCTGGATGATAACTTCTTCATCCGCATCGGTAACCTGGCTTTCATCCCATGCAGGTATTGCAGGAGGATCGATTGCAAGAGGCAGTCTTCCCAAAATGTCCTTGGCTGCTGCCTGACCATAGACTACGCATTCAAGCAGGGAGTTTGAGGCGAGTCTGTTTGCTCCATGAAGACCTGTATAAGAAACCTCTCCAACAGCATAAAGACATTCAATATCAGTTCTGCCGCGACGGTCAACCATTACGCCACCGCAGGTAAAATGAGCTGCAGGAACGATAGGTATTGGTTCCTTGATCATGTCAATTCCTGCCTTAAGGCATCTTTCATAGATGGTAGGGAAATGTTTACGGATGAAATCAGGTGTCTTGTGGCTGATGTCAAGATACATGCATTCAACACCAAGCTTTTTCATTTCATGGTCGATCGCTCTGGCTACTATATCACGTGGAGCCAGTTCAGCTCTTTCATCGTAATCAGGCATGAATCTGGTGCCGTTAGGTCTTTTTAATAAGGCTCCTTCTCCCCTGAGAGCTTCTGTCAGAAGGAAGTTTCTGTCCTTCTGGTTATAGAGTGTGGTAGGGTGGAACTGATTGAATTCCATGTTTGCCACGCGACATCCGGCGCGCCAGGCGATTGCAATGCCGTCACCGGAGCTTACTTCAGGGTTGCATGTATACTGATATACCTTTGAAGCTCCTCCTGTGCAGAGTGCTACAAACTTCGCCTTTACGGTTTCAACCTTGCTGGTTTCAGTATTGAAAACATAAGCACCAACAACGCGGTTACCTGCGAGTTCGAGTTTTCTTGTGGTAATAAGGTCAATTGCATTGTGATGATCAAGCAGAGTGATGTTAGGGTGTTCCAGAACTCTGTTGTTCAGAGTTTCCTGAATGGTATGACCTGTGTGGTCTGCTGCATGGAAAATTCTGCGGTGTGAATGTCCGCCTTCACGGTGAAGGTGATATGGGGATTGTTCATCGGAAACCGCTTCTTCCTTCTGATCGAACGGTACCCCCTGTTCAATCAGCCAGGCTATGCTGTCGTGCGCGTTGCGAAGAGTGAATTCCACAGCTTCAGGATCACAGAGTCCACCTCCCGCAATTTTGGTGTCTTCAATATGTTCTTCAACTGAATCGTTGTCATCAGCAGTGTTGAATACACCGGCAATACCGCCCTGGGCGTAGTTAGTTGAGCCGGCGCTTAAACCGGATTTTGATAATACTATGACCTTGGCTTTGGATGCCAGACAAAGTGCCAAAGAAAGACCTGCAGCGCCGCTGCCTATAACCAGGACGTCACAATTATGTTCCACGTTATTACTCATATTTGTATCTTCTCTCAGCCCGGGTTCATCTGACTTTATTACGCTGAAAGGATAAAAAGTCAGGAATCCAAGGTATGTACATTACGTATTGTTAACTGACGAATCATATTTTATCACACAATGGAAGGATATTTATTTTGGATTTACACCAGTTGGACATGTGTCGGCAGTTTGATTAAATATATTCGGAAGCAGTACGGAACCCGAAGACTGAAAGGTCGAATATTATAGATTTATCTTTCGAAGTTAAGGTAAGGATAATATTTAAAAAAACGGATATTTGTATGTTAAAATGGGATCCCGAACGCAATTAATACTGTTGTTTGCCATTGGTGTAAACAGCATATGAACTTTTGAGAAATACCTCTGTCTTACATTATGTGCATGATAGGGAGTAGTTACAGGAATAACTGTTTAAATGAGTGAACAAGAAGCTGATCTGCAGCTTGTAAGATTGGTACAGCAGGGAAAGAAGCAGGCATTCGATATGCTTGTAAAAAAATACCAGTATAAGGTGATTGGTATAGCCCAGAGATATGTATCTAATCCCGATGATGCACAGGATATCGCCCAGGAGGCCTTCATAAAGACCTACAGGGCATTGGCTGATTTCAGGGGAGAAAGCGCCTTTTATACCTGGTTGTACAGAATAACGGTTAATACAGCCATGAATTATGTTACAAGCAGCGCAAATAAAGTGAAATCGGTTGATGTGGATATGCCTGAAATAGAATCTTATGATGGTTCTGAAAGACTGCATGACATTGCAAATCCTGAAAACATCATGGAAGGTGAGGACGCAAAGCGTCTTATAAAGAAAGCGCTGGATTCTCTTTCTGATGATCTCAGGCAGGCTATATGTCTGAGGGAAATAGAAGAAATGTCCTATGAAGATATTGCGGTTGTCATGAATTGCCCTGTGGGAACAGTGAGATCCCGAATTTTCAGAGCCAGAGAAATAATTGATAAATATCTTTCTGAAAAAGCTGAAGTTAACGGCTGAGGTATTCTTATGAGCGTTATGGAAAACAAATTCGAATTACTTTCTGCGTATCTTGATGGAGAGTCTTTATCTGACGAACAACTCCTTGAGCTGATGTCTGATGAAGAGTGTATGTCCAAATGGGAGGATTATACCCGTCAGAGAGCTGCAGTCAGAGATGAATTGCCTAATGGCATTAATATGGATGAATTCAGTTCCCGTATGTCCGAAAAGCTCAATGCGGAACCTCAGTATATCAGCATCAGACCTCATGATGACAAGCAGGTCGTCGGCGAGGCGGTTAATGACGAATTGCCTGAAGCTCAGCATAGCAGCGGCATGACCAATGACTTCTGGAGTTCTCTTGGCAGGATTGCAGTAGCTGCAGCGGTAGCCTGTGTATGTGTTTTCGGCGTACAGAGAATGCCTTTCGTTCACAATTCGGATTTTAACGATGATTCCGTGTTCAATTCCGGTATGAGTATTGAACCTGTAAGCAATACCGTGGTTTCCGGTGAGCAGAATCTGAAATTGGATATAGGGACTAATGAACAGCCTATGAACGGGGTTGAAGCGAACAACGTATTGGTGAGTGCTGACAGTAAGAACAGCGAACAGGTGGAAAAATACAAGACTAAGAAGCTTGAAGAAATGAACACCATAGAAGCGCTCCTTAATGATCACGACTCTGCCAGAAGAAATATAGTTCAGGACAGATAACAGGTGAGATTTAAAAAAGCAAGATTATTCATGGCAGTACTGTCTTTGGCGGTATTGCCTTTTTCTGATTTATGGGCAGATGACAGATTTAACCAGAATCTGAATGCCGAACGTCGTTTAAACGAGATGCAGCAGGCTTTCAGAAGCTCTAATTTTGAACTGTATTTTGTAAAACAGACCATGGCAGCTTCCGAGCCTGTTTCTTTTTCCCATGGCGTTATAGACGGTCGCCAGTACAGTCACTGGCTATATCTTAACGGAATGCCAATGGGGTATTTCTCGGCTGAGGGAATAATGGCTTATTTCAGAGCTGGAAGTCAGCCGGAAATCATAAATAACGGTAAACACCCTTTTTTGTTAGGCAGATTCAATACTGTTTCCACAGACAGAATTCTTAAGAATTATGTTCCGGTAGTTACCGGCAGAAACAGAATTGCCGGAAGGGATGTCTTTATGGTTCGTCTGTCTCCTAAAAAGAATGACCGGTATGGTTATGTGCTGTATGTTGATGAAATAACCAATATTCTGCTTCAGATAGATGTTGTTAATCCTCTTGACGGTTCTCTGATGGAATCATACCTGGCAACTCATTTCATATATACTGAAAGTCCGAACAGAATTATTCAGAATATCAATGAAGCGTATCTAAAGGAATCAGCTCAGTCTTTTGAACAGTCAGGAACCGCGATAGAAGATGGTGTTGCCGTAACGGATAAAGATTCTGAACATAAGAACAGTTTGAACTGGGAACCTGCTTATATACCGAGCGGATTTGAAATGGTTCAGAGTGAAAAATACTCAATGCCGGGATCGGAAACAGATGTTGAACATCTTTTGTTTACAGACGGAATAACCGATTTTTCCGTATACCGGATACAGGCTCTTGAAGGCAGTGATTTTCCTGTGGTTAAACAGGGAACGACAAATCTTCTCAGATACAAAGCTCCTCCATATGAGATTGTGGTCGTGGGGGATATACTGATGGATACGGAAGATAAAATTGCCAAATCATACAGTGAAATCAAAAAATAATGACAAATACAAAAAACGCATATCTTGAACGTCTTGCCGTTGTTGTTTCCAAAAATGAGGCCAATAACACAGTGGTTTGCGAATACGGAGTTAACGGTCTTTGCGGAAGCTGTTCAGAAAAAACGGATGACTGTGCTCCAGAGATTTTTTCTTCAGAACAGAAAACAATGGTTTTTACTTTGAAAAATACCTGTAATGCAGAGATAAGACAGGTAGTCAGAGTTGGGGTTCCTGCAAAATCTCTTCTGCTGAGTTCGTTTATTTCCTATGCCGTGCCGTTGTTCTTCATGATTGCCTGTGCGGGGCTGACTTTCAGTTTCACCTCGGGAAATGCTCAGGCTGACGTATTTGCCGCGCTGGGGGCAGTTGCGGGGCTGGGCTTTGGTTTTTCTGTGGCAATGATTCTTGCCAAAATTCTGAAGAGAACAATCTGGAATCCGAGAATGCTCGGAGTGCTGCCTGTTAAACCGGAATGCAAGAACACAACAAAAGTAAAAAATTAGAGTATAATGCTGTATTGATTTAACTATAAAATAATAATTTCAGCTCCGGCGTTAAGTAATAAACGATTTTCTGACATGTTGTTGGATTTATTATCTGTGATTTATTCGGTTTTCTCAATAAAGACAGGAGCTGACAGACGCGGATTAATTTGGTAGAGATTACAGGCTCCCTAACGAAGAATGATAAAGAATAATATTAGAAACTTTTCAATTATTGCTCATATTGATCATGGTAAGTCCACCTTGTCAGATCGCCTTATTCAGCTTTGCGGCGGATTGACAGAAAGAGAAATGCAGGAACAGGTTCTGGACTCCATGGATATTGAACGTGAAAGAGGTATTACCATCAAGGCACGTTCCGTAACACTGAATTATAAGGCCAAAAACGGAGAAGTATACGAGCTGAATTTTATTGATACTCCCGGCCATGTGGACTTTTCCTATGAAGTGTCTCGTTCTCTTGCAGCATGTGAAGGTGCTCTTCTGGTTGTTGATGCAGGACAGGGTGTGGAAGCTCAGACACTGGCTAACTGCTATCAGGCAATAGATCTTAATCTGGAAGTACTGCCTGTACTGAATAAAATTGATTTGCCAGCCGCGGATCCTGATCGTGTGGCAGCGGAAATTGAAGACATCGTCGGTATTGATTCTTCCGATGCCGTAAGATGTTCTGCAAAGACAGGTGTCGGTGTTGATGAAATTCTTGAACAGATTGTTGAGAAGATTCCGGCTCCTGACGGAGATCCTGATGGAAAGCTTGAGGCACTTATTATCGACTCATGGTTTGATGATTATCTCGGTGTTGTTTCTCTTGTCCGTATCAAGAACGGGCATCTGAAGAAGGGTGATAAGATAAAGGTCATGAGTACCGGAGTTTCATGGGGGGTTGACAGACTTGGTGTGTTTACTCCAAAGCTCGAAGATCGTACTGAACTTTGCTGCGGTGAGGTCGGCTGGGTAGTATGCGGTATTAAGACCATTCATGGTGCGCCTGTAGGTGATACCCTGACAAATGCCAAGGACGGTGCGCTTGAGCCGTTACCGGGGTTTAAGAAGGTAAAGCCTCAGGTTTATGCTGGCATGTTCCCTATTTCAACAGATGATTATGATGCATTCAGAGAAGCTCTGGATAAACTTTCCCTGAATGATGCTTCTCTTTTCTTTGAGCCTGAAAACTCAACAGCTCTCGGTTTCGGTTTCCGTTGCGGGTTTCTCGGAATGCTTCACATGGAAATCATTCAGGAAAGACTGGAAAGAGAATATAATCTGGATCTTATAACCACTGCTCCGACAGTAGTATATGAAATAGAACTTACCAATGGAGAGGTGATCAAAATAGACTCTCCTGCCGCTCTTCCTCCTGTAAGTAACATAGCTGAAATCAGAGAACCTATAGCTGAATGTAACATTCTTACTCCAAATGAGTACATAGGGAATGTAATGCAGCTCTGTCAGGAAAAACGCGGTATTCAGACCAACATGGTTTATCATGGAAATCAGGTTGCGTTAACCTATGAGATTCCAATGGCTGAAGTAGTGCTTGATTTCTTCGACAGATTAAAGTCAACTTCCCGCGGTTATGCTTCTCTGGATTACAGTTTCAAGAGATTCCAGCCAGCCAAGATGGTTAGACTTGATATTCTTATCAGTCAGGAAAGGGTAGATGCTCTGGCAATCATTACTCACAAGGACAATGCCGTAAGCAAGGGCAGACTCTTGGTGGAAAAAATGAAGGAACTGATACCGCGCCAAATGTTTGATATAGCCATTCAGGCGGCAATCGGCAGTCAGATTGTGGCCAGAAGTACGGTTAAGGCTTTACGTAAGGACGTGCTTGCAAAGTGCTATGGCGGTGATATTACCAGAAAGCGCAAACTTCTTGAAAAACAGAAAGAAGGTAAGAAGAGAATGAAAGCCTTGGGTAAAGTTCAGGTTCCTCAGGAAGCCTTCCTCGCAGTGTTGCAGGTCGGCAGTGAATAAGGGGTTTCAAGAGTGAATACTATTACTCTTATTTTATATGTAGCAACAGGTCTTACGGCGGTATTCTGGTTCCTGGACCTGCTTATTTTCAAACCAAAGCGTAAAGTTGCTTTGAAACAGGCGGAAATTTCTCACAGTATTCCGTTAACCCGTAAGGAAAAAGAGGCTATTATGAATTCAGATGGCCTGCTTAGTTCCATTGCAAGCTGTTTCCCGGTGCTTTTTGTTGTGCTGGTTGTTCGGTCTTTTGCCTATGAACCGTTCAGAATTCCTTCCGCATCAATGATGCCTACGCTTCTTCGCGGTGATTTCGTGATTGTCGAAAAATTCAGATACGGTCTGCGTAATCCGATAACCAATAATGTCTGGATTAATACTTCATCTCCGAAAAGAGGTGACATTGTTGTTTTTAAATATCCCGAAAAGCCTGAGATTGATTATATTAAACGTATAATCGGTCTTCCCGGTGATGCAATCATGTTTAAAGGCGGTGAACTTTTTATTAAGCCGAACGGAGAGTCTGAATATAAGCATATTACTTATGTTCAGGATCCTGACAGTCTTCAGGTGTGGAATAAAAGAAATCCTGAGCATCTGAGTGAATATGGTATGACCGGTACCGAAAATCTTCTTGGTTATGAGCATAAAATCATGCACGATAAAACATCCAGACCTCCGGAAATGTTTTTTGTTCAGGGAAACAGACCATATGGTGAATGGGTTGTACCTGAAGGACATTATTTCGCTATGGGTGACAACCGTGAAAATTCCCGTGACAGCCGCTTCTGGGGATTTGTGCCTGATAAGAATCTTGTTGGCAGGGCTGTTGGCATCTGGTTCAGCGGAACCATGGATGCCGGTATAAGAATCGATAGATTGGGAGGCCTGGAATAAATTGGCTAGTACAAAAGATCTTAAGGAAAGATATTTTAGACTTGAAAAATCACTGGGTTATGAATACAGGGAACTTGGTTTTTTGGAAAATGCTCTGACACATAGAAGTGCCGGTCTGATACATAATGAAAGAGTTGAGTTTCTCGGTGATTCAATTTTGGGTTTCGTGATTGCGGATAAACTGTTCGAACAGTTTCCGAATGTGCAGGAAGGTGATTTAACCAGAATGCGCTCCACTCTTGTCAAGGAATCAACTCTGGCGGAAATAGCCCGTGAGTTCAAGTTAAGTGATTACCTGATTATGGGCCCAGGAGAGCTGAAAAGCGGCGGTTATCGTCGTGATTCAGTACTGGCTGATGCTGTAGAATCCATTATTGCTTCCATATATCTTGACTGCGGTCGCAACATTGAAGTAATAAGAGCGTTAATCCTTACCTGGTTTGAAGGACGTCTGAAGGTTATTCATCCGGGAAATGATCAGAAAGATCCAAAGACACAGCTGCAGGAATTCCTGCAGGCAAGACATCAGCCTTTGCCTATTTATACAGTGACTGAAATAAGCGGTGAGGATCATGACCAGAGCTTTACGGTAAGGCTGACTTTTGAAAACAATCCTAATGAAGCGTATATCGGATATGGTACAAGCCGTCGTAAAGCCGAGCAGAATGCTGCCTCAAAAGCTTTACAGGTAATTTATTCAAAAAATACTAAGAGGTAATCCTTTGAATTCTGATTTTGATTTGGATGAAGTTGTTTCATCAGACACTCATTGCGGTTTTGTGGCTATTGTAGGCAGACCAAATGTAGGTAAGTCTACGCTGCTTAACAAGATACTGGGACAGAAGGTAAGTATTACTTCAAGAAAACCTCAGACAACCAGACATCGTATTGTCGGAATAGACACAGAAGGTTTATATCAGACCATTTATGTTGATACTCCGGGATTACACAAAGAAGAAAAGAGAGCGATCAACCGTTTAATGAACAGAGCAGCTGAAAGCTCTATTGGTGACGTGGAACTGATCTTTTTTGTAGTTGACTGTGCCCGCTGGAACCAGGATGACGAAATGGTTCTTGAAAAAATCAAGCAGGTTAACATTCCGACAGTGCTTGTTATAAATAAGATTGATGCCGTTCAGAATAAGAATGAACTGCTTCCTGTAATGGAAAAGCTTTCAGGAAGACTTAATTTTAAGGATGTGATTCCTGTTTCAGCAAAACAGGGAACAAATGTGGAAACTTTAAAGGAACTGGCAAGAGAATCACTGCCTGCCTGTGAATTCTGTTTCCCTGACGATTATATAACTGACAGATCAAGTCGTTTTATGGCTGCCGAAATCATCCGTGAGAAGCTGATGCGTTATACCGGTGATGAGCTTCCATACAGCGTGACTGTTGAAATTGAAGATTATAAGATTCAGCCAAACGGTACTGTTAAAATCAATGCACTCATTCTTGTTGAGCGAGAAGGCCAGAAGAAAATGATTATTGGTGCAGGTGGTGAAAAACTGAAGACTATCGGTACTGAAGCCAGAAAGGATCTTGAAAACATGCTGGAATCAAAGGTATTCC
Organism: Ruminobacter amylophilus; assembly: GCF_900115655.1. Lineage (GTDB taxonomy): Bacteria > Pseudomonadota > Gammaproteobacteria > Enterobacterales > Succinivibrionaceae > Ruminobacter > Ruminobacter amylophilus. Next base: position 6,054 of record NZ_FOXF01000005.1, on the reverse strand, counting down.
TGCAGATGTGGGTCAAGGTTAAATCCGGCTGGGCTGATGATGAAAGAGCTCTGAGATCTCTTGGATATATGGATTTCATGGAATAAATCCATAGCGATTTAAGGTTTCTCAAGCCGGAAAGCACGGATAGATAAATTGTATACAAGTAATCGTGGTCGTGAGACTGTATGCTTTGTGATAAGAGCTGTTCCCTATAAGGAGAGCTCTCTCATTATCGATGCGTTAAGCATGGATATGGGGCGCATTTCGTTTGTGGCCAAAGGGGCCAGAAATCTTAAGAGTAATTTAAAGTCAATGCTTCAGCTGTTTACTCCTCTGAAAGTAACATTGAGAGGCTTGAACAACGGTCTGAAGACACTGGTTGACTGCAGTCCGGCAGGCAAGCAGATAACATATCTGCCACCGACACTGTTTTCTGCTCTGTACGTCAATGAACTGGTATATTTCCTGTATCGTATTGAAGACGACAGCACGGGGGTGTTCTCGGCGTATGTTGAAGCTCTGGATAATATGCTGGATGAACGTCGTGTCGAGATGACTCTCAGAAATTTTGAGCTTACTCTGCTTGAAGAACTTGGTGTAGGCGTTGATTTCTACCATGAGGCTGACAGTGAACAATTAATCAGACCTCATACATGGTATTTCTACAGAATGCATCATGGTTTTGTTCCGGTAAGTCAGGAGATGATCAGCTCAAATATAAATATCGAGGATGTATATAGGGGAAGTGATCTGCTTGAAATACTGGAAAGACATTTTACTTCGTCTTCACTAAAGGCTGCCAAAAGAATATGTCGCAAGAATATTCAGTATTTACTTAACGGCAGAGAGATTATGAGTCGTAAGCTTTACATCGATTATCTTGAGTCCACTGACAGTCATCATTATGGAAAGTAGATAAAGGTTCTGTCTTTATTTGTAATGTTATACGGCAAGCCCTCGGTTATGGTAAATAATCGAGGGCTTTAGCTGTATCATACGCAGTGATTTATTTCTTTGACGGAACTTTTGCTTCTTTGAGCTACTGTAGCCATTTTTGGCCGTTTTTCTTTATATTGTCAATAAAATCTTCAAGTTCAAGAAGTTCCGGTTCGATATCATCAATCGTATCCCCCCGCTTAAGGGCTAGCTCAATGGTGTTGCACAGTTCTTTCACCTTTGGCATGCCGCAGTATACTGCTCCACCGGCAAATTTATGAATTACCGGTGCCAGAACAGACCCCTCGCCGTTTTTAAGTGACTGATAGTCCTTTTCAAACTTTGGAATACTGTCAAGGAATCCCTGAAGCATTTCTATAGCCAGTTCTTTTTTGTTCGCGGCTCTGGTCAGTGCTTCAGAGACTGTCCAAAGGGCGTTACTCTGTATCACGGGGATGGATTGATTATTCTGCTGAACAGTTTTGTCTGCCTGTTTATTCTGTGCAGATCCAGTCTGATTCTTAATAGGGAGCTTGGCGGCATTTGGATTCTTTATGCCTACAGTTGCGGTCCCGGTATTTTTCTTTCCGGTTAGTGGAACAGGCTTTATCTGCGGTGCAACAGTTGCAGATTTTACTTTAGTATCAGTGATATCAGATTTCCCCGTTTTAGACTCAATAGTTTTGGAATTCTGATTATCCTTTACTTCGGAACTGCTCTGCTTAGTTTCGTTCTTAACCAGCTTAATCTTTTTGCTCTTATGCTGCTGATTTCCTGCCTGCTCTTCTTCTGATGCCTTAGAGTTAGGTTTTGGCCCGGCAACTGCAGGTGCGGCTTTACAGAATTTATGAACCATTTTTTTCAGCAGTTCTTCATCAAGAGGTTTTGACAGGTAGTCTGCCATGCCTTCGCGAATGAATCGTTCCTGCTCTTCCTTTACTACCAGAGCTGTTACGGCAACTATAGGAGTATTTTTGTTGTTTACGCCTTTCTTGATTGTCTTCATGGCAGTAACGCCATCCATTATAGGCATCTGTATATCCATGAATATCAGATCAAATTCAGTATGCAGACACTGTTCGATGGCATCATGTCCGTCTGAAGCTGTGTATACGTCCGTAACCAGATCCTTTAACAGAGCTTTGATAAGAGAAAGGTTTATAGGATTATCATCTACGGCGAGTACGGAAGCCGGAATCAGATTGGTGTTGACGGTTTCATCAGTTGTGTCTGATTCGGCAGTCTGAGTATTTTTTCCCTTATGTGAGACGTCAGTACTTTCTGCGGTTGAGGTCTGTACTTTTGTCATGTCAGGATGTTCTGTTCGGTTAATATTTTCCTGTTCTGACATAATCAGATTCTGGAGAATCTTTTCTGTTGTAACAGGTTTAACAAGAACAGAAACCTTTGGTGACATATCGAGAAGCTCTCTGTGAACCTTTTCATCCATAGTGTTTACGGCAACGATAACCTTCTTGACTTTGGACAAATCGAGAGAGTTGAAGGTTGTGAGCATTCTGTTGAATTCGAAATTACTTGGCTGGCCCACAACTATGTAATCAGGACTGTCTGCTGAGGCCAGAGCATTAATTGCACCGGTTGTTGAGACGGCAAATACATCCATTTCAAGTTCCTGAAGAATGCTCTTGATAGAGTCTCGTACCCAGGTGTTGTTTTCAATTACTACTACTCTGTTGTGAATTAGGGCTCTCTGTTCAGGTGTCTTGATGTTGAGAACCGGTGATATTCCCTTGTTAAGTATGATATTGAAATTGAAGGTTGTACCCTGTCCAGGTTCGGAGGTAAGAGAGATTTTACCGCCCATCTGTTCAATCAGGTGACTGGTAATGATAAGTCCCAGACCGGTACCGCCGTAGCGACGGGAAATCGAAGAATCTGCCTGTGTAAACGGTTTGAAAAGTGTACTCTGCTTTTCTGGATCAATACCGATACCTGTATCCTGAACGGATATTGCAAGATTGATTTTTGTGATAGGAACACTGGAACTTTCCATTTTGGAAATTTTCAAAGCTACGTTACCATTTTTGGTAAACTTAATGGCGTTACCGAGAAGGTTGGTTAAAATCTGACCTACGCGGATAGGGTCGCCGATAACATAGTCATGAACATCAGGATCTATGTTAACGGTAAGCTCGATACCTTTCTGGTAAACTGTCGGAGTCAGCAGATTAACAGTTTCGTTACAGGCTTTACGCAGGGAGAAAGGTATTTCCTCAAAACTGAGTTTGCCGGCTTCCAGTTTGGAAAAGTCCAGAATATTGTTAACAATTGACAGCAGGTTCTTGGCACTTCTTTCAATGGTCTGCAGGTATTCTGACTGGTTGTTTCTGAGAGGCGTCTTATAAAGCTGCTGCGCGAACCCTATAATACCGTTAAGAGGGGTACGCAACTCATGCGACATGTTGGCAAGGAATTCTGATTTGATTTTGGATGCTTCATTAGCCTGATTAAGAGCTGAGTCAAGTTCCTTGTTCTGTTCATCAAGCAGGTCCAGAGTCTGTCTTAAGTCATTGGTGGCTTCGTCAACACTGTACTGCATCTGGTTATGGTATTCAGACATGCTGTCAGCCATGGAATTGATGTATGTACGGAGTCGTTCGAGTTCGCCGTACATGATTCCGTTAACCTTGGTATTAACATTACCTTCACGTATTTCATAAATGGTCGTAGTCAGTCTGTTAATAGGGTCGACTATGATTCTGTTCAGATTAATTCCGAATAAGAGACTGAAAATTATTCCGAGGCCGAGAACAACAAGAGCTACGGTTGCGCTGGAGTACATGTCGATAACAGTCTGCTGGGTGATAAGGTAGATGCATACATAACCTGCAATCGGACGGGGGTAGTTAATCTTGCTGTTCGTGAAACTGAGCTGCTCTTCCTCTCCTTCGTAAGGAGACTTGGTTTTGTCAATGAACAGCTTGAGCATATCGGCTTCATTGTAAGTATATATCGGCATACGCATAATGATGCCGCTTTCAGTATATTCAACGCTTGCAGATTCGTAAATGTACTGATTTTTCAGAGGATCAAGGCGGAACTGATTGATTTCCGGAGCGGAACTTGAAGTGACAAGCATGTTGTTGTCATGATCGAAAACGGATATGGCCAGAATATCGCGAGAATTTTGACGATGAAATTCATTAATCAGTCCCTGAGCCAGAATTTCATCGCTCTGAGACATGGCGTAACTTAGACTGGTTGCCAGGGGACTGAGAATTTCCTGTCCGTGATCAATAAGCTTGTTATTTAGCCTGGTATAGTTACTGAACAGAAAATATGTCATCGTGGCTAAGCCGACAATCAGTAAAGGCAGAATTGAGTATATTAAAATTCTTGTGCGCAGACCATGCCGATTCATTTGAGCCTCTTACTCGTTAATGATAAAAGAATCGAAAAAGTATATAATATTCACCAGTTTCTTATTTTAGCAACTTTAAAGATTCTAAACTATAATATGGGCGATCTTTTAAGCCCAAATATGTCTCAGATTAGAAATTTAACTACTGCTTCTCCATGGGATTAAGCCGGGCAGATATTAATTGCAGCGGAAGTGAAGCCGCTGTGTGCCAGAGATAAAGCTTAAAGATTACAGTACCTCAAGGCATTTTGTGTTACAAAGTGTCTGTTTGAGATTGTGAATAAATTTTCAGTTGCCGTTCATTGTTAAACATTATAGATAGAGTTGGGTATGGTTAAGTTTTTTAAACCTCAGAAAAAAGAAGTTTCAGCCAAGCATTTTGCCTTAAATATAATTGATGCGGATATCTCCGGACGTGGGGTGGCAAGAGACGGTAACGGAGTGACATGGTTTGTTCCTGGGGCTCTTCCGGGAGAAGAGGTCGTGGTAAGAGCTGTTTCTGTGAAAAAGAACAACATTGGTGAAGCTGAGCTTATCAGTGTAAAAAAAAGAAGTGAACAGAGAATTTCCCCAAAGTGTCAGTTTTCAGGTTGCGGTGGCTGTTCTCTTCAGCATATATCGGTTGAACTTGAAAAGAAGTTTAAAGCTGATGGTGTACTTCGTCTGATGAAAAAGAATCTCGGAATTGATCCGGGGGTACCATGTGAGGTGGTTTCCGGAGCGGAGTTTTTCTACAGACGTACATCAAGACTGTCAGTAACAGGGGACAGAAAAGAGATTCATATCGGGTTTAGAGAAGAAAAAGGCAAGAATCTTGTTGAGATAGATTCATGCTGTGTGCTGCATCCTGAATTATCCGAGCTGATTCCTTCGATTCGTAAGATAATCAATCAGATTTCAAATTTCAAGCTTATTGGACATGTTGAACTTGTAAAGGCTGACAATATCGTAGCAGTTCTTTTCAGATGCATTAACAATCTGGAAGCTTCAGATCTTAAAACTCTGTTTAATTTCGGTAATGAACATGGGGTTGCCGTTTATATTCAGACCCGTCATGAAAAGGGAAAGGAAGATCTGGAAGATTGGGAAGAGCTTGATCTGCTTAATGAAGATGTTCTGAATGGTGAAAAAGGCCTGTATTATACCATTGATGGCAAAAAAATCTATTTTGTGCCTGGTGATTTTATTCAGGTGAATGATGAAATAAATAAACTGATGGTTGCCAGAGTAATGGATTATTTAGATTTGAATGATAAGGACAGACTGCTTGACCTTTTCTGCGGACTGGGTAATTTTACTCTGCCTGTTGCTTCCAGATGTGAACATGTTTATGGCATTGAAGGTGTGTGGAATATGGTTAAGGAAGCACAGCTTAATGCCGAATATAATGATATTCACAATGCAGAGTTTTTTGTTCATGACCTTACTGATGACTTTGAAAAAACACTGTGGGCAAAGAGTGTATTTAACAAAGTACTTCTTGATCCGGGGCGTTCAGGTGCAGAGAAAGTTGTTGGTTATTTAATGAAAAAGAAGCCTGACACGGTGGTTTATGTTTCCTGTAATCCTCTTACAATGACTCGAGATATTCGTGTGGCTTTGGCAAATGGTTATAAAATCATTAAGTGGAGTGTCTTTGACATGTTCCCAAAAACAGAACACGTCGAGACGGTTGTACTGCTGTCACGTGATAAAGCCTAAAGAAACCCAGTATTCATGCGGTTTCGGCGATATCGATTAAAATTTACACAGTG
>NZ_FOXF01000056.1 GCF_900115655.1 Ruminobacter amylophilus | reverse complement strand
AACAACAGTATTTTTAGGTCTTTCTACATCAAGAATATCTCTAGGTATTGGCATATCAAACTCCGTAAATATATAGTCTAATTATAAGTTATAATTAGACTATATTCAAGAAAAATTTCACAATTTTGTCGATATTTTTTAATTTTTTTAGGGAGAAAACAGGCTTTATATCTACCTGAAAACTGAGGAAGTTATGTTGTTGATTGGTATATGGAGTAAATAATGAGATATTGAAACAAGATGTGCTCAATATTTGCACATCTTATATAGTATTATTAATTGGGAAAGTTCTATTTAATATCACATGCAAAAAAACTGACAGGTTCGGATTAGGCACTGGGGATTGTGCTGATACCGAACCTTTTTTTTGCCCTGCATTCAGCCGGATATCATAAAAATAAAAAAGAGCTTTTCCCGTTAGCGAAAAGCCCTTTTGGACACTGATTATTTATACCGGTTAATCCGGTCCGTATCCTACATTGATTTCAGATTGCTGTAGGCGGTCAGCACGCAGACAATGGCATCAAGACCGAGAGTATTGATGGTGGCTGTAGCCTTCTCACGCACAATCGGCTTGGCATGAATGGCAAATCCCAGACCTGATTCATTAATCATCGGCAGATCGTTTGCACCGTCACCTACCGCAATACTCTGTTCCTTAGGAATATCATACTTTGCACACAGCTCATGGAGAGTCGCAACCTTCACTGTCGAATCAACGATTTCACCGATTAGCCCGCCGGTAAGATGATCTCCTTCAATTTCGAAGGTATTGGCTCTGACAAGATCAAGACCGAAATCTTCCTTAAGCTTGTTTACAAAAGGCATGAATCCGCCTGAAGCAATGGCGGTCTTCCAGCCTTTACTCTGCAGAAGTCTGATCAGTTCAGGGAAACCCGGCATAATCGGCAGGCTGTTTCTAATCTTGTCCAGAATGGATACCGGAGCATACTTGAGCAGACCTACTCTCTTTCTCAGACTCTGCTTGAAATCAAGCTTTCCGTGCATAGCCATACTGGTGATTTCAGAAATCTGCTTGCCCACGCCGTATGCCTTGGCAATTTCATCAATACATTCAATCTGAATACAGGTTGAATCCATATCAAGAAGAATAACACCCGGCTTTGAAAGATCCGGAATGTTTTTCACATGAATTACATCTGCATCACCGGTAAACGCCTTGAATGCACGGTTAAGTTCTTCTGAATATCTGTCGGTTACGGCAATCAGTACCTGTTTACCGCAGATTGCAAACGGTTCTCTGAAGGCAAAGGAAACACCGGATCTGTCTGCCAGCTCCTTAATCATACCGAGATGCTGCATGGTGATTCTGTCACCGATCGCACAGATATATCCGCCGCTGATGTTGCCGTCAGCACTGACTACCTTGTTATCAACCACCGTGTAAAAAGCTTTTTCCGGTAATCTGGAGAAAAGTTCTTCATCCGCATTAAAATTGAATTCTGCCATTATTATTTAAATCCTTTTCATTTCACAGTAGTGAATTATTAATGTTCTCTGGTGGTATTGAACTTAATCTTAGGATATCTTTCCATTGTAAGATTAAGATTTACCATATTAGGTGCAATATATGTAAGGTTGTCACCGCCGTCAAGAGCCACATTCTGTGGAACCTTTCTCTGAATTTCCTCAAGAGCTGCAGGATCGTCGCTTTCAATCCAGCGTGCGGTGGTTACGTTAACAGGTTCATATACGGCTTCAACGTTGTATTCGTTTTTAAGTCTTGAAACTACTACATCGAACTGCAGCACACCTACGGCACCAACTATAAGATCGTTGTTGATAAGAGGTCTGAATACCTGAACGGCACCTTCTTCAGAAAGCTGAACAAGACCTTTAAGCAGAGCCTTCTGCTTGAGAGGATCCTTAAGACGGATACGCTTGAACAGTTCAGGAGCGAAGTTAGGGATACCGGTAAACTTAAGGTCTTCCCCCTTGGTAAAGGTATCACCAATCTGGATGGTTCCGTGATTGTGCAGACCGATAATATCGCCTGCATATGCTTCTTCAGCCTGTTCACGATCGCCTGCCATAAAGGTAACCGCATCTGAAATGTTCACATCCTTACCGATACGTACGTGATGGAGCTTCATACCCTTTTCGTACTTTCCGGATACCAGACGTACGAAAGCGATACGGTCACGATGCTTAGGATCCATGTTGGCCTGAATCTTAAACACAAAGCCGGAAAGATTTTCTTCTGTCGGTTCAACCTGTCTGCTTTCAGCATTTCTGGCAAGCGGTGCAGGAGCCCATGCAGTAAGACCGTTAAGCATATGATCCACGCCGAAGTTACCGAGAGCGGTACCGAAGAATACCGGAGTAAGTTCCCCCTTGAGGAAGGCTTCCTCATCAAATTCAGCGCTGCCAGCCTTTACGAGTTCGATGTTATCCCTGAGGATTGATGCGAGATCCTCTCCAACGGCGGCATCGAGTTCAGGATTATCAAGCCCCTTTACGGTAACAACCTCCTGAATGATATCACCCTGACCTGATTTGTAGAGATAGGTTTCATCCCTGTAGATATGATAAACACCCTTGAAGCTCTTGCCGCATCCGATCGGGAAGGTTATCGGGGCGCAGACGATGGAAAGTTCCTTTTCAACCTCATCCATCAGTTCCAGCGGATCCCTGGTTTCACGGTCCATCTTGTTCATGAAGGTAAGAATCGGGGTATCTCTTAAACGGGTAACTTCCATCAGCTTGCGGGTACGTTCTTCTACACCCTTCGCAGCATCGATAACCATCAGACAGCTGTCCACGGCGGTAAGCACGCGATAGGTATCTTCCGAGAAGTCTTCGTGGCCCGGAGTATCCAGAAGGTTAATCAGACAGTCATTGTACGGGAACTGCATTACTGAGGTGGTTACGGAAATACCACGATCCTTTTCCATCTGCATCCAGTCTGATTTGGCAAAACTGCCGTTTGCACCTCTGCCCTTAACTGTACCGGCACGCTGAATTGCACGACCGTAAAGCAAAACTTTTTCAGTAATGGTTGTCTTACCGGCATCCGGGTGTGAAATAATAGCAAAAGTTCTACGTTTATTTATTTCTTTAAGAAATTCAGCATCAGCCATAATTATCTTACCTAAACACAATATTCGGGAATCTACAAGTCGACCTATATAAAAAAACGGCTTCTTTTGGTATTTCCGGATCTCCAAAAAAAACAAAAGAAACCGCCAATGGATTATATCAAAAAATCTGTTCAGGTCGATCTTTTTTTGGATGACGATTATATGAACATCTTCGAACAGAGATTAAGCATGAACGCATAAAACAGACGGGGGCGGACAACTCCGCCCCCGTCATTTAAAAACAGTATCCGATAACGGAACCATTAATCAATATTGAGCTCATCAAAAGACTTAACCAGCTCATCAATTCTCTTTATCTGGGTAAGGAAAGGTTCCAGCTTATCCAGAGGCAGAGCACTCGGGCCGTCGCATTTTGCCTTATCAGGATCAGGATGAGCCTCAAGGAACAGACCGGCAAGCCCTACGGCCATACCTGCTCTGGCAAGTTCAGCCTCCTGCTGACGTCTTCCTCCGGAAGCCGCTCCGCTAGGATCCCGGCACTGCAGTGAATGAGTCACGTCAAAAATCACCGGTGCTCCCTTCGAAGCTTTAATCATCACTCCGAATCCAAGCATGTCAACCACCAGGTTGTCGTAGCCGAAGGTCGCTCCGCGTTCACACAGGATGATATTCTCGTTTCCGGATTCCTCAAATTTTTCCACAATGTTGGAAATCTGAGAAGGACTGATGAACTGCGGCTTCTTGACATTGATAACCTTTCCGCTCTCGGCAAGTGCTCTTACAAGGTCTGTCTGACGGGCAAGAAATGCCGGAAGCTGAAGCACGTCAACGACCTCGGCCAGCGGACCTACCTGATCTATCTCGTGCACATCGGTAATAATCTTTACTCCGAATTCCTTCTTCAGCCGTTCAAAAATGCTGATTCCCTTTTCAAGTCCCAGACCTCTGAATGAATGTATTGATGATCTGTTTGCCTTGTCCCAGCTGGCTTTGAACACGAACGGAATATTCAGTCTGTCGGTAACCTGAACATACTTTTCACAGGCTGTCAGCGCCAGTTCTTCTGATTCCAGAACGTTAATACCACCGAATAACACAAACGGAAGATTATTGGCTACACTGATATCACCAATCTTTACAACCTTGTTTTTCACAGAAGACATTATATTTACTTATCCTTGTAATTAAAGCACCCCAGAGTTACTCTGTCATTGTATCCCAAATCCTTTACCGTCTCAACCTGAGTGAAACCGGCATAATTCATCAGAAGTTTAACGTCTCCGGCCTGCTGATAACCGTGTTCAAGCAGCAGATAACCGTTATTGGCAAGATAGTCACCGGACTTTCTTACTATATTCAGAATATCGTACAGCCCGTTCATCGGAGCCACCAGAGCGGTTCGCGGTTCAAATCTGACATCACCCTCCTTCAGATGAGGATCATTGTCGGCTATGTACGGAGGATTGGATACTATCAGATGATACTGGTGTCTGGCTTTGATTTTTGAAAACCAGTCACTGTTAATGAGATTAATCGGCAGATTCAGATTTGTGCTGTTGAATTCAGCCACCTTCAGAGCCTCCTCCGAATAGTCCACGGCATCGACAACGGCATCCGGAAGTTCACTTTTGAGCGCCAGGGCAACCGCACCGGTTCCCGTTCCCAGGTCAAGAATTCTCAGTCTCACCCCGGAATCAAATTTAGAAGCGCACAGCAGTGCCTGCTCCACCAGAGTTTCCGTGTCCGGCCGCGGTATAAGAGTATGCTCATTCACTTTCAGGTTGAGAGACCAGAATTCTCTTTTCCCCAGAATATGAGCTATAGGACGTCCGGAAAGTCTTTCATTCACAATTTTCTGTATGCTGTCATATTCTTTGTCGGAAATTTCGTACTCAGGATATGTCAGCAGAAAAGTCTTATCCTTTTTCAGGACTTCAGAAACAATAAAATAAGCTTCAATGGAAGAAACTTCCCTGTCATTCAGAAAAGCATTCAGCTTCTGCAGAGCTTCTCTGTAAACTGCTCCAATCTGCATGGTTCCTCCGGGTAAATTATCCGCCCATACCATTAGATTAGCCCCAAAAGGCATAAAAAAGCACCTAAACTGTTGAAAAACTGATGGCAAACTGTGACACCATCATTAAATTCAGGGTTTAAGTGCTGCTTCAGATATTAGTTTTCGTTTGCGAGTTCAGCAAGCATGTTGGCCTGATGCTCTTCAATAACCGGCATTACCAGTGAATCAAGATCTCCGTCCATCACGTCACTTAACTTATACAGAGTCAGGTTGATACGATGATCAGTCACACGACCCTGAGGATAGTTATAGGTTCTGATACGGTCTGAACGATCACCTGAACTTAAAATGCTCTGTCTCTGTTCTGCCATTTCCTTGGCCTTCTTTTCCTCTTCAAGTCTTGCAAGACGAGAAGCCAGAACCGCAAAAGCCTTGGCCTTGTTCTTATGCTGGGAACGTTCATCCTGACATTCAACCACGAGACCTGACGGGAAGTGGGTAATACGAATGGCGGAATCGGTCTTGTTAATGTGCTGTCCACCTGCGCCTGACGCTCTGAAGGTATCAATTCTGATATCCTTTGGATTGATTTCCGGAGCTTCAGATTCAGGAACTTCAGGGAAAACCATCACGGTACATGCTGATGTATGAACACGCCCCTGTGTTTCGGTTTCAGGAACTCTCTGAACACGGTGACCGCCTGATTCAAACTTCAGAATACCGTAAGCTCCCTGGCCGGAAACCTTAAAGATTATTTCCTTGTAACCGCTGAATTCACCTTCAGAACAGCTCATGATTTCAATGCTCCAGCCCTTCTTTTCAGAATACTTTGAATACAGTCTGAAAAGGTCGCCGGCAAATATTGCGGCTTCATCACCGCCGGTACCTGCTCTGATTTCAACGAAAGCGTTGTTGTCATCCTTAGGATCCTTCGGAAGCAGAAGAATCTGGATATCATGTTCGGTCTTTTCGAGACCGCTTTTGGTTTCTTCAAGTTCAGCTTCAGCCATTTCGCGCATGTCAGGATCGTCGCCATTAATCATGGCGTTGATTTCTTCAAGATCGTCTGAATATGTTTTGTAGCTCTTGAATGCGGCCACAACTGTCTCCAGCTGTGAATATTCCTTGTTCAGTTCTCTGAATCTGTCCTGATCCGCAATTACTTCAGCCTCACCTAATAAGGCCTGAACTTCTTCAAATCTCTCAACTAAAGTCTCAAGCTTGGTAATAATGGATTGCTTAAGCATTGTTAATACCTTAAAAAATTGTTTTAAAAAATAAACTTCAGACAGTCTGTCTGAAATCATCTGTCAATAAATACTGATGCAGGAACGCAATGTACATAACGGCAAACATATCATGCTTTTTACCGCAAGTCCCTGCAGCGACATATCATGCCCGCGGAACGGTCACGATAAACGGAATTTAAAGAATAGCTAATGTCTTAATTTCAGGGAAAAATAATCAACATTAACAATATTGGCAGTAAACATAAAGTTTTCCACAACTAACAGAAAAATCCAACAGAGTGATTCTAACACTTTTTCAGTCGGCTGTTAACAAGATTTGCAGTAACAAGAAAGGCACGATTTTGAATCGTGCCTTTTACGTTCATCAGTGACTACTCTTCACAACCATGCGGGCTGTAAATGAGTTGCAGTCATAGATTACTTGGTAACCCAGATAGATACTGACTGAGCATCAGCCTGAGTATTCTGGTCAACAGAATCGTTATCAACGTGATTGTTGTCTACAACCTTGGTCATGCCCTCAACACCGCTTACCTCTACGGCAGACTTGGTACTGTTGAGAACAACCTTGATATTAGACCAGCTGTCGCCTACGGCTGCACCGTTGATATCAAAGATAACCACGCTATCGGTACTGTTTTCGTCAAGAGTTACGTTATTGAAGATATCATCTGCGGTAGTCATATGGAATGCAGGATGATTCTTTCTCATCTTTATGAATCCGGCATAAGCGTCAAACAGTTCACCCCATTCTTCGGTAGCCTTCAGATCCCACTTAAAGTCATTTGCACCGCTAGTGGTGTTATAAGTGTTGTGCATATCCTTACCTGCGGCAGCCTTGGTACGACCGATTTCTTCACCGCCGTGGATGAAGGTAATACCCTGGCTCACGGCAATGATGGCATTTGAATAACCCTGAAGCTTAACCTTTTCAGTCATATCGGTTACACCTGCAGCTTCGATCTTGTCACGTATGGCAAGATTATCGTGAGCTGTTATGTAAGAAATTGACTGTTCAGGATTTGTGAAGCCCTGTGCGGTCCATACGTCAGTACCGGTTGCGTCTTTATGACGAACGCCGCCGCGAACACCCATGAATACGCATTCCTTGTTGTTGCTCAGCTTCTTGTCATTTTCATCGGTACCGTTGTCGTCCCAGCCGTCATTCAGCTTATCAAAGATAAAGCCGAGAGCTTGACCATCATCACTTGAGCCCTTGAGACAGTTTCTGATTCTGTTGTTGAAGGCGCCTACATGAGCTTCATCTGACTGGAGATGGATTCGACCGGTACGTACCGGAGCATCAACCTGCTTTTCGGCAGCATCGTTATCAGCAGCCCATGGTTCACCGTAAATCAGAAGATTTGCGTCAGGATGAACTCTGTTCAGATATACACCCCAGTCAGAGAAGTCCTGAATTGAGAAAGCACCTACAAGGTCGAGTCTGAAACCGTCAACATGATATTCGTTAACCCAGTAATCCATTGAATCACGGATCATGGTCCATACCATATTGCTGTTGGAGTTTACGGTATTGCCACAACCGGTAACATCGGTCTTGAGATAGTACTTGCCGGTAATATCTTCAAATACAGACTTGTTATAGGTATGGTTATATACCACGTCCATGATTACACGAATACCGTTCTTGTGGAATTCATTAATCATGGTCTTCACTTCCTGAACCTTCTTATTGTACTCATCAGTATTGAATACGGAAGTGTAACGGTCTTCAGGAACATTGTAATTCCATGGATCGTAACCCCAGTTGTAGCACTTGTTGCTCTGAGAATCTACATCGGAACAGGTCTTGTAATCATAGATAGGCTGAAGCTGTACGTGAGTAATGCCCAGTTCCTTCAGATGGTCAATACCTGTAGTAACACCTTCGTATGTGGTTCCGGTCTGAACCATACCGAGATAACGGCCTCTCTTGTCTGCGTCAACGCCGGAAGTTTCATCGATGGTGAAGTCACGTACATGAACTTCATAAACAATGGAATCAACACGATTCTTAAGTTCAGGAGATTCAACCCAGCCGCCTTCAGGCTCGGTTGCGCTCATGTCCATTACGATGTTGGCGGTATCATTACCGTTTGCTGTCATCTTGCCGTAAGGGTCACGAACTTTCTTACCGCCGATTATAAACTGATAAGTCTTACCTGCAAGATCTCCCTCAACAACAGCCTCAAATACATCTGAGTAACAGTCAATTGATGCAGGCTTCATATCATATGAAGTACCGTCAACAATAACCTGGTTGCCATCCTTGCTGTCAGGTGACCAGATACGGAATGTGGTCTGGGTAGGTGTATAAATTGCACCGAGAGTATCGTTCTGCTTGTGTAAACGGCAGTCAGGATCCTTGACTACGTATGACTTGTTGATGGTGTAAACTGAAACCGCATTGTTGAACTTGACGTTAAGCTTAACACTCTTGGTTTCGCCGTCGTTAACTTCCACGTCGTCACCGATGCTGATAATGGCACCATTGGTAAACTCGGCAGCAGTTGCTTCGCTGTTAGGAACATCCTTGATTGTCTTGGCATTGCTGAACCAGTAAGAACCCTTGGTATTTGCATCAACGTCCTTACCCTTTACCAGCAGACCAACTTCGATATGACCGGTAGTATCTTTCTTTCCGGCAATTTCGGTAAATTCGATGGTGGCTCCGTCCTTAAGGATTCCGCCGTCGTATGAAATGTATGATTCGTCTTCTAATTCAATGTCTTCCAAGTCTTTAACATGCACACCGCATTCTGCCGCAGTTACAAACTGAGCATCGGATTCAGAGGTCATCTTCAGACAAGGCTTGTTCTGGGTAAATACGTTATTATCAGGTGTCTGCATACCTTTATTATTGTTGTTTACAATAACATTGTAGCCATCAAGCGGAATCAGAGATCCTTCATGTTCGTGGTTGAAATAATGAATGGTCTTTGAACAGGCTGAGCCCATGTCATTTTCAGTAAATACTTTACCAGGCCAGTCACTGAACAAATTACCGCCAGAATTCCACAGCCATGCTGCGTATTCATCATAGAAGTCTCCCAAAACTATGAGAGTGTTCTGATCTACAACACAGGTATCCAGTGCTTCAACCGGATCATAAACAAACACATTACCTGAATCCACTCTGCCGGTATCAGTAGCCCAGTTATCGGAAAAGACGTTATTGCCTCCTTCACTACTGCCACCGCTACTGCCGCCGCAGGCTGAAAGAGATAAGGAAAGAACGGCGCAGGAAACTGCCACGCCTAGCTTATTCTTATTAAATTTCATATAAACTCACACATAGTTAAGAAAAAATATTGACTATAGTCAAAGAGACAAAAAAACGTTTTCGGTCTACTATATAGAACTTGTCACATCGTAATTGTGATAAATATTACCTTTTTCAAAAACATGACAGTTTTCTCATAAATGTGAGCTTTATCTCACTCAAAAGACAACATTTTATAATATATAGTTGCACGAACCCACTGTTCAAAACATAATCACAAATACATAGTATTCTTATTAAAGAATTTCAAAAATCAGTGACACCATAAAAAAAGCCCTCATTTTCTGAGAGCTTTTGAATGTTATTAGGATATTTGTTTTACAATGCTTGATTAGAAGTTTGAATAACCTTCATTCTTCACATAGCTGAAATTGTAAGCCTTGGTAAATGGAGGTAAACTGCTCTTCTTAACTACTTTTAATAACTTCTTCATTTTGTTTCTTCTCTTCTTTTTCTTCTAATATGTATATGGTTTTTATCACGCCTTCCCAACTTTAATCTTTACCACCCGGAAGGCCGAAAGTCATGTGTTTAATATTTTTTACTTAACGTAGCTGAAATTGTACTGACGGGTAACTGGAGCTATAACCATTACGTCGTTCTTTGCTACAAACATATTTCTTAACATTTTCATTGCTGCACTCCTTATCAAAGTCGCATGAACCAATCTCTTGTTTTTTTCTTAATCAATGTGATTTACTTAACACTTGTAATGATACAACATATTTTAATTGTTTCAAGTTTTTTTGAAATTATTTTACCTTTTTATGTAATGAAAACTTTTTCATATTAGAGAAAACGATTTCTAAACAATCATATTTATTTCAAAAACTCTGATTTTTGAGATTTACATCATTTTTTAACCTGTTTTTTATCATTTTTAAAGAAAACCACATACATAAAACATGTAATTTTCTTTCATATCGCGTGAAAATTTTTAATATTTTTTACTGCAAAAAAGCGTCATGGTTAAAATTTCAGCATTTTATGATTTTTTATCAAATTCCGACGCGCACACACAAAAAAAAAGAAGACGTTTTTACGTCTTCTTCATGACAGTCTGTATCTGAAGTCAAAACTAATACACTTCCTTATGATATTCCTTAAGAATATCCTTCAGTCGTTTCATGTCTTCGGCTTTCGGCGGATGAATATCATTCAGTTTATAAGGATCGTTGAAAAATGCCCATTTGTGCTTTCCCATCTCATGATACGGGAGAAGTTCCACTCGTTCCACGGCATCACCTAGTTCTTTTACAAACTCCCCCATTCTGCGGGCGTTGTCCTCAGAATCGGTATAAGTCGGAACGACCACCAGTCTTATCCACATTTTTTTGTTATGAGCGGCCAGGTATCTTGCAAAAGCCAGAGTATCACTGTTTGAACGACCGGTTATTTCCCTGTGCAGATCATCATCCATGCATTTAAGATCCAGCAGGAATGTATCTGTTTCATTAATAAGGTTTTCAACATCCTTATTGTAATTGCGTATACCGCCGTTGGTGTCAAGACATGTATTGAAACCTGCGGCATGAACCTGTCGGAACAGTTCCGCCACAAACTTTGCCTGCATGGATGCCTCTCCTCCGGATGCTGTAACACCGCCCCCGCTTGCTCTGAAAAAAGGAGCATAGGTAACTATTTCATCCATCAGCTTTTTGACGGTAACCTCTTCTCCGCCTTTAAAATCCCAGGTATCTCGGTTGTGACAGTATATACATTTAAACTGACATCCCTGAAAAAACACGATGTAACGGATTCCCGGACCATCAACAGCCCCTCCCGTTTCAATTGAATGAATTCTGGCCGTAAGATCAGAACCATTCACATTATCTACTGTTGACATTTACCACTCCTTCACAGTTACAAAAATACCATCTGATATAATGACATTACAAATGTCTGCCATATATCCGTAACACCGGCTTTTATAATAACAACAGCAGAACTATTTTTAAAGTCGCATCGTTTCATTATCAGCGAATCGTAGCATAACGGCACATGGTTGCGATGCTATCCGTGACTTTGTTTTTTCTAATTCAATCAAAGCGGAACAACTCATGAATTATTATTTGATTACCGGAGCCTCTGGAATGATAGCCGGAGGCTTTATTCAGAAAACAGTAAGTGAACATCAGTACATAGGACTCATACTGTTAACAAGAGACAGAGAACACACCACATTCCGTTATCAGAAACTACTGGATGCTTCTCATACTCCAATAAAAATCATTACCGAACTGACAGAACTGACTGCTGAAGAAGCCTCTTCAATTACAGCTGTAATCAATCTGGCAGGCTCGCCTATCAGCAGCGGAGGTCTGGTCAACACATCAAAATTCAAGGATATTCACGATTCAAGAATTTGCTTTACCGAAAAATTAATCAGCGATCTCAAAGAAAAGAATGTCAGACCAGAGGTGTTTATCTCTGCCTCAGCCATGGCCATAAACTCTGACCACAAAACTCCTTTTACCGAAGACGAAGCCGAAAACACAGACGGAAACAAAGTCGCTGAACTCTGTCAGGAGTGGGAAAAAACGGCACTGAAGGCTCAGGATGAATTAGGAGCCAGAGTCGTTACAATGAGACTCGGCAATGTTGTTGACGTCACCGGAGGCATGCTTCTCAGAATTCTGCCGTTCCTTCAGAAAGGTTACATACCTTCTTTCGGAGACGGAGAACAGATCATTCCATGGATTACTCTGTATGATGTAACCAGAGTCATCTCTCATCTGATAAAGCATAAGAACGTGAGCGGTCCGGTACATGTATGCACCTCAAACCATACAGGCCAGATGAATATGTTCAAAGAACTGGCCGCCATAACAGAAAACACGACTTTCAGGCTTCTGCGTCTTCCTGTATTCCTTGTAAAATTTTCACAGAAGGAAGCAGCGTATTCACTTATAACATCAGTGCCGGCACTTCCGTCAAAACTGGAAAAGTCAGGCTTCAGATTCAGATACAACAGTATTTCGGAATATGTCAAGACTGTAAAACAGCTGATGTCATCGATTAATCAGGCTCCTAAAAAGTGATAATTTTATCGGTTCTGTCGCCATGCAGTACCGTAGCTTTCACGAAAAAGGCTTTATCCCCGAAGGGATAAAGCCTTTAATTTCATATGTTATTCAGAAAAATCTGAATTACTTGTTCTGCTGAGCCTGAATTGCAGTGATTGCAATGGTATAAACGATATCGTCAACCAGAGCACCGCGTGACAGATCGTTAACAGGCTTCTTCATACCCTGAAGCATTGGTCCGATTGAAACCAGCTTGGCTGAACGCTGTACAGCCTTGTAGGCGATGTTACCGGTGTTCAGGTCAGGGAAGATAAATACGGTAGCCTTACCGGCAACTGGTGAATTTGGAGCCTTTGAGGCGGCAACGTCAGCCATAATTGCAGCATCGTACTGTAACGGACCGTCAATTACGAGATCCGGACGCTTTTCCTTGGCAAGAGCAGTAGCTGTACGAACCTTTTCAACATCTTCACCCTTACCGGAGGTACCGGTTGAATATGAAAGCATTGCAACGCGTGGTTCAATACCGAAAGCCTTGGCTGTATCAGATGACTGAATGGCAATTTCAGCAAGCTGTTCAGCTGTAGGATCCGGATTGATTGCACAGTCGCCGTATACCAGAACCTGATCAGGGAGCAGCATGAAGAACACTGATGAAACCAGTGATGAACCTGGAGCGGTCTTAATAATCTGAAGAGGTGGTCTGATGGTATTTGCAGTAGTATGAACAGCACCTGATACCAGACCGTCAACTTCATTTCTTTCAATCATCATGGTACCGAGAACAACATTGTCTTCGAGCTGTTCACGTGCAGCTTCAGGAGTAAGACCTTTGTTCTTACGGAGTTCAACCAGACGATCAACATAGTTTTCACGTGAAGCAACAGGATCAATAATTTCCACACCTTCACCGAGAACAACGCCCTGCTGTGCGGCAACGCGCTGAATTTCTTCAGGATTACCGAGAAGAACAGGGGTAGCAATACCTCTTGCGGCACAGATTGCGGCAGCCTTAACGGTACGAGGTTCATTACCTTCAGGAAGAACAATTCTCTTTCTTTCTGATCTTGCGCGTTCAGTAAGCTTGTAACGGAATGCGGCAGGACTTAACAGTCTTACGTGTGCACTCTGTTCAGACTGGCTTTCAAGCCATGCCTTGTCAATGAAGCCGGCAACATAATCAGCAATCATGTTAATTCTTTCTGCATCATCTGCAGGAATTTCGGTATTGAAATGCTGTAAATCGATAGCAGTCTGCCAGGTATGATCTTCGGTCTGAAGAATTGGTAAACCGGTAGCAAAAGCCTGTTCACAGAGCTTCTGAACTCTTTCATCAAGATTGTAACCGCCGGTCAGAAGAAGAGCACCGATCTTGGTACCGTTCATTGCTGCAAGAGCGATTGAAATAATGATGTCTGATCTGTCACCTGAAGTTACAAGTAAAGAACCAGGCTTGATGTAGTCAACCATGTTCTGAACGTCACGGGCACAGAATACTACTTCTGATAAACGGCGGGTAGCAAGTTCACCTTCATTTAACACTTTGCACTGAAGGTATGCAGCCAGATCACTTGCACGGGCGGCATTAAGAGTAGGATTCCAAGGTATTGAAGCTAAAACCTTGGCAACACCGTCAAGATTGAGATCCTTTAAATCACCTGATGGCTTACCGACTTCAAGCTGGGTAGGAACCCCCTGAGAATCAACACTTGCTCCAACTTTGTTGATGATGCAGCCAAGCACTCTGTTCTGAGCACCGTTAGCATAGGTATTTACAGCCAGTTCAAGTCTTTCACGGATTTCCTGAGAACCGCCGTTGCCAGGCTGGGTTACAAATACGATGTCAGCATCAATACCGCTGGCAATCTGCTTGTTTACTCTGTTTGCAAAAGGATGCTTTTCAACAGGAACAAGACCTTCAACGATAACCACGTCAGCACCGCTTGAAGCAACATGGTTTTCAAAATTAGCAATAATTTCCTCAAGTAAAGTTGAATCATCACCTGAACTCAGTAAAGCTTCCATACGAGAAACTTCTATTGGTTCAGGAAGGTCAAAATCCGTGCCTGCCTTGATAACAGCTGTACTTGCTTCAGGTCCGATATAAGATGGTTTAGGCTGAGCAACAGGCTTGAAAAAACTAACCTTTACACCTTCTCTAGCAAAAGCTCTAACAAGACCTAAACTGATTGAGTTTACACCCACGCCAGTTCCAATGGGTATAAGCATTATAGTATGTGCCACTTGAGGAATCCCCTTTCTACTTGTAGTAGATTTTTATCAGCAAAAAAACAAACCGCTTGGTTAACGGTTTTCCGAGTCAACATTCCACCCAGACTTACCGGTGGAACTACTGTTATTTATCAGAGATCTGATAGCGATCAGTGACAAAAATAATTATCTGATATTTTACTCTCTGAATATCAATCTAGCAAATTACAATCACACTGAATAATCATTTTTCCACCAAAATCACTAACACATACCATTCATTAGAACTTTCCCAATTAATAATACTATATAAGATGTGCAAATATTGAGCACATCTTGTTTCAATATCTCATTATTTACTCCATATACCAATCAACAACATAACTTCCTCAGTTTTCAGGTAGATATAAAGCCTGTTTTCTCCCTAAAAAAATTAAAAAATATCGACAAAATTGTGAAATTTTTCTTGAATATAGTCTAATTATAACTTATAATTAGACTATATATTTACGGAGTTTGATATGCCAATACCTAGAGATATTCTTGATGTAGAAAGACCTAAAAATACTGTTGTTATTGTTTACGGAGTAAATAAAGATAAGTACGCTGTCAGACAAAGAGTCGGCTGTAAGC
>NZ_FOXF01000104.1 GCF_900115655.1 Ruminobacter amylophilus | reverse complement strand
AAGAATCGTGTTGATTCCATTGTTTATGAAGTTCATGTACGTGACTTCACCATCGATGAAACTTCCGGCGTTGACGCAGACAAGAGAGGCCGTTACCTGGGTATGGTTCAGACAGGAACCAAGTACAATGGAGTTGCTACAGGTATCGATCATCTGAAGGAACTGGGAATTACTCATGTTCAGTTCCAGCCTATTTTTGACTACGGTACCTGTTCAAACGTAGGTTCTCAGGATTCAAGCTGCTACAACTGGGGCTATGATCCATGGAACTACAATGTTCCTGAAGATCGTTATTCATCAGCATTCGGTACTGATGACTACAACAGGAAGATTCAGGAAGTAAAGACCATGATCAATGAATTCCATAAGAACGGTATTCGAGTAATCATGGACGTTGTGTATAACCATACCCTTAACAAGTCGGTTTTTGAAGATATTACCGGTAAGTATTATCTTAAGGCTGACCTGGTAGGATGCGGCAATACCTTAAACGGCAATAATAACATGGTATGGACCATGATTCGTGATTCAATGGATTACTGGGTTAACGAATATCATGTTGACGGTTTCAGAATGGACCTTGTCGGTGCATTCTCAATCAAGGATTTCTCAGACTGGGGTGAATATCTGAACAGGGTTCATCCTGATGCAAATCTTCTGGTTTACGGTGAACCGTGGCCGGCTGACAGTGATATGTCTGAAAAGCTCGTAGACAATCCGGTACGTACCGGCAGAATGCATATGCAGTCTGCTGAAGCTCATGTCGGAGCCTTCAACAACAGAATCAGAAACTGTCTTAAAGGCTCAAGTGATGACGGAAAAGCTCTCGGCTTTATCTTTGATAAGCTGAATGACGGCTGGGACAGCAATGGTACCGATGAAAACGACAATGCTCTGGACAGCAATAAGAAATGCGTGTTCATGGGGGTTCGCGGCGGTATGCGTCATGCGGATGCAACAGGTACTGATGTCTGGACAGCTCAGGGCTTCACAAGTCCGGAACAGTCAATTGCCTATCTGACCGCACATGATAATCTTGCCTTGCGCGACAAGATAGAAGCTGCAGGTGTTACAGATCTTGAAGAAAAGACAAAGCTTCAGGGATATGCAAACGCCATTATAGCTGTGAGCCAGGGTATTACCTTTATTCACGGAGGTGAAGAAATCGGTCGTACCAAGGCTGCTGCCGGTAAGGATATACACAATACCTATAACACCACCACCGGAGCCAATGATTATAAGTGGGATCTTAAGGCTTCTGAAGGCTGGAATGAAACTTTCAAGGCCTACGCCGATTTCTTTAAGTTAAGAAAGAGCCATCCTGCATTCCATATGACTACCGCAGATGATATCTTCAATAACGTAACTCTTGACGAAAACAGTACCGATAGCGTGGTTATCTTTGATATCAA
>NZ_FOXF01000010.1 GCF_900115655.1 Ruminobacter amylophilus | reverse complement strand
TAAAGTGGCTAAAAGAATTGCATACGGCTACAGAGATGAGGACTATTTCTTTACTCTAATTCGATACCAGTCCTCTCTCGGATTCCCAACAATTCCGTGAAGAGCCGTTTTTTTGATACTTTCATTGTTGCTCCTATCATTTTTAGGTGTGGCAACTTTTTACTCGTTTTAGGGGGGCAAATATTTACTCGCGTAACATCTACGATTCATTAGAAAACGTGTGGACTATGAATAAGGAGGTTGAAACATAAGGCATTATATGAGTAAAGATTTGGTAAGCTTCTAATGCATTATATGGTTCAATAAAGAAAAAACCCTGTTCATCATAGAACAGGGTTTTGTTCATAAAACTTTATGGATTTAAAGTTTGTTTATAAGATCTTTCTGGGAAAGCAGTTTATTTAGGCTTTCTTTATAGTTATCCAGCTTTTCCTGTTCCTTGGCAATTACATTCTGTGGAGCCTTTGAGGTGAAGGTTTCATTACCAAGCTTGTTGTTGATTCTTTCAATTTCAGCATTGACCTTGGCAATTTCCTTATCAAGACGTGCAAGCTCTTCATCCTTCTTTACAATACCTGAAAGCGGGAACAGAATTTCACTGTGTCCTACTATCTTTGCGATTGCAGGTGGAAATTCAGAAACCTTGGTATCAAGTTTTTCCAGATTTGCCAATGAAAGGATGAATTCCATATTGCGTTCGATAACAGCAAGTTCATCGGCTTCACCGCGCATAATTGGGCTGAGCTTTAATGAAGGAGCCAGATTCTTTTCAGAACGGATGTTACGAACAGCAATAACCAGTTCCTTAATGAAGTCAAGTTCTGAAACGGCGGTTTCATCATATTCAAAATCACTATCTGAAGGATAGGCTCTTAACATGATGGTGTCGCCTTTCTTGAAGTCGCTTCTGATTAACGGAGCTACGTTGCCGTATATTTCTTCAGTAATGAATGGCATGATTGGGTGAGCAAGACGCAGAATGGTTTCCAGTATATCCATCAGGTTGTACAGAGTTGCATTCTTGTGATTTTCACCACCCAGAGCACTGTTGTCATCCTTACACCATAATACAGGTTTGGTTAATTCGATGTACCAGTCACAGAATTCATTCCATACGAATTCGTACAGAGCTGTTGCAGCCAGATCAAAACGATAGGTTGCAAAGTCATGATTGATTTCCTTGATGCATGCGGCAAGTTTACTGCGGATGTATCTGTCCGGTAATGAATAATCAGCGAAATCAGGCTTTCTGAGTTCCCTGTTTTCCACGTTCATCAGTACGTAGCGACTGGCGTTCCACAGTTTGTTACAGAAATTACGGTAACCTTCAAGACGCTTCATGTCCCAGTTGATGTCACGTCCGGTAGAGGCCAGAGCTGTAAGGGTGAAACGTAAAGCATCGGTGCCGTGAGCCTCGATTCCGTTAGGGAACTGCTTTTCGGTACGTTTTGCAATCTTGGCTGCTTTCTGAGGCTGCATCATGTTACCGGTACGCTTCTTAAGCAGTTCTTCAAGACTAACACCGTCAATCATGTCCAGAGGGTCAATAACATTACCCTTGGATTTACTCATCTTCTGACCTTCTTCATCTCTGATAAGACCAGTTACGTATACAGTCTTGAATGGAACCTGCGGCTTACCGTTTTCATCCTTGATGAAGTGCATGGTCATCATAATCATTCTGGCAACCCAGAAGAAGATGATATCAAATCCGGTTACCAGCACGCTAGTAGGATGGAATGTCTTGAGTTCAGGAGTGTTTTCAGGCCAGCCGAGAGTTGAGAATGTCCACAGACCTGATGAGAACCAGGTATCGAGAACATCGTTATCCTGTCTGAGTACGGTATCAGCTGACAGACCGTTCTGTTCACGCACTTCAGCCTCGTTGTGAGCAACATATACCTTGCCTGATTCATCATACCATGCAGGAATTCTGTGTCCCCACCAGAGCTGACGGCTGATGCACCAGTCCTGAATGTTTCTCATCCAGGAGAAGTACATATTTTCATACTGTTTAGGAACAAACTGAATGTCCCCATTTTCTACTGCTTCAATTGCTGGTTTTGCCAGAATGCCGGCACGAACATACCACTGGTCAGTGAGCATAGGTTCAATAGGTACGCCGCCGCGATCTCCGTAAGGTTGCATCAGGGTATGAGCTTCAATCTTTTCCAGTAACCCCAAAGCTTCCAGATCTGCAACGATTACGTCACGAGCTTCATATCTGTCAAGATTACGGTACTTGGCCGGGATTTCATTTGAATAAGCGTCAGAAGGTTCTCCGTTGGTATCGAATACTTCTGCTGTTTCACGGATCTTTGCGTCCTCGGTAAGAACGTTGATCATAGGTAATGAGTGTCTTTTACCTACTTCATTATCGTTGAAATCGTGTGCCGGAGTGATTTTCACGCAACCGGTACCCTTTGTCATATCTGCGTGTTCATCGCCTACGATAGGAATTAAACGGTTTACTAACGGTAATACGATATTTGAACCGATTAAATCCTTGTAACGAGGGTCTTCGCTGTTTACTGCAACCGCGGTATCACCGAGCATTGTTTCAGGTCTGGTGGTTGCTACAACAATATAATCCTTGCCTTCAGATGTTTTTTTGCCGTCAGCGAGATGATATCTGATGTGCCACATATGTCCCTGAACTTCTTTGTTTTCAACTTCAAGGTCACTGATTGCGGTACGTAGTTTCGGATCCCAGTTTACCAGGCGTTTTCCTCTGTAAATGAGGTCTTCCTTATAAAGTCTTATGAATACTTCCTGAACTGCTGCACTGAGACCTTCGTCCATGGTGAATCTTTCACGATCCCAGTCCACTGAAGTGCCGAGACGACGCATCTGGCGGGTAATTGTACCGCCTGACTGTTCCTTCCATTCCCAAATTTTCTTGATGAAGGCATCACGACCATAGTCATGACGGGTTTTGTTTTCTTCTGCAGCTATTTTTCTTTCAACAACCATCTGAGTTGCGATACCTGCGTGGTCGGTACCGGCCTGCCAGAGGGTGTTATCTCCCAGCATGCGGTGATAACGGATTAAAATATCCATGATGGTCTGCTGGAATGCATGACCCATATGGAGAGAACCTGTTACATTAGGAGGTGGCAGACAGATGCTGAATGCCGGTTTGGTTTCATCCATGCTTGGGCGGAAATATTTCTTGTCCTCCCAGTTCTGGTAAATAGCCTGCTCGATAGCATTTGGATTATATGTTTTTTCCATCGTTTTCTTCTTTTTTTAAGCAAAACATCTAATGACTTAATGCTGGTACATTAAGACGCTAATGGTATTCTCAAAGATTTTCTGACAAAGTTTAATCATGGTTTGATTTGAAAGCTGAATCTTTAGAGACAGATAATCTGAAAATGCTGACAGTAAACTATTTTCAGATTCCCATGCGTATTTTACTCCATATATCACATTAATTCATTTCATATTTTGGTAAGACGAAAAATTAAAACGATTCGGAATGTGATTAAAAAGCAGGAAACGAAATTAAATGTTTAAGTTCTATCTGTGATAGTTCTAATAGAATGAATCTGATTTATGGCGTTAGCTATGCGAAATTATGGTAAGATGACATAATGTTCCATTGTATTTGTGAAGCTTTTCCTGGGCTGAAAGTACGGAAAATACTTTATTTTACCGAATATGGAACTGGATTTATAAATTTAAAAAATAAATATAAAAATTAGAAAAACATCATTCACGAAAGGTCGTTTTTTCAGTACTGCCGATTAGGGGTGAATGTTTTGTATTGTTAAGCTTTATTGAGACTGCTTATCCGGTGCCTGCGTGCATGTCAGCCGGAAATGTCACATTTATCAGAAAGACACGTTAGAACGACGGAAATCTCTTTTCAGATGAAAGGTCGGATGTATGCTTTTTCTGATAGTTGCCTGGGCAGAAATGTCCGTGGTCTGATTGTCGTTTCTGAATACGTTCAGAATTTTCTGATGATTATGCTTCTCAATTAAGTTTTCACAGGCAAAGTACATTTAGGTAAAAATTGAGAAGTTTAATAATGAAATTTACAACAAAAATTCTGCTGTGGCTGTTTTTTTACTGCCTTTGCGCCTTGATAACCATCAAACTGGTAATGGTATGGATAGGTTATGAAATGTATACCTTTGAATCCCTGCGCAATTCAGAAGATGTCGAACTCACTGTCGAGCCCGGATCAACAGCCTCGTCCATTATCAACAGAATATACCATCCGAAAATGAACAGGTATATCATAAAGTACTGGTTAAAGCACAATGGTAATCTTACGGCGGTAAAAAAGGGGTATTACCATATACCGAAAAATACCGGTCCGAAAGATGCCCTCGAAATGATTGTGAACGGCAGGGAAATGACGTTCAGCATTACTCTGGTGGAAGGAAATACCGTAGACGCGGTTCTTCAGTCGGTAAAAAGCAACAAGAATCTGACACATGTACTAAAAAAAGATTTCGGTGAACAGGATTTAAAGAAACTTCTCGGAGTATCGTATTCAAGTCCTGAAGGTCTGCTGATGCCTGAAACGTATTCTTTCGTTAAAGGAGAAACAGACGTGAATCTGCTTAAAAGAGCATATTCAGACATGGATAGTTTTCTGAAAAAGGAATATGCAGGGAGAAAAAATGATCTTCCGTATAAGAATGAATATGAAGCACTGATTATGGCTTCAATTGTGGAAAAGGAAACTTCAGTGCCGGAAGAACGAGCCAAAATAGCCTCTGTATTCGTGAACAGACTTAAGAAGGGAATGAAGCTTCAGACTGATCCAACAGTTATTTACGGAGTAAGATCCAGGTACAAGGGAAAAATTTATCAGAGTTATCTCAGGGATGACAACGAGTATAATACATATATCATTTCAGGATTGCCGCCAACCCCGATTGCATTACCGGGAAAGGCATCAATAGAGGCGGCTTTACATCCTGACGATACTGAATATCTGTTTTTTGTCGCCAAAGGTCCGGATCCAAAACAGGGGCATATATTCAGTGTTAACGAAAAAATGCATAACATAGCCGTGCATAATTACAGGGAAGCAGTTAAGGAATACAAAAAACAGCATGCCTCAGAATCGAAAGACGAATAGTGATTTTACGCCGGTCAGAGTTTGCAAAGTTTAATTACCATAGTTATGTTGGGTTTTATAATCAGGCAGAGAGGTTATTGTGGGGGCTTTTATAGTTTTAGAAGGCGGTGAAGGCGCCGGAAAGTCAACAGCTGTTACCGTAATCAGAGAGTATCTGATATCAAAAGGAGTACCACCGGAGGATATTCTGGAGACCAGGGAACCGGGAGGAACTGAAATAGCGGAGAAAATCAGAACAATTCTGAAAGAAAAGAATCCTCGTGAGCAGCTTACTTCAGAATCTGAACTGTTGCTTATGTATGCGGCCAGATCCCAGCTTGTGAACTGTGTAATCAAGCCTTCCGTAAGTCAGGGAAAGTTTGTGATAGGTGACAGGCATGATTTATCCACAGTTGCCTATCAGGGGGCGGGAAGGGGAATTCCTCTTGATAAAATTGCAGCGATAAGGGATCTTGCCATCGGCAGTCTTACTCCAGATCTCACCATTGTAATGGACATAGAACCGGAAGCAGGTATGAGACGAGCCAGAAAACGCGGTGACCTTGACCGCTTTGAAGTTGAGAATATCGACTTTTTCCATCGTATACGCAACTGTTTCCTGGAAGAGGCCGGAAAGCATCCTGACAGAATCAAGGTTGTTGATGCCGGTCAGGATCTGGAGCATGTAAAACAGGACATTATTAAAACTTTGGAGAATTCCGGAATATGTTCAGCTGGTTAACAAAACCTCTGCAGGAATACAACAGAATGAGGGAGATGAATCGTCTTCCTCATGCCATTCTGCTCTGTGCTCCGGAAGGCGTGGGCGCAGGTGTTCTGGCCAGAGAGTTTGCAAGGAGTTTTCTGTGTCTTGCCGGAAAGGATGAGAACTGTAACTGTCACAGCTGTTCCATGCTGAAAAACAACAGTCATCCTGATCTGACGGTAGTTGATCGGGGAAACAGTCAGAGCATAGGCGTTGATGCCATGAGACAGGGGATAAACTCTCTTGTAGGAACGCCGACCAACGGTCACGGACGTGTTCTTCTGATAAATCAGGCTAACTGCATGACTGTTCAGGCTTCAAACGCTCTGCTGAAAACGCTGGAGGAACCAGCCGGAAATACCCTGATAGTTTTAACTACGGAAAATATCAGATCCATTCTTCCTACCATAATCAGCCGTTCCATGAGAGTGCAGGTGAATATTCCTGACATTTCCGAATTCAATGAATTTCTGAAACAGCAAACCTCATCCGACAGAGATTTTTCCGTTGAACTTTATGTCAGCGGCATGTCTCCTCTTAAAGTGCTTGACTGGATTGACAACAGGTATGATGAACATCTTCATGCATGTCTCGAACTGTTTGAGTACGTGATGCGCGGTGACGGGGATATCCGCAAACTTGCATCTGAACTTGAGGCTTTAAGCAGGGAGGATTCTTCCATGCTGTACGGGCTTATGTATGCAGTAATAAAGGATGTTATGGGGTATCAGAGCGGTATAAGCCCTGAAAACCTTAAGATTCTCAGGGACAAAGAGGCACTTGGAAATCTTGCGTCCATTCATCCGGACTCTCTCAGCGAGGCTGCCCGTAAAGTAATTATGCTTAAGGGAGCCGGGGTCGGACCTACCGGTATTAAGAACAGTATCATAGGTAATCTTCAGCTTCTGAACTGGCTGGAGCTTTTAAGGGGATATTAACCGGCAGCTGATTATAAAATAGAAAAGCTCAATGTTGAAACATTGAGCTTTTTTCGTTGCTGTCTGACATAAATTACGTCAGTTTTGATATTCTGCGGTTACGGCTTCTTTGGCGGAACGGATTCTTCAGGGGAATAAGTGTCCTTCACATTATCAAAGAAGATGTAGCTGTCCTTTGCCAGCTTTTCCGGATCTGTTGATTTATCCAGAACACCGAGATCTCTCAGCTGACCGGAACTGACGACAATCGCATCATAACCGCCCTTGACCGATGGCTTGTAATTGTAGCTCTTGAGAATGGAGGCGTTGAATTCAGGATTACCGGCAACATACTTGTACTTAATCTGCAGCTTGGCGGCTTCTTCAGGATGTTCAGCTACCCATGCAGATGCCTTAAGAATTGCTCTGGTAAAGGCTGCGGCAATTTCAGGATGCTTTTCGGCAAGAAGTTTTGATACGAAAATAGCACAGCAGTATTCTGAAGCGAATTCAGGGCTCTTTGCAGTATCTACGATGGTCACCGCATCGTATGATTCAATCATCTGAGCAGCGGCGGGATCTGACAGAGATACAGCGTCCACGATACCGTTCTGAAGAGCCTGACCTAACTCATTTCTTGAAAATACCACAAATTCGACTTCCGCATCACGAGGATCAATTTTGATGTCGTTCATGAAGAGAGCTCGTTTTGCGATAAGTGTTTCCGCTCCGGCAAGCCCCGGAACGCCGATACGCTTGCCTTTGAGATCCTTAATTTCGCGAATTCCTGAGTTAGGAAGGGCAAAAATTTTTATGCATCCTGTGTGAATACCTGCGGTAAACTTGATCTGAAGACCGTTCTGCAGGGGCTGCAGAAACTTTCCGATAAGCCCGAAACCGACGTCTACCTGATTTGCACCTATGGCTTCCTGAACGTGAGCCGCATCTACCTGAACGTTTTCAGCGATAATGCCTTCCTCTTCCAGAAAACCTAGTTCTACGGCAAGGTGAAGCGGGGCCTGACACAATGAAGGTGAATAGGCTATTCTTAAATGAAATTTACCGTCATCCTGGGTTTCGTCACCACAGGCAGTTACAATGAGAAGACAGCAAAGCAGACATACCTGGACCGCCAGCCATCTGAAAGGTTTAAGAAGATTACATTGCATATTTTTGTGCTCCTATATGTTGTATTCAGGCTGCTGTTTAAAGCCGCCGAATTTAAGTAATTTCAGGATTTCGCCGTGATATTTCAGGAAGTCGTAGTCACTGCGATCTCTCGGACGAGGGAGATTTACGTCCACAACAGAGGTAATTCTTCCCGGTCTGGGAGTCATTACCACAATTTTATCTGACAGATATATGGCTTCATCCACATCGTGAGTAACCATAATCATGGTCATGTTTTTTTCCGCCTTGATTCTGAGTATTTCATCCTGAATATTCATTCTGGTGAAAGCATCAAGAGCGCCAAGTGGTTCATCAAGCAGGAGTACGGAAGGATGACCGACAAGCGCTCTTGCCAGTGAGGCTCGCTGACACATACCACCCGAAAGCTGATGCGGGTAGTATTTTTCAAATCCCTTAAGACCTACCAGCTCAAGATATTCGTCCACGCTAGATTTGTTTTCGTTAAAAATTCCTCGGGCCTTCAGACCGAAAGCCACATTGTCGTATATTGTCAGCCAAGGAAAGAGGTTGTGTTCCTGAAACATGAAACCTCGTTCGTATCCCGGTTTTACGATTTGCTTTCCGTCAAGCTCGAGTTTGCCGGAACTTGGTTCTATCAGACCGGCTATGAGTCTGAGCAGAGTTGATTTACCGCAACCTGAAGGGCCAATCAGTGAAATAAAGGAGTTTGAGGGAATATCAAGGTTAATGTCTTTAAGTGCGGTAACCTGTTCCTTCTGCTTGTTGCTGAACAGCTTGTTTACGTTCTCTATTTTTATGGAACCTACCATTTGATAACTCCTTTCTGCCATACCAGAACATGATCTCTGAGTTTGAAAAGCGCGGTGATGACTACAAAGCATACCAGTGACATTACAATCAGACCTGCGTATACATTCGGATAAGACATCATTTCCTTCTGCCAGTTGATGTACCAGCCTATTCCGTATTTGGCCCCAAGCATTTCGGCTGTTACCAGAGTTATGAAAGATGAACACGTACCGTTAAATATACCGATAAACATGAATGGCATTGCAGCAGGTACGCCTACCTTGAAAATTGAATAGGTTCTGGAGGTGCCGAGTGTCGCAGCCACTTCAAAATATGAATTCTTTATATTGGCGATACCGTTGGCGGTAAGGACGGTTGTCGGGAACCACACGGCCAGGGCAATCAGGAAGCTGCTGGCTACTATTACTGAAGGAAACATCACTAATACGATGGGAATCCAGGCTGTCGGCGGGATCGGACCAAGAATTCTTACAAGAGGCTGAACCCAGTATCTGAAACCTTTGCTGAATCCTAAAGCAATACCTGTGGCAATGCCGGAAAGGCATCCTAAAAGCCATCCTGATAACTGAATTCTTAGTGTGTACAGCAGACACTGACCGAGAAACTGGAAGTCGCTGACAAGAACTCCGAAAATTCTGTCCAGTGACGGAAAATACAGTACAGGAAAAAGGGCGAATTTTGCGGTTATGATATTAAATATGTTCAGCACCAGAAAAAACACTGCCAGAAAAGGAGCTCTGTACTTCATTCCTTCCTTCATCTTTTTTGTACCAGACAGAAGGAACAGCTCGTAGATGGCGGTAACAGCTGTCAGAAACCAGACAAAATATGCATGCTCGGCTGTCTGCTGTAACGGTGAGTCCGGCAGGAACAGTGCCGCAACTATCGCCAGCAGGGCTGACAGCAGTGGTAATTGTGATTTAAGAATCTTCATGTTCTTTTTATTCCTGATAAATGGTTAACGGTTAGGTATTCTCCTTGTTCAGCCATGTCCGTTTAACAGATTTTCAGTTCTTTTTTAAATCTTGAGTAAATGGTGTTGGCTGTATACAGTGCCTGTACAGGGTTGTGACCGAGGACTCTGTCCTTAACTACCAGTACAGTGGTCGGAGCTTTTGAATGTTTGATGAACAGCGTGTCGTGTCCGATGCAGAGCCCCATAACTATATTGAAATCAGTGTTTTCATTTTCCAGAATTTTGGCCTGAAGAATAGGATTGCACAGGGATTCATGACCGCATCCCTTATTTAGTTTCAGTTCGTTAGGCACGCCTATTTCTGTCTTGTCCACTGCCCCTGTTTTACATCCGACCACATAGTTGTCAATTCCGCTTGCAGTAAGAATCTTTGCTAGGATTCTTGATTCGTTAAGCAGACCTACGCAGGTGGCGATTCCGACTTTTTTGTAGTTCATTCTTCTGATGAATTCGATGGTTTCTTCAACACGGGTCAGACGACCGTAGAATTCGCCTTCTATTTCAGCGGAAACTCGGGCTATTTTTCCGAGAACCTTGTCTTCCTTATATATGCTGATGGTTTCCTGTACGAGTTCATTGTCAGCGTTTGCCGTAAGACAGAACTTTGGATATTTTGCTTCATTCTTAAATCTGCATGCAGCTGTGGTACAGCTGGAACAGGTGAGACATTTATCGGTCATGGCATCTCCTAAAACATAGTAAAATAGTATGAAATATAATGCTATTAAAAACCAAAAAAATAAGAATGTCAACAATAAAATCATACTAAAACTGTATGAAAAATGTAAAATAATGTAGACCCTGTAAATACAAGTATGTATAATGCATAGTTATTAAGTAGGAAATACTCTTAATAATTTTTTAATCGTTACTATTTGAGGTCTGTTTGTATGTCTAGAAGTAAAATTATTTCTACTCTGGTTCTTCTTCTTGAAGTGGTTCTCGTAGCCGGTATTTATTCATTTCTGGCGCCGTGTCCTGTTAAGGATCACATTATGCCGTGTCACTGGGTGGCCAATGTTTCTGTAGGAATTTCAGCCGCTGTTATTCTTCTCAGTATTCTGAATCTGGTTCTCAGAGACAATCTCGTAAGAAAAGGTGTTAATTACGGTGTGCTCGTAATTTCTGCTCTTCACGTTTTTGTTCCGGGATTCCTGGTTGCAGTATGTGCTCACGAAAACATGAGATGTAATGTTTATACCCAGCCTGCCATCGTGACTGTTGCCGGCCTGGTGTTTATTCTTGTTTTAAGCGATCTGATTCTCAGCAAGGCTGACAGATAAATAAAAACGATGGACGGCAGTTCAGCAGTGGGCTTCCTGGGTGGATTATGAATACCTTATTCAAATTATCTCTGGCCAATCTAAAACATAAAACAGCCAGAACATTTTATCTGACTGCATTAGTGGTCTTTATGAGCTTTACCGTTTTTTTCGGAGCAACGGTTACTCTCGGGCTCAACCGGGGGCTTGACAGTCTTAAGACAAGGCTGGGAGCCGATATTATCGTAATTCCGCGAAAAGAGGCTAATCTGCATCAGGTGGAAGGGATGCTGTTCAGCGGCAAACCCGGATATTTCTACATGAATAAGTCTGTTCTTGATGATATATCCTCTATGGACGGTATTGAAAAAATTACCGCACAGTTTTATCTGGCTTCACTGACAGCAGACTGCTGTTCATCTGAAATGCAGCTTATAGGCATAGACCCTGATACTGATTTCGTGATTTCTCCATGGCTAAATCAGGCTTATTCCGGAGATCTGGGAGAAATGGAGGTAATTGTAGGCAGTGATGTTTTCATACCCAAAACAGGCATAATCAAAGTCTACAATCAGGATCTCAGGGCTGTGGGAAATCTGGAAAAAACCGGTACCGGACTTGATATAACCGTTTACGGAAACACTGATACGATAAAAAGACTGCTGAAATCCGCTCAGAACCTTGGGGTAACCACTTATTCCTCTGACCCTGACGAAATGATTTCTTCAGTTATGATTAAGGTCAGCAGAGATTACGATAAGGGAAAACTTACTGAGGAAATCAACAAACGCTTTACTGACGTAAGGGCTGTGGAAAACCAGCACATGATATCGTCATTCTCTGAGAAACTGGATGTGGCTACAGTGGTGATAAAGACTGTTGTAGGGGTTATCTGGCTACTGGCACTTGTTATTATCGCTTTCGCCTTTTCAATGCTCCTTAATGAAAGAAAAAGGGAATTTGCGGTTCTGAGGGTTTTGGGGTTTACGAGAAAATCTCTGCTCATAAGTATTTTTTACGAAATCATTCTGATTTGTGCCGCAGGTTCAGTCATAGGAGTGCTACTGTCTTCTTTCTGGTCTCTGCAGATCAAATATTTTCTGGAAACAAGACTGGAGGTTCCGTTCCTGTTTGAAGATTACGGTTCGTTTATACTGCAGGGGATTCTGACGATTGTTTCCAGTGTATTAATGGGGCTGGTTGTTCTGATTATTCCTGTTCTCAGGGTTGTAAAAACCTCACCGGAAGCTGTATTGAGAGAGGTGGATTAAATGGAAATTTCCCTAAGCAACGTTGAAAAGCATTATGTCAGAAAGGGAAAAGGGGGAACCATCAGAGAGATTCCCGTGCTGAGTAAAATCGATTTCAGCCTGAAATCAGGAAAGATTATCCGAATCATAGGTGAATCAGGATGCGGAAAAAGCACACTGATGAATATGATTTGCGGAATGCTTCCTCCTTCTTCAGGCAGCATCGTATACAACGGACGCAGTATTTACGACCTTGGCGACGATGATTTGTCGTTATTGAGAAACCGTAAATTCGGTATTGTTCCTCAGAGAAGTGTGGCTGTCGGAAGTCTTTCCGTTGAGGATAACATCAGACTTCCTTTCCTTTATGCTTCCTCAGAAACCTCCGAACTTAAGGAAAGAACAGAAAAGCTTCTGCAGTATTTGAATATCTCAGGACTTGCTGACAGTTTTCCGAATGAACTGTCCGGCGGGGAAATGAGAAGAGTATGCATAGCCAGGTCTCTTATCAATGAACCTGAATTCATTTTTGCGGATGAGCCGACAAACGATCTTGATAAGGACAATATGGAACTGGTGCTCTCACTGTTAAGAAAAAAAGCTGATGAAGGTGTCGGAGTTATGATTGTAAGTCATGATTCTTCCGTAGGTGATTATGCCGATGAAACATACAGGGTTGCGGACGGTCAGGTTGTCAGGATTTAAAACGGTAGTAATGTTTTAGGCGGCTCAGTTCATTTGTCGATTTTTTCTGTATGGTGCGTTTTCCGTAAGGTATGCCGATGTATATGGAAAAACATCCATACAGATTTCCGTACTAGCAGGACAGTAACTTTAATCCGTGGTAGAATTGGAGGTATATTATTCTTTTATAACAGCAGTAATCAGTTTCCGGCAGCTGACGATCGGAACTGTGTTTATCCTTATATGGATTTCGGGATAATAACGTGAATACAATATCCAAATACATATTCAAAGATGTTTTAAAGACTCAGGGTGCCATTTTCGGGGTACTGATGCTGATCTTTATGAGTCAGACCTTTATCAAATTCATAGGAAGAGCATCCAAGGGGAGTATTCCTGCAGAACTTGTTTCACAGTTACTTGCTCTTTCAGTGCCGTCAATGACCAATTTCATGCTTCCTCTGTCCCTGTTTCTTGCGGTTCTTTTTTCAATCGGCAGTTTCTGTTCTCAGAGTGAAATGGTGGTAATGCGTTCCGTGGGATATTCCCATCGCAGACTGTTGGGCGTCATTTCCCTGCTTATAGCGGTCAACATGGTAATAAACGTGGCCTGTACGTGTTTTCTTTCACCATGGTGCGAATCCAGACAGATTGAACTTATCAACAAGGCAAAATCCGATCCTACTATGCTGTCCATTGACAGCGGAAAATTTATAAAGCTCAACGGAAGCAACGTTGTTTATATTGATAACAACGGGGATTTTGACAGAAATTACAATGTAATGAATCAGATTTATATTTTTTCTTCTGACGACGGTAACAATGTTCCTTCCGTAACCATTTCGGCAAGTGCAAAATCAGAGTATGATTCTGACGGACTGTTCTGGCTGACACTGTACAGAGGCACAAGGTATGAGGGACCTGATAAGAGAGGTGAATTTAAGGTATCGCTTTTTGATGAATACAGGGCTCTGGTTCCTGAAGGCTCAGGCAGCCATGACAAGGTTAAGGCTTCCACAAAAAGTAATGCTGAACTTCTTGAGTCAGGTACTTCACAGGATTATGCCGAACTGCAGTGGCGTATAGTTCAGCCTATTACCATCTGCATCCTGGCGCTGCTTGTCGTCCCTTTGTCAATGGTCAATCCCCGCAGGGGACGTTTCGCCAAATTCCTGCCGGCAATAATAATCTACATAAGTTATTACCTGTTTGCCTTCGGTTTCAAATCCAGTATCGCCAGAGGTAATTTACCGGTATTTCCGGGAATATTCATTGTTCCGGTTATTTATTTGTTTGTATTCACTATTCCGTTCAATCTGACCAATACCGAATGGTTCAACAGAATGAGAGCTGGTAAGAAAAAGCGTATTGAGGAAAAGAAGTAGTGTATAAGGTAGTTGATAAATACGTCGGCCGTAATGTTGCCAGTATGGTTGTATTCTGTACCATCGGACTGGTGTCACTGAGTTCTCTGATTAAATTTGTGGATCAGCTGCGTAACGTAGGGCGAGGAGAATTTGATTTCGTTGCCTGTATGCAGTACGTGCTGCTGACCGTCCCGGGACAGATAGTAATGTTTTTTCCTTTAGGGGTTCTGCTCGGAACGGTGCTTGCTTTGGGAAACCTGGCATCAACCTCCGAACTAATTGCCATGCAGGCCCTTGGCAAATCAAAAATGCGTATTGTATGGAGTGCGTGTAAATCCGTGATTCCTCTCATTGTTGCAATTATGCTGACCAGTGAGTTTGTTGTTCCTGATTTTGAAAAAAGGGCAGAGAGTCTTATATCTGAGGCTGTTTCCAACGGGCAGGTTGCGGTAACCAGCCGCGGTATATGGTTCCGTGAGGGAAACAGTTTTATAAATATTGCATATTTTATGTCTGACGGTGATCTGCAGTCTGTTACCAGATATGTGTTCAGCAGTACAATACCAAAGAGACTTATCAGGTCCGAGAGTGCCAGTAAGGGAAGCTGGAAGGATAATAAGTGGGAAATGGAAGACATTAAAATAATTTCCTACGAGGATGATGTTATTTCACGCAGCACCAAGGAACGTGACATATGGGATATAAACCTGACTCCGAATAATGTGGAGGTAGTCGGGGTTCATGCCAATGAACTGTCAATCAGCGGGCTGCATGAGTATATCAATTACGTAACCAAAAACGGTCAGAAGGCTGATCGCTATATCCTTGAACTGTATCGTAAGGTGATATCTCCTATTACCGTGCTGGTTGTACTGCTGCTTGCATCCAGTACAATTTTCGGACCTTTAAGAAGTTCCTCAATGGGAGCACGTATAGTTGTCGGTATTCTGGTGGGATTTACCTTCTATGCCGTTAATGAGATTCTTGCTCCGTTTACCATCTTTTACGGAGTGCCTCCTATAATCGGCGCCGTGATGCCGACTCTGATTGTGCTTGCGGTATCAGTCGTGCTGCTGAGAAGAAATAATTAGCAGTTTTAATGAGTTTGCCGGCTAAATGCTGTCTTTGACTGTTTTGTCGGCAAATTCGTCTAATTTTATAATAAAGCTTGCACATATAAAAAAATAATGTATCATAACTACTGTCATTTGCCAGAATGGCGGAATTGGTAGACGCAGCGGATTCAAAATCCGCCGGTAGTGATATCGTGAGGGTTCAAGTCCCTCTTCTGGTACCAGACTCACTTGTCGGAGTCATCAAACTTTTTCTTTCTCAGTTACTTTGTTCATAAAACAAATTGTGGTCATATTCGGATTCTGTTGTCCGGATGAATGTTTTTTTTCTGTTCCCGTGATATTGTAATAGCTATAACAATTATTGAATATTATTCCGGTTTTCATGATATCCGGAATTCACTGATACGCGGGGACTGATATGAAAATTGAAAAATATATTGCCGTGGTATGTGCTTCTTTTTTTCTGTTTTTCACTCAGGCTGAAGCAAGACCGACGGAACACAACAGGTACGTGACATGCGTGGTGACTGCCGTACTGAACGGTAATCTGTTTCATTGTGTTGATTCAAAGGATCAGAAACATCTCATAAAAATGGCAGATATAGAGGCTCCTGAACTTGGTCAGCCGTATGGTCCGGAAGCCAAGGAATATTTAAAGGATCTTATATATGACGATAAGATTAGCGTAAAAATCAAAGGAAACAGAGACGGTGCTATTCTGGGGGAACTTTACCACAAAAAACAGAATGCTAACCGTGAAATGATCCGCAAGGGACTGGCATGGTCAGACCGAAACAACAAGGATTCAATGTATCTTCGTCTCGAAAGAGATGCTCATTCAAATGGAACCGGACTGTGGTCTGATCATGATGCGGTTTATCCTGCGGTATTTCGTGAAAAAAATCCGACCGACATTGACGCTCTGATTGAAAATGAGGCGACTGAAAATACGGAAACTGCTGCCTCGAATGATAAGAAAACTGAATGATTATCTATATTCAGCGGGGTATGTGTACACATGTGTGCGTAGTCAAAATATGTTTGCAGGATTTAGAAATAATTCACATATTTGAATAATGTGACAATTGTATAATCAGAAAGCATTTTTCTGGAGATTACTCATATGAATAAATTTTTCTTATCCATGGCCGTTTGTTTCGGACTGGTGTCATCAGGTTCTGTATATGCTGCTGAGCTTTCCGGAGGCGAAAGCTGTGAAGAAGCAATGAAGCATGCTCATTATGATGTCGCCGTTCAGCAGTGTGAGTATGAGGCGGAAAAGGGCAGTGCCGAGGCGGCGGAATATCTCGGATATATATACCTTAAGGGAAAAGGAGCTCCTAGAGACTGGGGGCTTGCTAAAAAATATCTGGAACAGGCTGTTGACGGCGGAGTGGTTACCGCCAGCAGATATCTTGCCATACTGTATTGGAACGGACTTGGTGTGGAAAGAAGCAGAGATAAGGCAATGGAGCTTTTCAGAGACTGTATCAGTTATGAAGAGCAGAATGGAGGTGTCAGCTGCAAGGTTCAGCTGGCTCAGACCCTCAGCTTTGGTACAAATTCTCAGGATGATCACCGGTATGCCAAGGACATTTATGCAGGTCTGGTTGAAAACAAAGACTATCAGTACTCCCTGGATCTTGCTAAAATGTACCTTACCCTTGGTAATGATGCCAATGCCTACAAGTACGCTGAGTTTTATATCTGGTGGGCTAAAAGATATGGCGATATCGAGCAGATAAGACTGAGCATGAGCGAAGCTTCTGTGGTGAAGAACAAAGCAGCTGCAAGCCTGAGCGACAATCAGGTTAACAGTGCCTATACCTGGGTAAAGAATGAGATACACAAGATAAACGAAGAACATTTGCAGCAGAAACAGGCAACTGAGAAAGAAAAGAACGTCGAAGTTAAAAAGTAGACCCGGTTGCTGACTGATTTTACTTTTTATGACAACAAAAGATTATTCAAAACTATCACTTGCGCCAATGCTGGACCTTACGGACCGGCATTTTCGTTATTTATGCAGAATTCTTTCAAAGAATATGCTTCTGTATACCGAACTGGTTACCACCGGAGCGATAATATACGGTAAAGGAGATTATCTTGCATATAATCAGGAAGAACACCCCGTATCACTGCAGCTCGGCGGTGCGAATCCCGAACACCTGGCGATCTGTGCCAGAAAAGGGAAAGATCGCGGATACGATGAAATAAATTTGAACGTGGGGTGTCCGTCCGACCGGGTACAGAACGGTTCGTTCGGGGCTGTGCTTATGCGTTCACCTGAACTTGTGTGTGACTGTATCAAAGCCATGAAAGATGCTGTTGATATTCCTGTTACCGTAAAAACCAGACTCGGAGTAGATGAACTGAACAGCTACGATTATATACATTCGTTTCTGGATAAAATGATTCAGGCAGGCGTTGACGGTGTTACTCTTCATGCACGCATGGCTTTTTTAAAAGGAATGAGTCCAAAGGAAAACAGGGATAAGCCTCCTCTTGATTATGAGAGAGTTTATGCATTGAAAAAAGATTTTCCCCAGCTGCATCTGTCCATTAATGGGAATATCAATTCGTTAAATGATGCCCTGAAACACCTTGAACATGTTGACGGAGTAATGATGGGGAGAGCTATATATCAGAATCCTTACATGCTTGCTGATGCTGATGAGCTGATTTTCGGGGAAAAACAGACAAGGAAGCTTTCCCGCAAGGAGTGCATCAGAGCCTGTTATCCTTACATTGAAAATTATCTGTCTCAGGGAGGTGCGTTAAAACATATTTCACGTCATTTTCTGGGAATGTTCAATAACTGTCCCAACAGCAGACAGTACAGACAGTACATCGCAATGAATCACTATAAGGAAGGGGCTGATCTTAAGGTTCTTGAAACTGCTATGAGTTTTGTTCCGGATGATTCAGAACAGACGGCTTCTTAAATTACTCTTTTATCTGAAATAAAAAATCCCTGTTGTTCCGGTACAAAACAGAAAATTGATATTTTAAGTTTCTGGTTCGTACAAAATCGAAATACAGGGATTTTCGTTTTATCTGCAGACGGACTGTGCCGTTGTTTTCTATTGAGCCATTGGAAGTTTACGGGTAAGGGATTCCAGAACGCTGTTTACAGCTCTGCGTTTCTGTGTTTCTGTTACCAGAGGTTTGTCAGTGAGAGTGCTTGCGGCACCGGACCAGATTTCACGACCGCTTCTGTTGTCCTGGATGACAATGTCAATGGAATTGTTTACACCGTGAGATGTTCCCCCTACGGTAAGACCGAGGGAATCGAACATCAGTTCGGCATTATCGTTACTTTCTGATTTTGTGAGAATACCGTAACTGATGGTGAGATTTGAGGATGCTCCGGCATCAACCTTGGTTAAGCCTTTTGCAGCCAGTTTCTGAGTGAGAATTTCTTCAATGATCTGTTTCCACTGACTGACATCCTGTGAAATTGTTACAAGATCCTTGTTCACAAGCTTATAGGTTAATTTGGAACGTTCATAAGGCCACTGAGGAAGATTTTTGGCTACAGTGGTGGTCTGCAGTGTCGGCTCTGATTCAGCGATAAGCAGTCCGTTGTTATCCTTTACCCCGTTTGCCGCAGGAGAACTGGTACCGGTAGAGGCGCAGCCTGTGATTACCAGTCCCGCAATGGCGGAAAGTGCTAAATATTTATAATTCATATTGTATACCTGTTATGACCCTCAAACAGAAGAATGTTCTGTCAACTGTTAATGAGTCCTGTTTATTAACTAAAATTAAAAAATTATGTAAACCACAGAATTTCTTATACCTTAAAATTGAGGGCGTTAAAGGTATAAAACTGCAAAAAGATGATCTGGTTCAAATGTTTTTATGTGTAAATGTAAAAAACGTTAAAGAGTGTTTGGGAAAAACAGAGAAGTTCTTCGTACTGTATTGAATGGGAAATGACTGAAAAATATCTTAATAAAGTCAGCTGCTGTTTTGAAAAGGATGGCCTCCCCAATAGGAATCGAACCTATAACTAACCCTTAGGAGGGGTTTATTATATCCATTTAACTATGAGGAGTTGCTCGTATTATATCAGTTTGCAGTGATTATACAATAAGTTAGTAGTGATTCATTTTGGCAAAAAGTAAAAAAAGAGCAAAAATCACAGATAATGAAGAATGTTTGGTTTGGTGATCCTGTGGATTCATCTGGAAAAAAAGAGGAAACAGTGATGGTTGTAATTTTTAAGGTTAAAAAACTATTCTGATAGTTATGTTGTGTGACAGGAAAAAATTGCCGAGTTTTTGTTACATGATTGCGTTTATTTTAATGATGAATTGTGATGTATATAAATAATCATAAAATGAGATAAAGAAGATTTGAGAGATCTGTAGAAACTTAAGGGAACGTCAGTACTAAAAAAAACGTCAAGGTTATATCATTTTAGTATAGGTGTTAATGTATCGATAGTCTGTCATATTTTTTCTTTTTGAAACTGCGGTTCGTTTTTGTTTCTGATATGACAGGTATGAGTGATATACAGACAAACTGCAGTCTGAGCACTGAAGTCAATAAATCCGTGTGACGATTGCTGGAAAATTCCGGAGCTGTACTATGTCTGATGGAAGAAAAAATTCTTTGATATTTTATTTCAAGGTTATCACATTTCTTGTTGTTGTTCTGATTGTAGCCCTGAGTACTCCTTTCATGCTGGCCAATCATAATAATATAGGTCGTATAGATCGTATCAAGACAGAGGTTTTCCCGAACATGCGGGAGCTGAGTGAGGTTAGAAGCAATTTTGTCTATTTGTATGAAATCACCAATGGTGTCATGCTTGGAGTCGAAAAAGAGTCTTCTTACGATAATACCAAGGAAAAGCTGGACGGAATTGTTGCCGGGCTGAATAATCAGATTGATGAAAAAGACAGAGATGCGCTTCTGGCCGCCATTAATGAATTCGATGTGTCCGCCAAGGAGGCTTTTCATCTGGAGGCTACCGGTGATGAACGGGTAAATGAGCTGAGAAACAAATACGATGCCATGGTTGATAAGGCCGGAAACGTTACTTCTCAGATTAAGTTTATGATAGATGATCAGATTGATTATGTTCATTCCATCAAGACTGACGGCTTCATGGGGAATTTTAAGTTCAGTATTGCTGTTGTAATTCTGGAAATAATTCTGATTTCAGTGGTTATTTTTACTCTGTCCTTCATGATTTCAGAACGAATCAACAGACTTGTTGAAGCATCAAAGGAGATGCTCAATGGTAATTTCCAGGTAAGAATTCAGGATGACAACAATGATGAAATTACCCTGATTGCCGATAATATCAATAATCTGGCAACCAATCTCAGCACCTTGTCAGAAAGTATGTACGATCAGGCGTCAAATCTGTCAGATGCTTCCAGTGAACTTAAAGGTGCAAGTTATAACATTAACACCTCAAGTGAAGATCTTCTCTCACAGGTTATTACGGTCAGTGCCGCAGCTGAGGAAATGGTGGCGACATCCGTGGATATTGCAAATAACTGCAGTCAGGCTGTGAATAAGTCTGAAATGACCTGTAAGGTGGCAACAAACGGTCTGGAAGTTGTTCATCAGACAGTTGACGGAATCAGGGAACACAGTCGCAAGACTAAGGAAGATGCGGAAATAATTGTTTCACTCAGTGAACAGACCAAGGTTATAGGCAGTGTAATATCCACCATTCAGGATATTGCCAGTCAGACAAATCTGCTGGCTCTTAATGCCGCTATTGAAGCTGCAAGAGCAGGGGAATACGGTCGCGGCTTCGCTGTGGTTGCTGATGAGGTTAGAGCTCTGGCAGCTCGTACGGCACAGTCAACGACGGAAATAAGTGAAATGATAAATCAGGTTCAGGCCAAGGCAACACAGGCCAATGAGTCTATTATTTCCACCGTGGGGCAGATGGATAAACTGGCTGTTCATGCCGAAGAGCTTCAGAAGGTTCTTGATAACATTCTTGTGGACATTAATAATGTAAACATGCAGATTACTCTGATAGCTACCAGCACCGAAGAACAGTCTGCCACCTCATCAGAAATGTCCAAGAATCTGCAGAATATAACCGGACACGTGCGCAATATGTCTGAAAAGGTTTCAGACATATGCAAGACCACCGGTAAGATAGAGGATGCTTCCATGCTGATGGTTGAAGGTATAGAGAAATTCAGAAACAATCAGCTTGAAACAGAACTGAGCAATTATGCAGAAGAAGATGTCATTGAGGAGAATGGTGAGGAAGATTCTGAAGAAGGAGTGAGAATTGAAAATAGTGAAAACATTCAAGCATAAGTCAAAGTATGAATATGTGGATGTTTTTTCTATTCAGTTATTAGGTTAATATTATTATTACTGTAGTGTCAGCTGACAGTTTTGAAAACGGGAGTGGAATAGCCGTCCGTACGGGATGCCTTGATCAGATTCCCGAAAAACATGGCTGTACTGCGGTAATTTTTACTGAGGTGTAAGTATCCGGTACAGCTGATAATCGTGTTTTATGTGACCGGTCCTGTATTGCTGGGGATTGTATTCTGACGGTATACGTGTCGAGATAATCTTTTATAATTGGCCCTGTCGGAAGTATGAAAATCAGAATATGATTACAATGATTCTGTAAGTAAATGTGATATATCCAGATCCTTCAGATCTT
The DNA here is from genome assembly GCF_900115655.1 of Ruminobacter amylophilus. GTDB lineage: Bacteria > Pseudomonadota > Gammaproteobacteria > Enterobacterales > Succinivibrionaceae > Ruminobacter > Ruminobacter amylophilus. Next base: position 53,625 of record NZ_FOXF01000010.1, on the reverse strand, counting down.
CTGTATGGCAGTGCAGAGGCAGAAAACTCGGCACCTTGGTATCGAGTGAAATTCACATCGAAGTAAGTTCATCTGCGGGGATAGAATATGGCAAGTGTATTGGATTCAGTGAATCAGCTGACACAGATAGTTGGTCAGAACCGACTGGAGCTGCTGTTGTTTTCGCTTGCCGGCAGAACAGAAAAATTCGGGGTAAATGTATTCAAGGTTCGTGAAGTTCTGCTGTGTCCAAAATTAACGTCAATGCCAAAACTGCATCAGTCGGTTGTAGGTGTTTCATATATCAGAGGTCAGACCATTTCGGTCATCGATTTAAGTTATGCCATAGGCGGAAAGCGAACTCAGGATATTGACAGAAGCTATGTTATCGTGGCCGAATTCAGCAGATCCGTTCAGGGGTTCCTGGTAAGCGGTGTTGAAAGAATCGTCAATATCAACTGGGACAAGGTAATGCCTCCGCCTCAGGGAATGGGAAAAAATAACTATCTGACAGCTATAACTGAAATAGACGGCGGTATTGTGGAAATACTGGATCTTGAGAAGATTCTTGATGTTATCTGTCCTAATGATATGGAAGTAAGCAAGGAGCTTATTGAAGAGTCTGTTTCTCACAATGAAAAGCAGCAGCAGATAGCAGAGGAAAGCGGGGAAGAACCGATTAAACGCAAGATTCTGATAGCTGATGACTCTACCGTTGCCCGTAAGCAGGTTGAGAAGACCGTGACTTCCCTTGGTTACGAGGTTATTAAAGCCAAGAATGGTCTTGAAGCATATAACATCCTTAAGGAATATGCTGCCAAAGGTCCTCTGACAGACCAGATCGGTCTTATAGTATCTGATATCGAAATGCCTGAAATGGATGGGTATACATTAAGTGCCAAGATTAGAAGTGAACCTGAACTGGCACAGATAAAAGTTATTCTGCACACATCACTGAGCGGTGTGTTTAATCAGTCTCTGGTAAAAAAGGTCGGGGCTGATAATTTTGTGGCTAAATACAAGCCTGATGAGCTGGCTAAAGCCATAAAGGATCTTATGGTTGTTTACGACAGATAGCAGTTCTGAACTGCAGTTTTCATAAGATTTTGCAGCTGGGTTAAATAATAATTTGAAGAAGCCCGCGTTAAAAAGTTTGGTTACAGGAATTATGGAAGATGAATATCTGGGAATAACGCAGAAAAACTATGCTTTGTTCTGTGATTTCCTGAAAAACAACAGTGGAGTTGATTTAAAAAGCAATCGGGCTTATCTGGTAAACAGCAGACTGAGTCCTTTGATTGATGCTTTCGGATGCAAAAATCTGAATGAGTTTATAAGCAAGATACTCATTTCAAATGATGCACAGATGAAGAAATCAGTAATTGAAGCCATGGTGACCCATGAATCCAAGTGGTTCCGTGACGGATATCCTTTTGAGTTCTTACTTCAGAACATTATTCCAAGCGTCAAAGATAAGTCAAAAGACGTAAAAATCTGGTGTGCCGGATGTTCCAGGGGGCAGGAACCGTATTCAATAGCCATGTCCATTCTTTCAAACTGCATCAGTTTGAGAGGTCTGCCTGTCAGCAGAATACGTATTTTTGCAACAGATCTGTCCATGGCTGTGCTGAATTTTGCGAGAGACGGCGTTTACAGTGCCACGGATCTGTCAAGGGGACTGGATGATCGTTACATAAAGTCTTTCTTTATTCCCGTTGATCATTCCTGCACTCAATACAGAATTTCAGATGAAGTCAAGTCAATGGTCAGTTTCAGACATCATAATCTGGTGAACACTGAAAACAGGCCGTTTCTTGGAAAATGTGATGCAATTTTCTGCAGAAACGTAATGATCTATTTTGACAGTGAAACAAAGATTAAAGTACTGAATCATCTGAAAGGAAGCCTGAAAACTGGCGGATATCTGATTCTTGGAAGTTCCGAGTTTATTCCGGAAGAAGTGTCTGATATGGAAATGCGGCGTTTCAGTAACGGAGTTGTTTACCAGAAAGTTACCTAAACGGAACGGGGAAAAGCTTTGAAGACTTTTCCCCGTTTTGCTCTTACTTTCTTACTTGAAGACAGGTCACAATGACGGTCTACTTTTCTGGTTTTTGAGAATCGTTTCCCGCTTTTTCAGATTTAGTGTCAACCTTAATCATGGCGGCCTGATTCATCAGCTCCGTCAGATATTTGATCTGTTCCTGATCTTTGGCTATGTGTCGTATGTAGAAATATATACTGTGTGACACATTTGATATGGCCTCAATCTTTGCCGGATCGTTGTAATCTACGGAAGTTATAAGATTTTCGGTTAATCTTGATGGCAGATCTATAAAGTATGTGACGTACTTTCCATCAGGAGTGTCGCAGCTGACTGAAAGTCCCAGATTATTATCCGGAAGTGCCTCGCATTCCTCTAATAAGCTGAGTTCTTTTGCAAATTTTTCAGTGGTCAGCTTTTCATTAGGTAACATCAGAACAGTCAGTATTTCATAGTCTTTACATCTGTATCGGGAAGATGCGCCGTCAGATGTATAGCTTATCAGGTTGCATTCCTGGGGTAGCCTGACTTCAACGTCTTTTCGTTCTTTTGGCTGCTGATCAAAGAATTCATTTTTCTGGCGTTCTATAAAATCCTGTTCGGATGTCGCATCGTCACTTGCTGTCTGATTCGTTTCGTCTGGATTCAGCAGCTTTGTTGCAGCTTCCTTATCAAAAGCCTGTGCGGTGTTGAATGAGCATAGCAGGGTTGCTCCCGCAAGGATTGCACCTATAAAACTGTAGTTCATAAAAACCTCATATAGTCCCGTAAATAAAAACAACAGGATAAGTATGACTCAGGTAACCGTGTTCGGTTAACTGTCCCTGCAAGTATAACATCAAATCACTGTATTGTGATTTACTCAGAGAATGATGTTGTGAAGTGGTATTCGCTCCTATGCTTCTGATTGCTTCAAGATACGACTTGATATTACTGTGTTTATCCGTAAAAGTGTGCTTACTGACGTTTATATTGCTTCCAAGTATTTTTCTAGCAGCCGTACAGACGTGTTCAAAGTCTGTGAACTGATAGGTTCTGTCTCCTGCTCCGATATTTTTCAGGGCGGAACGAAGTTCAGGCAGGGTACCGCAGAGAGGTAAAGACAGGGCAACGGTCTGGTATTCCCTGTATTTTTTAATTCCAGTTATCTGATTTAAAACGGTGGTGATGTTGCACCACTGCATTGCCAGTGAGGAGAATATGAAATCGTAGGTGTATCCTGTAATCTCGGGAACGGACTGCAGCTGTTCCATGTCGGCTACAAAAGATTTGGTTCCGGGGATATTCAATTTTAAGGCTTCTTCCACCATCACAGGTGACAGATCCGCACCAACAACATATTCCGCATACTGTTTCAGTTCAGAATAATTTACGCCGGGACCGCATCCTAAATCAAGGCATCTCTTAAAAAGAAAATTACTGTCGGAATCAGTGTTTTTTTGAGTGTCGGAAACACATCTGACGGTATCCTTTAATAATTTCAGGGCAATTTCCTTCTGAATTAAAGCATGTCTTGAATACTGAGATGCACCGTGGTCAAAGTGCTTGATAACCAGTTCTTTCATTATTGTGAAATTTCTCCAAGTGCTTCGGTCAGTCTCACAATATCCTCTTCCATGTGGGCGGCTGTTATGGTTATACGCAGTCTGGCAGTGCCCTTAGGTACCGTAGGAGGTCTGATGGCGCCACAGAGGATGCCTTGATTTCTGAGTCTTTCGTTTACGGCAATGAGTCTGCTGTTGTCTCCTATAATTACCGGCTGGATGGATGAAGAAGACTCAAGAAGTTCGGCACTGATGTGATTTTCATGAAATCTTCTGCGGAAAAAATCCGTCATTTCGGAAAGATGTTTTCTAAGCTCATTACCTTTAGGACCGGTGATTATTTCGAGGGATTTTATCAGTGCGTGAGCGATAAAGGCAGGGGCTGCGGTTGAATAGATATATTCACGCCCCGTGTTAATCAGGTAGTCAACAAAATCCCTGTCCGAAGCTACAAATGCCCCGCTGAGTCCGCATGCTTTGCTCAGGGGTCCCATATACACATCTATATCCTTCATTGATATTCCCTGATGCTCAGGGGTTCCGCGACCGTGCTGTCCGAGTACTCCGAAACCGTGTGCGTCATCCAGTACCAGAGTGGAAGCATATTTTCTGGATAGTGTTACGAGCTGTTTGAGATTTGCCATATCACCGTCCATGCTGAAAACCCCCTCGGTAAAAATAATCGAATTGGGGTTCTTTTCCAGCATGGCCTCGGCATGCTTCATGTCGTTGTGACGGTATCTCTGGAATTTTTCTGCTGAAAAGACGGCATCCTGCATGGAAGCATGAACCAGCCGGTCAAGAACCATATTTGTTTTGAGACTGATGCCGGCCTTAATCAGAGTCTGATTGGCGGCAAACCCAGTGTTAAACAGAATTACAGCTTCCTTGCCGGTAATCTCCTTAAGAAATTCTTCAAGCTCGTGATGGGCTCTGGTGTGTCCCGTAACCACGGCGCTGGCTCCGGTACCGGCCCCGTACAGTCTGATGCCCTCATTCAGGGCTTCGCAGATTTCAGGCATGGTACTGAGCCCCAGGTAGTCGTTTCCTGCAAAATTTAGGTACTGTTTCCCGCTGATACTGATGGTGGCTGATGTACGTTTATCAACGGTAATAAGTTCCCTGTGCAGCCTGTTTTCCTTCAGTCTGCTGAGATTTTGGACCAGGGTCTGACTCAGAACACTGTTTGCAGACATGCTATTCTTCCTCTAATTTGAAGCATTTATGGTCTGAATGGCCGGTATGCAGCGCCTTGAAAATGGCAATTCTGTCATCATGAGGAGTACTGTTTTCCGTGTTAAGAGTGGTTTTAATTCCCAGTTTGTGCATGAGGTATTCATCGGAATCCATTTCCGCATTAGGTGTGGTCAGAAGCTTGCATCCATAGAAAATTGAGTTTGCTCCGGCCATGAAGCACAGAGCCTGTGCTTCCGTACTGAGACTGCTTCTTCCTGCTGACATTCGTACATGGGATGTAGGCATTATGATTCTGGCTACGGCTATCATTTTGATGAAATCAATAGGGTCAACATCATCCGAATTTTCAAGAGGAGTTCCTTTTACCTTGACCAGAAGATTGATGGGTACTGATTCCGGGTGGGGATTTAGATTGGCCAGTGATTTCAGAAAACTGGCTCTGTCTCTCAGACTTTCTCCCATGCCGACTATGCCTCCGCAGCATATCTTGATGCCTGCACTGCGAATGTGTTCCAGAGTTTTCAGCCTGTCATTAAATGTTCTGGTGGTTATTATCTTGTCGTAGAATTCCGGACTGGTGTCAATGTTATGGTTGTAATAGTCAAGACCTGCTTCCTTCAGCTCCTTTGCCTGTTCAGGAGTGAGCATCCCCAGAGTCATGCAGGTTTCAAGTCCCATGCCTTTTACGGTTCTGATGATTTCCTTGAGATACGGCATGTCACTGTCTTTAGGGTTTCTCCATGCTGCGCCCATGCAGAAACGCGTAGCTCCGCTGTCCAGTGCCATCTGAGCTCTTGTTTTGATGGTGTCGAGATCAAGAAGTTTTTCCTTTTCAACTCCTGTATTGTGATGTGCACTCTGAGGACAGTATTTACAGTCTTCAGGGCAACTGCCGGTCTTTATGGAAAGAAGAGAACTTATCTGAACCTCATTTGCCGGAAAATTTTCACGGTGAATCTGCTGGGCTCTGAATACCAGATCCAGAAAAGGAGTATTAAACAAATCCAGTATTTCTTCAGTTGTCCAGTCGTATCTCAGCTCGGTCATGGTTTCTCCTGTTTAATGTACAGCGGTATTATCAGTGCCTGTTTAAATTTTTTTACAAGATAGTATACTGTTAAGCAAAATTCAATACTTATGTATAACAAGTGATTAAATTATGAACAATATAAACAGTAATGATGAAAAAGAACTGAAAGAGTTCGACGAGAACCATGTATGGCATCCGTACACATCACTGAACAGTCCGATTCCAACCTATCATGTAGTAAGTGCCGAAGGATGTCTGCTCCGGCTTGATGACGGCAGGGAGCTTATAGACGGAATGTCGAGCTGGTGGGCATGCTGTCACGGATACGGAAATCAGCATCTGATTGACTGCATAACGGATCAGCTAAACAAACTGTCTCATGTCATGTTTGCAGGATTCAGACATGATCCTGCCACTGTTCTATGCAAAAGACTGACATCCATGCTGCCGGAGGGACTTGATTATGTATTTCTTGCTGACAGCGGATCCGTAGCCGTGGAGATTGCCCTGAAAATGGCTATTCAGTATCAGTCGGCAAAGCATCCTGAAAGAACCAGATTTCTGACTGTACGAGGCGGTTATCACGGAGATACCATGGCCGCAATGTCGGTTACCGATCCTGGAAGCGGATTCAGTTCCGAGTATCAGAGCTATATTCCGAAACAGTATTTTATTGAGAGGCCGGCGATATCCTTTCATGATGAATGGAATGATTCAGCCATTGAGCCGCTGGCTCTGTATCTGAAGGAACATCATCAGGAGACTGCCGCATTTATTCTGGAGCCGGTAATGCAGGGAGCAGGAGGAATGTATTTTTATCATCCTCAGTATCTTGTAAAGGCGAGAGAACTGTGTGACAGGTACGATATAGTCATGATATGTGATGAAATAGCCACAGGATTCGGCAGAACAGGAAAAATGTTTGCCTGCAACCATGCGGGGATTGTACCTGATATCATGACTCTCGGTAAGGGGCTTACGGGGGGAATGATGACTCTCAGTGCCGTAGCGGTTACGGCCAAAATCCGCGACGGAATAAGCGCGTCTCCTGCAAAGGTTCTGATGCACGGACCTACATTCATGGCTAATCCTCTGGCTTGTGCCGCAGCGAACGGCAGTCTTGATCTGCTTTTATCCGGGGACGTATGTGCAAGGACTGTACACATAGAGAAGCTTCTTTATGACGGACTGAAAGAGCTGACGGCATGTAAACGGGTGGTTAAGGATGTAAGATCACTGGGTGCCTGCGGAGTGGTGGAACTCAACCGACCTGTTGATACCGTCAGAATGCAGAAATTCTTTGTAGACAGGGGAGTCTGGCTCAGACCTTTCGGCAATATCATATATATATATCCTCCGTTCATTATAAGCGATGAACAGCTTGAGGCTTGTATGAAGGCCGTAAGGGAGCTTGTGCATATTCTGGATAGAGACGGAGAGTACTGATACGCCGTTTCATATTAGGGGGAATAAAAGAAGGGAATGCAGTTTTTTCATGGCATTCCCTTATTATTTATCAGCTTGGAAAAACCGGTTGCTGCAGTTCAGCATGACCGGATTCTCAGATGCTGACGGATAAATTACTTAAGCTGAGATTCAATATTGGCAACAATTTCAGCCAGAGGCAGCTTAACCTTTTCATCACTGGTTCTGCTTTCGTATTCAGCCATGCCGTCGGCAAGAGATTTTTCACCGAGAATGATTGAATGAGGAACACCGATGAGCTTCATATCCGCGAACATTACACCAGGACGTTCTCCGCGGTCGTCAAGAATAACTTCGTATCCCTTTGCGGTAAGTTCCTGATAGAGTCTGTCGGCTTCCTTTCTCACTACTTCACTCTTGTTGTAGTTGATTGGGATAATGGCAATCTGGAACGGAGCCATGGATGCCGGCCATACAATCCCCTTGTCGTCATGGTTCTGTTCAATGGCGGCTGCGATTACGCGGGTAACACCGATGCCGTAGCATCCCATTTCCATAGGAATATTCTGACCTGCTTCATTAAGAACGGTACAGTTCATGGCCTGTGAGTACTTGGTTCCAAGTTCAAATACCTGACCTACTTCGATACCATGCTTAAGTATCAGGGTTCCCTTGCCGTCTGGGCTTGGGTCACCTTCAACAACGCAGCGGAGATCCTGAACCTCATAGTTCTGAACATCACGATCCCAGTTAACGCCTCCTAAGTGGAAGCCGTCTTCATTGGCACCGCAGTAGAAATCACTGCATACGTTGGCGGTTCTGTCAACGATGATACGGCCTTTGAAACCTACAGGTCCGAGTGAGCCAGGTGCGGCACCGAAGGCATTTTTGATTTCTTCGTCTGAAGCCATGGTGAGAGGTTTGGCAATGCCAGGAACCTTTTCAGCCTTAACTTCGTTTAATTCGTGATCGCCGCGAAGAACAAGTAGAACAAGTTCCTTTTCTCCGGTTTCCTGATTGAATCCGTGAACAACCAGTGACTTGCATAATTCCTTTTCACTTACGTTAAGGAATTTTGCAACTTCTTCGATAGTCTTGGCATTCGGAGTGCTGATCTTTTCCAAGGCCTTTGACGGAGCCTTTCTGCTTTCTGCTGGAGCAACAGCTTCAGCCATTTCAATGTTGGCTGCATAATCTGATTCGGTTGAGAAGGCGATGATGTCTTCACCGGCATCGGCAAGAACCTGGAATTCATGTGAGTGACTGCCGCCGATTGAACCGGTATCGGCTTCAACAGGACGATAGGTGAGTCCCAGTCTGTCGAAAATGCGGCAGTAGGTATCATACATGAGTTCGTAGGTTTCTCTTAAACTTTCCTTGTTCAGATGGAATGAGTAGGAGTCCTTCATTACGAATTCACGACCTCTCATTACGCCGAATCTTGGTCTTACTTCATCTCTGAACTTGGTCTGAATCTGATACATGTTGATTGGTAACTGCTTGTAGCTCTTGATTTCGTAACGTGACAGCCAGGTTACCACTTCTTCATGAGTAGGACCGAGAACAAAGTTGTTGTCCTTGCGGTCGTTGAAACGGCACAGTTCAGGACCGTAATGTTCCCAGCGGCCTGATTCCTGCCATAACTCAGCTGGCTGAACAACAGGCATATTGATTTCCAAAGCTCCGGACTTATCCATTTCTTCTCTGATGATGTTCTGTACCTTCTGGAGAACTCTCTGACCTGTAGGTAACCAAATGTATAAACCTGAAGCCAACTGTCTGATTAAACCTGCTCTGAGCATCAGCTGATGGCTGGCAATGGATGCTTCTGCAGGAGTTTCCTTAAGAGTAGATAATAAAAATTTGCTTGTGCGCATTTTTTTGAATGTCCTGGACTAAATCTAAAATAACTGTTTGGACAGACTTTTTCCCGATAAAAAGCTAACCGGGGCTGTAGGTACCGAATAAATCCGCAGCATCCGCCGTGGCCGGCTGAAGTCTGTAAAATCGGTGATTATTTTATCAAAAAAAGTGTTGATACAGAAATAAATCTGACAAATGTATTTATTGTTTAACCGTACTTATATAAATTGTTGACAGGACAAAATGTGATATATAGCAAATTTTGATTCTTTATGATAAAATTTACAGGATTTTATTGACTGAAACCATGCTTATCCGTGTTGTGATGTCTTTTGTCGTCATAATATAATTAACATGGAGATACAGGGTTTTGCGACCGTATACATAGTAGGAAAAAGAAATGGCACTGTTTCTGTACACACTGATAATTTTTGGACTGTTTTTTCTGTTGGGAGCTGTGGGATACATTTTTCAGAAGAAGGTTATCAACGGTTCATGCGGCGGTCTGGCAAATGTAGGTGTGGAAAAGGTGTGCAGTTGTGAAAAACCTTGTTTCAAGAGAAGAATCAGAAACAAGATTGCCGAACTCAAAGGCGATAAAAAGCAGGATTGATTTATTCGGTTCGTCAGAAGACCGATGTAAAGAATGTGCAGGATGCGCATTTTCAGGCACTAATGAATAATAGAAAAATTATTATCAGAGGATGTATGAAAAAAAATAATTTTATAAAGAATATTTTGCTGACGGCAATTTTTTCAACAGCTCTTGCCGGATGTGATTTTGCTAGTGCTCCAAAGGATGAGATTCATGCTGACGGCAAGACCATGGGTACTTTTTTCAGTATAACCGTGGTCGGTGATTATCCGGGCGGTCAGAAAGGGCTTGATAAGGACGCTGATGAAGTTCTTCGTAAAATCAATAAAGAAATATCTACATTTGACAAGGACAGTCTTTTATCCAAATTTAATAATTCCAAGAGTACAGCTCAGTTCCGCATAACTCAGGATATGGCGGACATTCTTATTGAAAGTCTGAGAGTCGGAAACGATCTCGACGGGGCAACTGATATAACTGTAGGACCGCTGGTGAATCTCTGGGGATTCGGTCCGAAGAAGGTTGAACAGCAGGACAGAATCCCTACTGACGAGGAAATCAGTGCAGCCAGGGCCAATATCGGACTGGACAAGCTCCATGTGGAAATCAGCAAGAATGCGGCTTATGTAAGAAAGGATAATCCGGATATATACGTTGATTTATCCACCGTCGGTGAAGGATACGGCGCTGACAAGCTTGCCGAACTTCTGGATCGCAAAGGTGTTCAGAATTACATGGTGTCTGTAGCCGGCGCAATCAGAACCAAGGGCGTCAACAATCGTGGCAAAGACTGGGTTATTGCAATCGAGGACCCTAGCAATGAGCATGCGGTAGGCAGAAACGTGATTGTACCTGTATGCACGAAGGGGCAGGCAATTTCAACAGCCGGAAGCTACAGAAACTACATTTCCTCCAAAGACGGAAAGACATTTTCACATATCATAGATCCTGCAACCGGAAAGCCTGTTGACCACAAGACTGTGTCAGTAACAGTTGTTGGTCCTACTGCGCTGTGGACAGATGCGGTTGATACCGGTCTGATGGTTAAGGGCGGTGAAGAAGCATTAAGGTATGCCAATGAACGCAATATTGCGATTTATGTGGTTACCAGAAATGCAAAAGATGACGGATTTGAAACTCACTACAGTCGTGCAATGCACAGATATCTGGAATGTGAATAAAAATCTTTACTGAACTGACTGGCCCGGAACTGTGTTTCGGGCTTTCTTTTTGGAAAATAAAAAAGAAAGAGGAGAAAATGAATTTTCTCCTCTTTCTGCATTTAAACTCGATACAAGCTATCGAACTCAGCAGTTAAATTACTTCTGTTCTTCGTAACGCTTGATAGAAGCTTCGATTTCCTTGATGGCTGCAGCCTTGTTGTCCCAGCCGTCTACACGAACCCACTTGCCGGCTTCGAGTTCCTTGTAGTGTTCGAAGAAGTGCTTGATCTGGCCCTTGAGTAATTCTGGAAGATCATCAACATCCTTGATGTTTTCGTAAAGCTTGGTGAGCTTGCTGTGTGGAACAGCGATGATCTTGGTATCTTCACCTGATTCGTCGGTCATCTTGAGCATAGCTACAGGACGGCAACGGATTACAGAACCAGGAAGTAATGGGTATGGAGTTGGAATTAAAACATCAATTGGGTCGCCGTCAAGAGACAGAGAGTGATTGATGAAACCGTAGTTGCATGGATAGAACATTGGGGTGGCCATGAAACGGTCTACAAATACAGCACCTGAAGCCTTGTCAACTTCGTACTTGATTGGGTCTGCATTCTGTGGAATTTCAATAACTGCGTAAAGATCTTCAGGTAATTCCTTACCTGCTGGAATATTGTCTAAAATCATTGTTTAAGTTCCTTAGATGTGTTATCCGAAAATTGGCAATATTATATTAGATATTGCTATATTTTTCACTATGTTTGTATTGTTTGATTCTTTTAAAAACGGGAAAAAATCCTGTTTAATCTTATGGTGTGAGATTAGGCTTAAGTTCTGAGTCTGAGTTCAGTAAATGTTTAGGTATTTACGGCTGTTGTGCTATATTATGCCATTGGTTGTTTTAAAGTATTTTATTTTTTAAGTACAGAAATATTTGGCCGGTTAACGTATGTCCGGTCTGATCTTCGTTCTGCGGGAGAAGTTTAATGCACGTCCATATTTTAGGTATTTGCGGAACCTTCATGGGAGGAATTGCCGTAATTGCCAAACAGTTAGGTTACAGGGTTACCGGTTCTGATGCCAATGTTTATCCTCCTATGAGTACCATGTTGCAGGAACAGGGAATTGAAATAATGGAAGGCTACGGGCCTGAACAGCTGCAGCCGGCACCAGATCTGATTATTGTCGGTAACGCCATGAAAAGAGGTATTCCTTGCGTGGAATACATGCTTAACGAGGGACTCCCGTATATTTCAGGTCCTCAGTGGCTTGAAAATTACGTTCTTAACACCAAAAAGGTTATAGGTGTGGCTGGAACTCACGGTAAAACGTCAACTTCAAGCATGGTTGCCTGGATTCTGGAATATGCAGGTCTCAACCCTAGTTTCCTTATCGGTGGTGTAACCGGTAATTTTGGTATTTCCGCAAGAGTTACGGATTCTCCGTTCTTCGTGATTGAATCCGATGAATATGACTGCGCCTTCTTTGATAAGCGTTCAAAGTTTGTTCACTACAGACCTTTTGTGCAGATTTTAAATAATCTGGAATACGACCATGCCGATATTTTTGAAAATATCGATGCCATCAAAAAGCAGTTCCATCATCTGGTAAGAATCATTCCCGGAAAAGGAGAGATTGTTGCTCCGTATGGTGACAAGGCCATTGATGATGTCCTTAAAATGGGCTGCTGGTCAAATCTTGTTTATACCGGTAAAGAAGGTGCTGAGCTAAGCTACAGACTTATAAACACTGACGGCAGTTCCTTTGAAGTTCTGGATAAGAGCGGGACTTCACTGGGAACAGTTGAATGGGAATCTATCGGTATCCACAACGTGTTGAATGCACTAATGGCCATAGAAGCCGCAAAATATGTCGGTGTTGCGTATGAAACGGCAATCAGAGGGCTCTGCGATTTCAGAATGCCTAAGCGTCGTATGGAACTCAAGGGTGTGGTTAATGACATTGCCGTGTATGATGACTTCGCCCACCATCCTACCGCCATAAAGACCACTCTGGACGGCTTAAGAAAGAAGGTTGGAGCCGACAAGCGCATTATTGCTGTATTCGAACCTCGTTCAAATACCATGAAGATGGGAGTTAATCATGAGCAGCTTGCGGATTCGCTGGCTATAGCCGATGAGATATACATGTATGCTCCAGACGGTCTCAAGTGGAATACAGATGAACTGGCTGACGGCCATAAGTTTAACGTGTGCCATGATTTTGAAGCCATGGTTAAGGCCATAAAGGCTTCGGCTCAGCCCGGTAATGTTATTCTTGTCATGAGTAACGGCGGTTTCGGTGGAATTCAGAACAGACTGCTTACCGAACTTGCTGAAAAATAGAAAGCAGGTTAAAAGCACTTATCGCCCTCCATTGTCATAATGAGGGGTGATATTTAAAAATAACAATAAAAAAACGGGAGGTTTTCAGACCTCCCGTTTTCGTGTCATGAATTATGACTTATTAGGCTTCAAACATTGCAGAGATTGATTCTTCGTTAGAAATACGACGAATAGCTTCAGCAAGCATTGGAGATAAGGTGAGAACGCGAACCTTACCGGTAGCCTTCATTTCTTCAGTCAGAGGGATTGAGTCAGTTACGATAACTTCATCAAGGCTTGATTCAGAAATGTTCTTTAAAGCAGGACCTGATAATACAGGGTGGGTAGCATAAGCAAATACTCTCTTTGCGCCACGCTTCTTTAATGCGTCAGAAGCCTTGCAGAGAGTACCACCGGTATCAATCATGTCGTCAACGATGATACAGTCACGGCCTTCAACGTCACCGATGAGGTGCATAACTTCAGATACGTTTGGACGTGGACGACGCTTGTCGATGATGGCGATATCAGTATCGTCGAGAAGCTTAGCGATAGCACGGGCACGAACAACACCGCCGATATCCGGAGAAACAACTACAGGATTTTCGAAGTTGTGGTTCTTCATGTCTTCAATGAGAATAGGGCTGCCGAAACAGTTGTCTACAGGAACATCAAAGAAGCCCTGAATCTGTTCAGCATGAAGATCAACGGTAAGAACACGGTCAACACCAACACTTGATAAAAGATCTGCAACAACCTTTGCAGTGATAGGTACACGTGCAGAACGTAAACGGCGATCCTGTCTTGCATAACCGAAGTATGGAACAACTGCGGTAATACGACCTGCAGAAGCACGGCGCATAGCATCGATCATAACGATGAGTTCCATAAGATTATCGTTGGTAGGAGCACAGGTGGACTGGATAATGAAAATATCACCGCCACGTACGTTTTCGTTAATCTGAACACAAATTTCGCCATCGCTGAAACGACCTACTTTAGCATCGCCAAGCTTGGTGAATAACTTTTCTGCTATCTTTTGAGCAAGATCCGGAGTACCGTTTCCTGCAAATATCTTCATGTCTGGCACGATATCAACCTCTGTGGTTTAAAGTTTTTGATTTGAACGGCTGTAACTGTCGGCAGCTTCTTTTAACGGTGAAACGTTAACCGCCTTTGCCACAAAGCCTCTCATATCATTTGGTATGTTCTCGAAAGCCGCCAAAGCCGCTTTCTCATCTTCAAAACAGGCAAAACAGGAAGCTCCTGTACCTGTCATCCTCGACGGAGCGTATTGTAACAGCCATGAGAGCGTTTTGGCAACCTTTGGATAATATTTTTTAACCAGTTTTTCGCAATCGTTGCGTGTATTTTCAAAGCAAACGTCGGCAGGGCATAGCTTCGGAGTGTTTCTAGGCAGTTCAGGATGGTTGAATATTTCTGCCGTGGATACACTGGTGTCGGTCGGAGTAGCGATCAGATAGTATTTTTCTTCAATATTTACCGGGGTCAGTATTTCTCCGACACCTTCGGCAAAAGCGGATCTTCCCCTTACAAAAACAGGTACGTCAGCTCCGAGTTTACGGCCTAGAGTTGCCAGAGTGTCTTCATCAAGTCCAAGTTTGAAAATCAGATTAAGAGCCACCAGAGCCGTTGCCGCATTGCTTGAACCTCCTCCGAGGCCACCGCCCATCGGAATGTTCTTGTTTATGTGTATGTCCGCTCCGAATTCTCTTCCTGTGTATTCCTTAAGGATTCGTGCGGCCTTGAATACAATATTGCTTTCCACCGGGAATCCCAGGTCCGGAGTTATTGTTATGGCGTTGTCATCACGGGGAGTAATGTCAAGGGTGTCACCTTTGTCAAAAAGGACAAATATTGACTGCAATTCATGGTAACCGTCCGGACGGCGACCGTTGATGTGTAAAAAAAGATTAATTTTAGCCGGAGATGGCCAGGATGTTATATTTCCCATTTGTTAACCGCTATCCTTAAAAGAAAATTGTTTCCCTTAATATCTATTTTTTTAGGAAGAAGTATACCGTTAACTTCCATGTAGTTTTTGTAGTTTACGGTAAATTCGCTGAATTCTATGCTTTCGATGGTGCCGTCATCGCGATAGTGTGCCGGATTGTTTCCCGGAATACCGGTTACGATATCCGGAAGACTGTCGCACGGAATATGGAAGCCTGTGAGATTATATACAAGTTCTTCGGCATTACTTCCTGTATGAATATTTCCCTTGTCATCAGTGATTTCAGTAAGAGAGGTGGTTTTTCTGATTTTCAGCAGAGTCGTACCGGTGATGCCTGAAACGTAGATGGTGTAGTCAGGTCTGCTTACGGAAATGTTCAGCAGGGTGCTGGTCTTGACCTTTTCATCGAAAATTCCCAGTTTCCCGCTGACCGCATAATCTTTTTTTGCTGCCAGATATTCTTCGCGGAAAGTCTGCTGTTCAGGTGTCAGAGTGGCGGTACATGCGGAGGTTATGACTGCTATGGAAACCGTCAGGGGAAGTACAACCACTGATTTGATATTGGAAAGTATGCTCATATGTTTTCTGATAAATGTTAACTTATGTTGTTTCAATACGATTTATTATAAAGCAGAAGGGGAACTGTTTTGGATTATTTGCGGAAAATTTAATGATAAATTTCTGTAGGATTCTGATTGTCTGAAAGTATTTCTGAAATTTTTTCTGAAAGTCTTTCGTTGTTTTGATAAAAAAACTCCGAATTTTCTGAAAAATCCGGAGTTTCAATCAATACACTATTTCACTAGATATCTGTTAGAGAGATGAAGTGAAGGTACGTGAAATTACGTCGTCCTGCTGTTCCTTGGTTAAGGAGTTGAAGCGTACAGCGTAACCAGATACACGAATGGTGAGCATTGGGTACTTTTCTGGGTTCTGCTGAGCATCAATCAGGGTTTCACGGTTAAGAACGTTAACGTTCAGGTGCTGACCGCCTTCGTGGTTAGCATCGTGGTGGAAGTAACCGTCAAGCAGACCGATTAAGTTAGCATTCTGCTGATTGCTTTCCTTACCTAATGCAGCTGGAACAATTGAGAAGGTATATGAAATACCGTCCTTAGCATAGGTGAATGGAAGCTTGGCAACAGAAGATAATGAAGCAACTGCACCCTTAACGTCACGGCCGTGCATTGGGTTTGCACCAGGACCGAATGGCTTACCACCGATACGACCGCAAGGAGTATCACCGGTCTTCTTACCGTATACTACGTTAGAAGTAATGGTTAAGATTGACTGAGTTGGTAAAGCGTTTCTGTAGGTTACGCGGCTCTTGATCTTCTTCATGAAGCGTTCAACGAGGTCACAGGCAATGCTGTCTACGCGGTCATCGTTGTTACCATACTTAGGGAAGTCGCCTTCGATTTCGAACTTGGTAGCTACGTTGTCAGCGTCACGGATAGCCTTAACCTTTGCATACTTGATAGCTGACAGAGAGTCTGCAGCTACTGATAAGCCGGCAATACCGCAAGCCATGGTACGGAATACGTCACGGTCGTGGAGAGCCATCTGAATTGCTTCATAAGCATACTTATCGTGCATGTAGTGAATGATGTTAAGAGCGGTTACGTACTGGGTTGCTAACCAATCCATGAAGTGGTCAACACGGCTCATTACATCATCAAAGTCGAGGTATTCACCAGCTGGGATATCGGTCTTAGGACCAACCTGCATGTGAACGCCGTTTTCGTCTACGAGACGTTCATCCTTACCGCCGTTGATGGAGTAAAGAAGGGTCTTGGCGAGGTTAGCACGAGCACCGAAGAACTGCATTCGCTTACCAACAACCATTGGTGATACACAACATGCAATTGCGTAGTCATCGCTTTCGAAGTCTGGACGCATTAAGTCATCGTTTTCGTACTGAATTGATGAAGTATCGATAGATACCTTGGCACAGAACTTCTTCCAAGCAGCTGGAAGCTTTTCAGACCAGAGGATGGTCATGTTAGGTTCTGGTGAAGTACCCATGTTGTATAAGGTGTGGAGGTAACGGAAACAGGTTCTGGTTACCAGGGTACGGCCATCGAGACCCATACCGCCTAAAGATTCGGTAGCCCAAATTGGGTCGCCAGAGAATAATGAATCGTATTCTGGAGTACGGAGGAAGCGAACCATACGGAGCTTCATGATCATATGGTCAACAAGTTCCTGAGCTTCAGATTCGGTTAAGATACCTCTCTTGATATCACGTTCAATGTAGATATCGTGGAAGGTAGCGGTACGGCCGTATGACATAGCGGCACCGTTCTGAGACTTAACAGCAGCGAGGTAACCGAAGTAGGTAGCCTGTAAAGCTTCCTTTGCAGTCTTAGCTGGGCCAGAAATATCACAGCCGTAAGAAGCTGCCATCTGCTTTAACTGACCTAAAGCCTTGTACTGATCATTGATTTCTTCACGAGCACGGATTACGTCTTCGAGTTCTCTTTCATCCTTTGGATGTTCAAGCTGAGCCTGATAAGAATTGTACTGCTTGAACTTGTCCTTCATCAGTGCGTCAACACCGTAAAGAGCGATACGACGGTAGTCACCGATGATACGGCCACGACCGTAAGCATCAGGAAGACCGGTTAATACTGCACTCTTTCTACAGTTTCTGATATCAGGAGTGTAAACGTCGAATACACCCTGATTGTGAGTCTTACGGTATTCAGTGAAGATCTTTTCAACTTCTTTGTTGAATGGCTTGTTGTAGGTTTCACATGAAGTCTTGATCATGCGAATACCACCGAAAGGCATGATAGCTCTCTTGAGAGGAGCATCAGTCTGGAGACCAACGATCTTTTCGAGATCCTTGTTGATGTAGCCAGGCTTGTGGGAAGTGATGGTTGATGGAGTGTCTGGATCGAAATCTACAGGAGCGTGAGTCTTGTTTTCGATCTTGATGCCTTCCATTACTGAATTCCAAAGAGTCTTGGTAGCTTCAGTAGCTGGAGCAAGGAATGATTCATCACCTTCATATGGGGTGTAGTTAGTCTGAATAAAATCGCGGGTATCGATTGATTCCTGCCAAGCACCTGGTTGGAAGCCTTCCCAAGCTACTTTCTGAAGCTCATTTAATTCTGCCATTTTCATTACCTCTGTTTGGTTTTAGGTAGTTTAATAAACGCTTTATGCCTTTTTGTGGCTAGCGCGACAATTTGCATACCAGTTAAATACGCCAATCATGAGGCCACCGCCTATGATGTTGCCGATTGTCACCGGTATTAGATTCTTAACAATAAAGTTTATTATTGTTAAATCGGCATACTTATCGGCGGTTTGTCCGATGGTCTGCCAGAATTCATTTCCTGCATAGTTTACCACACTTATGCCTGCAGGGATCATAAACATGTTAGCAATACTGTGTTCAAAACCTGAAGCAACAAACATTCCAACAGGGAGAATCATTGCCAAAATCTTATCGGTAAGTGTTTTTCCTGCAAAACCGAGCCATACTGCACCGCATACCATGATGTTACAGAAAATACCCATGGACATGGCTTCTGTAAATCCTATCCAGTAGCTTTCGCCGGGATGCATGTGACTTACCTTGTGAAGGGCTGTGTTAAGAATGATACGACCCCATTCACCGTTAAAACCGTTGTACTGTCTTGCAAGCATCATCAGAAGAACAATCAGAAGTCCGCCGATAAGATTGCCGAAGTATACTACACACCAGTTTTTCAGAACCGTTTTCCATGTCACTAACTTGGCAGATTTTGCAACTAAAGTTAATGTTGATGAGGTAAAAAGCTCACATCCCATCAGTACACAGAAAATAAGTCCAAGAGAGAAGCACAGACCTCCAACAAGTTTACCGTGACCGTCTGCGAGAGCTGTAGTGTAGAACATGAATGCCAGAGCGATGAAGGCTCCTGCATTTATAGACATAAGAAGACATTTCAAAAATGGCTTGGTTGCCTTGTGTTCTGTTATGTTTTCGGCAGCTTTTGCTGTTTCTTCAGCTGACAGACAGCATGTTGTAGGTATTTTGACTGGTTCCATAATCTCGTTTCTTTGGTTAAATTATAATTAAGTAAAAACCCAATAATTTTGAACTGGATCACATTTATCTGTAAAATACTTTTGTAATTAATTTACATAATTAAAGGTTTTTATGTAATTTTGTTTGTATTTTAATCAGTTTTCTGAAAGTTTTTATCAGATTGTCGTGTTTAGGATTTCTTTCGATATCCAGACGTATTAATTTCATTAATTCAGTCTGAGTGTCAGCACTGATAACCCTGTCGGCAAGCTGCTGTGTTGCATTATCGCAGAAAATTTTAATAAATCTAGTGGCATTTTTATTTGAATAGCCTTTTTCGTCTTCCAGGAAAAGTCTGAGGTGCATAATTAAGCATACGGAATACAGAAGCGAACTTTCATTTACGTACGGAGAGTTCATAAAATGTTCGGCCAGATCTATGGCTTTATCGTATATGAGCTGTCCAGGATCCTCCTGAGTATCGTCTTCACATTCCTCAATGTTTTCATGGACGAGATTGTACAGGTCAATCATGCTTTCCAGTGAATAGAGGTTAAGACCTGCGTACTGATTGCCGTTTTCCACCAGGTGGAGAACGTCAGACAGTTTTCCTGCAGTATCGGCATCAGGATAGTCAGGCAGACTCAAATCATCAGGTGAAAGCTGTTTGAAGCTGCGGGCGATTGACGGATCGTTTAGTTCATCCTCGTTTTCGCGTCCATCGAAAATATAGACTTCGGAAAGATTTGGAATAATCAGTCTGTATGCATACAGATCCTTGTAGCTGGCATCGTAACACCACACCTTTTTGTCAAGCTTGCGGGCAATGTTTAAAAGGTATTTGTATTCTTCTTCGGTTGTACCGTTGTCTAGAGACCAGTCGGTAAATTTGAATTTACTTTCATGAGTGAAGAAACTAGGATGAACTTCTCCGGAACCGTCAATGAAATTGCCGATGAAATTGAGAGAATCCCTGAAGTGGTACTCTTCCTGCTCAGCCTGCTCGGAAATGTCCTCGCCGGCAAGTGCTGAAAGGCTGCTGAACATTTCTTCCTGATTGTTCCAGGTAAGTGTTTTTCCGTCTGATGCCTGTTCTGAACAGTCCTGTTCATCACCGTCATTTGCGTATTCATCTTCGGAACCGGTACAGTCTTCCTCCTGATATGTATCGGAAGATTTGTATTTCAGAACACTGTCACTGTATTTTCTGCTGTTGTCAGTGAAATCGTGGTTTATGTAAGGTTTAAGGCTGAAGTTTACGTAATCAAGGTTATTCCATTCCACACCCTGCATGAGTTCCGTGAGGGTTCTTTCAAGCGCTATTTTCATGTTTGGATGAGCACCGATGGAAATTTTGTATTTAACTGAATTCACCGGCTGGGCACACACTGCAACAACCGGGAACACGCCACCGAGTGAGGCGTCATAACAGGTGACCCTGATGTTGTGTTTGGAGAATTCATTAAGAGTCTCCGTTATTTCAGGATACTTTCTGCTGATGAATTCTTCAGGAATCACCGGAAGGGCTCTTATATTGGTGTTTGCAAGAGTCTTGCTGTAACTTTCCGGAATGTAACCGAACAGGAAACGTCTTACGAATCTTTCGTAGATTTCGGAAAGCCCCTGAACCTTTGCTTCTTCAGGTGTGTTGCCTGCACACATGCCATTTGTGCAGAAGCATGATTCCAGATACCTTAACGGAAAATAAGCCTTTTCATCCGGAAAATGCTCATTGGTCATGGGAACGGCGCAGATGCCTTTCTGGGTATCTGATGTCGCATAATCGGTCAGAGGTCTGAGGGCCATCCACCCTATTTCATCAATAAGTTTTTTGGAGAACAGATTGTTTTTCAGAAAAAAGTCGGAAACCTCCTTTTTTCTGCGGGAGCTGAAAACTTCCATTTTGTCCAGACGCAGACGGTTGTTTTTATCCATGTAGCTGTCCGGGTATTTTACCCAGATTTCGTCATGGTAACGGTTGAAAGGAAGATCGTCTGAGGCGTTCCCCATGTAGTAGGAGTCAAAGAATGACTGATTAAGCAGTCTTTCCGCCATTTCTCCCAGTGCTGATGCAATGGAGGCTTTTTCACTTATGCCCTTTCCGTTGGTGTGTATGAGAGAAGGATTGTTTCTGTCGACCAGTTCGCAGGAATAAAGATTGATTCCGGGATTCAGTTTGGTGGTGAATTCAAGATCAAGTCCAAGTTCCGTAAGCTCCTTGGTGAATAAATCAATAGTCTGTTCTATTTCTCTGTCTTTACCGGCAAGAAAAGTCATGAATGAAAAGTCCTCAGGGGTGTGGATAATTAATTTATGCGGGGCATTTTATCATAATTGATACCCGGTGATGAAAGTTGTGATAAATTTGTTCCGGGCTGCTAATCCTGTTCTGATGCTTCAACAACGTTTTCTAGTATCCGGATTGAAAAGTGTATGAAGGAGGACAGTCGGTTTTTTACTAAAATATTTTCTGATTTGTTATGATGACTTACGAAAAAAAATAACAGATCCGGATTTTTAAGGTTTTGTCATGCTTGAAAAGTTAAAGAAATATGCGGTACAGGCATTAATTGTGCTTCTTCTGCTGATTGTATACGTCGGTATCAGAATTTTTGTCTTTCCTCTTCTGGGATTCGGAAAGGACGGGGATTTGAAGACGGAACTTGATATTGCTGACGGAACACTCCCTTTTACAATGGAAGGGGCAGGGTTCACGTTTGAGAGGATTACTTATGATGATGCCCTGAACGTGACTTTTCACGTGGGATTCACTCTTGAAAAACTTAATAATCATTTTGATGATGAGACTCTTAGAAAGGCTTTTGAAGAAAACAGACTCAATAACGTGTTTTGCGGAATGAAGATCGTCAGGGCTGTTTATGAACAGGATGGTACAGTGACAGCCAGGGTTCACGGCATAGGTCATGACGAATCCGTGTCAGTTCCTCTTGAATGTACCAAACAGGCAACTAAGTAAATCAGACATTCGTTGAGATATACAGTCTGCCGTCAGCTGTTTGAATACCGCTTATAACGGCAGACTTCAAGCCTGTTGGAAAAACACGCAATAATATCTTGAACAACCTCTATTTTTTGTTATGAGGATTTTATCTTTTTTGATATAATTGTCGCCAAATTTTTGATTTGATAATCAAATGCCGGCAGAAGCTGTCGGTAATTTCAGAATTTTATAATTATTTAGGTGTAATTAAATATGAAGAAAGTTGGTTTTATTGGCTGGCGTGGCATGGTTGGCTCAGTATTAATGGGCCGTATGGAAGAAGAAAATGACTTCGCTAATATCGATCCAGTATTTTTCACTACCTCTCAGGCTGGCCAGAAGGCTCCTGTATTCGGCGGTAAGGATGCTGGTGTTTTATTAGACGCAAATGACGTTGATGCTTTAAGCTCAATGGATATCATTGTTACCTGTCAGGGTGGCGACTACACCAAGAGCATGTATGACAAGCTCATGGCTACCGGCTGGAAGGGATACTGGATTGATGCTGCTTCTACCCTGAGAATGAAGGATAATGCAGTTATCATCCTCGATCCGGTAAACAGAGCTGTTATTGATGAATCTCTCAACAAGGGAATCAAAACCTACGTTGGCGGTAACTGTACTGTAAGCTTAATGTTAATGGGCTTAGGCGGTTTATTCCAGAATGACTGCGTAGAATGGATTCAGTCTTCTACCTACCAGGCTGCTTCTGGTGCAGGTGCCAAGAACATGCGTGAATTATTATCTCAGATGGGTGTATTACACGCTTCTGTTGCTGAAGAATTAAAGAATCCTGCATCTGCTATCCTGGATATCGAAAAGAAGGTTCGTGATACCATGAGAGCAGACAGCTTCCCAACCAAGGAATTCCTCGTTCCATTAGCTGGTTCTTTAATCCCATGGATTGATGTTCAGCTCGAAAACGGTCAGAGCAAGGAAGAATGGAAGGGTATGGCTGAAACCAATAAGATTTTAGGTCTTGCTCCGGCTACCATTCCTGTAGACGGCAACTGCGTACGTATCAGTTCATTACGTTGTCACAGCCAGTCATTCTTAATCAAGCTTAAGAAGGACGTTAGCATTGAAAACATTCATGAAATGTTAAAGAACCACAACCAGTGGGCTAAGGTAATTCCTAATAATAAGGAAGAAACCATTCATGAATTAACTCCAGCCAAGGTTACCGGTACTTTAAGTGTTCCAGTTGGTCGTATCCGTGAAACCAACTTCGGTAAGGGCTATATTTCTGCATTCTCAGTAGGTGACCAGTTATTATGGGGTGCTGCTGAACCTTTACGTCGTATGCTTAACATTCTCGTTAAGTAATACGTAAGCAGTCAGAACCTGACTGATAAGTTAAAACCCGTCGGATTTCATCATTCGACGGGTTTCTCTTATTAATAGTGTTGTAACCGGAGGTAGTGATGAATTGTTACGGTTTAGTTCATTTTACTTCTATCGCTGATTGGTGTGTTCGGAAAATGAAAGACGACATGGCTTGATAAAAACGCAGAAGGACATTGGTTTTTGTATTGGGGAATATAAAAAAGTGAGATATGCAGAAACAAAAAAAGAGTGATTAAATCACTCTCCAAGTCTTCAGAATGGTGGAGGGGGAAGGATTCGAACCTTCGAAGACAGAGTCGGCAGATTTACAGTCTGCTCCCTTTGACCGCTCGGGAACCCCTCCACGCTTTCGATGTGTGTATATTATCATGAAAGTTTAAAAATAAAAGTCTTTTTTTTATTTTTTGGTTTGTTTGCTTGAATATTAGACAAAAAAGTGTTTTAAGCTCTCATGATAATTAATTTCTTTTTGAATGTATTTCTCTGGTTTCAAGACGTGAACCTTCTCCCTTCTTGATAAGAACATAGGTCGCGCCTTTGTCTCCGTGATACGGCATGGCGGTGTGGTAAGCCAGAACTTCAGGCATCATCTTCAGCCAGTGTGCCACATAACTCTTGAGCAGAGCTTTCGGTGTTGAAAATTCTCCTTTGCCGTGAACAATGATGATACATCTTACATCTTCACGGTAGGCTTTGATTACCAGTTTTCTGACCTTTTTGTAAGCCTGTTCAATGGTGTTGTTGTGCAGATCCACGCCAAGCTGAGGGAAATATTCTCCAGCTTTGAGTTTCCTCATGACGCCAAACTGCAGACCGGCTGTTTTGTAGCTTATGGTATCCAGGGGATCCACGAATTCCATATTCGCAGTGGAGAAGAAGTCGAGTTCTTCCTCCTTGTTTTCCTCTGTGCATCTGTCTTTAAGCATCTGGGAAATTTTAGGATCCATAAGTGGTTTCTTGTGTTCCACTGTATTTGATTTTATCTTTTTTACTCCCTGGATAAAATCACTGAATGAACCATGAGTATCCTGGTCCGGCAATTCATCAGGAGGTAGACTGTTTGCGCTCATTTATTCATCCTTATTTTAATACTGGTACTGTCTGGTAATGTTGACTGCTGTTTCATGTGACGGATAATCGTCATTAAGCGAAATTATCAGACTGATACTGTGAAAGATATAGTATGCGAAGATTATAATCGTTTTTGGCACTTATTTACATATGACAGGGCAAAGAACGGCTGTCTGATGCCTTAGTCGGCTGTCTGAGTCTTGTCGTGAACCAGATTTCTCGCGGAATCAATGGCCTGACAGACGGCGGGAATACCTGTTTCATAGCTTCTCGGAGATATTTTCATCAGTGAGTCCTGCTGTTCCCTTGTCAGAACAACTGTTCTGTTTTTCAGGGATGATGGCAGATTCTGGTTATCATCAATCAGGGAGATTACGACATCAGGTTTGCCTGCAATAAGTTTTTCGGCAGAGACAGATGGAAATTTAATGGTCAGTTTTTCAAAAATATTGGATCCTCCACAGAGTTTTACAGCCTGGTTCAGAAATGTTTCCCCGCCTGCCGTAAGCAGTGGTTTGTCCCAGATAACAATGGCTGTTTTGATCACAGGTTTATTAGCGTGTTCTTCTCTGAGATTCTGAATTTTCATCTGTATGTCGTTGATGATATCCGAAGCCTGTTTCTCCCTGTGCAGGATTTTTCCCAGATCTTCAATGACTTTCAGCAGATTACTGCCGTCTGTAATGGAATAGATATGCAGTTTGTTTTGATATTTTGTCAGTTTGCTGATTATCAGAGCGTTGAAATCACGACTTAGCAGAATATGGTCGAAATTCAGAGCGGACAGTGCTTCCTGATTGACACTGTAGTAATCTGCAATTTTAGGTAATTTCTTTAATTCATCCGGATATGTACTGTTTATATCTGTCGCGGCCAGACTGTCGATTCCACCAAGGTATGCGATTATTTCCGATATTTCCGGAGAAAAGCTGACAACTCTGACTTCATCTGTCACAGGAGTATCAGTTGATACGGTATGACTATCAGTTGCTCTGCTGTCAACGAGTAAAGCATCGGTTACCAGTATGGAAGCAACCAAAAGGGGCACAATCAGTAAAATAATTTTGGTGGTTAAGTTAATCATATCTGCATAAAAATAAAAAATACCGGTAACGGAGAGCACGGTTACCGGTTGGATGTTAGATGATTTCCAGAAGTTTTAAGGTTATGTCCTGACTGTTTCTGGTTGCCAGAGGCAGCATTTCATCGAAAGTCATGTCAGCCTTTTCATTTGCATTGTCGGAAATGGTGCGGATTACGATGGCCGGTTTTTCCAGAATTGCTGCGGCCTGAACGATGGCAGCCGCTTCCATTTCGGTGGCGTAAGCATCCGGAAAGTTGCTGATTAGAGCTTCATTATGTTCTTTGCCCGCAATGAACTGGTCTCCGCTGATAACAAGTCCTGTATGTACATGGAAATTGTAGCTTTCGGCAGATTTAAGAGCAGCTTCTCTGGTTTTTTCAACGTATTCGGGATTGAGTGTGATTACAGGTTCGAACCCCGGAACCTGTCCCAGTTTGTAATTGAATATTCTCAAGTCAAAATCATGCTGACAGGCAGCTGTTCCGATGACAACGTCGAGTACCTTTGTTTCAGGTTTCAGACCGCCGGCAACACCTGTATTGATAACGACGTCGGCATTGAATTTTGCAATCATTAAAGATGTGGCAAGAGAGGCGGAAACCTTTCCGATACCGCTGCAGGTAAGAACCACTTCCTTGCCGTTTATCTGACCGGTGTAATATTCCTTGCTGCCGATTTTGTGAGTGACGATGTTCTGAATATTCTTTTTTAAAGCCTCGATTTCTTCAGGCATTGCTCCGATAATTCCGTAAATCATGGTAACTTCGATATCCTTTGAATCTGTAGATGTTATGAAAACCAAACTAAATTGAATTTTATCATAAAGCGCAGGCTTTCCATACTGCTGAACCATTCTGAAATCATATAAGCGGTTTGCAAAGAAAAGAAAGCCATGACGGTGTGCACTGTCATGGCTTTCTGAAGTATCGATCCGGTAGTATCTGATTTTATCTGTGGTAGATATTTCTTACCGGATCATGGTGGTGGCTGTGGCCGTGAGCTCCGTTATGGGCATACAGCTTCGGCTGATGCTTAACATGGTGATGGTGTGGCTTGTGATGAGCTGTTTCATGGTGTATGACATGAGGTTTTGCGGGAACATGATGTCCCGAATGTCCATAAGCATGTGCGTGATTAATGCTGTCGGAATTTACCTGTACGGATACTCCGTGGCTTCCTGCCGATACGTTTACGCTGGCGGCGGCAGTGTTGTAGGTAAAGAGACTTAACAATACAAAAACAGAAACTAAGATCTTTTTCATGGTTCATCCTTATTTTCTATATATTTCATTATCTGATCCGACCTGTTTCAAGTCGGAGTTTCATTAGTCCATGGCATTAACTGATGCCTTGAAATTTATGTCTGATGTCTGTTCATCAGATGTGTTCAGTATAGCAACAGGATGGTGTTTTAATATGACAGGGAGATGGTAATGCGTTACAAAGTATGTCAGTCGGAAACAAATTATTAAATGCTGTGTTTTTAGCAGCCAGAGGTATATAGATGAGGTTACGTGTTTCGCAGGCGGGATTTTGCCAGTGTTATATATATAAAGGATAATGAATCTTAACTTGTGATTAAGATTTGTTTAAAGATATCTGAATGTGCACATTCTTGGTGCAGAATGAACCAAATAAAAACATGACAGAAGATAAAAACTGCTGGCGGTTAAAATTCAACCATCGGCCTGATGGCACTGAATATGTGACTAATGTAGGAAGATGTTCTTTTTCTGTGCGCTAATAAAGTGCAATTTAACCGGATCTGGGGCGCTTAGAAAAGGAGAATAATTTTCGGCAGGTATTTTTAAGTGTAAAATGAATAATTATTCATAATAAATACATAATTATTTAAAATAATGATTTGAACTGCTGTTAAAGTGATTAAGTTGTGTTTTTGATAAAACTAGAATATTTATATATTACATACAATATAATGCATGTTTTTGTTCTGAAAACAAACTTCGTAGACTGGCTTTTCCCTGGAAAATAAAAAATGAATAAATATTTATTTAAAACAATCTTTTATGTGGCATGAATTATGCTTAATGCACTGATTAAGTGAGAATTTTTATATCTTAAGTGGATATAGACATAATTTTTTAGGTTTGTCATTTTGTATCGGAGCGGCTAGGCTGTTTCGAATAAATGGCAACATTGTTGTTATATAGAGGATTTGATGTGATGGATTCAGCATTACCTAAGAGCCAGGGGCTTTATGATCCTGCCAATGAGCATGACGCATGCGGCGTCGGTTTCGTTGCTCATATGAAGGGGATTAAGAGTCATAGTATTGTTGAGCAGGGTTTGCTTATACTCAAAAATATCAATCACCGAGGTGCTGTAGGTGCCGACCCATTACAGGGTGACGGTGCAGGTATTTTGATTCAGATACCTGATCAGCTGTATCGTGATGATATGATTCTGCAGGGAGTGAAGTTGCCGGCTGCAGGCGAATACGGCGTCGGTATGATTTTCCTACCTCGTGAAGCCGCTTCACGCAAGGCCTGTGAAGAAGAGATCGAACGTGCCGTAAGAGCAGAAGGTCAGGTTGTTCTGGGGTGGAGAGACGTGCCGGTAGATACCGACTGTCCGATGTCTCCGACCGTAAAGGCTACAGAACCTGTAATCAGACAGATTTTTGTCGGTCGCGGTAAGGATGTTCTGGTAACAGACGCTCTTGAAAGAAAACTCTATATAATCAGAAAACGCAGTTCTAAGGCTATTAAGAATCTTAACCTGAGACACTGTCATGAATTCTATATTCCTTCTTTCTCTGCCAGAACCATTGTGTATAAAGGTCTGCTTCTGGCTGATCAGGTTGGAACATATTTCAGAGATCTTGCTGATACCAGATGCCAGTCTGCACTTGCGATGGTTCATCAGAGATTCTCTACCAATACATTCCCGTCATGGGATCTGGCTCATCCGTTCCGCATGATTGCGCACAATGGTGAAATCAACACCGTTCGCGGTAATGTCAACTGGATGAGAGCAAGAGAAAAATGCGTTCATTCTCCTGTTTTAGGTGATGATCTGGAAAAGGTATGGCCTCTGATTTATCCGGGGCAGTCAGATTCCGCATCTTTCGATAATGCTCTTGAACTTCTTACCATGAGCGGTTATTCACTGGCACACGCCGTAATGATGATGATTCCCGAAGCATGGGAAAAGCATGCCACCATGGATCCGAAGCGTCATGCCTTCTATGAATATCATGCCGCAATGATGGAACCGTGGGACGGCCCTGCAGCCGTAGCCTTTACCGACGGCCGTCAGATAGGTGCTACACTCGACCGTAACGGTCTCCGTCCTGCCAGATATCTGGTAACCAAGGACGATCTGGTGGTTATGGCATCTGAATCCGGCGTTCTTCCTATCGAAGATTCAAGAATTCTGAAGAAATGGCGTCTGCAGCCGGGTAAGATGTTCCTCATTGATATGGAACAGGGGCGCATCATTGACGACTCAGAAATCAAGAACAGCCTTGCAACAGCAAAGCCATACAGCGAATGGATCAATAAGATTCGCATCAAGATCGGTGAACTGGACGAACGTTCAGGAAACGTTGCACCTATTGCTCATGAAGCATCACTTCTTGATATGCAGCAGCTGTTCGGTTATACCAATGAAGACATCAACAAAATTATGCTTCCGATGGCAAAGCTCGGACAGGAACCTCTTGCTTCAATGGGTAACGATGCCGCACTTGCAGTAATGGCAAAGAAGGACAAGACCCTTTACGATTACTTCCGTCAGGTGTTTGCTCAGGTAACCAATCCTCCAATCGACCCGATCAGAGAAGAAATGGTAATGTCTCTGCTGTCATTCATCGGACCAAGACCAAATCTGCTGAATTCCACCGATATCAATCCTCCTATCAGACTTGAAGTCGAACAGCCGATCTTAAGCGAACTGCACATGGAACAGATCCGCAGCATCGCCAAGTACACAGACAGCAAGTTCCGTTCATATGAGCTTGATATCACCTATCCTCTTTCATGGGGCAAGGAAGGTATCGAAGCACGTCTTGCAAGTCTTGCGTGCGAAGCTGAAGATGCCGTTAAGGCTGGCGCCAACATTCTGATTGTTACCGACCGCAAGGTATGCAGGGATCGTGTGGCAATTCCGGCTCTGCTTGCTACTTCTACAGTTCATTTACGTCTGGTTAACGCCGGTCTGAGAACCAGTACCGGTCTGGTTGTTGAAACAGGCAGTGCCAGAGAAGTTCATCATTTTGCTCTTCTCGCAGGCTACGGTGCTGAAGCGGTTCATCCGTATCTTGCCATTGAAACCCTCCGTGATCTTGCCAAGGGTGACAAGGCTCTTGAAGAAGATTACATCCATCATTACATCAAGGCCGTATGTAAAGGTCTGTGCAAGACCATGTCAAAGATGGGTATTTCAACCTATATGTCATACACCGGTGCTCAGGTGTTTGAAGCTGTCGGTCTTACCCGTGAATTTGTTGACAAGTACTTCACCAATACCGCAAGCAATGTGGAAGGTGTTGGTCTGTTTGAAGTCGCACAGGAAGCCATTAATCTTCATAACGCGGCCTTTGGTAAGGATCCTCTTCTTGCTGAAAGCCTTGATGTCGGCGGTGAATACAGCGTCCGTGTAAGAGGTGAAGATCACCTGTGGACTCCAGACGCCATTTCAAATCTGCAGCATGCAGTACGTCAGAATGATGCCGAAACCTATCAGAAATATGCTCAGATCATTAATGATCAGACCAAGAGACATCTGACTCTTCGCGGTTTCTTTGAAATCAAGTCTCCGTTCAGTCCAATCAGCATTGATGAAGTAGAGCCTGCAAAGGAAATCGTTAAGCGTTTTGCTACAGGTGCAATGTCGCTCGGTTCTATTTCTACTGAAGCCCATACCAATCTGGCCATTGCCATGAACCGTATCGGCGGTAAGTCCAATACCGGTGAAGGCGGTGAAGACGCAAGACGTTTCCAGCCGGTAACCAAGAAGACCAAGCTTTCTGAAATCATTGGTGAAGGCCGTGTGGCAAGAGATATTGAACTTGAACCTGGTGACAGTCTCCGTTCCGCCATCAAGCAGGTTGCTTCAGGACGTTTCGGTGTAACCGCTGAATACTGTGTGAACGCTGATCAGATTCAGATCAAGATGGCACAGGGTGCAAAGCCTGGTGAAGGCGGTCAGTTACCTGGACACAAGGTTTCCGAATATATCGGTTTCCTCCGTCACTCAGTTCCTGGTGTAGGTCTTATTTCTCCTCCACCTCATCACGATATCTACTCAATTGAAGATCTGGCTCAGCTGATTCACGACCTGAAGAATGTTAATCCGAAGGCTTCAATTTCAGTTAAGCTGGTATCAGAAGTGGGTATCGGTACCGTTGCGGCAGGTGTTGCCAAAGCCAAGGCGGATCATATCGTAATCGCAGGTCATGACGGCGGTACAGGTGCTTCACCTGCATCATCAATCAAGCACGCAGGTTCCGCCTGGGAACTCGGTTTGTCTGAAACTCAGCAGACCCTGGTTCTTAACCGTCTCCGTGGTCGTGTAAGAGTACAGGTTGACGGTCAGCTCAAGACAGGTAGAGACGTTGTTATCGGTGCTCTCCTCGGTGCGGATGAATTCGGTTTTGCTACTGCTCCTCTGGTTGCATCAGGCTGTATCATGATGAGAAAGTGTCAGCTTAATACCTGTCCGGTAGGTGTGGCAACTCAGGATCCTGAATTGCGTAAGCGTTTTGCCGGTCGTCCGGAACACGTTGTAAGATATTTCTTCTACGTTGCTGAAGAAGTTCGTCAGATCATGGCTTCCATGGGTATCAGAAAGTTTGATGATCTTATCGGTCATTCAGAATATCTTGACAAGCGTCAGGGTATCGAACACTGGAAGGCTAAGGGGCTGGATTTCTCCAAGATCTTCTATCAGCCTGAAAGAGCTGAAAGCACTGCAATCAGACATTCTGAATTCCAGGATCACGGTCTGGAAAAGGCGCTGGATAACGAGTTTATCTCAAGTGCGGCAGATGCCATCAATAAGGGTAAAAAGGTTGAGTTTACCGGCAGAATCACCAACGTGAACCGTACGGCATGTACCATGCTCTCCGGTGCCGTTGCGGAAAAATACGGTGACCACGGTCTTGCAGACGATACCATAACTCTTCGTCTGACCGGTACTGCAGGTCAGTCATTTGCTGCCTTCCTCTGCGGTGGTATAACCGTTGAACTTACCGGTGAAGCAAACGACTATGTCGGCAAGAGTATGTCAGGCGGTAAGCTGATTATTCATCCTCGTCGTGATTTCACCGCCAACTCTTATGAAAATATCATCTGCGGTAATACCTGCTTCTATGGTGCAACCAGCGGTGAAGCCTATATCAGCGGTGTGGCCGGTGAAAGATTCGGCGTAAGAAATTCAGGTGCAACAGCTGTAGTTGAAGGTGTTGGTGATCACGGCTGTGAATACATGACCGGCGGTACCGTTATCGTTCTGGGCAAGACCGGACGTAACTTTGCGGCAGGTATGTCAGGCGGTATTGCCTATGTTTATGATCCTGATGGTACATTTGCTGATTCATGCAACCTGACTTCCGTAGATCTGGAAAAGGTTCTTCCTTCTTCAGCACAGAACGTGGCCGAACCTCGTCACTGCGGCATGGCTGATGAAGACATTCTGAGAAAGTTTGTTGAAAATCATGCCAAGTTGACAGGCAGTCAGAGAGCCAAGGATATTTTAAACAACTGGGCGGACAGCCTCAGCGATTTTGTAAAGGTATTCCCTAAAGAATACCGTCATGCACTTGTGTTGCAGTCTAACAGTAAGGAGGGTGTGTAAATGGGTAAGCCAACAGGATTTATGGAATATGCTCGCATAAATGACAAGCACCTCAGTGTTGCTGAACGTGTTAAGAATTTTAACGAGTTCACCCCGTGCCTGACAGATGATGAAGCTACAATTCAGGCGGCAAGATGTATGGACTGCGGTGTTCCTTTCTGTAACAACAAGTGTCCGGTGCACAACAACATCCCTGACTTCAATGATCTTGTTTACAGGGGGGATTACCAGACTGCAATCAAGGTTCTGCACAGTACCAGCAGTTTCCCTGAATTTACCGGACGTGTATGCCCGGCTCTCTGTGAAGCTGCGTGCAGCGTGGGTATCTGCGGCAGAACAGTAGGTACCGCTGAAGATACCACTTCCGTGGGGATCCGTTCTATTGAACGCAAGATTATTGATTACGCATGGGAACACGGCTATGTTAAACCTCAGATTCCTACAGTTAAAACCGGAAAGAAGGTTGCCGTAATCGGTTCAGGTCCTAGCGGTCTCGCATGTGCACAGCAGCTTGCCCGTGCAGGTCATGACGTGACTGTTTTTGAAAAGAATGATCATATCGGCGGACTTCTGAGATTCGGCATTCCTGATTTCAAGCTTCCGAAGTCTCTCATTGATCGTCGTATGGATCAGATGGAAGCAGAAGGCATTACCTTCCGTACCAGTACCCTTGTTGCCGATACAGACAAACTGCCTCACGGTGTTCGCTGTGATGCTACTGCTGTTGTAAGTCCAAAGGAACTTATGGATAACTTTGATGCCATTGCTCTATGCGGAGGTTCAGAAACTCCTAGAGATCTGAAGGCTCCGGGAAGAGAACTGGGCAATATTCATTTTGCTCTGGAATATCTTATCGGTCAGAACAAGGAAGTTAACGGCGGCGGTAAGAACCCTATCAATGTTAAGGGTAAGCATGTGGTGGTTATCGGCGGCGGTGATACCGGTGCCGACTGCGTGGGTACTGCCAACAGACAGGGCGCGGCTTCAGTAACTCAGATTGAAGTTATGCCAAAGCCTCCTGTTGAATATGACGTACTGGCCACATGGCCTGAATGGCCGAGAATCTTCAGAACCTACACCTCTCATGAGGAAGGTTGTGAAAGACTGTACAGCCTGAATACCAATGAGTTTATCGGTAAGGACGGAAAGGTTACTGCTCTCAAGGTAAGTGAATGTGAATTCAAGGCCGGAAAACTGGTCAACAAGGAAGGAACTGAACACGAACTGAAGGCTGATTACGTATTCCTGGCAATGGGCTTTGTTCATCCGCTGGATGCCGTTCTGGACGGATTCGGAGTCGCCAGAGATGCCAGAGGCAATGCGGCTGCAGTGCCGGATCCTGATGTTGAATCAGGTTTTATGACCAGCGTTCCAAAGGTGTTTGCCGCAGGGGACATGAGAAGCGGTCAGTCACTGGTTGTGAGAGCAATGAGTGAAGGTCGTCGCTGTGCCAGAGCTGTGGATAAGTATCTTATGGGTATGAGTCTTCTGCCGGCATGCTGATAAAATAGCATAAAAGGCTTTTTAAGAAGGGTGAACGGGAAACTATCTGCTTCCGTTCACTCTTTTTTTATGTCTCGATAAATTGATGTGAATTATTGCGGACAGGAGAATGACATGGCGGATATTTGTTTTTTTTAAGTTTTAAGTTAATATTTCACAGTACATTTAAAAGTTGTGGAAAAATAAGTCATCTGCCGCCACACTGCCTGTGAGGATTGTTTTTCTGTTTTGCAGTATTTTACGCATGTGAGTTTTTCGGTTTGTAACAGTATATGCATATTAATCAGTATCTGAATACCTATGGTGATTATCTTAAAAGACGTTTCGGACAGAGGGTGCAGAAACTGTCGTTAAGCGGCAATTTCACCTGCCCCAATCGCGACGGAACTCTCGGCAGAGGCGGGTGTACATTCTGCAATATATCTTCTTTTTCCGGGGAAGGTAAAGAGAGCCTGTCAATTTCGGAACAGCTGGCACAGGCTCCTGAAAAACGTTCAAAAATATTTCTTGCCTATTTTCAGGCATACACCAGCACCTATGCGGAGCTTCAGCTGCTGAAAAGAATGTATTCAGAAGCTCTGGAATATCCCAATATTGTCGGAATATGCGTAGGAACCAGACCGGACTGCGTATCCGATGAAGTACTGGATCTGCTGGAAAGATATCAGGATGAAGGGAAGGAGGTGTGGCTCGAACTTGGATTGCAGAGTGCGATTGACGAAACTCTGGATCTGATAAACAGACATCATCATTTTTCTCAGTACGCGGATACGGTCAACCGTGCCAGAAGTCGAGGGATAAAGGTCTGTGCTCACCTGATAATAGGTCTTCCTGGAGAGGAACTGATTCATAATCTCACCACACTGCAGATGGTAATTGATGAAGGTGTGGACGCCCTTAAGCTCCATCAGCTGCACATTGTTAAAGGCAGTGCCATGGCCGCGATGTACCGCAGGGGAGAAATATCGGTTCTTGAACTTGATGAATATGCGGAAATCGCCGCCAGACTGATTCAGTATACACCGCCGGAAATCATGTATGAACGAATAGGGGCTTCCGTTCAGGATGCTTCGCTTATAGCTCCCATGTGGTCTACGCAGCGGTGGCCGTGCATAGATAAAATCGGAGAGATACTTGCTGAAAAAGGAGGGCAGGGGACGGCCATAGGCAGACCGTACATATATGACGGCATCAGCAGAGGTTAGGCTTTTTTTCGGATTTCTCAGTATGAATTTTCCTGAAAGTCGGGATTTAACATTGACAAACTGTGGAGCAATGCTCAAAGTAATTTGTAAATGTTTTGTATAATTGTTCTGTATGTGTTTTAATTGATGCTTTTCCGTTTGCGGAAAAGCTGAAACTGATTTATTTTTTTCTCGAATATTGGAAATGTTGAAATGGCAGAATCATTAAGTGCACGTCAGGCCAGCAAAAAGACCATGGCTATCATTTTAGCCGGAGGCAGAGGCAGCAGATTACATCAGATGACTGATACCAGAGCCAAGCCTGCTGTATATTTCGGCGGTAAATTCAGAATTATCGATTTTGCATTATCCAACTGCATTAATTCGGGAATCCGCAAAATAGGTGTGGTAACGCAGTATAAGTCACACAGTCTGTTAAGACATCTTCAGGCCGGGTGGTCTTTTCTGCGTAACCAGTTCAATGAATTTCTGGATCTGCTTCCTGCCCAGCAGCGAATTGATGAGGTTCACTGGTACAGGGGGACAGCAGATGCCGTATATCAGAATATTGACATAATCAAGGATCACCGTCCTCAGTACATACTGATTCTGGCCGGTGACCATGTGTACAAGATGGATTATGCCAAGATTGTTCTGGATCATCTTCAGCACGGAGGTCCTCTGACGGTAGCATGCGTGCCTATTCCGAAAGAACAGGCAAGTTCTTACGGAATCATGACTGTAAACGATGACGGACTGATCACCAGCTTTGATGAAAAGCCAAAGAATCCGAGAACAATGCCAAACAATGATAAGATGTGCCTGGCATCCATGGGTATTTATGTTTTTGATGCTAAATTTCTCTATGACGTACTTTATGAGGATGAGCAGACTGAAGATTCCAGTCATGATTTCGGCATGGACATCATTCCCCGTCTGGTAAGTCAGGGTAAGGCTCATGCTCATGATTTCAGTATTTCCTGCGTGTGCAACAGAGCCAAGAATCAGATTTACTGGCGAGATGTCGGAACCGTGGATTCGTTCTGGGCGGCCAATATGGACCTTGCATCTGTAACACCGGATCTGGATATATATGACCAGGACTGGCCGATATGGACATACCAGATGCAGCTTCCTAGTGCAAAGTATGTACAGGATCTGAACGGAGCTTCAACCATCCTCAGAAACAGCGTAATCGCCGCTGGTGTGATTATCAGTGGCTCATCGATCTGTTCGAGCGTGCTGTTTTATAACGTACGCGTACATTCTTTTACCTTTATAAACGAAGTCGTAGCCTTCCCTGACTGTGTTATTCACAGAGGCTGCCGTATAACCAGGGTTATTCTGGACAGGGGCTGCGAGCTTCCTAGAAATCTGGTAGTCGGAGAAAACAAGGAAGAGGATGAACGCAGATTCTACAGATCTGAAGGCGGAGTAACACTGATTACCCGCAGAATGCTGGCTGATCTCAGAAAGAAGGAACCTTGGCTGTTTGAGAATTTTGAGGAGTACTGTCACTACAATAATTAAAGCCCCCGTGACAGTCGTGAAGATGTAATATACGCTGCCGTTACCGGCGTATTTTCACAGAAAGTGAAATGTAACGGCAGAAAATCAAATGGAATTGGTATAACGTATCATGAATATTTACAGTGTCTGTGAGCAGAAGTTAAAACATTGGGTAAGCAGGTTGTATCAGAAGTCTGTTGTATATCTGTCAGCCGTGCTCGGTTTTTTTCTGACTCTTTTTATCACCGTTGTACACTGTGCCCTAAGTTATTTCTTTAATGGCGCCATTTCCATTTATGACGTGATTCAGCCTCTATGCTACGGAGCTCTTCTTACCCCGTTCGTCGTATTCTTCTTTTATCAGGTGTTCGCTGATGTTGAAAATGCCAGAACCCAGGTTAAGGATATGAAGAAATCTCTGGCAAAAACATACGTTGCCATGATTAACCAGCGAGACAGAAATCTTACTCTTACCAAAGACCATGAAGTTCTGCGCGGGCAGAAAAAGAAGGTTGAAAAGGAACTGGAAGAGCAGGCAACGTTCTTCTCTGCCATAGTTGATCTCACTCCCGATATCATTATGTACCGAGACGAACTCGGTAATATCAAGGGATGTAACGATAATATGCTCAGACTGCTGGGAATCAAGGATGCGGCTCAGCTTGTTGAACTTCTGAAGGATGATCATGAACTTGATGATATCTTTGCCAAGTTCGATGATATTCTGAAAATGAATAAAAGTGACGTAACGTATGAAAGCACCATAAACGGAGTGGTTTATCAGATGAGAAAAAGACCTGCTGTCAATGCGGAAGGTAATCTGATAGGCATCATGCTGTACGGACACGATATAACAAAACTTAAGTATGAGCAGGATCTTCTTGAAAAGACCTCACGTGATAAGAGTAATTTCATATCTACTCTGAGTCATGAACTCAGAACACCGTTAAACGGTATAGTCGGGTTAAGTGACATACTTATGCAGACCGGTCGTTTTAACGGAGATGACATGCGTAATCTTAAGGCTATCAACGTCAGTGCGGTTACGCTGGGCAATATCTTCAATGATGTTATTGACCTGAACAAGTTTGAGCGTCAGACATTTAACGTAATTTATGAAAAGGTCAAGTGGCAGGATTTTCTGGATGATTTTGAAACACTGTCTCATCTCATGACGGAACAGAAGAACCTTGATTTCAAATTTAATGTCGAAGGAAAGGTGGCGGAGTATCTTCTGCTTGATCCGACACGTTTGCGTCAGATTCTCTGGAATCTGACAGGCAACGCCATCAAATTCACCAAGAAAGGCGGCATAACCATTAATGTGAAGCAGCATATGAACGGAGACGCCGCTGAACTTTCCTTTGCGATAACGGATACCGGTATAGGCATAGCCAAGGAAGAACAGGAGAAGATATTCGGTCTTTACTATCAGGTTGAAGGAACAAAACAGTCAACCGGTACCGGTATCGGACTTCATGTTACCAAGAATCTGTGTCAGGCACTTAACGGTTCCGTTCATCTTGACAGTGAACTTGGAAAGGGAAGTACTTTTACCGTTAAATTCTCCTTCAAGCAGACAGATGGTGTATCTGAAAGCAGACAGGTGAAAACAAGTTTGAGAGTATTGCTAGTTGAAGATGTTGATTTAAACATTCTTGTAGCCAGAACAATGCTGGAAAAGCTGGGACACAAGGTATTTGTGGCTAAAACTGGTCAGGAAGCTATAGATTTATTCAAGAGTGAGGAGCTGGATCTTGCATTGTTGGATATGCAGTTACCGGATATGACAGGCTTTGATGTGGCTGACGTGTTCGTTAATGAACTGGGATGCAGGATTCCTCTGATTGCCCTGACTGCCAATGTTATAAATGACAGGCAGGAATATGAAAAGCATCATATTGACGGAGTGATGAACAAGCCTTTATCTTTGAGTAAACTGGTAGAAAACCTACAAAAATATCAGGAATAATAAATGATAACAGATATTGTAAATATAAAATACGTTAACGAGTTTGTCAGCATCGCGGGAAAGGGACCTATCTGTGAAGGCATAGATATGTTTCTTAACAGTGTTGAAGACTATCTGGGCAACTGCATGAGCTATTTCAACAAGAATGGCTTTGAGGAAGCAGGTAAGGAACTTCACAAGATTAAAGGAGCTGCCAGCTCAATAGGTCTTACAAGAGTTTCCTCCAAGGCCAAGGAAATTGAACTTGAACTGTTGAAAGAACGTGATTCATATGCTCTGAACAGCAGAATTATCGAATTGAGGGAAGATATTCTGGCTGATACAAAGGAACTCAGAAATTTTGTGATGACTCTTTCCGGAATGTAATGCGGTTTCGGAGCATCAATAAGACTGTTCTCTGAATTGAACAAGTATTTCCTCGTGCTTCCGGAGTGGGGTGACGCTTTATTTTATGAATATGGCCGGTTTGTCTTCGGCTGTATACTTACGTCAGCAGGTTACGGGGGGCACACCTTTACGAAAATGAATTCAGGTTTTATATTCGGGTAACAAAAAAAAACGTGAATCAGGGGATTCACGTCCTTCTTAAAAGAGTTTTCCGGTTCTTGCATGACTGTCTCAGGGATGTGGACAGTCAATCCTTGTGTAAGGATTGACCGGATTTTTTCTTATGATACCTTAACGTCTGCTCCGAAGCGATAACCTTCACCGAAAATTGTTTCGATTAGATTCTGAGCATCTTCGCTGTCCAGATGACGGCGCAGTTTTCTGATGGTAACGTCAACGGTTCTGTCATGTTCCTTTAACTCGCGTCCCATCATGAAGAACATGAGGTCTGAGCGGGTAACAATGAGTTTTGGATGTTCACAGAAATACTGGAGCATGCGGAATTCGGCTCTTGGAAGTCTGGTTTCAACACCTGACGGACTGATCAGGTCATGGCTGTTGGTTTCCAGAACCCAGCCGTCAAATTCATATTTTTCTGAAGCGGTAGGAACAAACTGCTGTACAGGTTCCTTTTTGGATTTTGTTCTGTTGATGAGGTTTCTGGCTCTGATGGTCAGTTCTCTGGGATTGAATGGCTTGGTGATGTAGTCATCTGCACCGATTTCAAGTCCGAGGATACGGTCAATGTCGTTATCACGTCCTGTTACAAACATTAAGGCGATATCACCCTTCTCTCTGATTTCTCTGGCGAGGATAAGCCCGTTTTTACCGGGAAGGTTGATATCAAGAAGAATAAGGTCGACCTGACGACTGCTGAGAATCTCATGCATTTCGTCACCGTTACCGGCAATAAGGGTTTCGTACCCTTCAGCGTTGAATATGGACGTAGCCATTTTACATGCTACAGGTTCATCATCAACAATCAGTACAGTTGCAGCAGACATGATTAAAATCCCTGAATAATTTGTTTCGAATCTTCTGACTTATGAAAAAAGTCTATTAAATTGCATTGTTGTTATAAATAAGTAAAATACGGCATGAATTTACACAATATTTTTCTAATTTATTTATAATTTTAACAACTTGACTAATTCTAGTATAGCATTTAACAAGAAATGTGAGGGTTTTTCCAGATAAAAAAACAATAAATGTTATCAAAATGTTATACAAAAGAAACTTTAGTTAAATTATCCAACTTTTTATCAGAAATGTGTACTTTATAATTGCTGATTAAACACAACTCATATGAATGCTTTCATGAAAACATCATGCTGTTTACTGTCTGAAAATGACATTAAGGAACTGATTCCAGTGATGTTCGACGGAGAGAAAATGGAACCGGTGATAATTTCGAACCGCCGGTTCCGGGATGAAACAATATGATTATCTGTTAAAACGAAGATCTCGTCCGAAAATATTGTTCGGAACAAAAATTCCGTTGTTGACTACGTGGTTGCCGTTAACAAATGTATGCATCACTCTGTTGGCGAATGTGTATCCCAGGAACGGAGACCATTTGCACTTT
Source organism: Ruminobacter amylophilus (assembly GCF_900115655.1). GTDB lineage: Bacteria > Pseudomonadota > Gammaproteobacteria > Enterobacterales > Succinivibrionaceae > Ruminobacter > Ruminobacter amylophilus. The sequence goes on along the minus strand of NZ_FOXF01000010.1, from coordinate 13,000 downwards.
GAAGCGATATCCACAGGTTTAACGGTGAATTCCTCGTTTTTAACAACAGCTATATCGGCAAAATATCCTTCCTTTATAAAACCTCTTCTGTCGATATTGAATCTTACGGCAGGATTATGGCTTAGAGCCGTTACGGCAGCTTCAAGAGAAAGTTCATTGCGATGAACCAGTTCAAGGACGGCCAGCAGTGAATACTGAATCAGAGGTAATCCGGACGGAGCTTTGTAGAAAGGCTGATTCTTTTCCTCCAGAGTATGAGGAGCATGGTCGGTGGCAATAATTGAAATAATTCCCTGTTCCACTGCACTTATGAGAGCCTTTCTGTCCTCTTCGGTTTTGACGGCAGGGTTGCATTTCAGTCTGTTACCGAGTCTTTCGTATGATTTGTCATTGAAGAACAGATGGTGCGCACACGCTTCGGCTGTTATTTTTCTCTGTTCCAGGCTGATGTCAGCAAAAGGTCTGAACAGCTCAATTTCATCTTCCGTTGAAAGATGAAGAACATGGAGATTTGCTCCGGTTTCAAGTGCCAGATCCACGGCTTTCTTGGTTGATTTGTAGCATGCCTTGTGATTTCTGATGAGAGGATGCATGTAAGGTTTTAAATTTTCCTCTCCGTACCTGGCCTTGAATTCTTCCATGTTTTTGTTAATCAGGGCATTGTCTTCACAGTGTGTGGCTATGAGAACATGACAGTTTTTGAATATATTGTAGAGAGCCTCATCCTTGTCAACAAGAAGATTGCCGGTAGAAGAACCCATGAAGATTTTCACGCCGCAGATTTCAGCAGGGTTTATTTTCTGTATTTCTTCCATGTTGTTTTCGGTTGCACCGAGGTAGAAAGAGTAGTTTGCGTATGAATTTCTGGCCGCTATGTCCTTTTTGGCCATGATGTCTTCAATGGTTACTGCCGGAGGATTGTTGTTCGGCATGTCCATGAATGAAGTTGTTCCTCCAAGCACTGCAGCCACTGATTCAGTGGCAATGGTAGCCTTGTGGGTTGCGCCGGGTTCACGGAAGTGAACCTGGTCGTCTATCACGCCTGGCAGTACAAGCATATCTCTGCAGTCGATGATTTCGTAGCTGTCATCAGCAGGAATGCTTGTGTCAATTCTTTCAATCAGGCCGTTTTTTAGAAGAATGTCTCTCTGGCTGGTACAGCCTTCATTTATGTATGTAGCGTTTTTTAAAAGTGTGGCTGACATTTTGATAAATAATCCTGTATGTGTACCGGCGGACTGCACGGTTCCGTGAAAACGGTGGGCGTGAAACAGCCGGTGTAAGCATTGATGTTCAAGTTCCGTGTTTTATTTTACTCTACTCTAATTTACAAAACAAAAATATCAGCAGGAACAGTTGTGGGTAAAAATGAGTAATATGACGTTTTCTGATGAAAATATAGACAATGTAAAGGTATTTGGAAGCATATTCTCTGTCATACTTTGCAAGAGTTGTGTAAAGTATATAGAATGTAATAAAAAAATGATAAAAATGTTAAAACGATTAGATTTTAATCGTTTTTTATTGAAAGACAGTTAAGCAAGATAAAAATAATTTTTATAAATCACTGTCTTTTTATAATGAAAACATTTTCTTTCACAATTTTTTGAATTTGTTGTATGTAAAATCAACAGAGAAAAGGGTTGCGGGAATATTCCGAGGCGTGTCTTACAACTTTTTAAACGGTAAATTAATGCGGCGGCAACATTTAAAATATACATTGCATGGAACTGAACCACTGTATAAAGGTTTTTTTGGTATGGATCGGTATACGGTGAGTTATGAGGGCTTTGACGGCACGATCATAGGTCCTATGTCCCGTGAAATTTTTGAAAGAGGTGATGCCGCTGCATTGGTTCCTTATGATCCGGTAAGGGATGAGGTGATTCTTATCGAACAGTTCCGTCCGGGGGCAATAAGAAAAGATCAGAATCCGTGGCTGCTTGAAGTGGTAGCCGGAATTGTTGATGAAAAGGACAGGCATAATACTCTGAATACCGTACTTAGAGAAGTCAGGGAAGAAGCCGGAGTGGAATGCAGTAAAGCCGTGTTTGCCACCCGCTTTTTTACTACTCCGGGCGGATCAACTGAAAGTATCGATCTCTACATTGGTATGGTTGATGCTTCAAAAGCCTGCGGGATCCACGGACTTGCGACAGAGCATGAGAACATAAGGGTTTTTTCGGTGCCTTTTTCTGAAGCATATGAAATGCTGGAAAACGGGGATTTCTGTAATGCCATAGCCATTATCGGAATTCAGTATCTGGCCCTTCACAGAGAAAAAATCAGAAAGAATTTTCTGTCTGAGTAGCTCTGTAATAAATGTGTGATTGTTCAAAAATTATAAAAACAAAAAATTTTTTTATGGTTTTTATGATTTATTTTTACGTTTTTTATTATAAATATATATAAAATTGTTTTCGATTGTTGTAGTAAATCAATTCGTTAATTTGTGTCGTTTGTGATACATCAATAGCTGCACAACTGATCATTTCTTCAGTCTTCCGGTGGGGTGAGCTCTGATTCGCTTTGAATCCGAGACGTTTCGGAAAGATGAACTGAAGTTAATTTTAGCTTTTTGCGGGAAACATTAACTTAAGGAAATCATTCAATAAAAAATATTGAACGCAGAAACAACAGCAGTCATAAAAGAATGCGTCATTCGGTAATGCAAAATGACCGTACTGCTGTCGGACGGGTGATTTCTGACAGTGCATGGGAATGCTCCTTTTTCTTTTCCTGTAGGTGATTTTTGGAGCATCAAGCAATATAGGATTTTATTATCAGTGCAAGATTTTGATAAAGAATATGTAAAGCCTTCCAGAGCTGACGGGGCATTCAGTATCCTTCAGCTTACTGATACGCATCTGTTTGCGGATCTGAATACTGGCTTTTTAGGTATCAATACAGCCGGAAGTCTTCAGGCTGTGATTGATGCTGTTCTCAGACAGAATAGAAAATTTGATTTGATAATTGCTACAGGTGATATTGCTCAGGATTATTCCGAACAGTCCTATATCAATTTCGCCAAAATGATGCACGATTCTTTCTCACAGCCGGTATTCTGGCTTCCGGGCAATCATGATGACGGTCCAAAAATGGCCAGAGTATTCCCAACCGTGGGAGTCAGTGCCGCCAAGAACGTAATAGTTGATAAATGGCAGTTCGTACTGCTTAATACTCAGGTCTACAACGCACCCTTCGGCTGGATAACTCCGGAAGAGCTAAATTATCTCAGACAGTGTCTGGATAATCATCCGGAACTTTATACGGTTGTGTGTCTGCATCATAATGCCTACAGGGTAAACAGCGCATGGCTTGATCAGCATGAGCTGAGAAATAAGGAAGAACTTCTTGAGCTTATTTCTCACTATCCGAAAGTGAAGCTTGTTCTTTGCGGACATGTGCATCAGGAAACGGATTTTGTAAGAGACGGAATAAGATTTATTTCTTCTCCTGCCACAAGTATTCAGTTTGAACCTTTAAGTTTTAATTTCGGCCTGGACAGCAAAGGACCGGGGTGGAGGTACATAACATTCACTCCTGACGGAGGCATATCCACTGATGTGTATCGTCTGCCTTTTGAGTCGTTCAGACCTGATTTTGCGATAGGCGGGTACTAAATGAATAACACTGTGGTTTTATATGTTCATGGGTTCAAGTCCTCATCCAGAGCCGTGAAGGCGACTCAGACAAAGGATTACATACACGACTATGAGGTGGATCTTTCCTTTGATGCCATGGATCTTCCAAATACCCCCGCAGAGGCTTTTGCCGACATGTGTTCTCTTGTTGAGAAGTACCTGAACCAGGGGGTAAAGGTGTGTCTTATCGGAAGTTCGATGGGCGGTTTTCTGTCAATGTATCTGTCTGCCAAGTACAACCTTAAGGCCGTACTGATAAATCCGTGTGTGTATCCGTGGAATTTCCTTGAACAGGTTAAGGGAAAGCAGATAAACGTTTATACCGGAGATGAGTTCGAAATTACCGAAAAGCATGTTGAGGATGCAAAAAAAATAGCGGAATCATACGAGCTTAATACAAAAAATCTGGCTCTGTTTCTTCAGAGAGGGGATGAACTGCTGGATTATGTCGATGCCAGCGTGCTTCTGGGACGCAGTGCACTGGTTCATATAGAGGACGGTGGCTGTCATCAGTTTGATCATTATGAATTCTATCTTCCTGAAATAATCCGATTCCTTATAAACTGATTTTTCCTGACAGGCCTCTCTGATAAATTTCAAGAGGCTTTTCCTTTCAAATATTTCAGTATGTTATAATAGACCTCCAAAGGACGTGAAAAAGCCTGCAGTTAAGGCTTTTGTCCGGCTGTATATTAATGAAATCAAAGTATAAATACGGTTTAGGCAAGATTGTAAGTATCTAACCTCTTTCTATTTCAGGTGATGGTAATGTCAACAGATGTTTTAGATGAATATAATGGCGATTCGATTGAAGTTCTTGAAGGTCTGGATCCTGTTCGCAGACGTCCGGGGATGTATACTGATACTTCTTCACCAAATCATCTGGGTATGGAAGTTATTGACAACAGTGTCGACGAGGCTCTGGCGGGATTTGCCACTAAAATAGACGTGGTTCTGTATGAGGATCAGTCTCTGGAGGTTGCCGATAACGGTCGAGGCATGCCTGTGGACATTCATTCTCAGGAAAAGGTTCCGGCCGTGGAACTGATTTTCGGTAAACTGCATGCCGGCGGTAAATTCTCAAACCGTAACTATTCCTTCTCCGGCGGTCTGCACGGCGTTGGTGTGAGTGTGGTGAATGCCCTGTCTGAAAAGCTTGAAGCTGAAATCAAGCGTGACGGCAAGGTGTATAAGATTGGATATGCCGACGGAAACAAGGTAGAGGATCTTCATGTTATAGGTGAGGTGGGAAAAAAGAACACCGGAACAAAAATCCGTTTCAAACCGAATCCGACGTATTTTGAGCGTACAAATTTCCGTGTAAGTTCCATGATTGCACTGCTTAAGGCCAAAGCTGTTCTTTGTCCGGGGCTTACCATTACTTTTCTGAATACACTGACCAGTGAAACATACAGCTGGTGCTTCAAGGGCGATTTAAAGGAATATCTTGTTACCGCACTTGGTGAGGCCTCATACGTTCCTTCACCGGAGCCTTTTGCCGGTCATATGGAAGTGGAAGATGCGATTGTTGACTGGGCTTTCGTATGGATGAGCCAGTCGGCAGGAACGGTTTCGGAATCATATGTCAACCTGATTCCTACTCCTTTGGGAGGTACTCATGTCAACGGCCTTAGACAGGCGGTCAACAGTTCTCTTAAGGAGTTCTGTGATATTCACAACATGCTACCGAAAAACGTGAGTCTAACAATAGACGATACCTGGGATAACATCTCTTTTGTTCTGTCGGTGAAAATCCCGGAACCTCAGTTTGCCGGTCAGACAAAGGAAAAACTGTCAAACAGAGAATGTGCATCACTGGTTGTGAATGCCGTAAAGGACAGTTTTACTCTCTGGCTTAACGCCAACATTGAAGCGGCAAATGCCATTGCTGAAATATGTATTGCCAGAGCCACAGCCAGAACAACAACCGCCAAGACCGTAAACAGAAAAAGAGTGGTTGGCGGTCCTACTCTGCCTGGAAAACTGAAGGATTGCACCTGTACAGATCCTTTAAGAGGGGAGCTGTTCCTGGTGGAAGGTGATTCTGCAGGCGGTTCCGCAAACAGTGCAAGAGACCGCGAATATCAGGCTGTTCTTCCTCTCCGCGGTAAAATTCTGAATACCTGGGATGTTGAAACGGCCAGAATTTTTGAATCTGATACCATTCAGGATATCTCCGTGGCTATTGGTCTTGACCCTTCATCTGATGATCTCAGCGGGCTGAGATACGGTAAAATCTGTATTCTTGCAGATGCGGATTCTGACGGTCTGCATATCGGCACCCTGATTTGTGCCCTGTTTGCCAAACATTTCCCTAAGGTTATCGAAGAAGGTCATCTTTACGTGGCCATGCCTCCTCTGTTCCGTGTGGTGCAGGGAACAGAAAGCTATTATGTTCTGGATGAAGAGGAAAAGGAGAATCTGGTCAAAAAGCTAAGTACCAAGCATAAGGGAAATATTGAGGTTACCCGATTCAAAGGTCTTGGTGAAATGAATGCTTCACAGCTTAAAGAAACCACTATGGCTCCGGCCACCAGACGTCTGGTGAGACTTACTCTCGATGAAACCAATGAGAAGGCGGCCTACAGCATCATGGACATGCTTCTTTCCAAGAAAAACAAGAGGGAAGCTGACAGAAGGGAATGGCTGGCAACCAAAGGTTATCTGGCAGATGTTGAAGACTAACCCATTTTTAATTATTCATGCTGTAACAACCAGAACCGAGGATATATACTTAGAGTGTGAATGTTTCTGATTGAGAGAGAATCAGGCTGTTCCGTCTCAGTGTTTTTCATAGTCGGAATTATCGGCCGGTACTCAGCAGGGGTTGAATAATAAGGAATGGTCTGAATGGATAAGGTTCTCAGTCTGTACGAGTCGTATATCAGGGGGGAGCTCGGTCTCTCCGAGGCAACTCTGAGTACCTATCTGTATCAGGTCAGAAAATTTCTTGTATTCCTCTCCGGAAGAAACACTTCATACACTGATTTTTCCGTTGATGATTTTGAAGCATTTCTGGCATATACCGTTGATGAGCTCAGACAGAAGGAGAATACAACGGTAATATCGATAAACGCCCTTCGTTCATTCATGAAATTTCTTCGTGTTGAAGGCATCAGAAAGGATAATCCTCTCGAAAATGTTTCAACACCAAAACTCGGACAGAGAATACCTAAAGTGGTGTCTCATCAGGAAGTGATGAAGATGCTGCATGCCCTGAGTGAGGATTCTCTTGATGCACTCAGAGACAAATGTCTTCTTCTGTTCATATACGGTTCCGGTCTGCGATCAAGTGAAGTCATGAACCTGTCGTATGACATGATAAATTTTGAAAGTCAGTTTCTGAAAATCAGAGGAAAGGGCAGCAAGGAACGTCAGGTACCGGTATCGGATGAACAGATAAGGGTTCTTAATCTTTATACCGCCAAGATGAAGGAGCTTATGTCTGAGGGGAAGATTCCGGAGTACAAGGGGGCTCTGATTTTTGTAAATCCTAAAACAGGGAAGGTGTTTACACGACAGTACCTGTTTCTCCACATAAAATCCCTGATAAAAAAAGTCGGAATAGTCAGAAACGTGTCGGCTCATACTTTAAGACATGCGTTTGCCACGGAACTTCTCGACAATGGGGCGGATTTGAAATCAATACAGGAGCTTTTGGGGCATTCATCAATGACTACCACTGAGATCTATACTCACGTGGCTAAAAGCCGTATGCATAAGATTTATGAGAAAACCCATCCCCGCTCATGAAAAACGGCATCTTATTCCTTAATTTGAAAAATTTTTTCCAAAATTAACATACATGTATGTATAATTAACATAAATGTATGTGTTATGGCCGCTTTACGCGTATGCGAATTATGGAAAAATATGTGTTTTTGCCTACAAATGTTCCAAAAGTGGCATCATAAAATCATGTTATCAATTTTGAGTTTTAGTATAATAGCAGAAGACTATTTGTAGATTTTTAGGGGGAAGTCATGCGATTATCATTAGTGTGGTCTGCAGTTTTAGCTTCAACATTATCCGGTGCTGTTTATGCAGACGATCTTATGGACATATATGGTTTGGCTTTGGCTAAAGATCCGGTTGTTCTTCAGGTTAAGGCTCAGAGAGATGCTACACGTGAAGCCATTAACGAAGTTGATGCCGCAATGCTGCCGCAGATCAATCTTTCCGGCGACGCACATTACGTGAAAACCAATAAGAATGATGCAGGCACAGCTTTCGTGGCCGGAGGTAACGTTTCTCTTCAGCAGGCTATCTGGCGTCATTCAAATCACATCAACAGTTCCATTGCCCAGAAGAGAGCTACCGCAATGGATCTTTCGTACAACGATGCAATGCAGGGACTGATAATCAGAACCGCAAGCGCTTATTTCGGAGTGCTTGAAGCTCAGGATATTCTTGAATTCAAAAAAGCCGATCGCGATGCTCTGAAGCGTCATTATGATGAATCAAATCAGAAGTTCTCCGTGGGGCTGATTGCGAATACCGATGTTCAGGAAGCAAAAGCAGCGTATGACCTTGCAACAGCTCAGGTAATAATTGCTGAAAATGATCTTGCCAACAAATATGAAAATCTGCGTCAGCTTACAGGAATGGAACACAAGAATCTTTCAAAGCTGGACGTAAACAGATTTTCAACACCAGGTGTCACCGGTAATTCTTCATCATGGCTGAAAACAGCTGAGGAAAACAATATAAGTCTTCAGGCTAAGATGATTGAAAAGGAAATAGCCAAGGATCAGATCAGCCTGGCTCAGACAGGACACGAACCTACTCTTGATCTGTATGGTCAGCTCGGATCCGAATATACCGATTACAAGGAAAATACCATCGGTAAGGAAGACGGTACTACAAACAGCGGTATTGTCGGGTTGTCTTTCAACATGCCTCTGTACAGCGGCGGTGCGGTTTCCAGTGCGGTTGAACAGGCTAAACTCAATTATGTGGCTGCCAGTGAAAGTCTGGAAAACACTCATCGTACCGTGCAGACTTCACTGTATAACCAGTACAACAACATAAACGCCTCAATCGGAACCGTTAAGGCTTATACACAGACCGTGGTTTCTGCTCAGAGTGCGCTTGATGCGACTGAAGCCGGTTATGATGTGGGTACCAGAACAATTGTGGACGTTCTTGATGCCACTGAAAATCTGTACAATGCCAAGAGTAATCTTGCAAGTGCACGTTATACCTACATTCTCAGCTGGCTGAATCTCAGATATACTTCAGGACTGCTGTCAGAAGAAGATATCAAAGCCATAAACTCCGGACTGATAAAGTAGGCTGTTGTTTAAAAAGGAAGCTAAAACATTATTTAGATAGCAAAATCATTTGATGTTTGAACTTTATCTGAGTACATTCAAGCAAAAAATGCTATATTATTTAGAGAAGAATTAGTATTATGTGCAGATAATGCACTTAGAGAGTATCATGAGGCTTCCTAGTACTCAGCTGTGAGTATCCGTTTTAGATGGGAAAACAGTAAAATAAGGATGTCGGGGGAGGATTATAGAAATGGGTTTTTTTGATAAAATTTTAGGTAAGGAAGGAGCGTCTGACTCTTCCAGCGGCCTTGGAAAGGTTACTGAAGAAGACCACAGAAACGCCCTTATAAAAGAACGCCCTGATTTATGCAAGAAACTTTCTGATTTGCCAGCCGATGAAGTTGTTAAACGTGACGGCAAAATTGATATAACCTTTAAGGGATGGCAGATTTGTAACGTTGAAGAACGTCATAATAAGGATGATCGTCGTTTAGGTTATCTTAAACTGTTCAAGACCAGAAACGATAAGTTTGTATGCCAGCGCATGACTCTTATTGATAATGAAGAAAAACAGTATATCGCCGCTACAGTTGAAGATTTTCCGGCTATAAGAAATTTTTTCGGAGAAGATTCACTTGCTCAGGCTTTATATGTGATGCTTGACAGGGTTTCAAAGGACTGGTAGTTTCCTGATATCCTCGGTTAAATAAAGGCATGACTCTCGGGAGCCATGCCTTTTTGCGTTTCTTATGATGAACTGAAGGCACGAAAAGTTATTCGTGCCATGATTTCGAGTAAAATCCTAGGCGAGTGATTTTATTTTCTTTATTACATTGGTTGTTGAACAGCCGTTTTTAAAGCAGAGAATTCTGACCTCACCGCCGTTGGCTTTAACTTCATGATAACCGGCAATGTCCTCTGGTTTATAGTCGCCCCCCTTAACAAGTATGTCAGGCAGCACCCTTGCAATAAGTTCTCTTGGGGTATCTTCGTCGAAAGGTACCACCCAGTCGACGGCATGCAGTGCAGAAAGAATTGTCATTCTTTCCTGAGTGTTGTTGATAGGGCGGGTAGGACCTTTAAGTCTTGATACTGACGCATCGGTATTTACTGCCACAATAAGAATGTCCCCGAGTTCCTTGGCTTCTTTCAGGTAGCTGACATGTCCTGAATGCAGAATATCGAAACAGCCGTTGGTCATTACCACCTTTAATCCCTGCTGTTTGGCTTTGTTTCTTAAGGAAATGAGTTCTTCCGCTGTTAAGATCTCGTGATCTCTTTCGATAGAGGCTTTATTCATATTTGTGTCCCTGAAGGATTCTTGATTAAAAACTAAAATACCTGTGTAAGTTTACACGGAAATATTCAACAATAAAGTAAATTACCACAAAAATAAGAGTTTTGGCATATGGTATAAGAATATTGAGGTAATTTATCAGAGTAGTGCAGAAACTGAATATGCACAGGTAACTGAGACTTGGATGATTTGGAGCGGGCGACGGGAATCGAACCCGCGTGTAAAGCTTGGGAAGCTTTCATTCTACCATTGAATTACGCCCGCATTGAACAGAGACAATTGTAATTAGTTTTAAATTCAATTGCAAACTATAATTTTGGCTGTTCTGATATAGTGTTTTTATTTGGCTAAATTATAGGCAGAAAACATTGCTGCAGCAGTGTCTGACCGGTTTTGAATAATCTGTTGGTTATAAAAAATACAAAATAAACTGTTTTTGAAAAAAATATTTGACAATGTGCAGGTCCACCTATAAAATAACACCCGTTCCTTGGGGTTATAGCTCAGTTGGGAGAGCGCTTGCATGGCATGCAAGAGGTCCGCGGTTCGATCCCGCGTAGCTCCACCAAGTCTTTTAGACTTTCAAAAATTTTCTGAATTATTCAACAACAAATCCATGTTAAGAAAGAGTTTATTTCTAATTCCTTTTTTTATTGTATCAGGATGTTCGTCTTTTTCATTTGAGTCCAACCTGGATCCTGACAACATTATTTCTTATTTTGAAATTTCAAAAGTAAAAATATACGACAAAAACGAGCTTCAGGAACTTAATTACGAGGATATGGGGACCGTGGAAGGTCTTTCCTGTCAGATTAGGGAAACGGATCCTGAACCTACAGAGAAGGAAGCCCGTTCGGATGCCAGGGTTCAGGCCCTTAAAAGAGGCGGTAACGGTCTGGTTTACAGTACCTGTATAACTCTTGAGGATACTCCTGCCTGTGTACGCAGTGTTTCATGCTACGCACGTGTCGTTCTTGTGAAAGAGGATGAAGAAAAGCATGAATAACCTTAAGTCGGAAGAAGTTACGGTCAGATCCATAGGCTATATCGAAACTCCTTTTGATGAAAAGTTTGCAGTGCCGAGACAGAGCTCACTGATTAGTCACGGTCATTTTGAAATTCACTTCCATCCTCCTTATGACGCTGAAGAGGCGTTTAAGGGGATTGATGACTTTTCACATCTGTGGATAAGTTTTCTGTTTGACAGAATAAATGAAGACGATTCATTCAGACCGACTGTCAGACCGCCGAGACTCGGGGGAAATGAATACAAAGGTGTTTTTGCAACCCGTTCTCCGTTCAGACCTAACAGACTCGGTCTGTCCGTGGTGAAACTTCTCAGTGTGAACAGAAATCACGGTAAGGTATCGCTCATCGTAGCGGGAGCAGATATGGTTAACGGCACTCCGATAATCGACGTTAAACCGTATATTGAGTTTGTTGATTCAATCCCGTCAGCCGTCAGCGGATTTGCAAGAGAGGCTCCGGTAATGCATCAGGTGTCCTTTTCGGAAGAGGCACTGAAACAGATTGCGGAAACAGGCATACCTGATTTCAGAGAACTTATAGAAGAGGTTCTGGCTCAGGATCCCCGACCTGCGTATAAATCAAGACATTCGGATGAAAGATTGTACGGTGTCGGACTGTGCGGTTATGACGTTAAATGGCAGGCATCCGAATCAGGCTTTACGGTCAGGTACCTGGAAAAAGCATGATCATGAATGCGGCAGAAAAAATCTGCTGTTTTGCCGTGGAATATTTTAATTGACACAGTACTTCCTTCTGACAAGCTCACCCGCGGCTCAGACGGCCTGTTACATTTTTTCAGTGATTTTTTTGAAAGTGGAGTCGTCTGTCGAAGCTCGCTTCAGAACTTTGGCAAGACTCAATCCCGTAGGTTGAAGTTCTGCGGTTATTTCCAGCTGTTCACATATTTCCCTGTACCAGACAAGTGTCTTTCCGGTAAGCTGTCGTTCAGCTCTTTTGCCAAGCCATCTGTATCCTGTAAGAGGAATGAGTATGTAGTTTGCCAGAATGATAAAGAATCCTATCCAGGGAATATATCTGAAGGTGTCGGAAAGAATGTGTCCGCTGTAGTATGCCCATATTATGGAAACGGCAAGCACATACGGAAGAATTTCCGAAGAGTTCCTGATAATGCTGATTACAAGACCTTCTCTGAATACGTTGTTGAGTATTTTTCTGTCCGGCCAGACTTTTTCGTATTCCTTTCCGGAGCGCAGAAGCTGCAGTATCCCCATAAACAATTCCAACTCGGTAAACACCGCCTGCTTTCCAAGAATAATCAAATAAGATCCTGACAGGAAAACTGAACGGATTTGATAAATTTATGATATCCGATATTGTATGTGAAAATCTTCGTTTAAGTAAATTATTTGCGGACATTGTTCCTGCTGAAGCGTAAAACCTGTCAGTTGTTTTTTAATGAATTAGAACTTTCCCAAATCGTAATACTATACATTCTTTTTTGGTCTGCCAGGAGATCTTTTAGTTGGTACTTCATCTTGTGGTAAAAGAGACAACTTTTGAAGTACCTTAACCTGAGACGGATTCATATTAATAAGTTGCCAGTCACCCGAGTTAATTCTGGCTTGTTTAGCTCTTTTTAAAATTGACATGATTTTTTTATAGGTAAATGTGTTCAGTAATTCAGCCTTATCAAATTTGTTAATCAATTTAAACGATAGAACAGTTGACAGGAAATTGCAGAATTCACTTCCTATGATTGAGTAATCATCATGCACTCTGGTTTCATCAAACAG
>NZ_FOXF01000026.1 GCF_900115655.1 Ruminobacter amylophilus | reverse complement strand
ACTCGTCAGCCAGGAAGCAAGCTTCCTGCTGTTACCGTTCGACTTGCATGTATTAAGCCTGCCGCCAGCGTTCAATCTGAGCCATGATCAAACTCTTCACTTTAAATTAGTTGAAGTTTTTTCGGCTCTCTTTGAATGACTGTCTTTCTAATTGCTCTTAGATTTGACACTCAGCTTCTTCAAGAACCATTTTTTAATTTCAGCTCATGAATTCAGCGAGTGCCCACACAGATTGTCTAGATTCGTTTTTAAAGAACTTTTTGTTTTTCGCTGTGCTCAGCGAACGATGTGTATTTTAGGTTTTTTATTTTTTTCGTCAACTGTTTTTTTGATCTTTTTCTAATTTTTTTTATTTTTTGTACATTTTTTTGCCGTTTTCCTGCAAAGTTATCAATTTTTGAGCGATAAATCAAATTTAGACTCTGTTTTTGTCTTTAAAATTGTAAGAGTACTGTTTTATATTCTTATTTCTCACTCAATCATCAATAATCACATCACACTTTTTTCTTATGCACTTATGGAGATAAGATTATGTCCATGAAAAAGCAATATCTCAAATCATGCTTTCTTTCACTTGTTTTAACGTTGGTCTATGTTTGCGTATATACCAAATGTGCATTCACAAATATTTTTGATCTTCCGCTGACATTTTGGCTAACTGTTATTTTTGTATTCATCTCTGGCATCGTATCCCCTTTAGCCTTTGTTCTCAAAAACCGCATAGTTACCGATAAAGTAGAAAACCCAAGACCTGATGACAGACCTATTGATCTTCCTCGCTCTTTTGCCACAAAGAACCATGGTCAGTCTATTGCCAAAGACAAGAATTCCGTACGCAGCAACTCAGAAAATCATACACAACATGGAATCAAACAAAACTTTTCATTCAAAGCAATGCCAACTGATGAATCTGAATTCTGTGATATCTTCATAGGGAACATTCCCTTTTCACTTAATGAATTAGAAATCAAGAAATTGGTATTCAATACAGGTGTAGACATCTACTCCCTGAAGCTACCAAAGGATCCAAAAACCAAGAAACGCAAGAATTATGCTTTCGTGAGAGTATCAGCATCAGCTAAGGATAATTTTATTGGTTTGTTGAACAATAAAGAAGTTAAAGGCCGAAAACTGTCAGTTAAAGAAGCAAATAGTCGCACTGTTTCAGCCTAGGTGATTGATCTCTTTTACTCAAAAAGTTTCAATTCGCAAAATCCGAATTTTTTAAATCCGGAAATGAGATCGCTATTAAGTTTTCTTACATCAGTGCAATAAGCCGTAGGCTCGGTTTCCGCCACTGATGTATCCGTGCTGATGTGATTATTGGCTAATTCAGTCAAAAGGAATTTAACTCTTCTTGCTATAGCATCACCTGAATCCACCAACGTTACACTCGGCAACACTTTTTGAATTTCTGAGCACAGATGTGGAAAATGAGTACATCCCAGAATCACGGTATCCGGCCTTACATCACCTTCCACCCATTCGTGAAGAACATGACTGATAATCTGTTCATCATAAGGCAGGCCAATCATTTTTCTCTCGGCTATTTCCACAAGTTCTGATGTTCCGATTTTTAATACAGTCTTATCGCTTGCAAAATTTGCTATTAAATCCATTGTATATTTTCTGCGAATTGTCGCAGGAGTAGCCAGCAGTCCTATCACTCCATTTTTTGTAATAGCCGAAGCCGGTTTTATTGCAGGAACAACCCCAACAATTGGTATATCTACAGCTTTACGGACCTGTTCAAGTGCTACGGTGCTCGCTGTATTGCACGCTATTACCACTAAATCCACATGTATTCGTGAGGTAAATTTTGCAATAAGATCAACCACTGTATTTATTACAACGTCATCAGGCTGTATTCCATATGGAAAATGCAGATTATCAAACAAATACAGCGGGATAATATTATGATTCTGCTTTAGAGTCTCCTGACATACAGACAATCCACCTATTCCGGAATCAAAAAAAAGAACGCTATACTTCATAATATTCACTGTATCCATAAAAAAAGCACTGCCGATCCTACATCGTTTCAGTGCTTTTATAATATATCCAAATCAAAAATAATTAAAACAGATTCTTAATCTCTATTGTACCTGAATATACTCTTCCGCCTGTTGGATAACCCGCGTAGTATTCATATTTCTTGTCTAAGAGATTATCTATGCCAAAACCGAATCTAATATTTTTATTCATTCCTGCAGGAGTTAATCCGAAGCCTAAATTAACTACAGCAAAGCCGCCTAAAGTCTGACCATTTGAAAATGTTCTTTTTGAAGTGTAACGATAGTCTGCGTAGGCATCCATTCCAAAGTCACCAAAAAGATCTCCACTGTCAAACATGTACTTGGCCTTATAGAGTTGTTTTGCCTTACCGTACACGGTCTGATGAGTATCCTTGTTCTTTGGATTCATCAGAGAAGCAGAAAGGTCCAGATTCTGATACTTGTTGAACGGCATATTCGCTCCCATTTCAACACCTTTGATGTTTACTCTGTTGATATTTTCGTACTGCCATGTTAATGGATCTGAGCCAATCTGATGCTTAATATTATTGTAGAATCCCGTTACAAAGAAATACTTATTTCTTAAAGTAACTTCTACATTCTTTGATTTTTCAGGATCCAGACGGCTATTGCCATATCCCGGATAATAAAGTTCCTGCATATTAGGAGCTCTGTATGCTGTACCATATCTTGCTGACAGCTGATTATCCTCCAGAATATTCACACCTAACCCGACATTAAAGGTACCTTCAGAACCATAGACAGAATTATCGTCAAGTCTTCCTGATAATTCTCCTGAAAAAATATTCTGATCATACTTCATAAAAACGAATCCGGCCTTATTAGAAATAGATTTGGCACTGTCTGCAAAATTTCCACTCCATTCAACCTTTGAATTCTTATTAAGTCTGCTGTAGTTGTAATCCACACCAAAACCTAATCTCAATTCGGTTACCGGATAAAATTCATTGGTAAAATGAGAGTTTATGGTGTCCATCTTAAACGCAGATGACTGCATGTCAGAAACTGGAACATCCTTTGGATGATTATAATCATTATCGTGAGTATACATGGTACCGAAGTCAAATGCATACAGTTCATTCCCGAAATCTGCTCCCACAGAAACGATCTGGTTTTCATCGTAATTCACACTTGTTGCAGGAGTACCACTCCAAGAATTATCGTAATCACCTTCATTCTTGATACGCTTGTAGTCTGCTCTGATCTCTAAATCATTATCAAATGTATGAGAATATCCAATCTGAACATTATTGTTCTTGAATCCGTGTTTAGCACCTTCATTAACTCCGGAAACAGGATGAACGTTAAATCCTTTAGAACTGCTTACACCACCGGTTACCTTTAATGCATCATTATCCGTAATGGCAAAAGTATTCTGCATACTGAAATCATGAGTATCGTAGCTTGAATAAGTATATGCAGCTCTCTGTTTGGTTTTATATTCAGGTTTAGTGATAATATTAATTACCCCGAGAACAGCATTGGCCCCATAAACAGAAGCTCTGTGTCCCCTGATGAATTCAACTTTCTCAATCATATTTGTTGGTATGTGATTAGAATTGAACTCACCAATCTTGCTGGTACTTAAATTCTCTCCATCAAGTAAAACCAAAACCTGATTAGCATTACCGCCACGAACATAAAAAGATCCGGACTGACCTCGGCCACCATATGAAACTACCTGAACGCTAGGCAACAGAGCCAAAACGTCAGTTAAGGTTTTCAGATTTCTTTCCTGAATTTCTTTTGCAGTGATAACATCAACCTGTCCAAGAATATGAGTTTTGGTTTCAGAAATACGGGATGCAGAAACGACAACTTCATCTGTTGTATCGGTTCCTGCGTAAGCAATAACAGGCACAAACAAACCTGCCAATAATAATTCTCTTTTCATAAAACTATCCATTTCGCGTAGACTTGTAAAATTACTTAGACTTAAGGAAAGTATTCGGACTGAACATACAAACACATTTGTATGCATCACCGTTGCGCGACAGTTTCGGATTCTCACCGTATTTCCTTATTAAACCAACCTATAAACAGAGTGGTACCTAAAGTCGAGGGTATTTTAGACATAAACCATTTAAATGTAAATATACGATAATTTAGCCATGTCCTTGTCTACGGTATTAAAACCAATTCACCTGTTTATTTATATAATTGTGAATAAGTTTTTAGAATAGCTTATGTTCTGTTATAATCCTCGCCTGTTACACTTTTTGACCATAAGGTTTGTTATGAAAGATTTTGAAACATTAGACACCTCATCATATGATACCCAGTTAGCTAATAAGACTTCAAAGTTATTGGCCGAATTTAAAAATCTTTTTACCATTCCCGAACCAGAAATTTTTACTTCAGAGCCGATTAACTATCGCATGAGGGCCAAATTCTGCATCTATCTTGAAGGCGAACTCGTTCGTTATTACATGGTGGATACTTCAGATAACAGTAAACGCAAGGTTTTTCTAACCAAATTCCCTACTGCCTCGAAACTGATTAACGACCTGATGCCTGTTGTTGCTGATTACATAAGTAGTCACCGTGAATTATCAGTGAAATTTTTTGAAATAGACTTTTTAACCACATTGAGCGGAGAAGCTTTAATTACTCTTCTTTACCACAGAAAACTTGATGAATCTTGGATTGAGGAGGCAAAAAATTTACTCGGTCATCTCAGAGAAAAATTTCCTGACAACATCATAAATATAATAGGCAGAGCCTTTAAGCAGAAAATTCTTCTTGATACAGACTGTGTTTATGAGACGCTGACTGTTAATAACAAACAATTCAGATATCAGCAGGTAGAAAACAGTTTTACTCAGCCAAATGCTCATGTTTCTGAAAAAATGCTTACCTGGGTGCAGAACAACACTTCTGATTTGAGTGATACGGATCTTTTGGAATTGTATTGTGGCAATGGTAACTTTTCTATTGCCCTGGCTGGTAATTTCAGAAAAATACTTGCGACAGAAATATCTAAAACCAGTGTTGAATCAGCTCAGATCAACATTGCAATGAACAACGTTACAAACCTGAAAATAATACGCCTCAGTGCTGAAGAATTCACCGAAGCCTTGAATAAAAAAAGAGAATTCAATCGTTTAAAAAACAATAATGTAAATCTCGACGAATACTCGTGCAGGACCGTTCTGGTAGATCCTCCTAGAGCTGGATTAGATAAAGATACCATAGACCTTCTAAAGAGATACGAAATCATAATCTACATATCATGTAACCCTGTGACTCTGATGGATAATTTAAAATCCCTGACAGAAACTCACAGAATAAGTAAATTTGCATTTTTTGACCAATTTCCATATACCGAAGAACATATTGAAAGTGGAGTGATTCTAACCAGAATGCAATAAAATACTATGTTTGATTGCTTAGAAAATTCTCTGAAGTACTAAAAAATAACCCCGTAATAATTGAAATTACGGGGTTATTTATCGTTAACAAAAACTGATATTATTCATTTTCAAGATAATGATCAGGGAGCGGAGCCCTGGCTACGCCAGATTTAACAGCGGCTTCAGCTACAGCCTTAGATACCCATGAATACAGACGATGATCAACAGGCTTTGGCATAATGTAATGAGGTCCAAACTCAAAATGATCTTCTCCGCAAGCATGAGCAACTTCTTCAGGAACAGGTTCCTGTGCAAGCAAACGGATTGCATTCATTGCAGCTTTTTTCATTTCAAGATTGATTTCTGTTGCTCTTACATCAAGCGCACCTCTGAAGAGGAATGGGAAGCAGATTACATTATTAATCTGATTTGGATAATCTGATCTTCCGGTACCGAAAATAATATCAGGTCTGACTTCCTGAACTAAAGCAGGAGATACTTCAGGATCAGGGTTTGAACAAGCCAGAATTACAGCCTTAGGAGCCATGCTTAATATTTCTTCCTTGGTTACCAAATTAGGACCAGACACCCCAAGGAACGCATCAGCACCGTCCATTGCTTCGGCTAAAGTCTTTGGACCTGTATCGTTTATGAATTTCTTCTTCTGTTCATTCAAATCTGTACGATCAGATCTGATTACACCATGACGGTCAATCATGAAGAAGTTTTCTGGCTTAACACCGCATTCCAACAGGAATGTAGAGCAAGCAATACCAGCTGCACCTGCACCTAAGCAAACAACCCTACAGTCCTCAACTTTCTTTCCCTGCAACTGAAGAGCGTTCAGCATACCTGCCGTTGTAACAATAGCTGTACCATGCTGATCATCATGGAAAACAGGAATAGAACAAAGCTTCTTTAATTTTGATTCAATTTCAAAACATTCAGGAGCTTTGATGTCTTCAAGATTAATACCACCAAATGTATCAGCAATATTTGCAACGGTATTGACGAAATCGTCAATATCCTTGTGCTTTACTTCAATATCAATTGCATCAACATTAGCAAAACGTTTAAACAGAAGAGCTTTGCCTTCCATAACAGGCTTAGAAGCCAGTGGACCAAGATTACCTAAACCAAGGATAGCTGTACCATTTGAAATAACAGCAACAAGGTTTCCCTTGATAGTATACTTGTATGCATCTTCAGGATTCTTTGCTATCTCACGAACCGGTTCTGCAACTCCGGGACTATATGCCAAAGTCAGGTCATGAGAGGTATCAGCGGGTTTGGTGATCTGAATTGAGATCTTACCAGGTGTTGGATGTGCATGATAGTCTAATGCAGCATCATGTAATATCTTATCGGTCATGCGATAATCTCCGAAATGCAACATATCATATCGAACATGTTGCGCCAATTTTATTAACCCTATGTATACTTACAACGACAAAATATACAATTCCACTTATATCAAGTGTATAGTCTTTAATTATAAGCGAGATTTTTTTATTTGTTACCTCTGTACCGTCTCATATTTGCCAAAATTACGATTACATTACAATTTTGCACATCATTAGGACAATAATTGATCAAGTTTTGTTGTAAAAACTGTAAAATATCGAACTTTTACGCTATGTTACATACAGTACAAAGCAAGAAATTCAGGAATATATGATTAATCAGAGATTGATTGACAATAACACAAATAATGATAATTCTGTGTATAAAAGGTATAAAAGAAAACACACTGCACCTTAGTGCAGTGTGCCGACTTGGATTACTTCTTTGAAGAAAGCATACCGAAACGCTTGTTGAAGCGTTCTACACGTCCGCCGGTATCAACAATCTTCTGCTTACCGGTGTAGAATGGATGACAAGCTGAGCAAACATCGATAACAATATCGTGACCAACAGTTGAGCGGGTCTGGAAAGTGTTACCGCATGAGCACTTAACGGTTACAACGTCGTATGCTGGATGAATATCTTTTTTCATGGAAAACCTCTTAAAATAGAGCTACATCGCCCTTCCAACCACTTTTCGCGTCAGACACGATGTAAAATGTAAACAAAAATATAAAAATGCAAGCGAATGATATATTATTGAGCAATGTTGTGCAAGATAAAGTTTTGATTTTTTTATAATTAATAATTCCATGTACCTACAGTTAGCTATAAACACCCCTTTATATCGTACATTTGAATACAAATTATCCTTTGATTTAAAAATCGAAGGAGTTAACCTTATTGGTTGCCGTGCACTTGTAAAATTCGGCAACAGGAAAACCGTTGGCATAATCGTTGAGCAGTCTGAAAAACAGACATATACCGGAAAAGGAGCCGTCAAAGAAATAGAAGAGATATTGGATGATTCTCCTATATTTGACAAATATAACATTCAGCTCCTTAAATGGGCGGCATCCTATTATCACTACCCTATTGGCGAAGTTTTTTATACAGCCATGCCCCTCTTACTTAGAAAACCCGAGAAGGCTGGTCTGAAACCAATAGATTTGTGGACATTCGTCAGTGATGCTGATACATCATGCATAAGCAGAGCCAAGGCCTGTAAGGCCGCCCTGAACATTATCAGAGAAGCTCCGTGTACATCTCATAAATTAAAAGAGTTGGGAATAAACCAGGCAATTATCACCAAACTTTTCAATCTGGGACTGATAACCAAAAGCAATCTGAGAGATCAGGTACACGAATGGGACAAAAACAACATATCAATTACCGATGCCAAAATCCTTAATGACGAACAGCAGCACGCATACGACGTAATCAGCGCCTCTCACGGATTCAATGCTTTTGTCATCAATGGTGTTACAGGATCTGGAAAAACAGAAATTTATCTTCAGCTGATTGCAAAAACGCTGAAACAGGGCAAACAGGCTCTTGTTTTAGTTCCCGAAATAAACCTGACTCCTCAGACTGTCAAACGTTTCTACGACAGATTTAATGTACCTATTGTCTGTATTCATTCATCTTTAAATGACAATGAACGATTTGAATCTTTTGCCATGATGAAACGAAATGAGGCTGCAATACTGATAGGAACAAGAAGCGCACTGTTTGCTAACATTCCTAATTTAGGAATAATCATTATCGATGAGGAGCACGATTCATCTTACAGACAGGGAGACGGCTTCAGATACCACGCAAGAGACTGTGCCGTAATGCTGGCTTTTATTAGACAAATCCCCATCATAATGGGAACAGCAACACCATCCATCGAAACCGTAAACAATATCCAAAAGAAGAAATACACCGAAATAATACTCAGCAAAAGAGCGGGAAACGCATCAGATGCGATTTTTAACATTATCGACATGCGCAGGCAGATCATTAACCATGGTATTTCAAAAGAACTTTCTCTGCACATTAATGAAGAACTTGGCAAAGGTAATCAGGTACTGCTTTTAATTAACCGCAGAGGTTATTCACAAAAACTGATATGCCACAACTGCGGGTATGTATTCATGTGTAAGAACTGCGATTCAAACCTTACATATCACATGACCGAAAACAGACTGGTTTGTCATCACTGCGAAACCAAATTCATTATTCCCCATCAGTGTCCAGAATGCGGTTTTACCGAACTGACCCCTACAGGTAATGGTACTGAACAGATATTTGAACATATACAGCAGTTATTTCCCAATTCAAATCCTGTAAGAATTGATCGCGATGCCATCAACAGAAAAGGTGTACTCAATACTATTCTGGACGACATAAATAACAATAAGTACAACATAATCATCGGAACACAGATGCTTGCAAAAGGGCATCACTTTCCTAATGTAACGCTTGTTGGCATCATCGACATCGATTCCTGCCTTTTTTCCAACAACTACAGGGCTCATGAGCAATTAGCTCAATTAATCGTTCAGGTTGCCGGAAGATCCGGACGAGGGGAAAAACAGGGATATGTATATTTACAGACACACACACCTGATCATCCTGTTCTCAGTACACTGCTAAATTACGGATACCATACTTTTGCCGAAGAGTGCCTCAAGAAAAGAAAACAGATGATGCTACCTCCTTTTACGAATTATGCCATTCTTAAAGCAGATGGAACTGAACGTGAAAAGGTCATATCGTTTATATACGATGCATATAATTTCATGAACAGTCAGTCTTCAAAATTCAGCAATCTTGTCATTATGAAACCAACGTCGGCCTACATTACCAGAAAACAGAACAGGTATCACTTCTACGTTCTAATCAACTCGCGTGCTAAAAGGGATTTATCAGAATTTGTAGATCTGATTATTGCAAATATTGACAGGTTTCAATGTAAATCATCCGTTCATTCTGTTATAGAAATTGATCCTTTGGGCAACGAATAAATAACATAATCAGCAGAAACGGTGATTAATTTTTTAAGTGGAAAAAAAAATGCCGACAGAGTAAAATTTAGCAAAATTTGTTTATTTTACTAATAAAGCTATCGCAATTATGAAACAGAAAATTCAAGATATTTTAACCGGAATAGTAGAACAGTTTAAAAAAGACAATCTTATTCCTCAGGACTCAAATGTCAGAGTAATGATTGAAAACACCAAAGATAAGAAAAATGGTGATTATGCAACTAATTTGGCCATGCTTTTAGCCAAACCAATGAAAAAAAAGCCACAGGAAATAGCTTCATTAATTGTAAACAGCATTCCCGTATCCAACGAAATTACCAAAGTGGAAATTGCAGGTCCCGGTTTTATTAATTTCTTTGTTAGTAAAAATTATCTTGCAGCTCAGGTTGAAGCCATTCTCAGTGACGACCACTTAGGTGTCAAGGTTACCGATAAACCGGAAACTGTCGTTATTGACTACTCATCACCTAATGTAGCAAAGGAAATGGCCGTTCATCATATCCGTTCAACAGTTATAGGTGATGCCGTTGTTCGCATTCTTGAATTTTTAGGGCACAAAGTTATCAGAGCCAATCACATTGGTGACTGGGGTACCCAGTTTGGTATGCTGATTGCGTATCTCGAAAAGAAAGAAAATGAAAATGCTTCAAATCTTGAGCTCAGTGATCTTGAGGCTTTCTATCGTGAAGCAAAGAAATGCTATGAAAGCGATGAAGAATTCGCTGTAAAGGCCAGAGGTTACGTAGTTAAACTTCAGAGTGGTGATGAATACTGTCTGAAAATGTGGAAGAAGCTAGTTAACATTACCATGGTTCAGAATCAGGAAATATACAACAGACTCAACATATCTCTTACAGAAAAGGATATTATGGGGGAAAGCCTGTACAATCCAATGCTGAAGCCTCTTGTCGAAGATCTTGTTAACAAAAATCTTGCCGTTAAAGATGACGGAGCAATGGTAGTTTATCTGAAGAGTTTTGCCGATAAGGACGGAAATCCTCGTTGTGTTATTGTTCAGAAGAAAGATGGCGGTTTCCTGTATACCACTACCGATATAGCTTGCACAAAATATCGTTGTGAGACTTTAGGTGCAAACAGAATAATCTGTTTTGCAGACAGTCGTCAGCACGAACATTTAATGATGTCATGGGAAATTGCAAGACTCGCTGGCTATGTACCTGAAGGTGTAGTATTGGAACATGGTGCTTTCGGTATGATGTTGGGTAAAGACGGCAAGCCTTTCAAGACCAGAGACGGCGGTACCGTAAAATTAAAGGATCTGCTCAATGAAGCTGAATCCAGAGCCGCTGAATTAATTTCCCAAAGAAACAACGACCTTCCAGACAACCTGAAAGATGAAGTAATCAAAACCGTTGCAATGGGAGCCGTAAAGTATGCAGATTTATCCAAAAACAGAACAACCGATTACGTGTTCGATTGGGATAACATGTTAACATTCGAAGGTAATACAGCTCCGTACCTTCAATACGCATACAGCAGAATTCAGTCTATTTTCAAGAAAGCTGGCGAAGCAAAACCTGGCAAGATCGTAATCACAACACCTGAAGAAGAAGCTCTTGCTCAGCAATTTGTAAAATTCAACGAAGTTGTAAACAATGCTGCCAACAAGATTGCCCCTCATATCATATGTACATATGTATATGAACTTGCCGGCTTATTCATGAGATTCTATGAAGCCTGCCCAATAAATAAGGATGAAGTTGCAGAAGATGTCAAGGCAAGTCGTCTGGCATTATGCAAGGCAGCATCATCAATCATAAAGACAGGTCTTAATATGCTTGGTATCAATGTTCTGGACAGAATGTAATGGTAGCGACTGTAAGAAACAGAAAAAAATCCTCATCCCGAAAATCTTCTAAAAAAAACCAGATATCGGGATGGCAGGTCAGGATTATTATCATGGCGGCTCTGATCATTATTGCTCTGCTCGGGGTTGTTGTATGGCAATTACAGTCAAATAAAAATGCCAGCAGAGCAATCGCAGCCTCGACTCAGAAAACAACAAAGCCGCAGGCTGCAAAACCACAGTCTAATAGTAATTCCAGATATCAATATACTGAAATTCTGGAAAACAGAAGTATAGACACCGGTTCTGGAGTAACTATTACCAGAAATTACGAAGCAGAGACTATTGCCAGAGAAAACGCAAGAAAAAAAGCCCTTGCGGAAAAAAAGCGTAAACTGGAAGAAGAACGTCGTAAAGTAGAGGCGGAAAAAGCACGAATCGCTGAAGAAAAACGTCGCATAGCCGAAGAAAAACGTCGTTTAGCCATGGAAAAAAAGATGGGGCATTCTCTTAATTCCAATACTGTCTCAGGTAATAATGTTAGTAGCAAACCTGTACAGAAAGGTAAGCTCTATATCGAATGCGCAAGAAATTATCGTACAGAGAAAGAAGCTCAGGAACAGAAGGCCAAACTTGCATTTAACGGAAAAGAATCCTCCATATATCATAAACAGATAGGTGGCGGATACGCCTATGCAGTACGCATAGGCCCTTATACAAATCAGGCTGAAGCAGAAAAGGCAAGATCAGAAATTGTAAACGCCAAACTGGGTTCTGAATGCGCCTTCTTTAAATATTAATACTGCAGGTTCATCGAATGACAACTATAGTATCAGTTAGAAAAAACGGAAAAGTAGTGATCGGCGGTGATGGACAGGTTTCATTAGGAAACACCGTCCTTAAAGGCAATGCTAGAAAAGTAAGGAAACTGAACAACGGAAATATCATTGTCGGCTTTGCAGGTTCAACTGCAGACGCATTCACTTTACTCGATATTTTTGAAGAACAGGTTAAATCCTGTAATGGCAATTTCGAAAAAAGCGTAATTGCCTTTTCTAAATTATGGAGAACGGACAAAATTCTCAGAAGGCTTGAAGCAATGATAATTGTTGCTGATAAAAGCAAATCTTTTCTTATCAGTGGATCTGGTGATGTGGTTACACAGGATAACGACCTGCTCGCTATAGGTTCCGGAGGAAATTATGCGTACAGCGCAGCTAAAGCATTACTTGAAAACACAGACCTTGATGCTGAAGAAATCGTGAAAAAATCACTTGATATTGCCAGTGATATATGTGTATTCACAAATAAGCAGTTCACCATCGAATCAATAGCAATCTAGTCATATTCCTAGAATACAGTTACGGAATCCGTTAAGAATGAAAAATTTGACACCTCGTGAAATTGTCGCAGAACTGGATAAACATATTATTGGACAAAATAAAGCAAAACGTTCCGTTGCCATAGCCATGCGCAACAGATGGAGACGCATGCAGCTTGATGAATCTATAAGAGAAGAGACAACCCCAAAAAATATTCTGATGATTGGTTCGACAGGTGTCGGTAAGACAGAAATCGCAAGACGTCTTGCTAAATTAACTGATGCTCCTTTCCTCAAGGTAGAGGCCACTAAATTCACTGAAGTCGGATATGTTGGTAAGGAAGTTGATTCTATTATTAATGAACTTGCTGAAGTGGCCATGAAAATGCTCAGAGAAGAACAGCAGAAAAAATATCAGAAGGAGGGGACGGAACAGGCTGAAAAGAAAGTTGTGGAAGCACTTTTTTCAAAATTCTCAGAAGAATCAAATTCTGAAAAAGATGACGAATCATTTTCCACCATTCCAACAAGAGAAGAGATTCTGGATAACTTAAGAAAAGGGCTCTATGACAAAGAAGAAATTTTTATAGATCTCCCTAAAACGAACGACCTTGCAAGCAATATTCAAATAATGCTCGCTCCTGATGTAGACAGTTTACCAGGAAAACTGCGAGACATATACAATCAGTTCAATTCTGAAATAAGCAGAACTCACATTAAAGTAACAGATGCCCTTAAAATCATTACCGAAGACGAAGAATCAAAACTGGTTAATGAAAACGACATTAAACACAGCATGGTTAATCTTGTTGAAAATCAGGGTATTGTATTTATCGACGAAATCGATAAGATCTGTGAAAACCAGAAGGATACACAGACAAGAGTTTCCAGAGAAGGGGTACAGAGAGATCTTCTTCCATTGATTGAAGGATGTGCTGTCAGAACTAAATACGGCGTAATCAGAACCGACCATATTCTGTTTATTACCTCCGGAGCTTTTCAATTATCCAAGCCATCTGATCTGATTCCTGAACTGCAGGGCAGACTTCCAATTAGAGTTGAACTTGAATCACTTACAGCCAAAGATTTTGCCAGAATACTGACAGAACCGCATGCATCTCTCACAGAACAGTACATAAAGCTTATGGAAACGGAAGGTGTTAATATTTCCTTCTCTCAGGATGGAATCGATGCTATCGCTGAGGCCGCCTATTCAGTCAACTCATCCGTTGAAGATATAGGGGCTCGCCGTTTACACACCATTATGGAAAAATTGATGGAAGATATTTCCTTCAACGCGTCAGAATACAGAGGTTCTTCATTCTCAATTGACAGATCTTATGTTTCTGAACATCTTGGAAATATTATAGAAAATGAAGATTTGAGCAGGTATATTCTTTAAATATTGCAGGTGAACCTATGAGCGATTTTTCTCAGCAGAATGATCTTATTCAAAGACTTGATAATCTCAAAGATAAAATCAGCCAATATCAGGAAATATGCAACAACAAACTGAGAGAAAAGGAAAATCAATTAGTTACTGCTCAAAATGAAATAGCAAAACTCAGCAAGGAAAATTCTACTCTTAAGGAAAATCTAGGAAGCTGGCAAAAAAGAATTGCCAGCTCAATAGGAATGATCCGACCTGACAAGTAATTCTTAACTATTCAGATCAAGCGGCTCCTGACTCAACACAATGCCAGTTTCATCAGCGTACACATAATCACCGGAATAAATGGTTGCACCAGCAAAATTCACAGGACAATCCTGTTCTCCCTGATCATTCTCTTCAGCAATGACGGGAAAAGCCCCGACAGCCTTGATACCAATATCAAAATCAGCCAGTTCCTTCACATCACATACCGCACCATAGCAGATAATACCTTCCCAGGCATTATGAGTGGCAAGC
This sequence comes from Ruminobacter amylophilus, assembly GCF_900115655.1. GTDB lineage: Bacteria > Pseudomonadota > Gammaproteobacteria > Enterobacterales > Succinivibrionaceae > Ruminobacter > Ruminobacter amylophilus. The sequence goes on along the minus strand of NZ_FOXF01000026.1, from coordinate 16,475 downwards.
GAAACTATGTCTTCAGATAATACGGCTTTTCTCAGGGAACCACCTGCATCAATGATAAGAACCTTTCCGGCTCCATCCTGACGCAACGTATCAAGGATTACCCCCACCTGCTCAAAACACTTAATGGTCACAACCTGTCCATAGAATTCCTTTCTTCCGCCATAAGACTGAAACAAAGGTTCCATGACATCAACAGAATCACCGTAAACAGAACAGATTTTTGAAGTACTGAGATACATAGAATCAATCTCCCTACATTAGATGCGCTGATCCATATCAGCACTAGGCTTGTCACAGGAACATTTACCGACAACCTTTGCCGGAACACCGGCTACAGTCGTATGAGCCTCCACATCATGCAGTACAACACTGCCGGCTCCGATTTTTGCTCCAGTACCTACTATGATATTACCGAGAATGCTGGCACCTGCACCAATCATTACCCCACTGCATATTTTTGGGTGACGATCTCCATGCTCGTGTCCGGTACCGCCTAAAGTAACGTTATGCAAAAACGAAACATCATCACCAACCACAGCTGTTTCACCAATGACTATACCAGTAGCATGGTCAAACATTATGCCTGCCCCCATCTTGGCGGCAGGATGAATATCAACTCCAAATGTAACAGATATAATGTTCTGCAGGAAATAAGCAATTTCGTGACGCTGATTAACCCAGAGCCAGTGAGATATTCTATACGCCTGAATAGCCTGATAGCCCTTAAGGTACAATATAGGTGTTGTATAGTACAGGACGGCAGGATCCCTCTCTTTTACAGCTTCCAGATCTATTGCTGCCGCTTTTATTATCTCTCCATCACTGGCAAAGGCCTCATCGAAAATTTCTCTCAGCACAATTGCAGGCATAACGGAAGAACTAAGTCTGTTTGATAACTGAAAACTTAAAGCATCAGCAAAGCTTTTCTGGTTGATTATGGCCTGCAGAAAAAAGCTACCAAGCATCGGTTCCTTAACCATCATTGCCGTAGCCTCAGTCCTAATAGCATCCCAGATTTGTTCTATAATCACTGTTTACAACCTTTATGTTAGTCACTTAAATCTGTTTTATTAACAGGATCCATGTGTATCAGTATATCAGCCTGTGAATATTTGCATAATACAGCTTTTTGAGCAGTGGAGGCAATAGCATGAGCCTCTTCAAGAGAAATATTCCGATCTATACACATGTGAACCTGAATATAGATATAGTTACCTACTCTTCTTGTACGCATTTCATGAAGTCCAAGCACCCCAGGGGTAGCCAACATTATTGAAGTAATGTCGTTTATCAGATGATTTGAAATCTTTTTATCCAACAGCACATTAAGAGATCTGACACCTATACCATAAACACCATGAGCAATGTACACCGTAATTAACAAAGCGAAAATAACATCCGCTATTTCGTATCCTGTCGAACAGATGAGCAGAGACACGATTATAGCCAGATTTGAATAAAGATCACTCTGACAGTGCAGACGATCAGCAGCTATAATCTGACTATCGGTTTTTTTAATGACGTACGTCTGAAAAACTACAACAAAAAGGGTAAGAATAAGAGATAAAACCGTGACATATATTCCCAGATCTATATTCATCAGCTGAACCGGATTAAAATACCTGTTTATACTGCTAACCAAAAGAAATATTGCAGACGCGGATATAAAAGCACACTGAGCCAGTCCGGCTAAGGCCTCAATCTTGGCATGTCCGTAATTATGGTCTTCATCAGGGGGTTTAATGGCAAATCTGACTGCAATATAGTTAATCACGGACGTAACCAAATCCATCATGGAATCAGTCATGGATGCAAGTATTGTTATGGAATTTGAAAAGAACCATACCAGCATCTTTGCCATTACCAGCAGAAGTGCCATCATAATTGAACTAAGCGACGCCATTACAACCAGACGAGCATATTTTGAATCCTCTGTTACCATAACAACCCGCTGACCTTCCTTCAACATTTACTTCGTAATAAACAGATTGCGGTATGCCAAGAATTAGCATTCCTCATCTACCCATTGAGTTTATAATAACTTAAAAGATTGCAACATAATAACTTTTTTCATTTAAATCACATTAAAATTTTATAATCGTTAGTAAAATTAAATTATGGTGATGTACTAAGTTTTACGGGAGGACAGGATGCTTAAAGAAGATTTACTTAGAGCAGTATTCTATATTCCCGTAAAAATTCTGGGAGCCTGCCACTACAAAAAAGAAAACCTGAAATCAAGCATAAAACTTGATGATAATAAACGTGTATGCTATGTAATGCAGTCTAATTCCATCAGTGATATGCTTACTCTTGAAAAATTAACAAGAGCCCAGCGGCTGCCAAATCCGTTTTCATATATCGAACTTGACGGACACAAGATTCCAAGAACGACATACATGAAAAAGGTTAACTGGATTTTTTCAGGTAAGGCAAAGGATTACAACTTTGAAAAAACATTCAGAGAATGGATTCTTTATACCAGAAAGACTGGAGAAGATCTGCAGATCATTCCGGTAAGCATCTTTTGGGGAAGAAATCCCGGTCACGTAGGTGAACCGTATAAGGATCCGATAAATCGCCCCCGCAGTATCGTTAGAAAGTTTCTGAGAGTTCTGTTTCTTGGGCTGGACAACCTTACAGTTCTGTCCGAACCAATCAGCCTCAGCAAGATGATTAGTAAATACTCTGACGATAAAATTATTCATCAGCTTGCTAGCCATACCAGAGCAGACTTTGAGAATAAACATCTTGAATTTATCGGGCCTAGACTACCTAACAGACAGTATCTTATACAAGAACTTCTTCAAAGCGATAATATTAAAGAAACAATAAAGCAGATAAGTACTGAAACGGGCAAAAACTACTCTGAGATAGAGTCTGATGCTTATGCCATGCTTGATGAAATACTTGCTGACATCTCATACTCATCTCTGCGTTTTACGTCCATTCTGCTTCATCTGGTCTGGAATAAACTTTATCAGGGTATAACCATTAAAGGTGCTGCGCAGGTTCATGATCTAATCAGAAAAGAGCATGAAATAATATATGTTCCTTGTCATCGAAGCCACATGGACTATCTGTTACTCTTTTATGCTCTCTTCAATGAATGTCTTGTTGTTCCCCATGTAGTTGCAGGAAACAACCTGAACTTCTTCCCAATAAACAGATATCTGCGTGCCTGCGGTGCTTTCTTTATGCGTCGCAAATTCAAGGGCGACAAACTTTATACTGCCGTATTCAGAGAATATATACACACATTGTGTGCAAAAGGATACAGCATTGAATTTTTCATTGAGGGTGGACGATCCAGAACCGGACGTACCCTGCCTCCACGCACAGGTCTTGTTTCCATGGCTGTTCAAAATCAGCTTATTAGCCCAAACAAGCCTATCACCTTTGTTCCGATATATCTGGGATATGAAAAAGTATTGGAAGTTAATTCTTACATGGATGAATTAACAGGAACAAAACAAAAGGAAAAAGAAAGTTTCTGGCAGCTTTTTAACATCTATAAAAGATTCAAGTACTATGGACGAGGATACATAAGCTTTGGTGATCCGGTTACCATAAATGATTTTCTTGACCAGAACGCTCCAACATGGAAGCAGGATTCTCTTGGAATTACTGCAAACTCCAAGCCTTCGTGGCTGTTTGACACTGTTAACCAGCTTTCTGATCAGATTATTATCAATCTTAATGCTTCCGCCGCAATCAATGGTTTGAATTTAAGTGCTCTGGCCATCCTGTCAGCACACAAACATACATTGAGCATCAGAAAACTTCATGAAGTGGTTAACTTCTACCTTCAGGTACTCAAAAGCAGTTCTGCAATCAAACAGGACATTATTCCGGAAACTCCTGGGCAAATTCTGCTACATCAGGCCATGGAGCTGCATCCTTTCCACATAGAAAAAATTGATGGGGAAAAATACGCAAAACCAAATCCTAAGCAGATAATTTACCTCACATACTTCAGAAATAATATACAGCATTTCTTTGTTCTGCCGGCATTGATAGCCACCATCGTCATGGTACACAAAAAGATCTGTTACAAGGATATTATCGTACATACCAGAAATGTGTTTTATTTCCTGAGACATGAGCTCTTTTCACCTATATCCGAAGATATTCTTGATCAGACAATTTCAGATTACCTCAAATCATTCAAACTTGCTGAATACATAAGAACAGAAGATGACATGTATTTTATCAATAAGAAGTATTCTGATTTAATGGGAATTCTGAGCAGCTGTATATACCTCAATCTGATTAGATACCTGTTGGCAGTAAGAATTATCAGCGCTGAAAAGGATAATACCATAACAATAAAAGACTTTATTGACAGATGTGTCCAGAAGAGTAAGGAACTTCCTGTAGAAATTACAGACAATTCCCCTGAATTCTCCGATCCTATTACCTTCAGGGTTATGAGTGAAACATTTATCAGACATCAGTACATATTTATCGCTGAAGAAAATGCAGAAAACACCGTGGGTTCAGACACCGTGGAAAAATCTGCTTCTAAGAAGAAAAAAATAATTCCTGGCACCATAAAGAAAAATATAGCCAAACTGCAGAAGCTGGTAAATGCAGTGGGACCTCTGTTGCCATCCAATCTCAGATACACCGTAAAATAACGACTGTTATCTGTTGCGCAAAGTATTGATAATCCCGTTTACTATATCTTTTGCCGAAAATTTTCTGCCCATTCTGTGCATAATAAGATTATATTCGAAAACACCACATGCAATTCCGGCTATCAGTCCAGTTGCATGAGCAGCAAAAGCGACATGACTCTGAGAAAAATATTCATAGATGTTAAAAACGATATTAATCAGACATAAACCAACGGCCATTTTGAATCTTGAATCCACTCCCGGGATAACTGAAATTATCATGCTGTAACCGACAACACCGGAAACAACACCGGACAACCCGCCAAATAAATAATTTTGAGTAAACAGATATTGAAAAAAGTTTGATACTGCTGAAAATCCGAAAAACATCAGCAATAACTTAGAGGGGCCGTAATCCCTCTCAATCATACTACCGAAAAAATTAAAAATCATCACATTAAAAAGAATGTGCATTACCCCAAAATGCATAATCGCGGGAGTAAACAATCTCCATACTTCGAAATTATCAATTATTCGTTCAGGTATGAAAAAAAGGCTGTAATCAATTTTGTTATGAGAAATCAACTGCAACAGATAAACAACAACACATGTAACAACCACTGAATATGTTACCAACGGATATTTTAGATTCCTCATTAAAAACCACCTAACCGAGACAAAACAACATGGGTTTAATACAGATTTGTCTTATAATATCAAATGTATATTCAGAATAATAAGGATTTTTTATGCGCATTTTGGTTATAGCACCTTCATGGATCGGTGACCTGGTCATGTCACAGTGTCTGTACATGGAATTAAAGAAAATTTATCCTGATTCTATAATTGATGTTATGGCTCCTAAATGGTGTCTGGATGTTCTTAAAAGAATGCCTGAAGTATCTAATGCCATTTTAATGCCCATAGGACACGGTGTTTTCAATCTTAAAGAAAGATACAGATTAGGAAAGGAATTAAAAGCCAATCATTATGATCAGGCATATATTCTTCCAAATTCATTTAAAAGCGCCTTAATTCCGCTTTTTGCCGGGATTCCTTATCGTCGAGGATGGATCGGTGAATCACGTTATTTTATTCTTACCGATTATCGCAGAAACAAAAAAGATTTTCCGAAACTCATATCCAGATACACGTCCCTTGCACATTCAAATACAGAAATAAAATCCGAAAAAGATTTAAAGGAAATCCCAACTCCTAAACTTACGGTTCATGAATCTGACACTTCCACTGCCTCATCAAAATTCTCGATAAATATTCAGGCTGATGTACTTGGTATATGTCCTGGAGCAGAATTTGGTCCTACCAAAAAATGGCCTCCTGAATATTATGCAATAATTACTGATAAGTATTTATCATCAGACAGTGGCAGAGAAGTATGGATATTCGGTTCGAATAAAGATGTTGAAACTGCTGAAAAACTTAAAAAATCAGTATCCCCTGATTATCAGAAGAGAGTTCACATTCTTGCCGGTCGGACAACTATCGAGGAAGCAATAGACCTGCTTGCCGCATGTAAATTTGTAATCTGCAATGATTCCGGACTTATGCACATAAGTGCGGCGGTAGGAGTAAGAGTTATTGCTATTTTCGGTTCAACCAGCACTCTTTATACCCCACCAACAACGACAAATGCACTGCTCGTTGAATCAACAGAACCATGTCACCCCTGCTTCAAGCGTCAATGCCGGTATGGCACCACAGACTGTCTCAAGAAACTGACAGCTGAAATGGTATGGAATAAAATCTGCAGCAAATGGGAGGATATAAAATGATCCTCAGCCTCATTTATAAAGTGGTAACGGCTGTTCTTGCACCAGTCATATACCAAAAAATCCGGTTTTCAGCCAAAGGTAATGCCTACGGAGAACGAATAAACGAACTTTTGGGGAATATTCCAGAAAAAGATTATCATTCTCCTGTGTGGTTTCACACTGTAAGTGTGGGGGAGACAATGGGCGCTCTTCCACTAATAAAAAAATTTCATGAAAGATGGCCTGATAAACACATTGTAGTTACAACATCAACACCAACCGGAGCGGCTCTATATAAGAACCTTTCTTACGTTGAACATCATTATGCTCCTCTTGACTCCCCGATTGCAGTTAAAAAATTTACAGAAAAATTAAAGCCTTCTGCCTTAATCATTATGGAAACAGAACTGTGGCCAAATCTTCTGCAGGAGCTGGAATCACAGGATGTTCCGGTTTACCTGATTAATGCAAGACTTTCGGAAAGAAGTGCCTCAAGGTACGCCATGCTGAAAAGCACGTTCAATACTCTTATTGGCGATAAACTTAAAATGCTTATCTGCCAAACTGTTGATGACAGAAACAATTTCGAGAAACTTGGGATTCCGCCGAATAAACTTAGCATTTCTGGTTCTTTGAAATTTGATATTGATGTCAATCCAGAAAAAATTGCGTTAGGAAAAAAATTTAAAAAACTGTTCCCAGAAAAACAGATTCTTTGTGTTGCCAGCACCCATCAGGGAGAGGATGAAATTGCCCTGGATATATTCAAAGAGGTAAAAAATTCCATTCCAAACCTTCTGCTTCTGCTTATACCTCGGCACCCGGAACGCTTTGAATCAGTATTTAACCTAGCGAAAGCAGCAGGGTTTAATACCGCTAGAAAAACAGATCCTGAAATCAGTCAGAACACAGACGTTATTATAGGAAACACCATGGGAGAAATGCCTATATATCTGAGTGCTTCAACACTGGTACTTATGGCAGGAAGTCTGGTTGACATAGGAGGACACAATCCCCTGGAGGCTATAGCAGTAAATACACCGGTTATCAGTGGCCCGCATGTTCGAAATTTCAAAAAAATTTTTCATGACCTCGTTAATAATCAGGCCAGCATTGTAGCTGAAAACAGTGAACTTCCCCATATTATAGAAACACTGCTTAATAACGAACAAGACATAGAAAAGCTTAAAAGAAATGCCCAGACTGTTTTAAACAGCAACAGAGGAGCAATTGATAAAACCTTAAACCTTCTTGAAGAATGTGGAAAGTAGCAAGTAACTATCACATCAAAATAAAACAGCGGAAAAGAAATCTTTTCCGCTTATGAATCTCATTCAAAAATCCTCTAGTAATTCTTTTCATATGAGCTTTTTATCGCTGGTAACAGCTTGTTAAAGTCATACTCAGACCAATGGAAATTATTACGATTTTCCTTAAATTTATCAAAAGACCTTTTAAGTCTGTTTACCATCTCGTGATACTGCTTTTTACTGATGGTTCGCTGAACACACTTATCAAAATCAACAATCCAGACATTATCAGCACCGTCAAACAGTATATTGGTAATATTCAGGTCACTGTGATAAATGCCAGCCTTAAATAATCTTCCGATAGCATCCCCGATTTTAGCTATCTCGACATCGGTAAGTCGACGATCCGCAAGAATTTCACCTAAATTTTTAGTACCTGGAATTTCCTGCAGGGCTATATCGTTTCTGATAAAAAAGAGACTTTTCTCTTCCTTTGCAGCTATTGGCTTAGGCACGGGTAATCCCATCTTTTTCATAGTCTGCAGTAGATCATACTCTCTGAAAGATCTGTGTGAACTGCCGAAGAAAGACAAAAACTTATCCCCAAGCACCTTGCCAATAAGACCACCGCGCCAATAATGTCTGAAAATAACCCGACGATTATACGAATCCTGAATTAAATAGGTCTTCCCCCTACCGTAATGAACATCTATTACTTTAGCATCAGTCTTGTATTGTTGAATGTCAAAATATTTAATTATTTCATCAACTTCTGTTGTTTCGGGAATGAATTCAGGGTTAGCTATTATTGATATTCCCTTTTTCTTTACTGTAAATTTATCTTTAATTGAAGCCATAATTCACCCTAACCACTCGTAATTCTTTAAATATGCAAATCTTCATTCAAAATTATAGCAATGTAAAATGATTATCTCCAAAACTAACAAACATTTATGTGATTTTTGGTTTGAAAACTATCGTAAATCAACTGGTGCCACTGAAAAATCAAAATTAAAAATTCATTACAGAATCAAAAATATCAAATAAATGAGTTATCACAAAAATATTCAAGATAACCTCAGCTTATAGATACTTTTAATCAAAATGTGTTTTATAATCATGTTATTGTGAATTAGTGGATTGTTAAGTTATGCCTGTAATATCTGAACCAAAGAATATATGCTGTTTGAGATTATCCTCCATCGGAGACTGTATTAATGCATTGGCAACAATACAGTTAATACAAAAACAGCAACCTCAAGCAAACATCACTTGGCTAATAGGAAAAACCGAAAGCTCTTTGATGAGTGGCATACCTGGGATTAATTTAATCACATACAACAAAAAAGGCGGTTTAAAAGAGTATCTCAGAATAAAAAACATACTCAAAAACCAATCTTTTGACTGCCTGTTGGATATGCAGAGTTCACTTAAGGCTAGTTTACTGTCATTACTTGTAAAAACCCAAAAAAAAATGGGATTTGACAAAGAACGAGCCATGGACATGCAGCAGGTTTTTACAAATATCAAAGTAAAATCTCCTGATTCTCCACATGTTATAGATGGTTTCATGGCTTTTGCCAAAGAAATCGGATGTACGCCTGAAAAACCAGTATGGGATTTTCATCTAACTGACAGTGATTACTCAGTGGCTAACAAATACAAAATTGATAAATCAACCGTTATCCTGTCTCCATGCAGTTCCAAGGATTACAAAAACTGGACCATTGTCGGTTACATAGAAATATGTCGCTTTGCTATTTCAAAAGGTTTAAAGGTTGCAATCTGTACAGGAAAAAGCAAAAAGGAAAAAGCCTTTGCTGATATGATTATTGAAGGCTGTACAAATACAATCGATAAGATTATCAATCTGTCTGGAAAAACCTCATTAAGAGAAATGCTTGGAGTTATTCATCATGCAGGTATGGTCGTTTCTCCTGATTCAGCTGCCGTTCATATGGCTAATGCACTTAATGTACCTGTTGTTGGCATATATGCACACCATAATCCTGCACGCGTAGGTCCTTGTAATTTTATGAAATACGCCGTTTCAGTTTACGATACAGAAATAAGAAAAGAACATTCAGATGTATCAAATCTGAAATGGAGAACCAGAGTAAGAAATAAGCATGCAATGATGACTATAACATCCGCCGAAGTTAAAAAGGCCATGAATGACGTTATTATTGATTATCACCTTTAGGTTAAAAAATGTTAGCAGTTTTTCCAGGAACCTTTGATCCTTTTACTAAAGGTCATCTTGATATTTTAAAAAGGGCTGCCAAAATGGTCGAAAATATCACCATTGCCGTCTGTGAAAGCCCGTCTAAACATACATTATTCACCTTAGAACAACGTGTTGAAATGGTAAAACAGTGTATACATAACCCGAAAATCAATGTAATCGGCTTCAGTGGCCTTTTACCTAATCTTCTAAAGGAACTTAATGCTGATTTTTTAATACGGGGAGTGAGAAATACAATTGATTTTGAGTATGAATTAAGCCTTACCGCCATGTATAGGGATTTTTTGCCTAATCTTGAAGTTGTTATGCTGCCTACAGACCATAAATACTCTTATATATCTTCAACACTTGTGAGAGAAATATATAAACATGGCGGAGATATCAAACCTTACATTCCCGATGAAATATCATCATACTTTAAATAACATCCGTAAATGACTCCAACCAGAGTCATTTCTGTATTACATTATTATCGGTAAACACAGATAATATCTTATAAAATCACTTTATTCTCTGACAGTTGCTGCAGAAATACGTGTTTCGTCCGCCTATTACCCTGCTTTCAATTAAACATCCGCATACAGGACATTTTTCATTAGATTTGCCATAAACATTCAGCTTCTGAACAAAATATCCTTTTTTACCATCTGCACCACTGAAATCCCTAATCGTTGTTCCGCCGTTTTCAATTGAATTCAGTAATGTTGTTTTAATAATAGGCACCATCTTTTCGCAATCTGCTAATGTGACATGACCTGCTGGTGTTAGTGGATTGATTCTACAGCTGAATAAGATTTCACTTGCATATATATTACCTATACCAACCACTATTTCATTAGTCATCAGTGCTTGTTTTACAGGTTTTCTCCCATGATGAACCAAAGAAGAATAAAGTGCTTCTGGTGTAAAATCATCAGTCAGTGGTTCATACCCCAAATTCACCAGATATTTACTCCCGTATACATCTTCACCCAGCGGAAACCACAAAAATAAACCAAATCTTCGCTGATCATTAAACCTAATCGTTTTTCCATTGCTAAGAACCATCTCAACATGATCGTGTTTTTTCATCGGTAAATCACTGTCACAGACAAGTAAATGTCCAGTCATACCGAGATGAATCAGAATTGTCCCCTGATCTGTCTCTATAATTATGTATTTTCCCCGTCTTGCAAGAGATAAAACTTTAAGATCATGGAGACTGGAAAATTTCTCTGAAATAGGTTCTCTTAATTTTGGGTAATAAACATTGATGTCTGTTATCCGCGAATTTTTTAAAAAACCGGATATTCCACGCATGGTTACTTCAACTTCTGGTAATTCTGGCATAACAATATTAACCACATACAAAAAAACCCGAGAAAAATCCCGGGTTTAAACTAAAAGAACAAAGCAGTCAAGATTACTTGATCTTGCCTTCCTTATAAATTACATGCTTACGAACAACCGGATCAAACTTCTTGATTTCCATCTTTTCCGGCATTGTACGCTTGTTCTTGGTAGTGGTATAGAAATGACCAGTACCAGCAGTAGAATTTAAGCGAATCTTTTCGCGTCCACCCTTAGCAGCCATCTTAATACTCCTCTATTATACAGCGATACCCTGAGCACGCATATCTGCTAAAACCTGATCAATACCAACCTTATCGATGGTACGCATTGCTTTAGTAGTTAAACGTAATCTTACAAATCTGTTTTCTGATTCAACCCAAAACTTGTGTGTCTGAAGATTTGGGAGAAAACGACGACGAGTTGCGTTCTTAGCATGAGAACGATTATTACCCACTGCTGGACGCTTCCCCGTAACCTGGCATACTCTTGACATTGTCCGTCACTCCAAATTTTAAAATATAACTTACTTTAACAACCCAGAAGAGAACTTCAAGGTGTGCAATCAAATTTAATTTTGCGAATTTATACAATATTTATGCAAAATTTGCAATAATTTATCGTTAAAATGCGTAAAAAAACCCTCAGATCCTGGAACCTGATAGGCTTAGCTTCAAGACACAAGAGAAATAATACATTCCTGTAATACAGTCTCTTAAGCTAAAAAACTGCGATATTCTAACACAAAGGAATCAATAATAGTATATAAATCACAATTATTTTTTCACTTCCATTATAATCACTAGGGTGAAAATAACAAAAAATAAAACTTTTTCTGGATATTTTCCATAATTGACTTAAATGTTGGTACAAAACATCATTAGATTTTAATTACAGCTTTAATGAATGCCATGAGTTTACAAAATAAATTTATTATTGTCGGAATTACCGGCGGAATTGCGGCCTACAAGGCAGCCTATTTGGTTAGAGCCCTAAAAAAACAGGGAGCTGATGTACAGGTTATAATGACGGAATCAGCAAAGTCATTCATAACTGAGCTTACCATGCAGGCTTTGAGCGGACATCCTGTTTTGTCTGACACTCTAGCGCCACAAAGTAACAGTGGCATAGAACATATTGAACTTGCAACGAAAGCAGATGCCATTATCGTTGCTCCCGCCACTGCCAACACTTTAGCCAGGATGAGAGCCGGCATGGCAAACGATCTTCTGACTGCCATAGTTCTTGCCGCAACATGTCCTATCACTGTTGCTCCTGCCATGAATGAAAACATGTGGAAAAATCCAATTACTCAGGACAATCTGAAAGCGTTAGTGAACTATGGTTTTAATGTCATTAACCCAGAAATCGGATTTCAGGCATGTGGCGCAACCGGTCCAGGAAGAATGGCCGAACCTGAACAAATTGTTGATTTTTTAAATAAACTGCTATCCGAGAAACCTCTTTTAGGGAAAAAGGTGGTTATTACCGCCGGACCTACCAGAGAAGCCATCGATCCGGTCAGATATATTTCAAACTACAGTTCTGGAAAAATGGGATATGCCATTGCAGATGCAGCTAAAAATCTCGGTGCAGAAGTAGTACTCATTAGCGGTCCGGTCAATTTAGCCCCCCCGATGTCAATAACTACTGTAAAAATCACTAGCGCTCAGGAAATGCTTGACGCTGTTGAAAACAATCTTGAAGATTGCGATATATTCATATCATCTGCCGCCGTTGCAGATTTCAGATGTAAAAATATCGCATGCCAAAAAATAAAGAAAACAAGTGATACTGATTCAATGACCGTTGATCTGATAAAAAACCCTGATATTCTGGCAACTGTAGGTCATCATCAGAAACGCCCTAAATTAGTAATTGGTTTTGCCGCCGAAACCCAAAATATAGAAGAGAATGCTCTAAAAAAACTTAGCACAAAGAACGCAGACATGATTATTGCAAATGACGTTTCAGATAAATCTATAGGTTTTAACAGTGAAAATAACAGTATTACTATATATAGCAGAGATAGTAATCCTGTAAATTATCTTAACACCTCCAAAAAAGAGTTGGGATACCACATTATTAACCACTGTATTGTTTACATGAATGGATTAAATCACAACGATTGATGATCCCCTAATCAATTGTATTGGTGTTTATTTTCTTTTGCTTTAAGGGATTGTATATCCATTAAAATTTTTTATAATCAAATTATCACTCAGGTTGCAGACTCAACTGTAACTCTATAATTATATGTTTTTAATGAGGACTAAAATATATGTCAGAACCAACTACTGAAGCCGCAGATGTGGCAAAACCAGTTACTGAAATTCTTCCTAAACAGTTATGGAGTGATCCTATCGGCTATATACAGGAACATCAGGAAGTCATTACTAACGTGTGCCTTGATATCGTCATTGCGATCTTAATTCTTGTTATTGGCTGGCTTGTGGCAAAAATTGTAGCCAAAATATGCCTTTCAGTAATGAACAAAGCAAAAGTAGAACCAACCATTTCAAAATTTATCTCCAACATTCTTAAGTATGCAGTTATAGCCTTTGCTGTTACTGCATGTTTAAGTCAGCTTGGTATACAGACAGCTTCTTTCGTTGCCATTATCGGTGCCGCTTCTTTTGCAGTTGCCATGTCCTTGCAGGGTTCGCTGTCAAACTTTGCTGCTGGTGTAATTTTACTGATTTTCCGTCCTATCAAGGTTGGTGAATTTGTTGAAGTTTCAGGCCATCAAGGTGTTGTTGAAGAGATCACCATTTTTACAACTTCATTAATCACAGGAGACAACAAGGTTATTATCATTCCTAACAGTTCAGTAAGTTCTGGTAGTATTGTGAACTATTCAAGAATGGATACCAGACGTGTTGACTTCGTATTTGGTGTTGAATATGGTTCTGACCTTAAAAAAGTAAAAGAAACCTTGGAATCAGTATTTAATGCTGACGAAAGAATCTTAAAAGATAAAGGAATTACAGTGGTTGTAGGAGCTCTGAACACATCTTCAGTTGATTTTACCTGTCGTGTATGGGTAAACAATTCTGATTACTGGGGAGTTTTCTTCGATACTAATGAAAAAGTATATAATGCGCTGAGAAGTGCCGGCATTGGTATTCCATTCCAAACCTTTACGGTTATCAACGAAAAGTAATTCATTTTACGTTTATATAAAACTAAAGGGGACTGATTTTATGTCAGTCCCCTTTCTCGAACATGAAGCCGTTTCTAACCGGCAAGACATTTAAATGCCGTAAGTATTGCGATACTCCTCAACTGAAGCCAGATGTTCCTTAAGATTATCATTCTGAGCAATATAGGTAATGAGATCAGACAAAGTAATAATTGAGAAAACCTTTGTATTATAGTCTCTTTCAACTTCCTGAATTGCACTTAAATCTGTTTTACCTTTTTCCTGACGGTCTAGAGCAATTAAAACTCCTGCAAGCTTTGCATCCTTTTGCGCAGAAATAATCTGCATAGATTCACGAATAGCTGTACCTGCAGTAATCACGTCATCCAATAGTACAATATTGCCTGTTAATGGTGAACCTACAAGATTGCCACCTTCACCATGATCCTTAGCTTCCTTTCTGTTAAACACCCAAGGAGCTTCACTGCCATACTTTCTTGAATAGGCAATAGAGGTGGCAGCAACAATAGGGATTCCTTTGTAAGCCGGTCCGAATAAAACATCAAAATCAACACCACTGTCATGAAGGGCATCAGCATAATACTCTCCGAGCTGAGCTAAATCAGCTCCAGTGCAGAACAAACCGGCATTGAAAAAATAAGGACTTATTCTTCCTGATTTCAAAGTAAAGCTGCCAAAACGCAAAACATTTCTCTTAAGAGCTAATTCAATAAAATTCTTTTTGTAATCCTTCATTTTTTACACCACTGTCAAGTTGATATATTGTCTTTTAACCACACAGAATTAGAATGTATAATATCATAGAGATTGATAATTTTACATAAGGAATCACCATGATACACAGTATGACCGGTTTTGCTACATATGCCGACCAGAACAATGAATATATAACAGAAGTTAATATCAGAACCGTTAATTCACGCTATATGGAAATAAATGTAAAGATTCCGGAAAAACTTAAATTGTATGAAATGGAAATCAGAAACTGTTTTAAAGATTTCTTTAACAGAGGTAAATTTGAAATTTCCATAAATCTGACACCTAAAGTTGCAAGTAACGGACTTGAAATCAACAATAATCTTGTTGCCGCATTAACATCCAAAATCAGTGAAATTAATAATGCCTACAGGGCAAAAGATCCTCATGCCGCAATAAATTTCTCGGCTCTGGATATTCTTATGTATCCGGGAGTAATTGCCAACACCTCAAACAGCAATGATTCTATTCACGAACTTGTCATCAATGCTGTTAAAGAATGTATGAATAAACTGAACGAAGCTAGAACTTTGGAAGGAGATAAAATTAGCGTATTCCTCAACGGCCATTTGGATTCTATAGAACTGATGAGACAGAATATAATCAACAGAATGCCAGAAATCGTTGAATGGCAGAAGACAAAGGTCGATGATTTTATTCAGCAGCATCAGGTAAAAGTTGACGGCAGTCTTTTGGAACAGGAAATCATATTACTATGTCAGCGCATGGATATAGCTGAAGAGCTTAATCGTCTAAGTTCTCATATTGAACAGGCTAGACATATCCTCAAACAAGGAGGTATCTGTGGCAAACGTCTCGATTTCTTAATGCAGGAATTTAATAGAGAAACAAATACCATTGCGTCAAAGTCAATCAATACAGAGATAACAAACAGTGCAATAGAGCTCAAGGTCCAAATAGAGCAGATGAGAGAACAGGTTCAGAACATAGAATAAAAAAATATTTATGTAGAACAAGTCATAAAAAAACCATGTTGCATAGTATGTGGGTGTGTGAACCAAACTCTGTAAATTACATATAGCTAAAAATGTCAGAAAAACTCCTGAGATATAATTTAACTTATATAATCAGGAGTTTTGCATTATGGTTAAAGAAAAAAAGTCCGTCCACAGGATCCAGATGACTGAAGGGAAGCATCAGATTATCAAACAGCTTCTTCAGGAATATAATATCGAAACCGTAGCCGACATACAGGCTGCTCTTAGGGATCTTTTAGGCAGTACCATCAAAGATATGATGGAAGCTGAAATGGAGCAGCATCTTGGGTACCAGAAATCCGAACGTTCAGACAGTGATGATTATCGTAACGGTTATAAAAAG
>NZ_FOXF01000087.1 GCF_900115655.1 Ruminobacter amylophilus | reverse complement strand
TTGCCTAAATTTCTGCTTGACAAAGGTCGTTTCATAACAGGGTTACAGGAATTTTCTATTCTTTGTAAATCTTTCAACCATAGTAAAAAAGACAGAAGATAACTTTCTCAATGCCACTTCAAGCAAATATTTATTTGCTGATGAAATAGTTCTCGATGGTGAGCGCATAGCTGTAAAAAAAGTAGATAATTTTCAGGGGGCTGATCCGGAAGCAATAAACATCTGCTTTTCTACTACTCAGGGATTGCACACTGATATGTGGTATACAAGAGAAAACGGCATATCTTTCGATGACTTTGATGATACAAAAACAGTTTTAATATCCGATGAGGCTCATCACTTGAATGTTTCTACAAAGAAATTAAGCAAGGAAGAAGAAGATAGCAAGCACTCATGGGAACAGACTGTTAAATCTATATTTGATAGAAATAATCAGAATGTATTGCTTGAATTCACTGCAACCTGTGATTTAGCGAACACACTGATTCGTTCAGAATACGAAAATAAAATTATTTTTGATTATCCGCTCCATAAGTTTCGTGCTGATCTCTATTCTAAGGAAATTAAAACCTTACGTTCTGACATGGATGTTTTGGATCGTGCTATACAAGCGATTGTTTTAAGTCAATACAGGTTAAAGGTTTTTCAAGACAATCATCTATCAGTAAAACCTGTTGTTCTCTTTAAAGCAGCCAAAATAGCTGATAGCAAAGAGTTTATGAAATTGTTCATTGATACAATACGTAGTTTAACTGGAGAAACATTAAAAAGAATTTCTGGCTTAATCGATAATCCAACCATGAATCAGGTATATAACTATTTTGATTCAAAAGGTATTACCTTCGACATGTTGGCTCAAGAGTTAAAAGAGGAATTTTCAGAAGAACACTGCGTTTCCGTAAATGATGATAAGGAAGCAGATTCCAAACAAATGCTGCTCAACTCACTTGAAGATTCAACGAATCCGTATCGAGCTATTTTTGAAGTTAAGAAACTTGATGAAGGGTGGGATGTTCTAAATTTATTTGACATTGTTCGTTTATATGAAACACGTCAAAGTGGAAAAAACTCGTTATCACCTGCAACTATTTCAGAAGCTCAACTTATAGGACGAGGAGCAAGATATTGTCCGTTTAAGATTAGTAATGAGCAACCAAAATTTCAAAGAAAATATGACAATGATATTGATAATGAATTACGCATATGTGAAGAACTTTATTATCACTGTCAAAATGATAATCGCTATGTATCTGAATTGAATAGGGCGTTACGAGAAATAGGAATTGACCAAGATAAAACAAAGACAAGACATTATGTTCTTAAGGATGACTTTAAAAAGGATGATTTATATAAAACTGGCATAATGTTTGTTAATGATAGAGTGGTGAAGAGTCGCAGTGATGTTACTGGCTTGCTGCCATCAGTAAGAACTAAAATTTATTCAGTTTCAATTGCTACAGGTTTGTCAGGTGAAGATGTAATATTGGATGATGACCAAAGTCAACCAACTAACAACAGCTCTACAAAAGTATATTCAACAACAATAGCAAAAATAGCTGAACTAAATTATGCAATTGTAAATAAAGCCTTGGCAAAACATCCTGTGTATAAATTCAATTCTTTAAAAAGTAGATTTCCAAATCTGAAATCAACCAGAGAATTTATAACAAGTAGCAATTATTTGGGTGATGTAAAAATTGAAATTCGTAGTAAGTATGAAGTACCACCTGTGTTAGTTTTAAACTCTGCTGTTACATCCGTGATTACTAAATTATCGTCCTACATTTCTTTAATCGATGAAGAATATGAGGGGACAAAAGAATTTCATGCCGTTAGAGTTCATGATGTATTTAAGGATAAAACAGTAAACTATACGGAGGTTGTGGACGGAGGATTAGGCGTTTCCCAAAATGACAGGACAGTTCCAGATAATATAAGGTTCAATTTAAGTGAGAAAGATTGGTTTGCTTTCACTGATAATTTTGGTACATCAGAGGAGAAGGCATTTGTAGCGTTTTTTAGAGATCATGTTGATGAACTTAAATCCGTATATAACAAGATTTACTTACTGCGAAATGAACGTCAAATGCATATTTATTCATTTGATGGTGGGGAGCGTTTTGAACCGGATTATGTTCTGTTTTTACAACAAGATAAAGAGGATGGGTATGAGCAAATCCAGGTATTTATTGAGCCTAAAGGAACTCATTTATTAGAGAAGGATAAGTGGAAGGAAGATTTTCTACTCCAACTCAAAGAGGATGCAGTTGCAGTCAAAACGTACGTGGATGATAACAGATATCGTATTTGGGGACTTCATTTCTTTAATCGCGATCAAAGATATTCTGAATTTGTCAATGATTTTGATGATATTGAAAAGCAAATGCGAGATTAAGTATTTTAGGATTTTAGACAGAATAAAAAGCCCATCTAATGCCTTAATTTAGATTCAATTTATATAAGCATTATTGTGATTTTCCATATTATTAAACAAGGAATTTTATGTCCAATTTTTTCGATATCTTGCTTGATGTTCTGAAGCAGGATAATAGATTTGTTGCTAACGATGGTACTTTCATGCGAAATGCTGTCTATGAAGCATCAATACAGATGGATTCGAATTTGATTCATCTACTTCTGGCGAATCCTGAAACCAAAAAGGAATTTTTCCGGGATGTTGATGGTGTCTTGGTGTTTGACAAGGTTGGTTTTGGTTGGGTCATAAATAACCGTCAGTTCCTTCCAGACAGACAATATGAAACGACCTCCACGAAAGAATGTAAAAACGTGGATTTACCGTGTAAACTGTAGATGTTTGTAAACAGATACGGATTTACCGC
>NZ_FOXF01000081.1 GCF_900115655.1 Ruminobacter amylophilus | reverse complement strand
GTTTTTTACAAACATACGCGAGGAAACCAGAAAAGCTGACAAGTGCGGGCTTATCCGCATTGATGGACGTAAGGTGATTTAGTAGGCCAGCTTTAACCAAAATACTTTACCATCGTTAACCTAATAGTTTACCCCCTCTAACTTAATTATCAGGCCATTTATAATTTTTTCAGGCAGATTTGTTTACCACGATTAATCTAATTAACAGTCCATTGTTAACTTTTTTACTTTACCACGCTTAACCTTAATATGTTACCACTGAAGGACAACCGGCATAATTGCCGATTATCCTATTCGTCAGTTACTTAAGAGATTTAGGAGGAAACAGTTCCATACTCTGGTCACTTATAAGATCTGTTATGAAACGACTCTTGTCAAGCAGTAATTTAGGCAAGACATTTTCCTCAGTGTAAGCACGGTATTGGCCACTCTGTTATACGGGGATTGGTTACCTCAGGTCAATGGTTCGCCGCGAGTTCTATTGGTCTTTCATCGAGGATCACTGTTTACAGTGCCATCAAAGATCTTACAGCGTAACGGCTGACAAGAAGAGCTTCACCACCTTACCATAAGTTAATCTTTCATATAGTCAAAAATTCCCGGACAGTATCCGTACTTGTTTAGAACCTGTTCTTCTTCATCAAAAGAGTTTTCGTCAGCAGAGTACAGGTCATCCTCCGGTACGGCATCCATAATTTCTGGATCTATGCAGTAGTCGAGAAAATCATTCAGCATACTGAATCCGATGACCGTAATTCTGTACTTGTTGGCAAGTCTGAAGTGCAGATCTTCGTCTTCATTAAGGCATACCAGGACCACATTGCTTTCATCTAGCCCTATATACTCACGGTACATGCCGAGTTCATTGGCGTAGTTTTCAGGATTTACTGTAGCAAAGTCAAAGATCATGAGTCCCATATTGCATCTCAGGATTAGGTCAAAAGTAATACGGAAGTTTTCGTAAATAAGTTCCGTACTTCTGGCAAATACATAGAATATCTCCTGATAATCGTTTGAGAATCTGAAAAGTCTGTCCTGAATCAGGCGTCCGCCAAGGTTGTGGAACCATCCTTCTGTTATAAAGTCTCGCAGTGCTCTGGGTCTCTGAATTGTTATGACAGCTTCATATTCCTGTTCGGAAGCGTCGACTTTGGATATCAGCTGAAGATTTTCCAGTGACTTCATAATTTTAAGATAACTTTCACGGGTTTCATGATCAAGATTCATATCCAGCACAAAACTTGTATTTTCTTTTGAAGCCGCATCCATCAGAGCATTGAATAATGTCGCGTACTTTTTGTCATTGCAGTAATCCCGCATGATTTCAAGTGAAAGTTTGTCTCTCTGTAATGTTTCTTTTGTATATCTCTGAGTATTTATCACTGAGAAGACATCGTCATCCATAAGTGCGAAGCATTCATCCTTATCCATGAGGTGGTTGTTGATGAAATCATTCATTTCACTTTCTGATGATTTTTCTGTCCTGGAAGCTGAAGTGCTTTCATCAGCGGAACCTGAAGTGCTTTTATCAGCGGAACCTGAAGTCTCACTATTCGTGTTCATATTCATGGACTGAGGAGTATCAGAAGGGGAGATTGCTGAATCATTTGGTTCCTTAATACCGCTGTTGTCACCATCATCCTGAGCGACTGAAGATGTCTGATAATCAGTGTGCTGAGAGTCCTGAATATCATTAACGTCTTTCGTCTGCTTTTCCCCGTCAGCAGTGCTATCCTTCGCAGGTGATACCTCCGCTTCAGGACATATAAGCAGATCACAAGGGAATATTGCCTGAAGATTCTGCAGATATTCAGCATAGGTGCATACTGTAAGTTTACGATTCGGATCTCCGATATTGGATAAAGCTGATTTTTCTTCTTTCAGAACAATTGTTGCCTGCGAATCATCGATATTCAGTACATCGCACAGATCCAGTAAATCGTTAACAGTCTTTTCGTATTCATTTTCATGACAGGAGACAATTACCGACCAGCCGTGTGCATGTTTTACCAGAAATGATGTTTTAATGTCTGCTCCATTGCGTGTTTTCAGGCGAATGGTTCTGGCACAGCTGACATCAATTGGAGCTGTTCCGGTATATTCTCTGAGACTGCTGACAATGAATTTCAGACCTCGTGAACTGATTAGATTGTCAATCCATCCTCCTGATAAAAAGTCAGTCAGCTGCTGAGCGTTACCGATTTTTATGGAAAAGAACGGATCTTCTGTTGATTTGTGATATTCATGAGAAGAAAAAATGCCTGCATTTACAAATGAGTTGCACATGTTGTTCAGTGAAGATTTCAGTACTCCGTCGAAGCTGTTTACTCTGCATACAATACTTTTCTGATTATTCATTGCCGCACTCTGCAGTTTGTTCAGAACCTGAGAAAATGCCTTATGGTTCTTTAACAGTTCGCTGGAAGCGCCATCAAGTGCAGTGATGCATTCATCCGTGCCGGTTAATGATATGTCATAATCCTTCATGGCTGACAGAAGCTTTTCAGGAGTGAACGCCAGATCAGCAGGATGTATAATCTGTATCGGTGCGTCGTTACCTGTATTTGCTCCCGGTAAGGCAATAATACTGTTGATGCCTGAACTGAAATCAGCAAGATTAAGAACAGTAATACCGGATTTCCCTGAACTGATATCTGGAATGTTGTAGTGAACCAGAATTAATCGTTCCTTAGGAATTGATAACCATTTTCCCGTAAGTTCAAGTTCTTCAATCAGTTTGTCTTTTTCATCTGCAGATTTCAGAACAGATATGGCGGTACAGTTATGTCCCTTCCTTATCAGAAAGTCAGGAGTTACTCTGATGTTCCCTTTGTGCATGCCGAGATTTCGGCTAATGCCGAAATCATGATTCATACTGTGTGACAGTATTCTGGTCAGTTGATAACCGATTTCATGTTCGATCCACAGATTTTCAGTAAGAAATCTGTTGAAATTACTGTTTGGCAGAATGGTGAAACTGATGATTCTGGTATTTCTGTTATAGCAGAAGTCTTCAATGACATTCATTTTGTCTTTCATGAACTGACACATCTGTACCATGACACCGATATCCAGTGCGGATTCATTAGCTGTACGCAAATGTATATCATGGTTTGATTTATTGATTCCCTTGATAACAGCCTTGAAAATTTTGGCTGCCGGTTTGTAGTTTCTTGCCGGAAAATGAGCAAGGCTGTCTAAAAGCGAGTCATTGAATGACGTGGTGTTAGGTATTGCCCGAATGTTCTGTGATCTGAATAATTCTGCAATCTCATCATTAACAAAAGGATAATCATCCTCTGAGAATTCATTTGCGCTTACTGTCTCTGATTTCCTGATGCCGGTACCGGAAGCAGGTCTGATGGCTGTTATCACAGACATCATTCTGTTATAGATGCTTCTGTTGCTTCTGTTTCCAGATGTGCGTGCACCGTCAGTATTTCCGGTATCATCTGTAGATAGTGCGGTGCTGTCTGAGGATGTAACTGAACTGTCCTTCTGTTCAGAAAGAGCTGTGTTCTGTATAACAGAGGTTTCTTCAGAAGATTTATTTGCGCTAGCATATTTCTCTTCAGACTGAGTCTGAGACACTGCTTCTGATTCAGTGCCGGATGTGTGCGACATGCAGATGTCCATTACCGCCTGAGCGATTTTTTCTCTGAAATTTTTGAGTGTCAGAACATTGTATTTATGAATTCCGGAGATGTTGTCAGACTGTTCGTTGGTGATACCGGCGATAACAGTGAAAGAGTTACGAGGTTCAATGTTATACCGGCTGGCGAATTTCTTGTATTTTACGATACGGCTCTGATATTCTCCGCTTTTGCATTCTATCCATAATGGCGTGTTGCCTACAAAACACAGAATATCAAGTTCGAAATACTCATTTGTAGGCAGCATGATGCTGATATTACTGTACAGTTCCATGTCTATACCGCACTGATTTCTGTAATAGTTCAGAATTTCGCGAACAGTGGCGTAAACAAATATTTCCATCCAGTGTCCTGTAACGAAATTGATGATAGTTCCGTCATTCTGAATACGGGCAACTATGGCCTGAAACGGATAATTTGAAATTCTGTATTCGGTGAGCAGGGCATTATCGTATAGTGTCTTAGCAAATTTTATACAGACGGCCTGTACCGGTTTAGGATATTTGGAGATATTGACGATACAGTTTGTTTTCTTACCCTGAGTGGATTTCAGGCCCATAATGATAGGCTGAAGTTCCATGAAATTCTTCCCGATCATTTCCGCAAGAACAAACCATATGGATGATTCCCTGGATATGTTTTCTATGCGGTTTATGGTTATTTCGTTAGATGAGCAGAACAGTTTTAGAGCATTTCCCAGAACCGTGTCATCATTGTATTCAGATGTAGAAGGTGTAATCGATGGTATGGCATTAAAGGTTCCTGAATTTTCAGTATTGTCTGCTGAAGGATAATCTGCTGACCCGGTACTGTCTTCTGATTTGAAGATATCTGTCTGCAGTCCTGCAGACATGATGGATCCCAGAGGTGAACCGGTCATGAAAGGGGAATCAGAAATCTCATGCTGGTTCTGTGCGCTGCCGGTTAAAATATCATCTGCCGGATTGAGTTCAGATGAAGTATTTTCTTCATCTGAACTCAGTTCATGGAGGCTTCTTGCCAATACCATCATGGAATTGGCAAGATTGTTCATGGCTTCTGCCAGAATGGCAGAGCTTTTTTCACTTAAACCTTTTCCGATCATATAGAACTCCGTATAAAATACTAAATATGGTGAATAAGAATTATCTGTATAACAATAATACTATCTATTATTTCTGATAAATATTATGCCTTGAATCATATTTTTTAATTTTGGAATTTACCGGAGCGGAATTTTTTAATGTTTTGGAGATGAATTCAAATTTTTAAAGGCTTTGAGGAATTGAGAACAGGGGGCATCTCTTCTTGTTAGGGAATATCTGATGATTTTCTGGGAGCTTATTTTTATCTGGTGAAAAGAATGTGTAATCATATCAGAGTTTTCATCAACTTCGATAATTACTGTAATCTCATATGGTTTTGTGCGAAGTGAAATAGTTAACAAGGGTCTGCTGATTAGATTAATCCTGGTCAGCAAATCTGTCTGAAAAAATTATAAATGGCCTGATAATTAAGTTAGAGGTGTAAACCATTAGGTTAACGATGGTAAAGTAATTTGGTTAAAGCTGGCCTACTAAATCACATTACGTCCACACATCTTGCCATTGGGTTCGGTCTGCATGCTGTAAAGCAAGGATACTCAGTACTGTTTAAAACTGCAGAAGCTCTTATTAAAGAACTTACCGAAGCCAGTGAAACGGGAAAGCTTGAACAAAAAATGCAGAAACTAGCCAAAGTTAAAGTTCTCATCATTGATGAACTGGGCTACTGTCCATTCAGCGCAAATGGCTCACATCTTTTGTTTCAGCTGGTAAGCAGAAGATATGGATCAAAAAGTACTGTTGTAACCAGCAACAGACCTGTCAGTGACTGGGGACTGATACTTGGTGATTCAACTGCTGCCACTGCTATTTTAGACAGACTGCTTCATCATTGCACTGTGCTTACAATCAATGGCGACAGACAATATGAAACGACCTCCACGAAAGAATGTAAAAACGTGGATTTACCGTGTAAACTGTAGATGTTTGTAA
>NZ_FOXF01000029.1 GCF_900115655.1 Ruminobacter amylophilus | reverse complement strand
GAACCATTGACCTGAGGTATCCAATCCACGTATAACAGAGTGGCCAATGCCGTGCTTACACTGAGGAAAATGTCTTGCCTAAATTTCTGCTTGACAAAGGTCGTTTCATAACAGTTACTTCATAAACATCGGTATATCCGCTGATATTGGTCCTGCTCATCGCATATGTCTGACCGTCAACGGTTACGCTTACGTTGGCTGAATCAGGAGACCAGATTCTGAAAACAGTGGCTGATTTGGTATATTCGGCACCGAGGAACGGATATGCATAGTCACTGTTCTGACAGTTACCGGTTGTTCCGTCGGTATCACAGTACTTTCTGGTATCGGATGCACACTGTGAAGGATCCTTTTCACAGGGATCCTCCTCGCACAGTGAAGGATTTTCAGCACACGGATCCGGCACGCAGCCGTCGGAATCCGAATCACAGTCCTGGTGCACATCAGTTACACTGAGAACCCTGGTCTCTTCATTGAAACTGATAATATAATTTCCTGCCGGAAGGGTTATAAAGCCGCCTGAAGCAGTCAGAGCCACACCTGCACTGCCGCCGAGGAAAATACACTGATCCCTGGATAACGGCAGTGCTTCAAGCTTGAATTTGGTGGTATCACTGAATTCAAATGTTCCCTCCCATTCTGAAGCTCTGCCGCTTTTTGCAAGTAAATCAGTCCCGTAATTATTGTGGGAACCTCTCAGGGCAACCTTTGCGTATTTACCCGGAACAGTCACTGTTACGTCCTGAGTATGAGTATCGGTATTACCGGCTGAATCCGTAACCTTTAAGGTAACCGTATATTTACCTGCAGCCTCATAAGTCACGTCCGGAGATTTTTCAGCAGAGGTCATGCCGTTACCGAAATTCCAGCTGTAGGTCAGCTCATCATCTTCAGGATCGGTTGAAGTATTGTCAAAAGAAACAGAGAGACCGTTAACCGTCGAAGTGAATGATGCGACAGGAGGCTGATTGCCGCCGGCCTGAGTGAAGGAGTACTCCATGGTTCTGTCATTGATGGAAAGAATATAATTTCCCACCAGTGAAACCGGTTCATCTCCGGTGGCTGATGTATTTACGGCAAGTCTGCCGGCAACTCCGGATGAACCGTAAACGGTACCGTCCCATGAACAGCCGTCGGTAACCTTAAAGCGCTGAGCGCCGGCGGTATCCCCCTTGCCGTCAAGAGTGAGGCCAAGGGTCCAGAAACCTGTTTTACGGTTATAGGTCAGAGGTTCCTGAGTCCACTTGTTTGAAGTGCCTACGTAACAGAGTTTACCCTTTGTCTGCTCAATATCAGCCTGACAGCCGGCATCATTCGGATTCAGGACACAGGCGCATTCTTCATTTGATGAATGAGAATTACACCAGCTTACGCACACCCCGTTAACCGTAGTTTCATCCTTACATACGCAGGCTGCTCCCGTCGGATCGCTTTCGCACGGAGAAACGCCCTTTCCGCACCACTGTTCATCGGTACAGATAGCCACGGCAGTTTTGGCCGGTATGGTAAAGGTAACCTTTCCGCCGCTTACGGTAACATCAGAGCCGCATGGATTGTTCTTAGGATCCGGTGCTCCCAGGATATCGCAGTACTCTCCGTCAGGCACTTCAACCGTGAAGGTATGGGTTACGGCATTACCGGTGGTATTCTGAGCGTAGAAACCCCTGCTTCCTCTGTTAAACCATAAAGCTCCGTCATCAAAACCCTTGGATGTAACTCCGGTACCTCTGGTGGCTCTGGCAAATCTCGGAGAATTGAGAACAAACGGTACACGGTGCTGACACAGCCAGCCGCCTTCACAGCGGGGTGCCCCCTGCGGACCCGCCTGGTCATGGGTATCATCGCTTATACGGAAACCGTTGTCGTCTTTTACCGGGAACTGATATCCGGAATAAATCTGTCTTACCTTGCCTAAAGGCCATACGACGAGCCATGACTGGGCCAGATGATAATCAGGATTGTTCTGAGACTTGATTGAATAACTGCCCGCAGATGCACGGCCCCATTCATCATCATGATTATTAATAAATACTTCCGCGTCTTCGGCATCAACATGAGACAGTCCGAAAGTAAGCGCCTTGGCATAACCGCTGCCGTTGAATGTTTCCTTGATTCTGTCAACATAACTGAAATCAGTTACTACGGCATTATCAATCCAGGCATACTTGTCCGGCTGAATGTCATCAGCCTCATTGCCGGGATTGCCGATAACCTCCATGTAAATCGGAGGTCTCTTTCCGGCTTTGGCCGCGGTTTTTTCCATAATGGCATTGATGTCATCGTATTTGACGTGTTTTGCGGCGTCTATACGGAAGCCGTATATTCCCATGTCCAGAAGACTGACGAAGTAATCAGCTATCTTATCCTGAGTACTGCTGTTATCCGTTGCATGATCCGGCATACCGCTCAGATCGCAGTTTCTGACTATCCATGCATTGTCATAACGGTTTCCGATGGAGCAGTTGTTGTGATGGAAGTCCTCACTTGTAAATCCGTCCGGATAGTTATAGGCACTGAAGGAGGAACCGCCGGTACTGACGCCGTCACCTGCTCTCTGATTGATTACGGCATCGGCAAATACCCTGACACCTGCATCGTTACAGGTCTTTATCAGGGCTTTAAGCTGCTGTTCACTGCCTGCGGTGGTATTAAAATTCTTGAAATTTACCGGCTGGTATATACCCCACCATTTACCGTCAACCTTCTTATGCTCCGCCGCCTGGGAAATCTGCACACCGTCGAATCCGGCAGGTCCGAGATACTCAGTACATTCTTTTGCTATATTTTCATAAGTCCACTGAAACGGCTGAATTATAACCATTTCACCTTCATAATTCCTGGCATGGGCCACGTTTGCGGCCAGTGCCAGTACAGCAGAAGACACGGCAAAACTGAGAAGTTTTACCTTAAAATTATTTAAGATCATTAATAATTACTCCGTCTATCCTTAAACAAAAAGAAAAATTGATGAATATCAAACAAAATCTCCACTTTTTTACATTAATTTAACTTTTTACGTTTTTTAAGATAGCATAAAACGTTTTCATGAATATTGATCAATGTCGCATTAATTTTAGACAAATCAAAAGATTTTAGTACATTTTCAGCCGTAATATACTAATTTAACATATTTTTAAAGGCTTATTGATATAAATAATATATAATCACTGATGTAACTTCACTTTATTTTTACACACGTTAAATCATGTGTTTCAGATCATGATTTAACAGTGAAAAAATATTATCAGAATGGATAAAAATTCAGCAGACTGCACAAAAACTCTTCATAAAAAAAGCTGCTTCACCTATTGATTATTAAAAATAATTAAACTCGAAAAATAAAAAATATTCGTCATAATTCCGTCTGCGGACCTTTGAACATAAAAACTTTTTCTGTACAGATTTTGAACAGCGTAAACATGCGGCATGATGCTGATGTCATGAAAACGCTTTTATCAAAATTATTATTTTTATATATTTATTTCATATTTAAAAATATATGATCGTGATGATTCAATTTTTTCTGATGAAAAACCCCTGCTTCCCGCGGTTTCTGCCGGAGTACCGGAGCTGTTTCGGCATAACGGCGTATCAGGTATGTTTTTCCATGCTTACGTATCATGTCAGGTATAAGTTTCAATCCCGGTGACCGGGAAGGTGGATAATGAGAAGTGTGAAAAAGCCTTTATTTTCAGGGGCTGAGAGTATTTTCCTCAGAGTCCCGTCATCCGCCGGGAGATGAGGTTCCGGCACTCCGGCATTCAGCAGACTGGACTGTGCGGGGGAACCATACGTTTGTGTTTTTACGTATCCGGCTGGGACAGAGATTATTTCTGCCGGAAACAGGTTTCGGAATTCTGCGGATACGGTACTGCCGTTTTTTTTTCAAAAGCAGTGCCGTTTTTCTGATTTTTTTTCTGGAAAGCTCGTAAACCGGATGTGAAAACGCCTGTTTCAGGCAGCTTTCAGGAGGTTTACGGGGACTGCGTAAAAGAATAAATTTTATCAATATCGATTTTTAAAATTCGTGCTCCGGATTCGTAAAAAATCGTATTTTTATCAATATTTTTTGAGATATATCAAGGTTTTTGGCTTATTCACACTTTTGGGGTATAAAGTTGTGAATTAAAATAAATCAAGCTTTTTTATTATTTTTTCGTTCAAAAATACACCAATCAGACATCTTTTTAGCTAACTTTTTCATCACTGTCTGAAACCGGCTGTGGTTAACTTTTTACGTACCTGTAGCTCCGGAGGCCGGTTCAGGCAGTTATTTATAACATTATCATAAATGTGATTAAACTGTGTAAAGCCCTTCCGGGCCTTGATTTAAGCTCGTTTACAGAAGAAGGAACGGTCCGAGATTGGTGTTTTTCGGCATACCGAACTCCTCTGGATAAGTCACATCCACAAGGTAAAGTCCGTCCGGCTGGGCGGTAGGCCCCGCCTTGGTTCTGTCCAGACCGGCAAACACTTCGGCCATCCATTCCACCGGCTGTCTTTCATACCCCACCTCAAGCAGGGAGCCCACGATGTTTCTGACCATGTGGAGCAGAAACGCGTTGGCGGTTATGTCGACAATCACGTAGTCACCGATGCGGCTTACCTCAACTCTGTGAACATTGCGCCAGGGAGTTCTGCTTTCGCATCCTGCCGCCCTGAAGCTTGTAAAGTCATGTTCGCCGACAAGACACTGAGCCGCCTCGTGCATGGCCTTTTCATTAAGAATGCCGTGATAGTAGTGGGACACCTTTCCGGAAAGAATTCCGGGGCGGCTGCGGTTGTTGAGAATGACGTAACGGTAGCGTCTCGCCGTTGCCGAAAATCTTGCATGAAAATCATCGGTGGTCTGCTTCACCCATTTGACGCTGATGTCCTCAGGCAGAAAAACGTTGGTTCCCAGCATCCAGGCATGTTCCGGCCTTACCGCGTCCGTTATGAAGTTTACCACCTGTCCGGTAGCGTGAACACCGGCATCGGTACGCCCGGCGCAGAAGGTTTCAATTTCGGTTCCGGCCACTCTGCTTAAGGCCTTCTCAATTCTTTCCTGAACGCTGTCAAAGGTTTTCTGACGCTGAAACCCCTTATATGCCTGTCCGTTGTACTCTATTCCCAGAGCTATGTTCATTACAGAAATCCTTTTGATGATTATCATGCTAGCCGTAAAAGGCTGAAATTACCGGCTAAATATACCACAAAAACCGGCAACAACAAACCGGCAGAAACATTATGACGGGAACATGACAGCCTGATATCAGGCCGGCGGATAAAAATGTTCCGTCATCACATTAAAAAACAGGGGCTTTTCAGAACCTCTGAAAAGCCCCCTGTCAGATCAATAACACCTGAAAGTCCGTCTGCAGATTAAATCACGAAGAACTTGTAGTGTCCCCACGCCATGGCAAAGAACACGCTGAACAGGGCAAACACCACCGGCAGAAGACATCTTGCCGTACTGCTGTTTCTGGCAATGAGCGTAAAGGTCAGCAGACACGGAAGCATGCAGAACATGTATCTCGGGAAGGCGTTAACCCCGGTCATTATCGGAATCAGAATGCAGATGGCAAAATAAAGAGCCTCGGCATAGTACTTTTTCCTGAACAGGTACCATACGAGCGGCAGACTCAGGATAATCACGATACTGAAGTATTCCTTGTAGCCGCCGGTCATCAGCCCGTCTATCACGTATTTTACCGGATTGCCCATGGAACGTCCCCACGCCCACTGGATGTGCATGAAGGCAAAGCTGTCACCGGTAAGGGTATACAGATAGTTCTGATAGATGAACATAGGCAGAGGCACGCACATGATACCCAGTATCAGCTTCAGATTGTTTCTGTTGAAGGTAAAGAGATTTCTGAATCCGTATTCCATGATTCCGGCAAGAAGCAGCGGGAACACGAACATCACGCCCACGTTTCTGGTGGCCGTCATGCCCATGGCCACAAGCCCCGCCATCAGAAAGTTCTTTCTGCTGAGGAAGGTAAACGCCAGAATGGAGAATACCAGGAAAAGACTCTCTGAGTAAGGAGCCATGAAGTAGATTGAATACGGCAGGAAACAGAGCAGCACGGTGGAAATGTCACGTGCCGGACGTGAAAAACCGAGCACCTTCAGATAGTTGTTCCAGAGGAACAGCGCCAGAAGGAAAGCCAGATTGCTCACGGCAAGCAGCCCCGCCAGATAATTCTCGCCGAATACCATGGCAGCCAGACGGCCGGTCATCGGATACCCCGGCAGGAAAGCCCAGTTGGCTGCGTGTCCCGTAGTAAGATTCTGCGGAACCGGAGCATAGCCGTCGCGGGCCACGGTTTCAAACCAGCCGCAGTCGAACTGACACATGATGTTCATGGTGTCGGTCACCATACTGCTGAATACCGGTTCGTGGATATAATTGATTTCCGGAGGATAATGCACGTTCCCCAGATAGATAATGGAAAACAGCACCAGTCTGGACAGTAAAAAGAGCAGAATAATCCATAAGGACTCGCTTACCATTCTGTTCAGAATGTCTGTTCTGAAAAATCTTCCCCAGCCGGATCCCCTGTTGAGATTATTCAGGGATGAAGGCTGATCCTTTCCGGAAAACACACCGGAATAACTGTTTTTTGTATAAGAACAATCCCATGTTCTGTTCCACCCGTACACGGGAGTGGAAACCGCCCTGGAATTACTTCTGTATGTTTTTTCATTATTTATATTATTATGCATGTCAATGAGCCGGTTTTACACTTCTACCACTTCAAGTCTAATATCACGCCCGGAACATGCCGGAACGCTACCGGTTTATCTTATTCATTATGTATGTATAACGTTTTTATGAATACCGATAAACAATGTTCACTTGTCTTTATTATTATTTGTTATTATCCGAAACTTTATTTTTATCTAATCTTTTATTGCCGTTATCTGCAGATACTCTTCCGCGGTTCTTTACGGATAAGGGTTTTATGTGTCCGTCCGACACGGATTCGGACACATTCGCAGTTTTTTATCTGTCTTTCACTTCGCTTAATCCGTCGCCGTTCCGACTCTTTTCCGGAACATCATCCTCCCCGATGTCCCTCGCCTTGCTGAAAACCCAGAACTTTGACCCCGCATATGTCGATGCTGTAACAATCACCATGGCGGTGATTACCGGAACGTATCCGTACAGACCGAGGCCGTTCTTCATCAGATTTATCAGCAGAGCCCTTAAGAACAGAGTGGCCACCGACAGAATCATCAGCCTGATGAAGACTGAAGCCGAGCCCTTCTTTCTGAAGGTTACCCTGGTGTGACCGAAGAAGGACACCAGGAAGGCAGTGGAAAAACTTACTGCCGATACAATCTCTTCAAAATAGGTGCCTACGCTCCCGCAGAGACCTGCCGCATCATATGAGATGCCGGCAAATCCCGCCAGCATTCCCAGAAAAGAGCCGACGCCTTCAGGCTTTACCACCTGAAACATCAGAACGGTCACGGCCAGATCCACCAGAGTCGCCAGACCGCCGATAAACGCGAATCTGACGATTCTCCAGAATTCCCCGCTTCTCAGAATGGCGGCTATTCCGCCGTTACTCATGGTTAAGCTCATTGCCTGTCTCCGAAATAATGCGGCTACTGTCTGCTTTCGTTGGTGTCCGCAGCTTCTTCCGACAGTTCAACTTCCTTTGTCTCGCCGTGGCTTACGGAAGATTTGGAGTTGCGGTAGATATTTTCCAGAATATATACCGGTCTGTTCTTGACCTCGATGAATATACGGGATACGTATTCACCGAGAATACCGATGGAAATCAGCTGTACGGAGCCCAGGAACAGGATGGCGCACATGGTTGAGGCATAGCCCGGAACGTTATTACCGAGAATCAGGGTCTTGCTGATGATGTATACCATGTAGCAGGAAGCGATTACCGCCAGCACCCCGCCGATATAGCTCCATATTCTGAGAGGCATGCTGGAGAAGCTCACGATACCGTCGAGAGCGAAATTCCACAGCTTCCAGTAATTGAACTTGGAGGAGCCCTCATGTCTTTCCGGTCTTTCATAAGGAATGCCGTAGGATGAGAAACCTGCCCAGGCGAAGATGCCCTTCATGAATCTGTTTCTTTCAGGGAGCTGATTGATGGCATCGATAACCCTGCGGTCAATCAGACGGAAGTCCCCCGCATTCACCGGAATGTGCACCTTGTTGGTCATCACGTTGAACACTCTGTAGAAGGCGCCTGCGGTAAGTCTCTTTAAAGGAGTATCCTGAGAACGGTCAACCCTGATGCCGTATACCATGTCGTATCCCTTGTCCAGCCAGGCCTTCACGAATTCGATAATCAGTTCCGGAGGGTCCTGAAGATCCACGTCGATAGGAATCACCGCGTCGCCTGAGGCATGCCTGAGACCAGCGGTCATGGCAGCTTCCTTGCCGAAGTTGCGTGAAAGGTTAACCAGAGCCACGCGGGAATCCCTGGCGATCAGCTTTTTGATAATCTGTACGGAATCATCCTTGCTGCCGTCATTCACGAACAGGATTTCGTAGTGACCTTCAATTTCATGAAGAGTTCTGGTAACTTCATCGTAGAAACTGTTTATTGATTCATGTTCGTTGTAAACAGGAACCAGCAGAGTTATAAAATAATTATTTCTGTCCATTTTTTTATGCCAAAAAAACAAAAAACACCGAATCAGTGACTTACCGTCGCCTCCGGCTTAAATCCGGACCTTAAAAATCCGGATTTTCCAAAAACATCATCCGTTACCGGACTTCAGGTTCCGGATAATCTTCAACAGTTATTCTGCTCAGGCTGTACTGTCCGTAGTATTCCGGAACTGATTTTTTTGCGGTTATGGCCAGAGCGTAGATGCTTACAGGCAGAGAGGTGCTTACGGGCACGCGGTTTACCGTTCCCGGATTGTCGTCTATGAACTCCGGTTCAACGGGAATGTAAATCTCATAGCTGCCGGGTTCATCCAGATAGGCGGTTGAATGACTGCCGACCGTAATCATGGTATGCCCCATTTCCGACTTCAGACGGAAATACACGTAAAGTCTGTCCGGGTTCTTGTACATCTTGAAGATAAGAGCCGTACTGTCGCTGAAGTTCATGCCTGAACCGTCACTTTCCGGAGCTGAAACACTGCTCTTTTCCAGAAAGTACGGACGTTCAATGGTAGTGTCATATACATGACCGGGAATAACATACATGCTCTGATACTTGTTCCAGAATCTCAGCTTCTTGTCCAGATAATAGTACCTGTAGGAATCGGATACCTTTCTGTGACGGTTCAGATCAAGTACATACACGTAATACAGCCCCATGGCCAGTATCACGATGAGCATCCCGGCCGCATAAAGGGAACCGGTCTTTTTATTTTTCATACACGTAAATCCAAATGTTCCGCCTGCACCATGTTCCGTTTTTTCTTATAAACACACGTCGGAACTCTCATGCAGGTCTTTCTTCTTATAAACTATCGTAAATAGCCACAGACCTCTCGGGGCTGTGGCGGTTCATAGTCTTTATTATTCTTTAATTTATTGTTTTTATGATTATTTCGTCTTCGCCGGATTCATGACCTGACATCAGTCGGTCAGGAATTCATGACGGGAAGCCTGATTAAATTTAAAATAACCGCCCAGTGCAGTTGTGGTGGTTTCGCTTGTGGCATCCTGCACCCCGCGTGACTTGACACAGTAGTGAGTTGCGGTAATGGTAACGGCCACATTCTGAGTATCAAGCAGGGTCTGAAGCGCAACAAGAATCTGCTGGGTCAGACGTTCCTGAACCTGCGGTCTGCGGGCAAAGAACTGTACAATACGATTGATTTTGGAAAGACCGATAATTTTTCTTGAAGGCAGATAAGCCACCTTGGCCTTACCGTCAATGGTTACAAAATGATGTTCGCAGGTACTGGTAAGGGTGATATTGCTTACCTTAACCATTTCATCGACCTTCATCTTGTTGTCGATAACGGTGATTGAAGGAAAGTTGGCATAATCAAGACCGGAAAAAATTTCATTCACGTACATTTTGGCTATACGGTATGGAGTGCGGTTTAAGCTGTCGTCAGAACGATCGAGACCAAGGATGTCCATTACGGCACCCATGTGCTTTTCAATTTCGGCTCTCTGTTCGTCATGAGACATTTCAACTGGGATACGCGGAGTTTCAAGCCCCTGTGCTATAAGGGCATCACGTACCATTGCAGCTTCTTTGCTTATTTCACTCATCTCAGTCTCCGAAGTTATCGTTTTAAAACTGCTGTTATTGTACTCCAAAACAGGAAGCATTTCACAATTTTTTATAGAACCTGAAAGATAACAAATAAATCATCTTCAAGTGTTGTAAAACAAGGAAAAATCAATATGAATCTTTTAAATATTCAGCAGCCGTTTTCACGGCATGCGGTACTTCTTTATCCATCAGCGGACATCAGTGATTACGAGGGAATTCCATTTCCGCGTCACAGAGACAGAACACCGCCGTACCGCAGGCATTGGTCCGAAACGCGGTTCAGCCTGTCAGAGCCTCAATGACTGATTTCTGACAGGAAAAAGAACATGTGATTCTCAGTGCGGTTCCGAAAAAATCATTTAAGGCCGAGGAAACCGTCGGTCTGCTTCTGCCAGAGACGGGCATAAACCCCCTTCTTCTCCAGAAGTTCCCTGTGTGTCCCCTGCTCGATGATTTCCCCGCCTGACAGAACGATAAGACGATCCATAGAGGCAATTGTTGAAAGTCTGTGGGCTATGGCGATAACGGTTCTGTTTTCCATAAGTCCTTCCAGATTGTCTTTAATGGCGGCCTCCACTTCAGAATCAAGAGCGGATGTGGCCTCATCCAGAATCAGAATAGGCGCGTTTTTAAGAATCACGCGGGCAATGGCTATTCTCTGGCGCTGTCCGCCCGAAAGTCTTACGCCGCGTTCGCCCACCTGAGTGTCAAAACCGCTGTTGCCCTGAGAGTCGCTCAGAAGCTCGATAAAATCCGTGGCTCTGGCCTGATCGGCGGCGGCTCTGACCAGTACCTCAAGCTCCTCGCCCTTGGTATCGGCCGATCTGCCGTAGGAAATGTTGTCCCTGACGGAACGGTGAAGCAGAGAGGTATCCTGAGTCACCATGGCTACCGACTGGTGAAGCTCGTCCTGAGACATGTTTCTGATATCAACACCGTCAATGGTTATGGAGCCGGAATTAACCTCGTAAAGCCTCAAGAGCAGGTTCACCAGAGTTGATTTACCGCTGCCTGAAGGTCCGACGATACCGATGCGCTCACCTTTTCTGATGTGCAGATTGAGACCGTTGAACACCCTGACCTTAGGATTGTAGGCAAACACCACGTCCTTAAAGCGGATGTCGCCGTTAAGATTGCTTGATTTCACAGGTGTTTCCGGATCATTTATGTCTATAGGACGGGAAAGAGCCTCGATACCGTTGAGAACATTACCGACATTTTCAAAAAGCATGCCCACTTCCCACATCACCCACTGGGAAAGATTGGCTGTTCTTATGGCAAGTCCCAGAGACACGGCAACGGCTCCGACCGGCACGACACCCTGAGACCAGAGTCTTACGGAAGCCAGAACCAGGGCAGAGATCAGCAGATAGTTGATAATCTGCACACTGACATTGAATCTTGTAACCATGCGCATCATGCCGTATTCGGAATCGACGCATGCCTGCATGTTTCCGCGGGCATAGGATTCCTCGCGGGAATACTGGGAAAAGAGCTTCACGGTCTGGATGTTGGCATAGCTGTCCACGATACCGCCCACCATCAGGGATCTCTTTTCGGCATTGTCATTGCTTAAACGGCTGAGGCGGGGAATGAAGTAATACATCAGGAAGAGATAAACGGCGAACCAGACCAGCATTATCAGCATGAGATAAAGGTCGGTTTCGGCCAGAACCGCCATCATGGTGACAAAATACACCAGAATATGCACGATGACGTTGGCAAACTTGAGTACGGTGTCCCTCAGACTGAGTGCGGTCTGCATCAGTTTCTGGGATACCCTTCCGGAAAACTCCTCCGCAAAATACGAAAGACTCTGTCTCAGGAGATAACGGTGCATCCTGTAGCGCATGCGCATCGGGAAATTGACTCGTACGGTCTGATTAAGAAGGAGAGCATGCAGGGTAATGCAGGCCGGAAGCAGAATCAGGGTCATGGTACCGAACAGAATGAACACGCCCCGGTGTTCGGCAAAGACGGCTCCGGGTTCAGTTTCTGAAAGGATATCCACGAAAAGACCGATGAAATAGAAGAGAAAGGCCTCCCCCGCTCCGATGACGGCAGCCAGTACGGAGATTACCAGAAGGAACCATCTGATGTCTCTGGCAAAAAACCAGACAAACCTGAAAAAACCTCTTGGCGGTTTTTCCACCGGATCTTCTGAAAACGGAGATATTAACTTCTCAAAAAAATTAAACACTTCTCAGCCTTCCATAATCATTTCATCAGCCTGCCGTCTCCGGCAGTTCATCTCAAATCCGCAGCCGTCAGCTTTCCGTCTGCGGCATGGATTTTCAGAATCTGATTTCCTCAACAACGTTATTGTTCAGATCCCTTAACGAAATTCCGTTATCGTCAATCACCGCCATGCTCCTGTCGCTGCCCCCGCGCGGAAAGGTTATGGATCCGGGATTGAGAATGTAAATGCCTCCGCGACTCTTTTTGAGTACCGGACAGTGCGTATGACCGCTCATGAAGATGTCTCCTTCTCCAGGACCGATGTACTCGGCATCGGTTTCGTCATAGCGGTGTCCGTGAGTCATGAAAGCCTTGCGTCCGTTGATGACCAGGGTATTGTAGGTGGCGTCTATCGGAAATTCCAGCAGATTGGAGTCCACCTCGCTGTCACAGTTGCCTCTCACGGCAATAATCTTTTCCTTTACCGAATTCAGCAGTTTTACGATATACATCGGATCATAATCTGACGGCAGTCCGTTGCGGGGACCGTGGTTCAGAAAATCCCCCAGAAAAATCAGAAAATCGGCATTATTGGCCTCAGCCACCTTCAGCGCCTTTTCCAGGTTGTCGGCATTACCGTGAACGTCGGATATCACTGCGTATGTAGTCATCTTGTAAATCTCCTCATATCGTCCGGTTAATTATAGCTTATTTGTAAAAATTTGCCGTCTGAATATGCTGATTTTATCAAAGAAAAAAAATTAAAAGAAATTCCTTAATTCAAAAGGAAACTGTCTGAAAACAGAGATTGCTCTACCGGACAGCCGGATTCATTTTACGCCACTCCGACAGGTGCCACACCTGTCATAACATCTGAAACACCTGCAAATTTAACCTTATTTCAGCTTCTTTCCTGCAGCAACACATTCATGGATGCACCTCCGGCCAATAACCACGGACAATTTATCCCAAAGATGTTACAGCTGTCATAACAGGTTTAACATATTCC
Organism: Ruminobacter amylophilus; assembly: GCF_900115655.1. Classification (GTDB taxonomy): domain Bacteria; phylum Pseudomonadota; class Gammaproteobacteria; order Enterobacterales; family Succinivibrionaceae; genus Ruminobacter; species Ruminobacter amylophilus. The sequence goes on along the minus strand of NZ_FOXF01000029.1, from coordinate 16,238 downwards.
CGGAAAGCTCATCGTGATTTCAGTGTAAACTTCCGGAGGTCCCGCCGCTGTAAGGAAGATGCCTGCCATTCTGTACACATCATGTTCATATTGCTCAAATATAAGGCGTTTAAGCACCGGAACGGACTTTTTTTTCTAAATGGGTTGCAATTAGGATTTTTTGTGTTAACATTATGCCTGTTTCGTTTGACGCGGGGTGGAGCAGTCTGGTAGCTCGTCGGGCTCATAACCCGAAGGTCGTTGGTTCAAATCCGGCCCCCGCAACCATCTGTCTCAGTGACAGTCCGGCTTATCAACAGAATCTCACTTTTAGTATCAGGTTATTCACAATATTACTGACAGCTGTCATTTATCATTTTCCGTCCCGGTGCATAACGTTTTTTCATGTGTCCCTGCATCTCTTTCCGGAAATCTTCTCAGACTGAGAATCTGCCCAGTCCTGTAAATAAGTATGGTGTCTGGGGATGAACTTCAACTGAGTATAAAAACACATTCTGAATCTTTGACGATCCTGATTGATTATTTCTGTTTCCCCGTTTCACCAAAGCCTTGAATACCAGTGTTTTCGTATAAAAAATCGGCAAAAATACATAAATTCGGATTTTTTTTTATAATTTCTTGCAAATACAGAAAAAAGTGTTATTATAAGCACACTTCCGTTTGACGCGGGGTGGAGCAGTCTGGTAGCTCGTCGGGCTCATAACCCGAAGGTCGTTGGTTCAAATCCGGCCCCCGCAACCATCTTTATTAAATCCCCTTTTAATCCTTTGAAAATTCCCATGCGGGAACAACTGTTTTTTTCATGACTGTCCCGATGTTCATCAGACCCGGAACATTAAATACTGAAAAATACTTCTCGGAAAAATAACCTGATTTAATTCCGGCATAAATACGGATGCCGCACCGGCTCTTAATGTTATGAAGTTTTCAGGCGACTGACTGAATACGGGATTTTAAGTGAAATGACCGCAAACCTCCGGCACATTAATCGTTAACCGCAGCTTACGCAAATCCGTTCCGTAAAAATGTGAACGGCAGGATTCTCTCAAATAAGCACCGGAACATCAGTTTTACCATGTCCGGTGTTACATTGACTTTAACAGGTAACGTGATTTGCTGTATCTGAAACCACGATTGCCTTCAATTACTGCATCTGCTGAAGACGTTCCAACAAATTCATTATTTCCGAACCTGCGAACAGGAAGAAAATTACCATGCTGATAACTGCCGTAATCAGCGATACACGGCTGTATGCGATCAGACTTGGTTTCTTGTAACTGTTCGGATCCTGAATAGCCCAGTAGGCTAAAACAATTAAATTAACCAGAGGAATCATTGTGATTAAAGAGACAACATACCAGTCCTTTATCGTCATTACTCTGGGATCCTGTCCTGCTGAAAGATAATTCATTCTTAAGTTTTCCTAAATATATAATATCTATTAAAATCCTGCAGATTGGATTGTTACTGGTGAGAAGCCACAGCGATTATAGCTACTGCCACCATTACAACCACAACAATCCCAACTACCGTTACTCCCGCCAGTAAAGATCCGAATAACATGTTTGACAGGCATGGAGTAGTTCTTTTTACGTTACCACTCGCGCACCAGTAAATCATGAATCCCAGAACGATAAAAGGCCCGACATTGGGAATTACGCCCAGAAACAGAGGCCAGAAATCAGAAAATCTGGCATATCTGTATGTTGGCGGATTGAATCTGGCACCACCTGATGCGTTCTGACGGGGAAATCTGCTTTCCTGATCTGCACCGGATACCTTTAAGTCATTATTAAACTGCTGATTGTCCATATAAAAAAATGTCACAAAAAAATGTAAAAAACAAACTGTTAATGAATAATAATCTTTGTATGACACCATCATGATTATTAAACGGCAGAGATTTTAATATAAGATATCCACTGCAAAATTGATGTTGTTCATGTTTTCTGTATATTTTAAACAAAGGCCCGTGATGCAGGTCTGACGGCAGCACGTTTGTCTTCCGTCAGAATACCATTCACATTCATCAGTAAACGAATGGCCTGTAAATTACTTCGTGTTTCCTGTCCTGTTTTAAGAGGCTTTTATGCCTGAAATCCGGAAAACAGCAGTATACATTCTGCGGATAGAACCGGCATGACTCATCCGTTTATGGTAAAAAAGCCGGAAAATGAACCTGAAGATAAAGCAGATCATTAACATAACACTGCCCGCACTGCAGACTGACCTCCCAACCGAATTTTCCTTACGGACATGAAAGACTGTTAAAGAGAGCCGCGGATCTCCGGAAAATACTACTACGCACAATGGAAATCGGCGCAGCTCCCTTTAAATTTCAGGTGCTGCCAAAAACCTCAGGCAGAAGAAACAGCTCCGCAAACCTGAAGCCCGCATGCTTCATTACTGAATAACCGGCATATACGTTCTGCCGTGACATTCCGGAAACGGAACCGCATCATGTTCAGAAAACGGCTGAATCAGTCCGGGTATAAACCGGTTCAAAGTCAGAAAACGTGGCAGAACCAGATTAAAATATAAAGCCGCCTGAAAAACGGCAGCGATACAATAAAAAAACCGGGGAAAACAGCGGTACCAAAGGAGAGTATCGGAGAGGATACCGCCTTTCCCCTTAACTCTTTATTCTATGAAAAATCACCTGCCGTTTTTTGCAAAAAACGTATCAAATGGCCTTATTAAATATTAAATTTATCCTTGAATTTTCAGGCATTTACGTAATAACAGCCTTCTCTTCCGACAGCCTTTCTGACGAAACACCTGATCTTCTGAATAACCGTATCCGGTTATCATAAAATCCTAACGGATAAAAACGCATGTTTATTCCGGAATGAGATGTCTATATAATGAGGTCTCGGCTCTGAGAGACAGAATACGGCGGACGGAGGAACATATATATGGAAGAACTTATCAGCTATTCATGCGTGGCGATCATTACGGCCTGTGTAACCATGTATGCCGTTTATCAGTATGAAAAAAAGAAAGGACTGGAAACGGATAAGGCCATCGAAAAAATCACAGTCGGAGAGTATTACGGCTCGGAAGAATGGCAGAAGAAGTTTGAACTTTATCAGCAGCGTGATTTCTTTCAGAAAGGCGATGAGACTCCTCTGAAGCAGGTTCTCAGAAGTCTGGTGCCGGCCAACCGCAGACTCTCCGAAAAATCCATCACCGCCTGCTTTATCGGAGCTGCTGCCGGAGTTTTTCTGGCGATATCATTAAAAACCTCCCTGTTCTGCGTACCTCCTCTCATGCTGTTTTGCGCCTTTGTCGGATACAGGCTGTTCATGGCATTCAAAAGACTCGGAGACATCATCACTTCTTCCGCATACATGGAATGGCAGGAAAACATGTACCGCGGGGATGACGGACATCTGAATCCGAAGGAAATCGAAAGAGCCTACAAAAAAGGCAGATACATTCAGAACAGGAATTCCTTTTTCTGCTTCGGCGACGGAATCATCATTTTCGGGGATCAGACAGGAATCATGGCTGTCACCTCAGACAGTCTTCTTGACGTCTCAAGAGTTGCGGGAAAACGCAGAATATACGACAGATCGGTTGCCGGACTCAGCAGCTGGAAAAAATTCTATGACATCGGAAGACTGTCTTTCTCGATTGATCTGCACTTATCCGTAACGGATGCGAAAAGCAGCCCACTGCCGGCAGACTGGAAAGGACTTATCGACAAATCCTCAGGAACCGGGACCATCAATCTGGAATTCAATGAGTTTCAGGTGGAAATGATTATGGCTGAATTCTGCAGGAGAAAAAAACTGTCATATGAAGATTCTCTGAAAAAGATTGAAGTTCGCAATTTTGACAAGGACTGAGGCTTCATCGTAAATATGAACCATGAAGAAATGACGAAGGATACGTCATAACGGATGGAAACACTGTATAAAACCGGGACGTACGATGAATTTCACCGTACGCCTCCATTTTTTAAGAAAACGGCAGTTTAGATTAATCGGTACATCTGTACTCCATGATGTAGTCATCCATGACATAGCCGCTGCCGATATCGGTAACAGTGGCATCAGTTTTTCTGAAGTTCAGCTTTTCATATGCTCTGATGGCATTGACGTTACCTTTGTAAACCGTAAGAACAACACGGTCGTAACCGTGTTTTTTCGCAAAATCCACTATAAAGGGAAAGGCTCGGGTGGCGACATGCTGATGTCGGAAGTCCTTCAGAATATAGAGTTTGGATAGAAACAGATAACCGTCACGGTAGCTGAGTCCGGTATATCCGGCGCGCTTACCGTCCGCAACTATGTAGAAATAGCTGTAGTTCTCTGATTCGACCTGTCTTTTCATGGCCTCTTTCGACTGAAATTTTTCAATCATGTATTCAGCCTGACCTTCAGGAAGAATGGAAGTCCAGTATTCTCTCCATATTGAAGCCGCAAATTCAGCTATATTCAGATCGGTATTTTCCACCGGTTCCAGAACAATATCATTCATAATCACCGCCTTGTCCATCGCCACAACTATTCTTTCAGAGAGGATTCTATCCAGTTTCTGATGATATCCTGAGATTCCTCCACGTGACCGCCGTAAACCGCAAGTCCCGGTTTAACATCGGCACCTGCACAGATCTTTTTCAGATCATCTTCCGAGCGGCCGAGTCCTGAACCTTCATGGGTCATCAGCGGATAAACCTTCTTTCCGTTCCAGTCCAGTTTTTCCAGCTGTGAAAACACGGCCATCGGATAGGTTGACCACCAGCACGGACCGCATACGAAGATATTGTCATAACCGCTGATGTCGGCAAGATAATTCCTGAGCTCCGGACGAAGAGCAGCCTTCTTTTCAATCTTTGCCTCTTCGGTGCATTCGTAATAATCCGTGCTGTATTCCTTAACGGTTTCAATTCTGAACACGTCCGCATCAATAACGTTGAGGATGAAATCAACGGCCACCTCGGTATTCCCCCTGTCAATGTATCTGACTTCACCTGACACGTAGTTTAATCCGGCACGGGAATAAAAAATCACAAGATTCTTTGACACAAGCTTCTCCTTCCGATAATTCATAAATCCGATAAAAGATTCTCACCTGACTTCATATAAATTTAACATAACCATGATGAATATACTCAAAACATCGATAATGACGTGTTCCATGTGTTTCGCATTTCTCAAAAACGCAGGATTTGCTTCCTCTGATTTCTTTGCGGAATCACCTGCCTGTTTTATAGCCTCCGCTGATGCAGTAAAACCATCAGTTATATCTTTGCCTGCTTTATCAGCCTGTCTGGACAAATCTGTAAAATCAGAATTTATATTCACTACAGTCGAACTGATATTTTGCTGAACGCTGTACATCGTTTGACTGATCTCAGAAATCGACTGCATAAAATTCCCGTGTCCGCACCAATACTTAAAAAAGAATCAGCCATAGCTAGTCTCCATACAATAAAAAAGCCCGCCGAGGCGAGCTTATAAACAAATCTGAATTCCAGTATATTGCGGTTATGTTAAACACTTTCTTAAATATCCGCCACAGCCATGCATAGAATAGAAATGTCGTGACCGATACAATCCGGGAATACTGTCTCGTGAAACCAGAACTCTTATGGGCCGCAGCCATCCAGAAACACTTTAGGGTTTTGATCAAAAACGCTATACCGTATATGTACGCAAGAAACATTCCTATACACGTCCATGCGGGGAAATCAATCAAAAATCCAATAATCGATCTTCCTTACCTTTCACTGCCGGGACAATAACAGCTGCTGACATATACAAAATCATCACTCATACATCACCTCAAGAAATCATTGCCCTTTGATTAAATATATCTGAAAACCAAGGTAATTCAATAATTTTCGGCTGTATTTTCATCTTTCCCGGCGTTGGTCCGGTCTTCACCGTTTCTCTCAAAAATAATTGCCTGTTTCAGGCTGTTTTTTTCACATATCCGTAATACTGTGATGTACAATAACCACGCTGTTTTAAAGCAGATAATCATGCAGACAGCAAAAGCAGAAGTCATAGAATAACTAAACAAAAAAAATGCAAATATACGCTGATAAATACTTTTCGGATCCGGATGAAATAATTGAAATCTTCAGTCCGGATGATGTGAAAAAAGCCCTGGACAGGGTCGAAGCCCTGCAGAAGGACGGATACTGGCTGCTGGGATACATGAGATACGACCTCATGAACCGGAGCCCCGAAGGAATGCCTCTGGTCTACTTTGAAGCCTGGAGAAAGCAGCCGCGGAATCTCCGCGAAGCGGATTTCTCCCGCGAAAACGCTGACGCCACTCAGAAAAACGGCGGTTCCGGCATGCCTCCGGGAATTTTTCTCAGGCCGTTAATCAGTCGCGAAGAATACGAAAGGAAGATTGAATTCATTAAGGAAAAGATACTTGACGGCATCACCTACGAAGTCAACTATACATATCCTTCTCTTCTTGAAACCAACCTTTCCGATGACGAACTGTACGAATATCTGCTCCCTAAACAGAAAACCCCGTACAATGCCTTCATCAGAAACAGACATGAAACCGTCATGTCATTCTCCCCCGAACTTTTCTTTAAAATCAGGGGCCGAAACATTCTCACCAAACCGATGAAGGGAACCGTAAGACGCGGAGATACTCCCGAGGAGGACGCACGTCACCGTGAATTTCTGGCCACCGACACCAAAAACAGAGCCGAAAACATCATGATCGTGGATCTGCTCCGCAATGATCTGGGGATTGTGGCAAAAGACGGCACCGTAAAGGCAGACAGACTGTTTGAAGTTGAAGAGCACCCTACTCTCTTTCAGATGACCTCCGAAATATCGGCGGAACTCCGTGACGACGTGACTCTTTATGACGTGATTAAGGCCATCTATCCCTGCGGTTCCATAACCGGAGCTCCCAAGGTATCAACCATGAGAGTGATTGCCGAAGCCGAACCGTACAGCCGCGACGTCTACTGCGGAGCCATCGCCTTCATTCACGGAGACGAGGCCGTATTCTCGGTACCTATCAGAATACTGCAGAAGCGTCATGACGAAAAATGTTTCAGATATTTCGCGGGGGGAGCCATCACCTATGATTCAACCGCCGGGGATGAATGGAACGAAACCATAACCAAGGCAGGATTCCTGCGGACTGATTTTTCCCTGATTGAAACCGGCACCGGAGACCGTGATCTTCATCTTAAGAGACTCAGAAAATCCGCGGACGAGCTGGGCTTTAAATGGAATGCCGGACTTGATGATTTTGAATTTCCGGAAGGCATCGTCACCCGCATAGAACTGTTCCGTGACGGTCACTATGCCGTCACCACCAGAAACATTCCGGCCCCGGCCCTGAAACCGAAGGTCGTCATAAAGGGACGCGTTGATTCACGCAATCCGTTCCTCTACCACAAGACCACGGTAAGAAGTCCTTATCCGAAGGAGTTCTTTGAGGAAATACGCGTCAATGAAAGAAATGAAATCACCGAAGGCACCTACACCAACGTGGCGGTGAGAATCGGCACCGAAATGTTCACTCCGCCGCCTGCCTGCGGTCTTCTCAACGGCGTGATGCGTCAGAAGCTTCTTGCCGAAGGAAAGCTTAAGGAAAGAATTCTCCATCCGGAGGATCTCATGAAAGCAGATGCGGTATTCTGCATGAATTCAGTAAGAGGAATCTTTGAGGTGGAAATATGCTAGTTATCGATAATTACGATTCCTTCACCTACAACATTGTCCAGTACCTGAAGATTCTGGGCGAACATCCGGTGGTAATTAAAAACGACGAGCTCACCATGGAGGAAATCGCAGAACTCTCTTTCAGCAGAATCATCATTTCTCCGGGCTGGGGTTCACCTGAAAATTCAGGCATCAGCATGGAGGTTATCGACCGCTACAAAGATACACACCCGATCTTCGGTATCTGTCTCGGCATGCAGTGCATCGCCGAATTCTTCGGAGCGGATGTCACCAGAGCTCCGTACCCGTGTCACGGCAAGAATTCGGATGTGTTCTTCGAGCCTGATTTCAGACTTTTTCAGGGTTTCAGACAGGGCTTCAGCGCCACCAGATATCATTCGCTGATGGTCACAAGTCCTTCAGAGGACACCGAAATCACGGCCCGGACCGAAGACGGCATTCCGATGGCCCTGAAAATCAGGAATCGCCGGATATACGGAGTGCAGTTCCATCCGGAAGCCATTCTTACGGAAAACGGCCTCGACATATTCAGAAACTTTATTGAACTCTGTTAGGACGGTTATAATAATCACGGCGGATGAGAACACCGGCGGAATAAAGACGCGCCGGCGCATCGTACCCCGGCATGATTTGGAGAGGAGCGGAAGATGCTGCAGGATATAGGCGAACATATTTTCAGAAACGAATACACTCTCAGCAGAAAACCTGAGGACGGCGATTACGTTCTGGCTTTCCGGGACAGAAGCGTCTATATCAGGGGCAACGGCGCCGGCGAGGAGCTGGAACTGCCGGAAGCCGGCCTGTTCGATAAAAGCCTTCTGCTCTATCTTTTCTCCATAGACGGCAGAGCATACTATCTCTTTACAGGCGATGCCGGCACGCTGAGTCTTGACGGCTTCTCCTGGCAGAGCAATACCGTGCTGAGATCCGACAATCCGCGCATCACCTGCTTTGCGGGTTTTACCGCCTACCACCTCTACAGCTGGTATGCAGGCAACCGCTTCTGCGGCAGGTGCGGACATGAAACGGTTCATTCCTCCAAGGAAAGAGCCCTTACCTGCCCTCACTGCGGAAACGTCATCTACCCGAAAATCGCTCCTGCCGTAATCGTGGGAATCACTGACGGGAACCGCATTCTGGTGACGCGATACAAAGACAGACCGTACAGGGGCCTTGCCCTCATCGCCGGATTCTGCGAAATAGGTGAAACTCCTGAACAGACCGCCTGCCGTGAAGCCATGGAGGAAGTCGGTCTTAAAATAAAGGATCTCAGATACTGCGGTTCTCAGCCCTGGGGACTCGACAGCAACATACTTTTCGGATTCATGGCCAGAGTTGACGGAGATACGACAATCATACGTGATGAAAATGAACTGGCCGAGGCCTTCTGGATATCCCGCGATGAACTTACCGAACCGGACTCCACCATATCTCTGACCAAAACCATGATTAACAGCTTCAAGCTTCACGGATTCAGTTTTGCAAACCTTACGGAACATCCTGAAAAACAGCCGTAATTCATCTGAAAAAACAGTGCGTGAAGAGTTTCCGGTCTCCGGCAGGCTTCGACTGGCGCCCTGCAAGGAATTATAATCACTTATATTCAGGCTGCACTGTTGACGATACCTGTTTTCTCTACTAAAGTAACCGGAGGGACTCCCTGTTTTTACGGAGACGAAAGCCTTCCGGAAAAACATGTAAAAACATAAATAAAAACATATAACGCGCAGCCGCTCCCGCTGCGACACAGACTGAACAATAACAGAAGAATGCACAGACTATGAAAGAATTACCGATTAATGCCGACAGGCTGTCAGGGCATCTGGCCGCCTTTACCACCGTATCCGTATGGAGCGTGACCTACATATCCACCAAGGTGCTGCTTACGGATTTCACTCCGCTTGAAGTCCTCTTCATCAGATTTTTCATCGCGATTTTTGTCCTGAAGCTCATCTCCTTCAGGAGCGTGGGGTTCAGAAAATCTGAACAGCTCTATTTTGCCCTGGCGGGTTTTACCGGTCCCTTTCTCTACTTTCTGGTGGAAAACATCGCCCTGCTCTATACCACCGCGGTTAATGTGGGCATTATTCTGACCATTACTCCGATGTTCACCGCCATCGTCACCAACCTGTTCTACAAGGATGAAAGAAAACTGGATTTCTGGTTCTATCTGGGATTCTTCGCCGCGGTCGGAGGCATTGTCCTTCTCAGTGTAAAGGGCTCTGCCAATCTGTCATTCAATCCGCTGGGTGACTTTCTGTCAGTCTCCGCGGGTATTGTCTGGGCCGTGTATTCTGTATTCACCAGAAAGATAAACTCCTTCGGCTACAGCACTCCTGCGGTTACCAGAAGATCCTTTGAGTACGGTATCATCTACATGATTCCGCTGATGTTCCTGACCGACTTCTGCATTGAACAGGAGAATCTCATCAAACCGCTGAATCTGGGAAATCTGGTATTTCTGGGCTTTATAGCATCGGCTGCAAGCTTTACCTTCTGGAACTATTCGGTAAAAAAAATCGGAGCCGTAACCTCCATTATCTACATCTACATCACTCCTGTCATGTCAGCTCTGGCCGCTGATTTCTTCCTGGGAGAAAAGCTGTCGCTCCTCGGCTGGATTGCCTGTCTGATTACCACACTGGGACTCTTTATTTCTCAGGGGGGACCGAAGTTCATTCTGAAAAAACTGACACGAAACGGCGGAAACGGCAGTTCCGGACGGCAGAACGCATAGGACTCCTGCATATCGTGTCAGACGGTTACCAGGTATAGAACTTCCTGCCGGATTTCAGACAGGATTTAGGAAAAAGAGCTTCATCCGGAAAACATGAAGGGCGGAACCTTAAGTTCCGCCCTTCGCTTTTTTCCGCATCAGATGATTATGCGTATCTGCTACTTGATGGTCTGATTAAGATTTCTGTACTGCATCGGAGTCATTTCAAAGAACTTCTTGAATACCCTGATAAAGTGCTCGACATTCGGATAACCGATAGCGTATGAAATGTTTTCAACCGTCATGTTGCCGTTCTTAAGCAGAGTCTTGGCCTTCTTCAGACGGATTGAGGTAAGGTGCTCACCGAAGGTCTTTCCTGACTTGTCCTTGATGTACTTTGAAATGTACGGAGCGGACAGCTGGAAGTATTCGGCCATGTCTTCAAGAGTGATTTCCTGATACTTCGCCTGAATGTAGTTAATCATGGCAATCAGTCTGTCATCCTTGACGATGCTGTTGTTCTGCAGTTCGGGAAGCTTGTTTACCGCAACCACCAAAGCGTTTATTGAAGCCTTGATGATGTCTTCGTCAAGACCTGCACCCCAGTAGCTTACGCCGTTGCAGAGGATTCCCACATAGGCCATGGCCTTTGATGAGGTTCCCTTGGAGATGGCGTGTTCCTCGTAAACAGACAGTTCATAGCTGATACCGAAATACTGCTTGATGGTGTTGCTTACCGCATCAAGTCTGCCGTTGCCGTTGGCATCAACCACGGTCTTCTTGTCACCGCAGCAGATGATGGTTTCAGCCATGATGCCGTCATTCTGCTTGAAGTGGCTTTCGGAAATGTGGAAATTAGGCGTGTAGTTGATGTAGTGCTCGGCAAAGATGTCATATACGAGCTGAGGAGAAAGTTCCTTGTGACGTTCGTCGGACACCTGCTTAACGGCATACCCTACCTCTTCCCTCATCTTCATCGGAATGTTCAGAGAGAAGTTATGGGAAAGAATATAGGCCACACCGCCCTTTCCTGACTGGCTGTTGATTCTGATAACGTCTGAATCATAGGTTCTGCCCACGTCAACAGGATCGATTGGAAGATAAGGAACGTCCCAGATCTTCTGCTTCTTTTCCTCACGCCAGTTCATGCCCTTGGCAATGGCGTCCTGGTGAGAACCGCTGAAGGCGGTGAACACCAGATCACCGCCGTAAGGCTGTCTCTGGTAAACGTGCATGCCGGTAAGCTTCTCGTACACTTCCCTGATGTGAGGCATGTTGGAGAAGTCCAGTCCCGGATCAATACCGTATGAGAACATGTTCATGGCAACGGTAATGATGTCCACGTTACCGGTTCTTTCACCGTTACCGAACAGAGTACCTTCGATTCTGTCGGCACCTGCAAGCAGACCGAGTTCGGCATCGGCAACGCCGCAGCCGCGGTCATTGTGGGGATGAAGACTCAGAACCACGCTGTCACGGTACTTGAGATTCTTGGAAAGATATTCAATCTGGGTTGCAAATACGTGAGGCATTGCGGTTTCAACGGTTGCAGGAATGTTGATGATAGCCTTGCGTTCACTGTTCGGCTGCCATACGTCAAGCACCGCGTTGCACACTTCGAGAGCATAATCCACTTCGGTACCGTGGAAGCTTTCAGGACTGTATTCAAAAGAGAAATGTCCTTCGGTTTCATCCGCAAGCTTCCTGAGCAGTCTGGCGCCGTCGATGGCAAGCTGCTTGATCTGTTCCCTGTCCTTTCTGAACACCTGTTCGCGCTGAGCGACTGAAGTTGAGTTGTACAGATGAACAACAGCGTGAGGAGCTCCTCTTAATGCTTCAAAGGTCTTTTTGATGATGTGTTCTCTTGCCTGGGTAAGAACCTGAATGGTCACGTCATCGGGAATCATGTCTCTTTCAATAAGAGCTCTCAGGAACAGAAATTCAGTTTCTGAAGCAGCCGGGAATCCCACCTCGATTTCCTTGAATCCGATGTCCACGAGCATTTTGAAGAATTCGAGCTTTTCATCAAGTCCCATAGGTTCGATTAACGCCTGATTACCGTCACGCAGGTCAACCGAGCACCATACCGGAACCCTGTCGATATGATCCTTTTTCACCCAGTCATAGGTTGCCACAGGCGGCATGAAATACTGACGTGAGTATTTGTCAAAATTCTTCATTATGTTCTCCTTTGTCCGGTGAGCGGAAATCCGTTCTACTTCCGCTTTTATTACCGGCTTTTCGGTTAGTGTGGATAACAGTCTGTTTTTTGATGATAAATTATATTTATAACTGCAAACAAAATTTACCATTAAAATAAATCAATACATTTGACTTTATTTTATCACTAAAAAAACAGTTTACAATGATTATATTTAATCTATTTGACTGATATTTTTTAATATTCGAATTTTTTTAACCTGTTACCGGGATTTTTTGGGCTACAGCTGTTTTAAGGAAGCGATTTTCTGTTTCTGGGGCAGGTTCTGTTTTTTTGTTTTTTTAAGAAAATGCAGTCAGTGTTTTCTTCAGTTTCCTTCCTTTTTCTCCGGAAGCCGGCGCAAAAAAAGCTGTTCCGCCAAAGAAAACCGTGAATGAAAAATTGTGTCATCATTACGATTCATATCGGATTGCGGGATCCCTCCGGGAAAATCCATGCAGCTCGTTGTCAGGCAGTTATCAGAATGCCGGCAGCCCTGATATCTCAAGGTATCAAAGGCTGAAAATGCGGGCGGGATGTACGGGGACGCTGCGGCCCGCACTTTTACAAAAGCGCATAAAACAGCTTAAACGCGAAACTTCATATGGTTCTTACAGAACCTTTTTTCCAAACGGATGGTAATATCATTTTTATTCATTGTTTTTCCTACTGAATTGTATTGACCTGCACAGCATTACGGCGGGAGTTTTCCGAAATACTGTCGGCAGACCTCAGGGTCAGCCGGCAGTATCCGGTATTACGCTGTGCTTTCTCAAACAGCACTTCCTGCTAAAAAATGAAACGATCAGGTTCCCTAACCTGACCTGCGGTCGCTATACCACCATTAAATTCACATGGTTCCTCTCTTTCTCCTTCACATGAATCATGAAGTCATAAAAGAGACATCGTGTCCGTTTTGTGCAGAAATATCTCCGCAGTTCAGTCACACCATACAGCAGGCTTACAGGATACTGATTACTGTCATCAGGGCAGGAAAACACTGTCCTCTTTCTCCATGACGACCGCGGTTACTGAAATCTTTCAGACAGGCTTACGAAATATTCCGCACCGCTTCACGAATTGTCCCGGTATGTGTGGCAGATTTACTGCGGTGCTTTACAATTAATCATGGAAGGCTGTTTTTAAGAAATCTCAATCAGTCCGCCCGACCGGACACAATGTAAGGAGAACAGTCATTAATGCAGCTGGCGGAATTACCCCTGCATTAGCCGTCTTCGGCTTATTTGTAATCATGGGAATCCACAACGGTTTGAAAGGCAATAAATTCTTCAATATTTCATACCTCATAACGGTAGGCATAATTCTTCTGCTCTTATGCATAAGTTTCGGTTACAGCCTGTCCTGCTACTACGATGAAATTGGACAGGGACTTACTGTTACCGATACCCCTGAAAAACCCGGACATGATTTCGGAATGAGTCTTATCGGGCTGGTATCACTTTCCATCGTATATGCGGTTCCCTATACATTTTTCTATCTCATAAAAGGCAGACGCGTAAAATACAGATAATGCCGTCGCCTGTGAATGACTGCTGACCGGAGTCATGCCGTCATTCTCATAGTCAGTCCGAAAGACTGAAGATAACCCCGGGATGCGTTTTTACATTCTTAGAAGGAGCGGTTTATGAAATGTCCTTTCTGTAATCATGAAATCAGTGACGGTGCGAAATTCTGTCCTGACTGCGGTAAAGCTCTTCCGCATGACCGCCCTTCCGAAAACGACAAACCGGAAAATCCGGCCGATTCCTGCAGTGAAGAAAACGCGTCAGATGTAAAATCATCTGCCGGGGTTTCCGTGAATTTTCAGAAAAAAGAAAAGCCGGACTGCATAAGTCAGGATGAATCATGTCAGAAGAACGGGGATCCGGAGCTTAAGGAGACCGTCAGAAGACTGGACAGAATGAACCTCATGCAGATTGTCTGTCTCATAGCCCTGCTGATTCCGGGAGTAAACATTGCGGGACTGATACTGCTTCTGATTATCATCATCAGATCATTCGACCTGTCCGCCAGGACAGGCAGGGTTTTACGCAGATTCGGGTATGAAAAATATGCCCGGATTTCAGACGGCATAAAAACCAAATGCACGATTATACTGCTGTCCACCGTGCTTCTGATAACTGCAGGATGTATGGCTTTTACCGGATTCTGTCATCTGTCCATTCCCCAGACAACACTGGCGGTTATCACCGGTGTCATCATGATGATTATTGCCACCAATCTTGAACTCTACTGTTTCATCCGCCTCTATACCATAATGAACGTGATGGATGCGATTGTATGCAACAGAAAGCATCCTGAAAAACCGGGATTCGGTATGGCCGTTACAGTAATGGTGACGGTCTGTCTGTTTATGATTCTGATCTCCGGAGTTGCAATTACAATCGGTATGCCCGTATATATACAGCATATAAAAAACATTATTTTTACTGATATGATGATGCAGGCCAATAATGTCAAACGGAATGCTTTAATCTGCGTGGCTGAATACGAGTACCGGGATTTTGCAGAAATATGTGATAATACCCGGGATTATGCTGAAGGATTCGGATGGAAACTCTATCCTCCGCATCAGTATGCAACAGAATACGTTGATTCAATTGAGGTTACTTCCGCTAGTGCCGATAAAAGCAGAAACGGTTACCCGGAAATAAAGGTTACGGTCAATGCCAGCAGGAAGTATTTTTCAGCAGCTCATCCAAAAATCACTTATGTGGGAACAGTCATCGACGATGACATAATATGGAAACTGGACGTAAAGGAAACCACCATACTGCCGAATGTAGCTTCTCCATGGTCAGTCTGGGATATCCGCTGATGCATGTGAGCATGAGTTGCCATAAAAGAAAAATCGTCACCTTCCGGCAGTGTTCCAGTTAATCATCAGATGACTGCGGAATATGATTATTTATCCTTAGTACTGCCGTTCATACTGCTGCCTGGGATAACAGCTCTCCGTTATGACAGATGACGGTAATGAAGTGCTCACCTCTCCGCCTGCATTCACCGGCTTCAGTCAGACTGAGAAAAGATTTCTGTCTGATTAGGTCAGAATTTTGAAGATTCTCAGCCTAAAAATATTTCGCAGTTCAAATAAATTATGCGGGATAACTGCCTAAAAACAATGCTTATGCTAATGTGTCATCTGAAACAGACATCAGTAAAATCCGCCTTGAAACCTTTCAATAACAATAAAGACGAAAGATTCAGGCACTGAGATACGGAATTTAATAAAGTCCGCCAACAGTTATCATAACAGTGGCGGCTGAAAGAATCACATTTAACAGACAATAACTGATTAACGATTCCAGACTTTTCTACAGCTACTACCCGATATTCCAAGTAAAAAAAAGACATGTTAAAACAAATAAACCTAATGAGTTGGGACCACTTTACATCTTTACATGTATATCATGTGATAATCCTGAATTAATTTGGTTCAGCCTATACTTTTATTCAACGCATAAAAATAGTATTTATTTTGAATTATTTTTGATTTATACAGTTTTTTCTGTTTCATTATCCGCAGAAACTGCTTATAATTTATGTTCACGTACCATAATTTAGAATTAGTTCCCTAAGTGTGTTTCAGTTATATGTAGATACAGCTTATAATTGATAC
>NZ_FOXF01000023.1:23344-36403 GCF_900115655.1 Ruminobacter amylophilus | reverse complement strand
TGGCAAACTGAGTTTATCTGTGTATCATACGTCTGAAGGGGCATAAAGTATCTCTATTTGTTTTAGTTTGGTCACTTAATACTAGAATACTTTTGCCCCTTCTTCAATATCTACATTCCCAACAATTCCGAGAAGAACCAAAATTTTTTGACCATTGGAATGATCAATTATATACATCATGAAATTCTCCAATCCTGTTATTGTTAAATTTTCATATATGAACGTCCTGCCAATGTTAAGTCTCTTATTTATTTAACATAACTGGATTAATATCTGTTTTAATTTTTGTAATTGTGAGCTGTATATATATAATATTTATTTTTATAATTACATTACGATGCATTCAGCATGCTGCAGGATTAAAAGCTACTCCACAAAGAAAAGACGGTTTGCTTTTCTTTCCGGGGCGGGAGGCAGTTCTCCGTCAATATATCCAACAGCACAGTGACCTATCCCGACATACTCTTCAGACACTCCGAGCTCCTTTAAGAGAGCTCTGAATTCAGGCATTTCAAATTCTTCTCTGGCTCTGTGAATCCAGCAGCTGCCAAGTCCCAGAGAGTGAGCGGCCAGCATCATGTTGCCCATGACCAGACTGCCGTCATACACGTGATTGGCATTTTCCTTAAGTCCCAGAACTATCAGCACGGCCGGAGCCCCGTAAAACGGATCGAAATCCTCTTTCCATCCTCCGATACTGCAGTTGACAGAAGACAGTCTGTCGCGGAGGTTCTTCTCCGTGACAGCCACAATAACCGTTGCCTGCTTTCCTCTCGAACTTGCGGCATAAAGACCGGCCTCGGCAATCTGAGACACAAGATCATGAGGCACAGGATCGCTTTTGAAACTACGGATACTTCTTCTTTCTTTTATGGCTTTAATGATTTCGTTCACTTTATTATCCTTTAATAACATCAGTTTCCAAATTTAAAAAAAAGTAACGGGATACGTTACGGACAGTACTGAGTTCTTTAAAAAGAACTCTGAAGTACTTGATTGCTATCTTGGCAGGTTACATAATCGGTCACCACCGATCAAGTTATTGTTTGAGTTTATATTTTTGATTTCTGCTTTCAGGTTTATCCGGTACTGTCATTTCTACAACAAATCCCCGGCTGTTCACTGATGTCAGCCGGCCAATTTGTTATTTTGTCCGTCATATGAAACGAGGAAGACACTTAACTCTTAGCACGATAAAATTATTATAATTAGATTCTAACAACTTTTTAAGGTCGCCTGCAGAATCAAACGGCACAATTGTAAAGTCCGCATTTATAACATTGAAGCCGTCTTCTTCCCGGGAGGATTGTCCGGACCGTCGGTAAACATTATACCATCGATATAGTACGGTACGGATGCTTCTCCATCAATTATCTTACAGTGGTTACACAACGTTAAGGAAAATCTTTTAATTGCATGAGATACACGGTAAACGAAAAATTTATTTACGAAACCAATAATTTTACATATTTACACCCGGGGCCTTATACAATGGCGATAACTGATCTTTAACAGCTAATGATATTTTTTCAATATTAAGTATATTAATCATTCCATTACTTTTCATGCCTTTGTAATAGACTTTGTTGGCCTTTCTATATAAACGCTGTAATTTGTCATAACCATTGCTACCCGTTATTTTTTCATTTTTATTTAATTTCAAAAATGACATAATATTGTCAGAATCATATAAAAACCAATCCTCAATTGATTTTTGAGCTCTAACTAAAATCACAGAATGCGCACCAGCAGAGAGCAAATCTTTTTTGACATCGTTCCAGATCACGGGTGTTTTTTGTTCTAATTCGAATACGTCGGTATCACTGCATAGTACTACGGTATATTCACAACTCTTTCCGTGCTTACGAATTATTTCCTTTTCAAATTTTCTTCGTGCAATATTCTTAAATCCACCGACTCCACAGACATTCCTGCATTCTATTTTCGTATCAAATTTTTTGTTTTCAAGCTTATCTCTGGCAAAAGTAATTACAGCCTTAAGAATTCCATTTCTGTTTCACCTTCAACAAACAGTACAAGGCATTTATTCTTCACAGCCAAACTCCAAATAATCTTTTATGCAACCATCGGTATCAGAAAGAAGTGAGAACAAGTAATCTCCCATACTCATATTAAATTGGCTTGCATCTTTTTTAAGCATCTTTTGACCACTGCTCTTAAATGAAAAGAATTCAGCCACCCCGGGTGTTTTATTCATACCAACATGTATCCAGGCAGGATCTAAATAGCTAACGATATAAGGTGAATGACTGGTAATAATAACTTTACATTCATCCAGCAATTGATAAATAATTCTAATGTATGCTTGAAAAAGTCCTGGATGAACAGAATTTTCAGGTTCCTCAATGGCTATCAGAGACACATTGCTTAAGCTGGAGACTATTATTTTCGTAAGAATAATAAATACTCTCTTTGCACCATCAGACATGGACGCAAAATTTATTGAACCTGATAAATTACAATCCTTAACCAACAAAACATAAATAAATTTAGAAAAAACAAAAGGAACATCATCTGGAATTGGTTTATCCATCGTTCCATCTATGGGAATTTGCTTAACGATTACATCATCAATATCCGGAAACAATTGAGTATAGACATCTTTAAGCAGATTAAATTTGCTTGAATATTTAGTTTTTAGATTATAAATAATGCGTGGCAGATTTTCTGCATTTATCATCTCATTTTCCAGCCCCTTCCTTATGATAGGATCAGGCTGATAAAAAGCTTTTGCGTCAAGATTATTTTCCATATAAATCTTCATGTTATTTAGTTTTCTTATAATCTCGAAATAATATAAATCATCAAAAGCTTTTAACTTATTAGCAACGAGCTCAGTTGGTTCCACATTGATTTTTGATGCGCATCTGCCTGTTTCAGAACTTCTGTATAACGCGCCAATATCCGAACGACTGATAAGTTGTGTAAATTTCTGACCTTTACTATTCAATTTAACTTTCAGATACTCGCCAACAATTTTGGGTTCTTTGTCGACAGAATCTTTCCAATTAAATTCAAATCCATACTTAACAAGATACTCCTGAGAATCAATTTCAGTTGAAATTTCCATCTCATATTTAAAGTTACGCCCCAGCATAGCCGAATTCATGGGAACAAGACTTGAATTCGCCATCATGAGTTGCTTTTCTTCTACGCTTGATTTAATAAAACTTATCCCAAAGTCAATTGCGGATAAAACATTAGACTTTCCAAAATTATTAAGCGCAACAAGCGCAGTAATGTTATTAAATCTAATTTTTATATTCGACAGATTCTTAAATCCGTCGATTTCAACTGCTTGAATTTTCATATAAACCAATCCTTACATCAGACATATCCATATAATATATTACCATTTTGAATAACGAAACAGAACTTTGCTTTTATATATTTAAAATGATTAACACATACACATTAGTTATATCATACGCAAATTTTTTTATCATTTTTGGACAAAACTAAAATTTATCATTCACTCTGAACTTTCTCACTTCAGACAGTCTGATGAAAATATAACAGCAAGGAACAGGTTCTAATGCATACCTGACCGGATTTCATCAGGAACATTCCTTTTGATGAATATCTTAAAAACAGAAAACCCCCGAAGTTTTGTTCAACTTTCGGGGGTCACTCTACTGCGAGGTTTTTTTGTATCTGAAATGTTTTCCCTTTAAAACAGAAGGGAAAACCGGATTACCTTCTTTCAGAAAAATCAGTTCTTTGATTCAAGAAGATATCTGTATACCAGACCGCCGAGAACACCGCCGATGACTGGGAATACAATGAAGAACCATACCTGCTCAAGAGCCCATGGTTCGGCAAAAAGAGCAACGGCAATACTTCTTGCAGGATTTACAGAAGTGTTGGTTACTGGAATTGAAATCAGGTGAATCAGAGTAAGACCCAAACCGATGGCGACTGGAGCAAAACCTACAGGAACTCTCTTGTCGGTAGCACCGTGGATGATGATAAGGAAGAAGGCAGTTAACAGAACTTCTGTAACGGCACAGGCAAGGAAGCTGTAGTGTTCAGGAGAATGTTCACCGTAGCCGTTTGAAGCGAAACCGCCTACAACGGCACCGTCAACGCCCTTGAAAATCAGATAGAGACATGCAGCTGCAGCAATACCGCCCAGCACCTGAGAAACAATGTACTGAACAGCCTGACCGAACTTGAAACGACCGCCCGCAACCAGACCGAGAGTAACTGCAGGGTTGAAATGACCGCCGCTGATGTGACCTACGGCATAGGCCATGGTCAGAACGGTTAAACCGAAGGCAAGAGAAACACCGACGTAACCTACGCCGACCTTTTCAAGACCACATGCAAACAAAGCGGTACCGCATCCGCCGAATACCAGCCAGAAAGTACCGAAAAATTCAGCAAAATATTTTTTCATAATCATTTTCCTTATAAATTTTTTTTGTAATAAGGATTGTATTTAAAAAAAACATTTGTGAGACAATTCAGTACTTCAGAATGAACAAAAAAGTGACAATAATCAAATTTTAAACTTAAAAGCCCTTACAAACATACATGTAAGAGCTTTTTGTTGGACAACGTGTTTTACACACTAACTTTTAACGACAATGCATTCCTCCGCCGCCATGGCCGCCGGGTCCCGGATTAAAGCCGGAACCGCCCGGATGATGACCTCCGGGACCATGGTTACCGCCTGGGCCGCCCGGATGATGACCTCCTGGACCGTGGTTACCGCCTGGGCCGCCCGGATGATGACCTCCTGGACCGTGGTTACCGCCGGGATGATGACCTCCTGGACCGTGGTTACCGCCGGGATGATGTCCCCCCGGACCGTGGTTACCGCCGGGATGATGTCCACCCGGACCGTGGTTACCGCCGGGACCGCCCGGATGATGCCCGCCGGGACCGCCCGGATGGTGTCCCGGTCTTTCATGCAGGCCGGGGCCGTGATGATGAGGCGGAGGAGGAGGCGGAGCTATATATACGGGAGGATTAGGCACATAAACATCATGATAGATGACCGTATTACCCGGAGTATAATAACTTTCCTCATAATATACCGTTTCAGATGTTTCATAGCCATAGCCGTATCCATCATCGACAAGTACACATCCTGTGGCCAGAAGCACTGACAGAGTAGCTGAAGCAACAGACAGTATTTTCATTTTCGCCTCCGTTTTCTGCTAACCGATGATACCAATACCCTGTTCGGCGTTATCTTCTTGAAACATGGTTACCATTATGATTATGATTATGATTATGGTTATCATTATGGTGATGGTCAGGATGATGCGGATGATCAGGGTGATCCGGATGATGCGGATGGTCCGGATGATCCGGGTGATGGTGGTGATGAATCTCATTACCGTAATCATCGTAATAGTAGTCAGGTGAAACCACGCATCCTGAAAGTGACAGACAGAGCACTGCAGCCACTGCCATGAGAGATACACTTAAACTTTTCATAATATTAATCCTCTTTTATTTTTTTAATCTGCTTATCTGTAGCTAAGACGGTTCTGTTAAACATACAGGTCATAAAGGATGATGACCGGATGTCCGTCTGCACTCCGATTCAGTACCCTCCTCTGTTAAGGAGGTCAGATATGCTGAATCTGATGGGCGTACCCATTAAAAACGCCGGTCAGCTTATCTCTACTTATTATTGTACTCAAAGAACACATATGTTTGTGTTTCAATTTGTTACAAATTGTAAGTATTTATATGCCGAATGGTGACAAAAAGCCGAAAAAACCAGGATTCATCACAAAATTCACCTCATTCAGTATGCATTCTGACTGCTTTTATCATGAAAATCTCCGTAAAAAACACAGACCGGCGGCATTTTTTAGTACGTTATCCATTATTTATAGCGAAAAAACACTGCTCATTATAAAATACGGCTATTAATACGTAATTCATGATTATCACAGTTAAGAGCAGCAGAAACATGACTTCACAGCTTATTCTTCACGAAGGTAGAGAAAAATCTCTTAAAAGACGCCATCCATGGATTTTTTCCAAAGCGGTAAAGGAAATCAGAAACGCCCCGCAGAACGGTGCAGACATTGAAATTCTGTCATCTGACGGCACCTATCTCGCCACGGGGTCATATTCACCAAACTCACAGATAAGAGCCCGCGTGTGGACCTTTGACAGAGAACAGTCCGTAGACCACTCCTTCTTTGTTGCAAGAATCTCTGAAGCCGCAAAGGCGAGAGAGCTCATGCTGAAGGAAACCGGAATGTCCGCCTGCAGACTGGTTGACGCGGAATCCGACGGTCTTCCTGGACTTATTATCGACCGCTACAACAGCTTTCTGGTTCTTGAAGTACTGAGTGCCGGTGCTGAATATCATCTTAAGGATATCGTCAGTGCCCTGAGAGAACTCTATCCGGAATACAGCATATACGAAAGATCCGACGTTGACGTCAGATCAAAGGAAGGTCTGGAACCGCGCAAGGGCGTCATCCACGGCGAAGAACCGCCTGAAGAGCTAGCCATTACCGAAAACGGCGGCATGCAGATTCTGGTGAACATTCCTGAAGGTCACAAAACAGGCTACTATCTTGACCAGCGTGACAACCGTGCGGCCCTGGCCAAATACTGCTGCGGCAAATCAGTTCTCAACTGCTTCTCATACACCGGCGGTTTTTCCTTATACGCCTTAAAGGGCAGAGCCAGAAGCGTAGCCAATGTGGATGTATCCCAGAGAGCACTGGACATAGCCAAAAAGAATATCGTACTCAATCATCTTGATCCGGGCAGAGTAAAATTCATCCGTGAAGACGTATTCAGTTTTCTGCGCAAGGAAAAGAAGCTCGGACACACCTACGACGTGATTGTTCTCGATCCGCCCAAGTTTGCCGAAAGCAGGTCGCAGCTTGAAAAGGCGTGCCGCGGCTACAAGGACATCAACATGATTGCCGCCTCAATTCTGAATCCGGGCGGATATCTGATGACCTACTCCTGCTCCGGTCACATGTCTCCGGATCTGTTCCAGAAAGTCGTGGCTGACGCCCTTCTGGATGCAGGACGGGAAGGACAGATTGTGGAATTTCTGACTCAGGCAAGCGACCATCCGGTTGCCCTGCCTTATCCGGAAGCTCTCTACCTTAAAGGACTGGTGGTAAGAGTCAGATAGCACCTCACACACGGCCGGAAATGATTTTCGGCTGTTTATTCAGATAACAGTAACATCAGGAGGATCAGATGTTAACCTACATTACCATTCCGGTTGGAGCCTTTCAGGAAAACTGCCGATTCCTTATAAATCAGGAAAACGGCAGCACCGTGATCTGCGATCCCGGTGATAACGCCAGAGAACTCTACCGGCTTACTGAGAAGTATCATCTTAAGGTTAAGGCGATTATTCTGACACACGGTCACCTAGATCACTGCGGCGGGGCCATGGAACTTGCCCGGCTCCTTAATGTGGAAATCCTCGGACCTCACAGGGATGATGAATACTGGCTGCACAATCTGGACATGCAGGCTTCAATGTTCGGACTTGAAAGCCGCCCTCCTCTTACTCCTCACCGTTATCTGGAAGACGGAGAAGTACTGGATATTCCGGATATCGGAGAAAAGATTCTGGTGCTTCACTGCCCGGGACATACTCCGGGACAGGTATGTTTCTACTTTAAGGAAAGCGGTATTCTGCTCTCCGGTGACGTGCTTTTTGCTGGTTCAGTAGGCAGATCGGATTTTCCTAAGGGAGATCCTGAACAGTTAATCAGTTCAATAAGGAACAAGCTGATGATCCTTCCTGACGAAACCAGGGTTCTTCCCGGCCACGGCGGAGAATCAACCATCGGTGAGGAAAAGAGGGAAAATCCGTACATAAACGGATATTTCGGCTAAGGCCTTATTTACATATGCCGTCTGATGCATGAAGAAAGACCGGATGCTCTCTGAAGGTTCATATTCCTGAAAACCGGAGATGCTTTTTCCTGAGCCGACAGTTTTTCTTCAGGTTCCGGTATCAGGCGGATGAAAAGACATCAGGACAGCAGAAGAACAGACTGTCTTCAGGAATACACAGCATTACAGACCTGTTAATCATGAGCCTGCAATGCGCCGGTGAAAAACAGTACGTTTAAAAACGGGATAACCAGCATGAAAACAAACACTGACAGATTATTTTTATCCTCTCTTATTCTTATCGGGACTCTGGTATACGGCATGTCCCCCTCTGATGCAACCGCCGGAGAATTCTCCGCTGAACAGATGAGGAAAATGGGAATATTCCTTTCAAATTTCACCGAATGCAACTACACAACCATATCCAGACGGGAATTTATAGATAAACCTGATGAAATGGTGAATTTCGCTCTGTGCCACAACTGGATCAATAACTTCAGAAGCTTTACGCTGAAAAATTCATGCGGAAAGGAAAAAACAGACGGAAACTACTTTGCGCATCTTGATCCGAAAAACGTTGAAAAGACGGTAAAAAAAATATCTCGATTATGATTTCAGCGCTCATCAGGGGCACGGCGACTATATTGTCTATGACGGATACACTTACTGTATTCCGGCAGCTGACGGAGAGCAGCATCCTGCCGTTAAGGTTGTCAGCGCAGACAGACAGGAGGACGGCACCATACTGGTAAAAGGCTCATCGTATTATCCTGACAGTGAAGAGGATGCAGATGACAACATCAATGTGAAAGCTGTCATTAAACCGTATGTATGGAACGGGAAGGACACCTGGTCTCTGGTATCCATGAATATGGAACCAAAGGCTTTTCCGGACTGATTAAAGTGATTTTCTGAAAAAACTGCAATCATTTTTCGATGATTAATGCCGTACGGTCTTAAACAGAACCGGGTTCAGAAAAATGTTTGGACCCGGTTTTTATCTGTTAAGCGCTGACGGTACCGACGAGACGATAATCGCCATCCAGAATATTGAGTGACTCAGGTACCGCTATGCCGAGGGCTCTTGCCGGAGCCACCGCAGCCGCAAAAACCGCATCGTCAACGGAAAAACCTGCATGAAGAATCAGGTTTCTGACGCCTTCTGCCATGGTAAGACGGGAACCGCCCAGAGTACCGCCGGCATCTATGCAGCCTTTTTCAGGATCGTTGAATATCTTTTTTTCCGCGAAAATGAATTCCTTAAAGACATGAGGATCAGTTCCGGCGGCTGCAAGGCAGTCCGTTACCAGCACAAATCTTTCCCCCAGCATTTTATGAGCCAGCCTTACGAGACCGTAATGAACATGGATGCCGTCACCGATAACGCCGCAGTATACGGAATCTGAATTAAGAATAGCCTCGGCGGCCTTCGGAGTTCGGCCGTTACCCGCCATGGTCATGGCATTGTAGAGATGAGTTCCCAGAGTGGCGCCGTTTGCGATAAAACGGCAGGCGGTATCATAATCTGCGGAAGTATGACCTAAAGACACCTTTATGCCCGCAGACGTCAGCAGGCGAAGATTATCCTCCGTTATGGCTTCAGGATCCAGAGTCACGTAGGCAACGGCATCGGCATGGGAAAGCAGAAGTTCGAGATCCCTTCCTTCAAGCTTTCTGATGTAAGACTCGTTATGAATCCCCTTTTTGGCCATGCTGATAAAAGGACCTTCTATATGAAGTCCGGGAACTGCCCCGGGATGACTGCGCATAAAGGCGGAAGTTTCCTCTAGAGAGCTTTTTAAACGTTCATAAGGGGATGTAATCAAGGTCGGCACGAACACCGCGCATCCGGAATCCTTAAGAGACCTGCTGATGTGTTCAAGCTTTTCCGCGGTAACACCGACGTCATGGTCCAGTGATATGCCGCCGTATCCGTTAACCTGAAGATCAATGAATGACGGACACACATAATAAGTATTTTCTGAACTGCGGTACTTATCAAGTTCAGATGAAGAACTGTCATTACAGTGAATAAACTTAAGCATTTTTAACCTTAATTCGGTTCAACGGCTCCGCCGGAAACGCAGAGCCTGGTAATACGCATAAAATCAAAAAACCGGCTTTTCCGTTCCGGCTTCATACAAAAGGTCAGATGCCGTCACGACATCTGACCCTGATAATTTCTGATTAATCCACCGTCTTCGGTTCAGGATTCTCAGTAGATTCAACTATATCATCACTGTGACTGGTTGAAGGCGGAATCTCGAGCTGCTCCTCTTCGGTAAATTCCATCGGTACCACCGGTTCGGATTCAATTTCAATAACCATGCTGGTAGGCTGATATTCTTCCTTTTCCGGAACACTCTCAGGAACCGCTTCAGGAGCTTCCGGTTTCGGAGCATCGACTTCAGTCTGTGCTGCCGAAGCCTCTTCCGCACCGGCCTTCCCCATCGCAAGAACGGAGCCCTTTCTGGCTTCGATTTCTTCCTGAATGGCCTTTTCCTTTTCTTCCCGGGCAATACGCTCGCCGATTTCCTGTTCGCGCTGTTCTGAAGCCTCCAGGAAGCTCTTTAAGGCAGAACGCAGCTTAACCTTCAGTTCCTGAATCTTTCTTACCAGAGGATTATCAATAATCATCCTGCCGTAAACTGAAGCTTCAATTTTCTCGCGAAGAGCTCTGTTGCTTCTAATCTTCGGAACAATCAGCACTCCGTACACGCCTGTCGCACCAAGAATCCCGAGAACCCACCACAGCCATGAACTGCCGCTTTCCTCCTTTTCACGGTTCAGCTGCTGTTCGCGTTCCTCACGGGCTTCAGCAGCACCTGAAATCTGGATTGACTGCATCTGGGCAATGTTGTCGAGTTTTGATGACAGACCTTCAAACTGTTCCTCCAGACGGGAAATCTTTTCAGTCTGACGAATCTTTTCGTCAAGAAGCGCCTGATTCACGTTCTGGGCTTCGGCAAGTTCCTTTCTCACCTTTTCAAGCTCGGCGGAACCTGCACCGTCGCCGCTCTGATTTCTTACGGTATGACCGGTGGAATCACGGGCATAGAGATCCCTGCCGTTGAAAACAATATTGGCACCGGACACCCTGCCGCCTGATGAAGATTCTGAGGCCGCCTTATCGTCATTTTCTTTGTTCTGCTTGAGAACAATTACCCTCTTGCCCTGCTCATTAAGAACAACCTTCTCTTCTTCCTTTTTAGGTTTGGCTTCTTCAGGATCCTGAATCATGAAATCATCACTGCCCAGATCCGCTTCGGTGTTTTCCATTTCCCATTCTTCACGGGCTTTTCTTTCAGCCGCCAGACGGGCTTCTTCAATTTCCCTGGCCTTCTTCTGTTCAGCCTCTTCCTTTTTGCGCTTTACGGCTTCGAGACAGGCAGTGTAATCATCCTGCTGTTTCTTTTCCAGCTGATCTCTTTTGGCCTTGTCTGATTTCTGTCTGGTTATTCTGGCTTCTTCCTCTTCCCACGGAAGTTTCAGAGGAGGAAGTGTGTATTCCTGCATCTTTCCTGAGGAAATACGGGACATGATGTCCCTGCCTACGCTGTCGGATTCGAGAGCGATACGCTCAACGGAAGGAATATCGAGCCTGCCGCCCACCTGAATATTACCTTTGTTGAAGGACTTCGGATTGGCACGCATAATGGCGGCGAGAAGCTGATTTGAGGTAACTGAAGCACCCTGAGGCATCAGAGATGTCACCAGTCTGCCTACGGTATCGCCTTTGACAATAGTATAGGTTGAAGATACGGCAGTCAGATCAATTCGCTGAATCTTCGGAGTATCAACGGTAACGTCAGGCAGAGGTTCAGGCTTTGAACAGCCGAGCCCCAGATCCCTGCTTTCTGATGATGATTCGCTGCCGGAAGTCTCCTGCTTTGCCGGAGTCTTTGCGGTTACTGACGTTCCTGCATCAGTTTCCCATTCATCGTCACCGCCGGATGTCTGAACACCGGTTCCCTGAGCAGTCTGCTTTGCAGTGTTCTTCTCTGAAGAACTGTTTTCTTTGTATGTGGAAGAACCGATAACAATCGAGTCATCATTACTTTTATCCTGCTGTGCTGACGGAGTATGGATTATCTCTACTTCATAGTTAACCACGTTATCCATCATGCTGTCATCAAATGCAAAAACAGCAGAACCGGTTGCACCTGCAACCAGACATACGGAAAATAAAACCTGCTTAATATACATCTGGGGTCCCTATATCCTTGAACCGTACAAGCCTATGAATAAAATCCACTCTTAACTTATCCTTGCATGCACCGGACAGGAATATAAAAATGTTCATTATTATTCTTCTAAATTCCGCAGGCCACAGACCTGCACACTAGCCTGAAATATACCATTAATCAGTGTTTTTTTATATTTATCGCTCCTTTTATGTGTCAAATATGAAACTTTACTCTCTAAATTTAAGTATATTGACGTTTTATTGAACAGCATAACAGTCATTCATCAGGTTCCTGACATATATGTAAACTGCCTGATTTCAGTCTTCGGCTCTTTGAATGAATCAGAAAAAAAACTCACAGACCGTAATACTTCCGCCGCAAATTTCACATAAAAAAGACCTCTGCAGAAGCAGAGGCCATACGGACACGTCTTTATCAGACCGTCATGAATTTATTTAGCCTGCAGGTAGGCTCTTCTCTCATCCAGAACCTTCTGAAGCTTCTGATTGTACTGAGACTCAAGTTCCTGACGTTCCTTTTCGGAGAGTTCTCCAGAAGGATTGAGTTTAGGAAGACGATCGACACTTATGACACCTTCACCTCTCATCAGAATGTCGAAATAGGTGCTGTCTTTTTCAAGAGCCATCTGTTCCTTTGTCGGGATAACCAGAGTCATTCCCTGGAACGGATATACCGGAGCCTTGTTACTGAACATCTTTGAGTTGCGTCTGTAAATGGCTACGGCAGCCTGATACTTGGAAATACCTGCTATTCTTGAAGCTGATTTGCTGCCGATATACTCAAGTCCCATACCGCTCTTAACCTTCAGAACTCCGTCAGATGCCCTCATATCCACCGCTTTTCTGTTTCCGGAAACAGAAACCTTTGCAGGCAGAGGGAAGAGCTTATCAAGTTCTTCAGAATAAAGATCCGCTTCAGTAATTTCCTTAACCTTTTCGGCTTCAGCCTTTACCTTGGCCTCGGCTTCCTGTTTTGCCTTTTCAGC
>NZ_FOXF01000023.1:0-22682 GCF_900115655.1 Ruminobacter amylophilus | reverse complement strand
GCCTTTGCTTTGGCTTCAGCTTCCAGTTTAGCCTTCTCAGCCTCAGCCTTTGCTCTGGCTTCCTGTTCAGCCTTTTCAGCTTCTGCGTTTACTTTGACTTCTGCTTCCTGTTCAGCTTCACTCACAGCTTCGGCGGCCTCGGCAAGACGCTTCTGTTCCTCTTCAGCCTGTTTAGCACGCTCAATTTCAGCCTGCTTATCCTCAATGGCTT
This sequence comes from Ruminobacter amylophilus, assembly GCF_900115655.1. Classification (GTDB taxonomy): domain Bacteria; phylum Pseudomonadota; class Gammaproteobacteria; order Enterobacterales; family Succinivibrionaceae; genus Ruminobacter; species Ruminobacter amylophilus. The sequence goes on along the minus strand of NZ_FOXF01000023.1, from coordinate 22,471 downwards.
TCACGTTTTCATCAGCCTTTTTGATAATGCGTGATGAAACGTTCTTTTCAGGATCCTTAACCGACTGGGTCACGTCCAGCGTCTGAACCTTCTTTCTGCCGGTCTGAACACTGACGTTACTGAGATGCTTTTCCGCATCATCAATAACGGCAGAAGAATTCTTCTTTTTCTGGAGATTTTCTGAAGTATCAACAGTTTCCAGAACGATAGGCCTGGTATCTTCAGCCTTAACCGCCTGTTCGGCCGGCTTTTCTTCAGCCGGTGCAGTAGTCTCAGGTGCTTTTTCCGGAACAGCGTTATTCACCTCGGCTGCAACCGTCTGAACCGTCTCTTCCTCTTCCTCATGTTCAATGGTAACCGTTGCGGTTCCGGCTCTTGCAATCTCAATCGCGTCGTTCTCAACTGAATTTCTGTTGGAGTAACGCGACGTACTTATGGTAATCATGCCGTCAGCTGTATCATCCGGAGCACCAGTGCTGTATTTCATGCTGCCGGCGAGTTCAACGTCATCCGAAAACTCGACTGAAAAATGATCCATGCGTTTCTTTTTAACGGAAGCCTTTGGTGCTGCGACAGCTGTTTCCGGAACATTATTACCGAGCTCCGCAACGGCGGAGCTTTCGGCGACAACCGCCTGTTCTGCAGAAACTGCGGACTGATTTTCCGTCTCGGAGGCATAGGCCTGTGCAAATATGGCCAGAATAATGGCCATCACCGATATCTGTCTGTAATTGCTCATAAGACGACTCCTTTTGGTCTGCGTCCATTCCGCACCGGTGACTGACAGTCACCGGAAAATTAAACATTTAACGTTTTTCATCTGCGTAATAAATATGTCGGATATTTCATCATCGCATTCTGAAAAATTCCGGTTCCGTTATTTATTCTCAAATATCAGGGATTTCGGGAAAACAATCATAAGAAAAAATCCCGCCCTTTTTATAATCAGTGTCTGCTTTACTTTTTGGTACCTGCATCAGACTTTTTATCAGCAGGATCCTTAGCCTTAACTTCTGATTCAGGACGTTTAGGTTTCGGCTGAGAAATGCATTTAACCGACTTTCTCAGTTCTGCAAGTTCCGCTTCACCTTTTTTGCGTTCCTCATCAGAGAGTTTTTTATTTACTTTTTCAAAAAATTCACTGGAGCCGTATTCATTTTCAAAGATGGTTCCCTTGGCGCATTCCAGAGCTCTGCCGACCCAGGCATATGCCTTTGAATCATCCAGAATACCGAATCTTGAGGTATCATATGATACGGCATATTCCCCCATTGCCAGAATGTCACCGCTGTATGCCAGCTGCTTCAGGAAAGGTTCAGCTCTTGCAAACTCCTCTGCATTCCTTGCCTTCATGTAATAACCGTACATGTTCCACAGTGACTGTCCGCGCATGACTCTGACATTGTCATCATCCGATTTTGATTCAATAATAGGTTTGTAATACTCGTATGCCTTGCTGATTAAGTCGGCACGGACATCAACAGGAGTTACCCTGGACTGATAGTAGCGTGCCAGCTCGAATTTTGCTTTCAGATTGTCCGGTTCATCAGCCAGCTTAACCAGTTCAGGGAGTTCAACAGTCTCTCTGAACTTGCCGATCTGCATCTTGGTGACCAGCATTCTGAGAATGCCTTCAGGTGACTTGTCGTCTGCAAGGGCATTCAAATATTTAACCATATTCAGGTCTTTACCGTTATTCTCCACATTGTCACGATCATACTGGGTAATCACGTACATGCTCATCGCGTCAAGATTTCCGCCCTGTGCGGCGAGGTGAATGAAGTGTTTGTATCCGTTCATGTTTCTCTGAGTCTGGAAATCCACTTCCCTTACTCCGGCGAAATTCCATAAGGCCACAAGATACTGCAGTTCAGCATTGTCAGTTTTATTCGCCTCACGAATGCATTCATTGTAAAGTTCTTTGTCGAAACGGTACTTTTTAACATCCGTCAGACAGTCAGCCGCGGCCGCACCGCTTAAAGCCAACAGTCCCAATCCCAATACCGCGGTCTGAATTCCTGAAAAAACCTTACTTAACATCATTTGTGTTCAAATTCCCCGATTATATCAACATTAATATTTTTCATATGTTCCGAAACAGTGCCTGTACAAAGCATTACTCAGACATCACATACCTGTCATATTATATGTCATCCGCGCAGTCATAAGGGCCAATAGGAAATTTTTCATCGTCAAATAATGACTCTTGACACAAAAATCGGACATTACCGTCCCGTATGTATGCGACACTCCTGCTCATACGCACCTGTGTGAAGAGCAAAACCGCACTTTACGGCGGTATCCGGCAATTGATAGTCAACGTCTTTTATGGTATAGTTTGACGCAATTAAAAAAACAGAGGAAATATTTCCGGGATTCCCCTCAGAATCAGGCGCAATGCCGGCTTTCGGCATGAAATTCCGCAGTCTCCTCATGTTTCAGGTCAAACGGACACATAACTTACATATAGGAAAAGGTAAAACTTTATGCTCGGAACTCCATATTGTCAGAAAGCCACTAAGGCAATGCTTCTTGGTTGCGGTGAACTAGGCAAGGAAGTCTGCATCGAACTGCAGCGCTTTGGTGTTGAGGTGATTGCTGTTGATCGTTATGCCAACGCTCCAGCCATGCAGGTTGCCCATCGCTCACACGTAATCAACATGCTTGACGGTGATGCAATTGAAAAGCTGGTTGAACAGGAAAAGCCTGACTACATCATTCCTGAAATCGAAGCCATTGCCACCACCAAGCTGGTAGAGCTCGAAAAAAGAGGTTTCAGGGTAGTTCCAAGCAGCTTTGCGGCTCTTACCACCATGGACCGTGAAGGCATCAGAACCCTTGCTGCCGAAAAGCTCGGTCTCCCTACATCAAAGTATGTGTTTGCCGAAACTCTTGAAGAATTCAAGGCAGGCGTTGCCAGGATCGGCATTCCCTGCGTAATCAAGCCGGTAATGAGTTCATCAGGCAAGGGACAGAGCGTAATCAAGTCTGAAGATCAGATTGAAACCGCATGGAACAAGGCCCATGACGAAGGCAGAGGTCACAAGACCAAGGTTATCATCGAGGAATTCCTCAAGTTTGACTATGAAATCACCCTTCTGACCGTAAGCGCCGTGGACGGCATCCACTTCTGCGCTCCTATCGGTCACCGCCAGGAAGACGGTGACTACCGTGAAAGCTGGCAGCCGCAGGCCATGACCGAAGACCTCCTTGCTCAGGCCAAGGACATCGCCGGCAAGATTGTAGGCGCTCTCAACGGTCACGGTATCTACGGTGTTGAACTCTTCATCAGAGGCAGCGAGGTTCTCTTCAGTGAAGTTTCACCTCGTCCGCATGACACCGGCATGGTAACCATGATTTCCCAGAACTTCAGTGAATTCGCTCTTCACGTAAGAGCCATTCTCGGACTCCCGTGCGGCGGTCTTAAGTTCTACGGTCCGTCAGCTTCAGTGGCTCTTCTCGGTAACGGCACTTCAAAGAACATTACCTATGACAGGCTCAACGAAGCCTTAAGCATCTACCCTTCAGCCCAGTTAAGACTCTTCGGCAAGCCTGAAATCAACGGCACCAGACGTCTCGGCGTGGTTCTCACTTCAGCTGATTCAGTTGAGGAAGCGGTAACCGAAGGCAAGAAGATCGCTGAAACCATCGAAATCAGCTACAACTGATTCTGAAAAGATATCCCGGGCTCCGCCGGGGGTATCCGCGTATCCGAACAAAGACAGGGCATCGGAATTATCCGATGCCCTGTCCGTATATGTTTCTTTAAAAGTCGGGGTTTTTCACGCTATCGGCGAAAATTATGAATACGGTTCATATTCTTTTCTTTCGCAGATTCCCCCCTGCGGACAGCCTGCTATCTGCACAGTCCCGCCTCAAAACAGGTGGATTTCCGGCTGAGGCGCCAGAAAAGACCTGCAGTCTTATTCCAGAAGCCGTCATATATAAGATTGTACGGTTGACCGAATGATTTTTCGTTAACGGTAAGCTTTACGGAAAAAATCTGTCTGTTTTCTTCATTGTCATCCCCCCTGAGCACCTCCACCTCGGTGGACTTTACGAGATCAGTGCTGAAATCGGTAGCTCCCGGAATCATATACCCACTGCCTGACATGCCGTTGCGGCAGTTGTCGTAATAGCCTTCAATGCCATGCTCCGCAAAACATCTGGCAACCTGCTCCTTTATATGATGAACCTGTCCGGTGTACTGATTGAAGTTATAGAAGAGTTCCTTCTTGCGGATACTTTCATAATATCCCGCCAGCACTCTGTCAGCCTCCTCCATGTCCACGTCTTCGGGATGATCAAGATATTCGTTTACGCCCCGGGCGACAGCCTGAAGGTTTATGTTTTCCCCGAGTTCCTTCAGCTGACCGGTTCCGTCTCTGATTTCCATTGCCAGATCGTAGCCGATGGTCATGGCCACTCTTTCTTCAAGGGTGTATTTTTTCATGTTCTCGGAGGGAACATAGTCTGCCGGCAGTTTTTCGGCAGTATCCTGATATTCGTCGGCAGGAGCCACGGAAACGGTATCCCCGTTTTCCGTCGCCCCCGTAACCGCATCGGTCTGAGGTATCTCATCCGCCCATGCGGGAGCAAGCAGGGAAAGACAGAACGGAAAACATAAAGCTGTGATACGCATGATAATCAACCTTCTTATAATATGTATTATTCAGTAAAACCGGTCCGGCAGACTTTGCCTCAATGCTGATGAATGATTTTCCGGACCGTTTTTTAAGGCAGAAGCCCTTCGCCATTATATGTCACCGGGACGGTTATTACGGCAAACCGTCAGTTCGGCATCATAAAATCGTGGCTGACGTAACGAAACATGCCAAAAACCGCAATCCGTCGATTAAAACCGCGGGATTTATGCATCTTCCGGTGCGGATTTTTCCGGAATCTTTTCGGCTCTGATGCCGGAAAGAGATTGTTTAGTGCTGTTCATCCAGTTCTGATATACTGTTATTTAAGGAAATGATTTTTTGTGGCAACTTCAGACAGAGGCTGTTTTCCATGAGCCGTAAAGATACCGGAAAGATACTCGCGTCCATGCTTAAAAGCACGGAATACATCAGCTGCGGAGCAAAAATCAGGCTGATTCTCGCCATGGCCTTTCCCGCCATGTGCGCCCAGATATCCCAGATACTCATGCACTACATTGACGCTTCCATGGTAGGTCAGCTCGGTCCTCTCCAGTCAGCAGCCGTGGGTCTGGTATCGTCTTCCATATGGCTTATCGGAGGCATCTGTCTTGCCGTGGTATCGGGATTTGCGGTACAGGTGGCCCAGAACATCGGCGCCTGCAAGCTGATCAAGGCAAGAGCCGCCACCAGCATGGGCTTCTTCTGTCTCATTACCCTGAGCCTTCTGCTTTCGGTAGTCAGCGCCGTTTCCGCCGACCGGGTTCCGTACATTCTAGGAGGAACCGAAGACATCGCCCCCATGGCGTCCTCCTACTTTCTGATATACATGTGCGCCTTTCCGGTACTGGTGATGAACATGTATGCCGCCAGTCTGCTTCAGGCGACGGGCAACATCAGAACTCCGAGCCTTCTCAATATAGGAGTCTGCATTCTGGACGTAATCTTCAACTTCATTTTCATATTTCCGACCCGCCGTTTCGAAATCCTCGGATGCACCCTCACGCTGCCCGGTTTTCACATGGGTATCACCGGTGTTGCCGCAGGAACCGCTCTCGCCGAAGGCGTCATCTGCGTAATCATGCTCTGGATGCTGCTCGTCAGAAACGAACAGCTTCATATCAGACGGGAAAAGCTCTACATATCACCTCCCGTCATTTTCAGGGCTTTCAGGATATCAGCCCCCATCTGTCTTGATCACCTGGCAACCACCGGAGCCATGGTTGCCTCGGTTGCCATTGTCTCAGTACTGGGCACCAGAGCCATAGCCGCCCACAGCTTCGCCATCACGGCCGAAAGCTTCTGCTACATGATAGGCTACGGCACAGCCTTTGCCGGAACCTCCGTCATCGGTCAGTGCGTGGGAGCAAGACGCAGGGATCTGGCCCGCAATTTTACCGTCATCATCACCGTAATCGGTGTCGGCATGATGACTCTTGCCGCCGTAGTCATGTACGTCACGGCACCGGTGCTTATCGGTCTGCTGACGCCTGATGAGGAAATCAGGGAACTCGGCACCGCGATCCTGCGCATCGAGGCCTTTGCCGAACCTCTTTACGGAGCCTCCATACTGATTGCCGGATGCATGCGCGGAGCCGGAGACACCATGATACCGGGACTGATGAACAGCGGTACCATGTGGCTCATAAGAATTCCGCTGTCCCTGCTGCTTGTAAAGACCATGGGACTTCAGGGGGTATGGGTTGCCATGGCGCTGGAGCTCTGCATCAGGGGCTGTCTGTTCCTGCTGAGACTCAGGGGCGACGGCTGGCTGAAGGCCTGCGACAGAAAAAAGTCCGCGGTCTGACACCTGCCTCCCGGCATGCGGTGAATGATATGGTATTATCGGAAAACAGGCTAAGAGCCCGAAAAAACAGGATAAAAACATAAGGAGAATTTATGAGCAGATACGACTTCGATGCCGTTATCGACCGAAGCGGAACCAATTCACTTAAATGGGATGTTTCACATCCGGACGAACTGCCCCTGTGGGTTGCGGACATGGACTTTTTAAGCTGTCCTGCGGTAACGGATGCAATTCTGAAAAGAGCTGAACGCGGTATTTTCGGGTACAGCATCGTGCCGAAGGAATGGCATGAAGCCTATCAGAACTGGTGGCATGGTCATTACGGCTTCAGACCTGAAGCGGATTCGCTGGTTTTCTGCACCGGCGTGGTTCCCGCTCTTTCAAGCATGGTGCGCAAGCTGACCACACCGGCGGAAAAGGTACTGATTCAGACACCGGTATACAACATTTTCTTCAACAGCATTCTCAACCAGGGCCGATTTGTCATCGAATCCCCTCTCGATTACCGTGACGGCCGCTATTTCATCAATTTCGAAAGGCTGGAAAAGGATCTTTCCGACCCGCAGTGCACCATGATGTTTCTCTGCAATCCCCACAATCCTGCAGGCAGAATCTGGACCCGGGAAGAACTTGCGGAAATCGGCAGGCTCTGCGCCAAACACGGCGTTATCGTGGTTTCCGACGAAATCCACTGTGATCTCACGGCACCGGGAACATCCTACATTCCCTTTGCCTCCGTAAATTCAGAATGCGCCGGCAACTCCGTTACCTGCTGGTCTCCGGGAAAAACCTTCAATATGGCGGGACTCAACAGCGCCGCGGTAATGATTCCGAATCCGAAGCTTAGATATAAGGTTGAACGCGGACTCAACACCGACGAATGCGCCGAACCGAATGCCTTTGCGGTACAGGCCGCGATAGCCGCCTACACCGAAGGTGACGAATGGCTTCAGGAACTGCGCGCCTATCTTCAGGGCAACAGGGAATTCACCGTGAAGTACCTGAAGGAAAACCTTCCGGAAATATATCCTGTGCCGCAGGATGCCACCTATCTCATGTGGCTCGACGTTTCAGCATTTACGGATGATTCCCGCAGGCTCTGCGGTTTTCTGAAGGATGAGCATCATCTCTGGTTAAGCCACGGCAGTCAGTTCGGTTCCGGAGGAGAGCATTTTGTCCGTCTCAATACGGCGTGTCCGGGAAAGATTCTCGAAGAGGCTCTCGCAAGACTCACGGCCGGCTGCCTAAACTTTAGACAAAGACGGTAAAAATTGCCTGATAAGTCAAATGCCAAAATGTCTCTCAATTGATATGTATCAATGATTGTGCTATATTTTCTGAAAATGTTTACACATTTGATTTCATCTTAAATTACTCCAAAAAGGCATGGAATGGATACCATGCCTGTTTATTGCAGACAAAGGATAAAAACGATGATCCATTATAACGATGAACTTCTTACTTCAAATAATGAAGATGCCGTGGAAAGAAAGAAAAAGGAACTCAAAAAGGCTCCCAGGATAAAGGCTTCCGCAGTATCAGGTCTTTCCAATGAAGAACTTCTCAGAAAGAGCATTATCAGGGCATGGCGTCCGTACAAGGGGAAGATTTATATAGATCCGTTATTTGAAAGATATTCTGTCAGAAAATTTGATTTTTACAGCATCCGCAGCGTAATCACTGAGCGCTACTACTGCTACCCTGAAGTTGAAAGCTTCACCATCACCGACCTCGGCGACAGATCAGAGCACTACTGCTTCAACGGCTGCAAGGGCAATCTCAAAATCAGAGTATGTTTCGTGAAGCCGGGAGTAATTGCCGATGAACTCCTCGATCAGATGTACTTCATGGGCACCTACAGTGAATTCGCCCTCTGGGAGCTTGATACCGGTGATTACGGCAGGGTTCTTGCCGAAAAGCACGGCACCTACAAATGCTTCGTAAGGGACAGCATGGCTCTTTTCATCGGTTCCGAAGGAGATGAGGAGGAAGCTCCTGCCGAAGTTCCTGCCAAAGCTCCTGCAGACGCTGAACAGGAACAGCCTGCAGAAGTTTAATATATAAGTTTTTTAACTCACCGCCGGAACGCAGGCGTCATGCTTCTTACCGCTCTTTCGGTGGTGTGAGCAGAAAAAACCTCGGATTCTGAAAAAACAAAAAGACTGAACACACGGTTCAGTCTTTTTTTATGCTCCCGGATTTTTTCCGTCAGATATAGGAACGGCGGTTTCTGTCACCGCAGAGAAGATCCTTTACCTCGGAAAGACGTGACTTTGCGTCACTGCCTGATTTTCCGGCATCGGTTCTGCGGTCTCCGCTTCCGGAATTCAGAGAGGTTCCGTAATTGCGGCCGCCCACTACCGCACTGCTTACCACCATGTCGTTTTCCAGCACCAGGGACGGAGTAATGTCAAGCTTTATCAGAGCCTTCTCGTGACTGCCGCTTTCCATCTTCAGCATGCCGTCGATGGTAACCAGTGACAGCACCCTGCCGTTGGGATCACTGAGATCCTCGTGCACGGCCCTGAGATTTACCGTGTAATCCGAAACACTTGTGGAAAGAACCTTTTTAAGGGTATAGCCTGAACCGTGGCACACCACGGTATTAAGAGCGCTTTCTGAAAGGTTGCCGTATGGATTTTCACTGTCATTGACGGTTGTGTATACAACACTGACAAGCGCGGCGGTGATAAAAAGAATCAGCCCCATCACTTTAATTCCCTTTTCTCTGAGCGACTGTCTGGCATAATTCAGTTCTTCAGTTTCATTTTTAAATCTGCTGTATGGCATCTGTACTTCTCCTGTTCATCCACAAAAGAGATTCTAACATACAATATGATTATGCTTCTCTATTTATTCCGGATCCGACTGCATAAAATTTTCTGTGAATCCGCCTGTTCCTGCAGGATGCCTTAATCAGCATTTTCAGACGGCGTTAAATCAGGCCGTCTCATCCGCCCCCGGTTTCCGCCGGGAAATTACCGTTTAACTCAGGAAATCATGGAAGTCACCGGCAGAGACGACCCCGTAACCGCGGTAAAATGTCGGTACACCTCAAGTTTTCCGCAAAAAATTATCACTAAAGGCAATACTGCTCGCAAAGTATACAAAGAGAAATGATAATCATCACTAACTGTTATATTATAATCTCAGGTCCGCCTTTTCTGTTCTGTCCCGAAAATGCTCATAAAAAACACGAACTGACTGAACCTCCCCGGAATCGGAATGTCTTATGTATATATATACGGAAAACAGTCAGTCACTTAAACAGATATAACAATAATCAGTTCCGGTGTCATCAGCATACATAATAAAGCACCGGATTTCAGCACTTTTCAGGTCATACAGTTCAGAAATCAAATCATCAGTCCGGAAGTCCCGTATCTGAATTTTTTCAGCAGCGTCTTCAGGATGGCGCCGGGCCGGACAATGGACAACAGATAAGGAAAGCGTCGTGAATTCTTACAGCATCACAGGCATGAACTGTTCAGCCTGCAGCAATCATATCGAACAGACGGTAAAAAGACTTCCAGGAGTGACCTCCTGCGAAGTAAGTCTTATCACCGGGATCATGAACGTCACCGGCAGCGTCTCTCAGGAAGCGGTAATCAGGGCGGTTACGGAGCTGGGATACGGCATTACCGTCTCTGACTCCTTAGGAGGAAACATTCCGGATTACGTCAGCAGACTCACTCCTTCAGTAAAACCGATGCTCACCGGTTTTCTGATTTCTCTCGTACTCCTTCTGATTCTCATGTATCTTGCAACCGGACATCTGATGTTCGGCCTTCCTGCCGGTTCATTTTTCATGGACCGTCCTGACAGACTGGCATACACGGAACTGATTCTGACCTCGGCCATTCTGCTGATTAACGGCAGACTGCTGATAAAAGGCTACCGCGGACTTGTCAGAATGATGCCGACCATGGATACCCTGGTGGCCATCGGCGTATCCGCCTCATATCTTTATTCCGTGCAGAAAATCGCACTCCTCAACACCCTCATTTCCGCCGACATGACGGAACAGGCCGCAAAGCTTGCCCATAATCTTTATTTTGAGTCTGCGGCGATGCTTCTGGTTATCGTGGTGTTCGGAAAGATTCTTGAACGTTCAGCCAGAGGAAAAACCACCACCGCTCTGCGCGGTCTTCTGGACATTACCCCGAAAAACGCCCACAGAATCAGGGCCGGAGCTCACAGACAGGAAGGGGTAAACGATAACCCGCTGAATGCCGCCGAGGACGTTCCTGCCGCCGCCCTGAAAGTAAATGACGTCTTTATCGTGCTTCCCGGAGAATCAATTCCTGCGGATGCGGTAATCATTGAAGGATCGGGATCAATCAATGAATCAGGACTTACCGGTGAATCCATGCCCCGCGACGTAACTGCGGGCGACACCGTCACCGGAGCCACCGTAAACATTAATGGTCTGCTTAAATGCAGAGCCCTGAGAACAGGTTCTGAAACAGTGTTCAGCAAAATGGTGGAAACGGTAAAGGTAGCGCTTACCTCCAAAGCCCCGATCTCCAGAACAGCCGACACCATCTCAGCCTATTTTGTGCCTGCAGTCATCGTGCTGGCCATTCTGACATTCTGCGTATGGTATTTTCTTCTGAACGGAACCATGGCCGTGGCTCTGGAATACGCCACCGCCGTTCTTCTGGTAAGCTGTCCATGCGCACTCGGTCTGGCCACCCCGCTCGCCATTACCGCCGGAGCCGGCAAAGCACTCAGAAACGGTGTTCTCTTCAAGAATGCCGAATCACTGGAAAAAATAGGCAGGGTTAAATACATGGTTCTCGACAAGACCGGAACCATTACCGCAGGAACGCCTAAGGTAACCTCGGTAATCACCGTATCCGCCCTTTCCGTGGAAAACGTTCTGCATCTTGCCGGTATACTGGAAAGCTTCAGCAGTCATCCGGTGGCCAAAGCCGTGGCCGCTGAAAGCGGAATACATAATGCCGACACCTACGGTCTCATGGATGAAGGCATGAACGAGGTCATGAAAAAGCTGTACTCGGCCACCGATCCCGGATCAATAATGAACATCACTGAATTTGCGGAAGTGACAAGCGGAGGCGTTCACGCAACGATAAACGGTCACCGCTTCTTCATCGGCAATCAGGATTACATCAGATCAAAATCCGTTATCAGCGCCGATATAGGCGAAATATGCAATGACATGTCAAACAAGGGTGATACCACGATACTTCTTGCCACCGAACGGGAAATTCTGGGCATCATCTCCGTATCCGACGTCATCAGGGACAATGCCGCCGAATCAGTGGCCCTGCTCTACCGTCAGGGCATAACTCCGATAATGCTTACCGGGGACAACATCTTCAGTGCCTCCGGCATTGCCGAAAAGGTGCATATCAGGAATCTCAAAGCCAACTGTCTGCCGGAAGACAAGGCTCAGGTGATAAGAGAACTGCGCGGAAAGGGAGTCACCGCCATGGTCGGCGACGGCATCAACGACGCCCTGCCTCTTACCGAAGCCGACATCGGCATAGCCGTTGCCTCAGGTTCAGACATTGCCATTGACGCCGGGAACGTGGTACTGGTGAAAAACACCATGCTCAACCTGGTAAAAGCCATCAGATGCGGACGCAGAACCTTAAGAACCATCAAGGAAAATCTCTTCTGGGCACTCTGCTACAACATTGTGGGACTGCCTCTGGCTGCCGGAGCCCTGAGTTCCTTCGGACTGAGACTCACTCCGGTCTTTGCAGCCTCATGCATGGCCGCATCAAGTCTCATCGTGGTGGGCAACTCCCTCAGAATATTCCTGACGGACATTTCCGAAAAGAAGCTGACCGAAGATGCGAGAAATGAAAACGAAAAGATCTCCGCCATGGGTGAAGCTTATTTCAGACCTCACCTCAACGTGATAACCAGCGACAGGAAGGAACCGGCACCGGTACACAAAAATACGGTTCCGGCGGATCCCGTCTTCAGCGGATTCATGGGAATAACGCCGGATTCTCCTGTTTCTCACGCTCAGAAAAACACCGAAGCGGAAACTCCCGATGAAAACATGGTTCACTATGCCAATCTCATCATTGACGGCATGGTATGCGAACACTGTGAATCAACGGTATGCGAAATTCTGAGAAAGCACGTAAACATCATAAACATCGTGATTTCACACAGAAGAAACGCGGCAGTCGCTGAATACAGGGGAAACTTCGACGAAGCCACCGTAAAACGGGAGCTCAGCCTTGCAGGCTACAATCTCGTTAACGTGTTCAATGACAGTATGTAATCCTCCGGGTATGAATTTCTGATTACCGCCGCCATACAGACCGCACCGTTCATATACTGAAGGTGCGGTTTTCAGGTTATGAAAATGCGAGGAAAAGATCAATACCGTAACTCATTACATCCGTCATGATGACCGGCCGGAACGGCATCGTCTGACGTTTTCCGGTCTCCGGGAACCCGGATAAATACATGATAAAACCGATGCTGGATGGAAAAGGTACTGATACGGATAATGAATAAGGGAACAGAAAAGGCAGCCTCACGGCTGCCTTTTTCAGTACTGATTAAGATAAACTCGCGCCTACCATCTCAGTTCAGCGAGAGAATCGTCTGATACGCGATGATTGTAAACCACGATATGGATCTGTTCATCCGCAGCGTAGGCTTCAACGGTATAGGTATTGTGAGATACGGTGCTGAAGAATGAGCCTCTTGGAGATGCGGTACATTCATCCGCATAAAGATCCCTTTCATCTGCTGAAATTTCCACATTCATGCAGTTAAGACCGTTAAGAACCAGCTTTTCATCGATCTTGAAATGACGGTAGTTGTTGTAATCAATCTTATAGATCACGCCGCCGTTGGAATTGCGATAATCTTCGATGTACAGATTCTTCAGGGTTCTGGACTTACCCATTACATATCCTGAAGGAGCGGTAAAAGCCAGAGCCTGAGAGGAACAGAATGCAAACAGTAAAGGAAGAACTAAAAGGGATAATTTTTTCATACACATGCTGATAATTAACGTTTTGAGCCACACACAATCACGGGAAAGCCTGCGGTAACAGAAACATCTGCGCCAATGTGTTTCTAAATCAGTTATATTTGTAATTTTTATAATGAACGCATCTGAGTCTTCAGGTGTTTCCGGTTCTGGAATTTTTATTCCTGCCGAATCTCATTATTCATGAAATTCACCCCGCTTAACTTTTGAAGATATTAATACATTTTATTAACATTCACAATAAAAATTTAATAATTTTTTAACATCTACATAAAATTTTTTAAACATTATCAGACTAAAATCAATAGCCGGCAATATATTAAACAAATAAGAAAGCGATGTTGTTTATCTTCTGTATTCCGGTCAGATTAAGAACAGAAAAGCAGAACGGACAGCAACCGGAAAGAGGTACTTTATAAAAAATCCGACTGATACGTATATGAAATGTATATCCGTCTTAATGCAGGCGGATAATGTGAAGAAAACCGGAAGCCTTAAAATTCATCGTCCGGAGATTCTGCTGACAAGCTGAATACTGCGAGGAGCAGGAATCCTTATAAAATCCGGTTCTGCATGAGTCGTGTCGGGAATTCTCATGTTCAGAAATTCAACCGAGGACAGATCCGAAAATGAATCAAGATACAGGGAAAGAGAATACTGTTCCTCGCCTGCCGCGGATTCCTCATTGATCAGGAAAGTGGCTATCACACTGTCTCTGCGGTAAACACTGCAGTCCTCAGGAGGAGTAATATCCATTTTTCCCGCGAAATCAAAAGATTCGGCATCGCCGGAATCCGCCGCCGGCACAGAGAAGCTGAAGCGGTTCATGTCAGGCAGACCGTTTCCGCTGTACTTGACCAGCGTTTCCCTCACGGTCCAGAAATGAAAGAACCACTCCGCCTCTCTTTCCCCCGCTTCAGCCATCACCCTGTTCTCCGCCGGACTGTAATACTTTCCGGCAACATCATGCATGGTTTTGCGGAGCTTTATTTTTTCAAGATCTATGGAAGTTTCCGCATCGGCAAAGCTCATGTACAGAAAATTACCGCTGTGAGTGATGTTGAATCCTATTTTTTTACGGATACCGGTTCTCAGATAAAAGGACTCCGTCAGATAAGGCTTGCCGTGTTCGGAACAGCAGATATCCGTTTCAAGAAGTCCCCTGACTCCGCAGAACCCGGCAAGAGCGGAAGCCAGCATCAGCCTTCCGGTATAGTAGCTTATTCTTCTTGAAAGCACCCTAGAATAGAAGTCCTCGGGAATAAGCTGAGACACATACTCATGAACGGGAACGGAAAAAACGTCTTCCGTAAGTCTGCATCTCAATACCTTTACTCTGCTCACCTCTGTCACCTTTAATCTGCCGTATCCGTTATCAACCCGTGAACACCATCCAGGCGTCACATCCCTGTCATGCCCTGTCTATTCCTGCACCGAAGCTTCCTCATCCAGAGCCTCAAGCAGAAAGCTCACAGGGCGAAATCCGTCGTTACAGGAAATCATGGCCGAACGGGGATTTTTCATCCAGCCGTCATAAATGCCTGAACCGCCGCAGGCCAGAGTCATCACAAACGAGGAAATCGAAGTCCAGGCGCTTTCGCAGAAATCGTCCGGCTTTCGCCATCCGTCAGCTATAAAAACCATACCCTCCCGCATGTCACAGGGATGGGGTATGGGATTCTCATACTCTGCGATGAGATCGTCGTATCTCGAAATTCTCATTACGGTGATTTTTACTTTTTTCATGACCGTTCCTCAAAAGCTTCATTACGTATTCTAACATCAGTTATGACAAACCATTACCGTATACAGGCCAAAAAATTACCTGCAGCCATATTTATTATTCAGATTTGATTCTTTTACATGCTTTTTTATTATTGGAACTTATAACATCTTTATGCCTGTTGAAAAACATTAAGATTTTATACGCCATAAAAAACAGTACTTAAGAGACATTCCCGGTATTTAAAACAGAAAACCACATCATTTTGAAGTAAATACGGATTTACGATTACATTCTGCCGATTTTGTTTGCAAACGGCGCATATCGTTTTAAAATTGACATGGAAAATAATTCAATCTGAAAAACAGTCAGGACACGCAGATGGAAGCTTACGCCAATATTGAACTGAAATTAAAGAACGGTACGACCCTAACCTTCGGCACACCTCAGGGAGAACCGGAAAAAGCCGGGTATCTTCTGGCTACCGCACCTTTCTGGAATAAAAACACCGGCGGAGTCATCAGCGGCGATGACGACGAAGCCTCTGAATTCATGACGAGTAATTTCAGGGGAAACGCATCGGAAAATGCCGACTATACCTATTTCATTGATTTAAACAGCTATTCAGCATGCTTTTACAGAAACAACCGTGACGGCAGCCGTAATCCCCTGCTTAAAGCCTGTCTGCGTTTAAACAGTCAGAATCCCGTCATTGCAGAACACTTTGACAGTGTCCTTAACGGTATCAGGGATACCCCGGCAGCGCAGGCAGATGCCCTGAACCGGAATGAAGTTTCACCGGAACTTAAATCAAAACTCAAATGGGTCAGCCGCTACTTTAAAATCGCCGAACTGGTAAGCACCTGGTCAAAGGATCCGTCATCCAAGGTCGGAGCGATTATCGTCGGTGACAAGGGACAGATTATTTCCCAGGGATACAACGGCTTTCCGAGAGGAGTGGCGGATACTCCTGAACGCTACAACACCAGGGAAATCAAATACAAGCTGGTGGTGCATGCCGAAATGAATGCCATTCTGAACGCCCTTTACAACGGTTCTTCAGTTGTCGGCGCAGCCATCTACATTCATAATCTGCCGGTATGTCAGGAATGCGCCAAGGCCATTATCCAGGCCGGTATATCAGAGGTTTTTATTGATACAAAAGTCAATGAACGCTGGCAGGAAGCCTGGAACTTCTCCAAGGTAATGTTCAGTGAATGCGGCGTAAAGTGCTACTACTTCAATGAAAAGGAAAACACCCTCACTGACATTTAACCTGATTAAGGTTCTCATGCTTGTTATGCCGTACCGACTTTAAACATAACTTAAGGTACGGCGTAAACACTCTCTATATTTTTCCGAATTAACTTCATTACCGTCATTTTCCGCGGATCCGGCATATTCCGGAATTTATAAGTTTGCAACAGTGCCCCGGACTCTTCATTTTCTCCTGAAACCGCCGGTAAGACCGCCATTTCCGCCGCATGAACACCGCTCATAACCGACCGCACGGCAAACAGATGCGTGCAATATATTTTCTTTATGAGCAGAAATGTCCCGGACTCCTGAAAAAACAAGGTGCTGACGCTCCTGAAAAAACCTGAGATAACAGACGTTTTTTATACAAATGTGGTTAAAACTGCTCCATCGTCGCAAAAACCAAAGTTACAAACTTGTAAATTCATATCAATTTATAGTATATTATGCTAAGCAAATTTAAGAGATTTTTGACAAAAGATATTTAAATTTGCTTTCATTATAAAATTTAAATAAATAAAACATATTATTACATATATTCGTTTTTATAAATTAAGTCGTATTATAAAATCATAGCATTGTGATATGTTTTTCTAAAAAATAATTATAAATTCGACAAACGTAAGGATACAGTATTAAAATTTCTACCAAAGGCAGATATGCTCTGAGACTGATGATTGAATTGGCGAAATTCGATCAGTCTTCTCCTGTGAGGCTCAAGGAACTGGCCGAAAGACAGAATATCTCTGAAAAGTATGCTGAACAGATCATCGGTCTGATGCGCCGTGGCGGCGTGGTCAGTGCAAGAAGAGGTACTCAGGGCGGTTATGAGCTCGCCAAATCACCAAAAGACATTACCGTAGGAACCATTCTCAGACTTACCGAAGGTGATCTCTCCCCTGTTCCATGTCTGGAAAACAACGGGGTTCCATGTGAAAGAAAGTATTCATGTGCCACCTATCATCTCTGGGAAAAGCTTAAGGAAAGCATCAACTCAGTGGTGGACCACACCACAATCGCGGATCTTGCAGAAATGGATCGCGTTAATTTAAATGAAATCATGATGGGTGCAGGTATCTGATACCTGCCTTTATACGGAATCTCCGGATGATATGATTTCACGTTCTGAATAGAATCAATTGTTACAGACGTTCTGACAGAAACGGAAACCGGCGGGTGAAGAAAGAAATTTCTTCGCCTCAGGTTTTCCTGTACTCAGAACTCATTCACCACAGCCCGCATCTGATTTAAGCCCATTCAGCGCATCACTCCATCCATCTGTTTTTGCACGGTGTTTCCGTAATCTGAAATATCAGAATCCGATTGATCTGCCATACGGCTTTTCAGCACGTATGTCTTAAACCGATGCCCGGAACAGTTTTTCAGTACTCAGTTTTCTGTCGGTTCAATCACCTTAAATTTAATACAGGATCCTGAAACTGAATTCAGAATCACTGACTGATGACAGGTTCAGTGCCGCACACCGAATGGAAGCTTCCGGACTGCGGATCATGAACAGTCAGGCTTGTCCGGTACCGAAAACACTATTCTCATGCTGTTTTCAGTAATTTTTCAGCCATAATATTTTGATACCTCTCACCTTTTAACATCAGGTGATATGTATAACATCACATTTTGAATATTACCTTTAAACAGAGATGCCGTTCTGAATTTACAATAGTTAATGTGTTTTTACCAAACATATCTCTTTTTCGGCAGGAAAGACTAGCCTATCCTCCATAACGGATGCCGGAAAGAATTCAGAAAACACGGATAAGACAAAAGAATAAAATACAGTAATCAAACTGCTGATAATTATAAAAATAAGACAGAAGGAAGCGCCGGTGAGAGTAGCGGCTTTCATAAACAAGGTGTTGCCGGAAGAGGCCTGATAATCAGTCATTTTTCTTTTCAGACATACCTGTGCGAGGACTTTATAAAAATGAACTTAAGACATGCATTTAAATTTAATTTCTTTAATAAAGATACGGATAATGCAGGTTTTTCAGGAACACATACCAGCGGGACTAATGAACAGAAACAGGAAGAACGCCCTGCTTCTTCCGAAACACGGGATGAAACCGGATCAAAGAAAGTCTATCTTAAATCTTTCAACAAGATTGTCATGAGAGATCAGGATACGCTTGTCATAAACAACAAGTATTCCATTACCAGACAGAATCTTGGCGGTTGTTTTCTCTATACCATCGGCAACCTGAATGAGTACTGGAAGGAAGACATCTCCTTCACTCAGTCATTCGACCATGCCGATCTGGAAAAAGTGGTTGATGACTCCCATTATCAGATCAGATACTTCCACTTCTCATTATGGGCTCAGGAGCGCTACTGCGGTAAACTGGTTCTCCGTTTCGGTTACGAAGATTCCACTCATGAATCTTCCCGCAAACTTTATGAATTCTTTAATATTGAAAACTCCGAAAACGCCGAACAGGTAACAGCCTGATTTCCGGAATGAAAAACTGAAAACATTCCTGATGTTCTCAGCCGGTATTATGCAGATTAAAGCCTGCTTTGAATTATTTCAGAGCAGGCTTGTGTTTTTTAAGCAGCTGAACCCGACGGCCTTTCCGCCACGGGCTTAACAGTCGGGACGGATATTACTGGTCGTCCGTAATATCTCCTGTTCTGGCATCAAGAGCCTTAATCAGCACATCGGGAGGAAGACCTACGGAAAAACCGCGCTGTCCGCCGCTTACCAGCATTTCCTTAAGAGCAAGCGCCCTGTCTGACACCAGGGTCATGGTTCTTTTCTTCTGACCGAACGGGCTGATACCGCCGCAGACGTAACCGGTAAGTCTTTCGGCATCGGCCGGCTTTACCATTTCGGCATTCTTGAGACCGGCAAGTTTGGCTGCACGTTTAAGGTTGAGATTGCAGTTCACCGGAATAACCGCGGTAACATAGGTTTTTTCATGATGAATAAGCAGAGTCTTGAATACCTCGTTCTGATCCCTGCCAAGTTTGGTTGCCGCCATATGACCGAAATCAGTTTTGGCATCACATTCATACTTATACATGCTGTACTGGATTTTATTACTGTCCAGAAATTTGGTTGCAGGTGTCATCATTTTCGTTATTCCCATTATTGAAAAAATCACCGTTTTTCCACGAGCTCCTGCTGACAGATAAAGAAGCACGCAGGACGGCTTTTCGCATATCACTATGTATACTTTAAACTTTCTTTTCTGAAAATCAACCAAAAAGGTTATGACCGGTATGCCGTAACGATTAATTGCAGGAGAACATTCAACCTGATTTATCATGCAGCATTCCGTGCATATCGTTCAGAACCGGCAGTTTCTTTTATCGGAGCGGAAAAGCACACCTGTAAGGTTCAGTCTGCAGAGGAGGCGGTAACCGACCATATCGGCAGCCGGTACAGGAACATTCCGGTAAATCGGACAGACAGATTACGGCTTGCCGCCTGAGATAATTCCGGAATCGGAATCAGCCGACCTTTACCCCGTGATTCTTAAGATACTTTTTGATTCCCTGGAAAGCTTCCCTGCTTATCATATGCTCGATACGACAGGCATCCTTGTCCGCAATTTCATCAGGGATGCCGAGAGTGAATTTCAGGAAGGCTTCAAGGTGCAGATGCTTGCTGTAAATCTCTCTGGCGCAGGTCTCACCCTTGGCGGTAAGAATCAGTTCATTTCCTTCACCGATGTCAAGATACCCCTTCTGTCTGAGCACTCCTATGGCACGGCTTACCGAAGCCCTGGAGAGATTAAGCAGATTGGCGATATCCACCGCTCTTACCCAGTCCTTTTTTCTGCGGAGTATAAGAATGGTTTCCAGATAGTTTTCACCTGATTCCAGAAGTTCGGTACTGTCAGGGAAATGAGAGCAGACCTCGGTCTCGGTTTCAGGAGCGGTCAGGCTGTTCCTGCTGATATAATCTTCTATCCCTTTTACCGTTTCATCGCTTACCACGTGTTCAATGCGACAGGCATCGATATCCGCCTGTACGACAGTGACACCGGTGGTATCAAGGAGAAACTTTACCAGACAGGCATGAATATGCATTACCCTTTCAGCCAGGTCGTTACCTGCGGAGGTCAGACTGATGAATCCGTCTTCCGTAACGGTTATCAGCCCGCGTTCCCTGAGGATTTTCACTGCACGGCTCACCGAAGGTCTGGAAAGACCAAGCTCTCTGGCAATATCGATGGAACGGACACTCTGCTTCAGTCCTCCAAGCTTATGTATCGTTTCAAGATAGTTTTCCATTGATTCATGTTCAATATGACTGGACATACCGCAACAACCCTACAAGTACATTAATCGTTATTCTTCTTATATTCCTACACTGAACAGAGCCGATTATGGCGGAATTCCGGACAGATGTGCATATCCACGTACGGAATACACGCATCATCCGCCGCAGGTACGGATGAATGATATCCGTCCTGAACCATAAGTCTTTCACGGTCATAACAGTAAAAAAACTTCTGAAGCAGCGGATAAAACCGCCGGCACAGACAGCCGTAAGAATGTATCCGTTATCCGTGAAATAAAAAATATCGGAAAGGCGTTATGACACGCCGTGTTTTGTTATCTGTTCTCTTTCTCTTGTCTTATTATAATAAAGCCTGAGAAGATCACCAAAGAAAAATCCTTACCCATACTGATTTTTTTTAGCTTTCTTCAATTTTGCGCCGTGAGATTTCCGGGTATTCACCGTATACACCAGAAAACCGACATTGCGGAAGAAAACAGATACCTAGGGATATGATTATCCAACGAACTCAGGAAGGCAAGTCCATTGCTAAATCAGATCCAAACTTTAAAGAAGGCAGGCCTAGAAAATTTACGCCTGCCCAGATAGAACATGCCAGAACACTGTTACAGACTCATACCTATTCTCAGGTTGAATCAATGACTGGTATCAGCAAATCGACACTGAAATGAATAAAAAAATATTAATTTAAAACTTGAATAATGATAACTCACAAGTTATCATTAAGAAAGAAGGTATTTGGAAAATGTATAATATATATTTTTATAAAAACTCAAAAAATCAAAGCCCTGTGCTTGATTACATATATGAGTTGAAAGGTAAAAAAGACAAAAATAGTCGCATACAGTTTCAGAAAATTGCCGACTATATTGATGCCCTTAAAGAATATGGATTAGATGCTGGCGAACCATATATCAAACATTTGAAAGATAAAATTTGGGAATTAAGACCACAAAGAAACAGAATACTATTTGTAACTTGGGAAAACGATAGTTTTGTTCTTTTACATACATTTGTAAAGAAAACACAAAAAACCCCAAAAGAAGAAATTGAAAAAGCACAGAGAGAAATACTTGATATAAAGAAAAGAGGTTTACATCATGAATAATTCTGCTATTGGAAAATCATGGGATGAAGTACGAGCCGAGCTTTTCACCCCTCAAGAACTAAAAGAAATGGAATCTAGAGTAAAGTTAATGCACGCTATCGCTGATGCTCGCAAGAAAAAAGGATTATCTCAAAGAGAATTGGAAAAAATCAGCGGTGTATCTCAGCCTGTCATTGCCAGAATGGAAAAAGGTGATATTAATGCTAAGATTGATACGATCATGAAAATCATAATTGCCCTTGGTGGTGAATTATCAGTAACTTTCTAAGCCACCAAAGTTTGAAGTTTGTGCAAAAAAAATGAAAAAGCCCAGATCTATCTTAGAGTGCCCCCGAAAGTAGAGTGACCCCCGAAAGTTGAACAAAACTTCGGGGGTTATATTTATGAAGCTTACGTACGAAGATAAAGTCGAGATGTATCGACTTTGGAAAGAAGATCATTACAGTTCAATAAGACTTGCAACACTATTTAAATGCGACAGAACCTCAGTGACCTACATAGTAAAGCTAATTGATATTCATGGAATATCTGTAGTTCAGAAAAAGAAAAATAGGGAGTATTCAGCAGAATTTAAGGAAGAAGCAATCCGGAGAGTTTTGATACAACATGAAAGTATAAAACAAGTTTCGTTGTCTCTGGCGATTCCGAGCAAAGGTACATTGTCATTATGGATTAAGT
>NZ_FOXF01000045.1 GCF_900115655.1 Ruminobacter amylophilus | reverse complement strand
CATGTACGTCAGCTCTACAATTATCCGGCCGACATACGCAAAGTGATGTATACGACCAATGCCATTGAGTCTGTAAATTCCAGCCTTAGAAAGGTCACTAAAAAGGGATTCTTTGAAAATGAAAATTCGGTATTTAAAATTTTCTATCTCAGAATTACGGGTGAACTTGCCAAGAAATGGAACAATGCTAAAATACAGAATTGGGCAAAGGTTCTGAACCAGCTATCCTGTCTTGATGAAACCAGCACAAGGATAGCTAGGTACATTAGATAATTTTTCAAAAGGGGCTTAACAAGGGTTTACACGGAATCGCGTTCACTCTCGAACGCTGTCCTTGGTGTCATAACCCCAGTCATAATCGGTACCCTCAGCACACGTAAAAGAAGCACAAGCAGCCGCACCATCCTGAAGGGTTGCTATTATGCCTGCAGCATCGCCAGTAGGATAACCATAAGCGATGGTAATCTCATCTGTACATGTACTAGTTGCAGTAGATTCCGGACCATTTGCACAAACCTTTTTACCACTCGCGTCCTTTTCCTTACCTGCAAGAATAGCCTTACTGTAAATCATGGCGCTTGCACTCTTAACTGATGCCTTGAGACCGTTCAGGGCGCTGATACGGGCATCAGACTGTAAATTCATAAACTTAGGAGCAGCAGTAGCAGCCAAGATACCGAGGATAACAATAACTACAACGAGTTCGATTAAAGTAAAACCAGACTGTCTTTTCATAATTCCGAGCCTCTCTTTATAACTTGAACCAAATTAAGAATATTTATTTTTTTAAAATTCATATTCCATATCCTCATAATAACAATAATCGATTATCAATTTAGGAATGTTTATAAATATTTTTCATTACATCACATTTTCATACCCTCTTATCTCCAAAAATATGCACTATATCTTAATTTTTTATAAACCACCCCAAGCCTTTAAATATAAATGTATTAAAGCAGTCATAAATCATAATAAACAACATTTTTACAACTTTGATCTGTTTAGATAACAAAAGCCTTGTAAATCAATGGTTCCAGGTCATAAAAACCTCCATTGGAATATAATTATCATCATTTCTGAAAATGATTTTCCCGTTTTTAATGATTTTTATCGGATTTCCGAGTTTCACGCTGTAAATTTTTCCATTCAGCATAAGAAAACTGTTTTTTGTGATGTCTGATCCTGTCTTCCGCAGGCCAAATGGATTTACGGTTATAACACCTGAAAACACGAATGAAGCACGACATATCAACCGACCTTACCGGATCACGCCTTAAATAAAAAAAAGTACCCCCGAAGTCTGTTCAACTTTCGGGGGCACTCCAAAGTCCGCAGCTGTTTATCGGAATCAGGCTCTGTTATCAGCAGCCTTCATCATTGGTTGTAAGTGACGGAGGCGTGCTCGCGGTAGCAGCCTTGTATGACAGATTGCAGTTTTCACTGTCTGGAGCTTTCGGTGAATAAATTAAAACTTCCGTACCGTCAACTTTATATGTCCAGTCTTTGTCACAGTCAGTTTCAGTTGAAGCACACATTTCATCCTGAATAATCTTTACAATGCCGTTTTCCGAAGCATCAGGTCTTCCGTAGGCAATGGTCACCTTGTCACAGTCGGTGCTTGAAACACCGGCGGCCTTATCCATGCACAGTTCACCTGTTGCCTTTGTTTCCAGACCGGCAAGAATGGCCTTGCTGTATACCATGCTCACCCCGCTCTTGAGTGAAGCCTTGAGACCGTTCAGGGCACTTACACGGGCATCAGCCTGCAGATTCATAAACTTAGGAGCGGCGGTTGCGGCCAGAATACCTAAAATAACAATAACCACCACAAGTTCAATTAACGTAAAACCAGATTGTCTTTTCATATCAGCCTCTCTTTATGCATCCTGCATATTTCAGTATGGAACAAACAACTTTATTTACTCGTCACCCCCATAATTCTATGTTAACAATAATTTTCGGAAGGCAGTCCGCAAATTTCACGGAAACCGCAGACTATCACACTTTTTATGCGGTTTTCAGACAAAAACCCCGTTATCAGTCACAATGACCGATAACGGGGACGTCTGTTTCGTCAACCGCTTAAAATCACGGGGGTGTCGACAGTTTGTCCGTCAGCATCCCTCATAATTTGAGGTAATTGAAGGAGGAGTACTGGCGGTAGCCTCTTTGTATGACACGCTGCATCCTTCCATATCCGGAGCTATTGATGAATAAATCCTGATTTCAGATGATTCCAGACTGTAGGTCCAGTCTTTGTCGCATACGGTATCCGTTGAGGCGCATACCTCATTCTGTACAATCTTAACCACACCGTCAGCGGTAGCGGCAGGTCTGCCGTAAACCAGAGAAACCATGTCACAGTCGGTACCGACGGCACCGGCAACCTTGTCCATGCACAATTCCGCTCCGTATGCCCTGTTTTCCAGTCCGGAGAGAATCGCCTTGCTGTACACCATACTCACGCCGCTCTTTAATGAAGATTTAATGTCGTTGAGCGCACTTGCGCGGGCCTCGGCTTGCGGATTCATAAACACAGGAACCGTATTGGCGGCCAGAATACCTAAAACAGCAATAACCACAATGAGTTCAATTAAAGTAAAACCAGTATGTCTTTTCATATCCGCCTCTCTTATGCTTCATACAGGTGTCAGTATGGAACAAACAACTTTCTTACTAATTACCTCCTCTTAACTTTATGGTAACAATTTGTTTTCAAATCCCTGCATAAAATTAACAGGACAATACAAAGCATCACACTTTTTGACGAATAATGAGTATTTTTTCAGACACAGATCATTTTTTAACCACCTGATTTTCAATGAAAAACAGGCAGTTTTTCAGTTGAGTTGCAATGTTTCTGATGCTGATTGTAAAAATTCAAATCAGTTAAAAACCTTAAAACTGAACTGACACAAAAAAAGGCGGAAACCAGGTTTCATCCTGAAGTTTCCGCCTCTTCGGCATATAATACTGAATCCGGGAATATTTATTCGGCCTTCTCCTTCTGCACCTTCTTTTCCTCCTGATTCTGGTCACTTACACTGATACCTAGCTTGCGATACTCGGCCTCACGCAGTTCCTTTCTCATTATCTTACCTACGTTGGTCTTCGGCAGTGAATCCCTGAATTCGATATGCTTAGGAACCTTATAGGCAGTAAGATGCTTACGGCACATGGTTTTAATCATATCCTCGGTGAGTGATTTATTCTTTCTGACGATGAACACCTTGACAGATTCACCGCTGTGCCTGCTCGGAACCCCGATGGCTGCAACTTCAAGCACATTAGGATGAAGCATAATCACGTCCTCTATTTCAGAAGGATATACGTTGAATCCTGAAACCAGAATCATGTCCTTCTTGCGGTCAACCAGACGGATGTATCCGCTGGTATTGGCCCAGCATGCCACGTCGCCTGTTTTGAGATACTCCCCGAAAAACACCTTCTGAGTAGCAACTTCACGTCCGTAGTACCCTTTCATTACCTGCGGACCTCTGACCAGCAGTTCACCGGGAACGTCAACATCGGTAATCCGGTGATTATCCTTATCCAGTATGATTACATCTGTTGAAGGAACCGGAACGCCTATGGTTCCCGTATATTCCTCCACGTTGTACGGACATACGGCAACTAGAGGAGAGCATTCGGTCAGACCGTAGCCTTCCAGAATGTGCAGCCCGGTATGAGTGAACCATTTTATTTCCACGCCCTTCTGTACAGAGGTACCTCCGCCGATGGTCAGCTTCAGCTTGGACAGATGCATGTTGCAGAAATCCTCATTGTTTATCAGAGCATTGAACAGCGTATTCACGCCGGTAATGATTGTTGGCTCGTAACTGGCAAGTTCCTTAACGAAACCTTTGATATTTCTGGCATCTAGAATCAGCAGAGAACCTGCCCCTATGCGGGTGCAGAACATGCAGTTGATGCAGAGGGCAAACACATGATAAAGAGGAATGGCGGTTACAATCAGCTCCTCTCCCTCGTTGAGTCTGCTGTGATACATGCCCCAGGCCTGTTCCACATTCGCCAGAATGTTGCCGTGGGTCAGCATGGCTCCCTTGGCAGTTCCCGTGGTTCCTCCCGTATACTGCAGAAACGCCAGCTCATCACTTTTTATGATAGGTCTGGTATACGGATATTCCTCACCGGCCATCATTACATGCTTATAGGTAATGGCATCGGGAATGTGATATCTGGGCACGATTCTTTTCAGATATTTGGCAAAGAAATTTATAAAGTATCCCTTGATGGCTCCGCATTCATCACCGAGAGACGTGATAATCACATGTTCCACTCCCGGAGTTTCAGGAAGAGACTTCTGCAGGGTACTTGCGAAATTGGAAATAACAATGATAATCTTGGCTTTGGAATCATTGAGCTGATGCACAAGCTCACGCGGTGTATACATCGGGTTGACGTTTACGATAACCGCACCGGCAAGCAGAGAACCGAACAGAGCCACAGGATACTGAATGATGTTCGGAAGCATCAGGGCTATGTGATCCCCGGGTTTTACGTGAAGTTCACACTGCAGATAGGCGGCGAAGCATCTGGCCTTGTGATCCAGCTGTGCGTAGGTCAGAGAGGTTCCCAGACTGTACAATGCGGGCCTGTCTCTGAATTTCTCGATTGAAAATTCAAACATGTCCACCAATGAGTTAAAAAGCCCCGTATCCACTGTGGGAGAAACTCCTTCAGGATACGCCTTTATCCACGGCTTATTATTCTGATTATCCATAAAACCCCCAAATGTCGCACTTCACATTATATTACAAAACGCTTTCACATATATTTTCTGTAGGATTTCATAATCAAAAATTAGTACAAAAAACACATTTTAAGCGAAATGTAATCACTTCAGACGATTTTGAGAGGGTTTCAGTTTCAGAAATAATTGCCGGAATGCATCAATAAACCGGCAAAGAGATGAACATTCGCACCGACCGCCGTGTGTGCAGATCCACTGCTGTTCTAAACCAAAATTGAATAGTGCTCAGTGCTTACACTTATCAGTAAACTAACTTTATCAAAATTTCCGGGAATATCTTTTATTTACGGAAAAATTCTCACAAACTCCGGTTAATCAAACTCAGGATTCTTCTAAAATGTATTTACAGATCAATTTGTCTGTTGCCACATTTATCACGAATATGGTTTTTTGATCCGGAGATATGAAAATTTTTATTTCAGAAGGTTTTTCAATATAATCCTTAAGCAGATAATATCTGTCTTTACAAATAATATCATCCATCTCCTTGTCCATCAGTACGAACAGTTCCTCAAAACCATCCAGATTATATTCCTCTGCCGGAGTGGAAACATATTTGAAACACCTCAATATTTTGCCACAGGAAACTGCCTGTACTTCATAAATTCGTCTGCATTCAGTACAGTACCAGTATTCAACCGGTTCAGAACGGTTTTGAAAAGAATTATCGCATTCAGCCAACTCATCCCATCCTGTATATAAATCCCATAGGCAAATATTTGGATTATACGATAAAGCTTTATCAGTTTCTGACCTTAAAAACACGTTTAAGAGATGTGGTGACGGACCTTCCGTGTCAGTCATGTCAGCGCCACAATAACAAGCCAACCCAGCCATGACGTTACTCCTGATTCAGAATAATTTTTTTTCATCAAACACAAAACACACAAAGAAGAATCCGTACAGAATGCAGAGCTTTACCGACCGAAACAGTCTTTTTCCTCTCAGCAGAAACCTGCCGGATTTCAAAACCGCACGGAACTACTGACCGCACATCTCGGCAACATTGGTATTGAGTCTGACCCAGGCATCACGGATACGGTTAACGTACTTGTCATGGATATCACTGTTGACCGAACGCTTGTAGTGATAATTTCCGACACCGAGCCACAGGTCTCCGTCAGCCTTTTCGATTTCACGTCTTATCAGATACCCCATCACCCAGATATTACGGCACGGACTGTTCTTCATGTCGGATTTATCCAGATCAAACTTTTTGATCTCACCAAGACGGACATCGTTAATCTGAGCCGGACCGCAGTCTTCGGTTCCGTTGCTGTTAGTCATGCAGTTGCCTGAAACATCACCTCTTTCCACATACAGAATGGAATAAAGAAGTTCTTCCGGAAGCTCGAACTGTCCCGCGGTCCACTTCACGCAGTGACTGTACGGCTTGTACCTTTTCATGATTTTGGTGTCGTACGCAAAGTCTCTCCAGTGGCCCTCGCACTTTCCTCCGGAAACCCCGGCGGAAGCGTCAGCAGGAATGCCTGACATCATCAGGGAAAGAACTGCAGAAACCAGCGCGGTTTTAAACACTGTCTTTTTAGTCTCAGTCAAAACTGTTTTTCCGAAATTCATGATTATTCAACCGCCTCGTAAAGCCTGTCGGCCACCGTATTGAGTTCTTCTTCAGAAACGGTTACCGCATAAAGATTCTTCTGATTTATAGGATATGCGGCCACACCGGCATCAGGATTTACGGCAGTCTCCCCCTCAGGCAGTTCCATATTTCCCGTGGCGGAAGCGGAATTTACGGTGTCAGCCCCTGCCACTGAATCAGAACTGTCCTCAGATACCGTATCGGCAAAATTACGCGTCGCATCAACATCTCTTCTGGTTGTTCTTGCCCTGGCGGACCTGGTGATGTTGGTTACCCCGTGAAAGTCATCAGAGGTATTGAGCGGTGACTTGTAGGACACCAGTACGTCCCACTCATACATTTCGGTTTTTCTGCCTGATCCGAGACTTACCACAAATGAAAGCGGAGAACTTTCCCTTCCCTGAAGATAAACCCTGACGTTGGCCATTCCAATCTTCGCTGAAGTAGGAACAATCCTGATACTGTCGTGTTTCTTGTTAAGCTGAATCTTAAAGCCGTTATTGGAACATTCAGCCTTGGCTATCGGCCATGACACCTCGGCACCGTCCCTGATACGGAACACCAGTTCGGAACCGTCATAAATTCTGAACATCTTTCCTGAATCATAAACGAAACGATCCTTTACGACTCTCGAACAGCAGCCGTTCTGCTGAGGAGCAGAAGTGTGCTCTCTGACAGGCTGCGCACTGACGGGACCGGAGGACACTACCGTGCCTGAATTCATCATAGCATTGTTATCGACATATTCCTCCGTGGTTCCGTCCTTGCGGTAGATTTTCATTTTCGGAGGATTTCTGGCTTCTTCCGCTCTGATGGCCTGTTCAAGAATCTGCTGTCTGGTTCTGTAACCGGTCAGATTCTCCCCGAGTTCAGGAGGAGGTTCCGGAGCTTCAAAGCCTGCGGAAACGGCAGGACCGGTCATAAAAAAAGACAGACCTGAAAACAGCAGACCTGCACCGATGTAAATACTTCTGCGTTTTATACTGTTTAATGAAGAACTCATATGTCCATCCATGTCTAAAACAAACTGCAAAACTCTTTAAAACAGACTGTTAAGCCTAAATTCTGACGTTCTCGATATTTCTGATATTGTGTTTCGAACGCATGTAGCTCAGTTCAAAAATCAGAGGATATTTTCCACGGTTTTCCAGAACTATTCTGATTTTGGCATTCGTATTGTGCCCGGTAGGAGTAATAATCACCGAGGATTTTTCGCTTGTTGCGGTAAAGCCTCTGTTGGATACTTCCACTCCGGAAACCTTTACCGGTTCTCCGGTTACCCTGTCAACAAAACTGATTATCGTTTCACCTCCGGTATAGACAGGCACATTCTTGTTCGGTACAAATGCGTAGTCGGTAACCACTTCACTCATCGGCTTCTGTGATTTTCCGGCAGAATTTACTTCCGTTTTTCCTGCTGAAGCTGTTTTTCCGCGGGTTCCGGCCACAGGCACCGAACCTTTTTTCTGATTGTCCGTGCGGTAGCTGGCAAGCTGCTCCCCAAGTTCCGGAGGCGGTACCGGACTCTCATAGCCGGAGGATTCAGCCGTCATTCCCGGAACTGAAAACGCAAGCATGAAACCTGCCGTAAGCACCATTAAAATCTTATTCATTCACGAACACCTGATTGCCCGAGTTTCGGTTCAATACCGAAAATCTCAACGATATTATGATTAGGAAGATTAAATATATACGCTTTTATGTCTCTTAACATAAAACTCAGCAGAAAAGTTAGATCTGTATATACTTTTTTGTCTGTATCCGCAGATGTACCGGCAGGTTCAGCAAACCTGCAGGTCTTATTCAGAAGGCATGCACAAATGCTTAACTTCCTGACAGAAGATTCACGGTCTGTTCTTCAAAGTCCTCTGCAGACAGATCGTGAAAATTAAAGCTCATGTTCTTAAAGGTCAGACAGCCTTCATGAATATTCCCATCCGGAATACCGAGATGCTTCTGCATGATTTTAAACTGCTTCATGGCCATTTCATCGTTGAGGTTTATATGATAGATGAATGTGGAAGGCACGGAAACCGGAGATGATAGGAAGAGTTTGGGATTGCTCTTTCTGTCCCTGTCCGCAGGTATATTGAACTTTGTCAGAAACTCAGCGGCTCTTGCTCTGTTAGGGAAACAGTCCATGACTGAAAGAACCGGATTAAAGGCCACCACTCCGGCTCCCTTTATCTGTTCTGCAAGGTATGATGCGGCGAAACCTCCGAATTGAGCGGAAACAAAGGTGACGTCTGCGGCCCGGATGTTTCTGTCAAGCATAACCCTGCGGACGATAATTTCAAGTTCGTCAAGCATGCCGTAGTAGCAGCAGGGAATAAATTTCATCTTCCTGCCGAGTGAATCCTCAAAATACATCTGCAGACCTTCGCATGATGAATATTCCGCAAGACGATCAAAATTCGCCACGTCTCTTGAATAGGATACGGCATCATTCAGAAAAACGGTAAGACGGCTGTCGCTGTTATTCCTGTAGAACAGTGAAACAATATCATAATCAAAAGTTCTGAAAGAATGCTTTCCTTCGGTAAAGGTAAATTCATCGTATATGTTGTGCTGAACCGGAGGTTCTGACATTAACTGCGCTATTTGAAAATTCATTTTTGTATAAAGCAAAATAGTATCTGAACGAAAATTTTTAAAAGTATATACCTTTTTATGCCGGCAAACTAACTGATTGTACGTGATTACGGTTTTATGCCGAAAATTGTTTGAACGGATTCACAGTTTACCGGTGCATCCAGTAAACAGCAAAACGCGTGTTTTTCCTGCGTTTCACGCCGGCGGATAACAAATATTCCACGTCTCCGGATTCAGTAATCATAAAAATTGTCATCTCCTCGGAAAACGCCTCAATAAATAAGATATTTTTTATACGAACGTGTTAGAAAACGCCCGTTTTTTGTACAAACAATCTTTTTAAAGAAAGGTATTACTTGTTTTTATGCAAATATTACGTATTTATTGTTAATCCCATGTGAAAATTTAACATAATACGTTTATAATTCGCTACCGGACACAGCATAATCCCCATCATGAAACATTTAGGATTTACTATACTGTACATCTGTGACAATATTGTCAGGATGTAACATACAGAATCTTTTTTTCTGCATGATTACGGGAATAAAACTGTCACCCGGCAGACCGTTCCGGAAAATTCCGGAACGACATGCCGTGATATGGCTTACCAGGGAAAAACATTACAGGAATATACAGGAATCAGAGGTTTTTAAAGGTGCTTATTGACATCTACTGTTTAAAAGGAAATCCGCAGAAGATTGAACAGGCTGAAATTGTGGGTTCTTTAATCAGAAAACAGGTTTTGAAATTCGATGACATTCTTGATCTCATCGCCGGGATCTATCAGGATGCGAACTCCCCTTTCCCGTATATCGGCAATGTCCACGCCAGCACCAACGGACTGGTCGTTCCGTCCGTAGGCAATTACTTTTTCTGGGTAATTCTCTCCAAGACCTCTGACGTTATCGTTCTTGACGACTTCGGTGCGGCTCTTACCAATAACCGCATTTCCGTGCTCAACAACATCTGCACCAGGGCTGCAGGAGAAAAAAACAGCATCTGGGATTTTGCGTCAAAATGGTCTCTTACCCACCACAAGACTTCCACCGAAAGGCTGGTTTCATACTACGTCTACTTCGTAAAAAACCACTTTGAAGCCGATGATTACGCATCATGGCTGAAGGCTGACGGTTACTTTGTTCAGGCGCCGTTTGACGAATACATGAGCAAGTACCACTACACCGGCATTGACATGAGTTCCCTTGACAGTTCAGACCGTCTTTCAGGAATGCTTGAAACGGCAATTTTCAGAAGCATTCCGAATAACCGCATCAGTCAGGCTCTGCAGAAGGAAATACACAGATTTGTCAGTGAATACATGAAATACAGGAAACTGCCTGCCGACACCACCGTATCCGAAAAATCCGGACGTAAGGGTGAAAATGTCATTTCCACGGGGCGAATGGAAAGTCTTAAGAACGACGCCATTCTGAATTATTCACGCAGATAACAATACGCCCCGGTCATCATTACCGGGGCGTTCATACTCATTGTCAATTAATACTGTCTTCTGTCTTTCCAAATGTAAGAAACATTTTTGAAAAGGAAGTCCTCAAAACTTAACAGTCTGAAATTATCTGAAGCAAAGCGTTCTGCCATATACACAATATAGGAAAATATAACCTGATCCCCCTGAGCTGAATGACCTCCGTTAAGATCATAAACCCATACCAGCATGTTTTCATTAACCTGATTCATGCCGTAAGCAAGCTTGTCAACATTCAGCTTTTTCATAAGAGGGAACAACTGTTTTTTGCAGTGTTCTTCATCATTCATATTCTGAATTATAAAAAAGCGGTTTGTTTTTATTTTCTCGCAGATAATATCCACTGTTTCATTTCTTCTCAAAGGATCCTTATCCTCAAGCGACAGATTCAATGTTCTGCAGAATCCCAAAATATGCTTGTAATCCTTTATTGAAATCTGTGGATTTAAAGCTATGTGCGTGGCATTGTTTAAATAATAAGACAAATGCAGAGCCACATAGCCACCGCCTGATGAACCGAATAAAAACAAATCCTTCTCTTCAATACCAAGCAGTGACTGAATCTTTTTGATTATGACTGAAATGTACTCTATATAGGACTCATTCTTAGTACCGTAGTACCAGCCAAGCTTTAGATTTCTGTGGATTGAAAGAAGAGGATCCGCGATATTTAAAACATAACCATCGCAGAACGGATAATATGACCATCTCTTGAAAACAGGTACAGGATCTCCGTCGTTTCTTGATCCTGAAAATATTACAAAAAGAGTTTTTTTCTGCTTTTCTGATGATGGGAGATTCATCTGACAGTCAAAAACAATATTTTTGTATTTTATAGCGAATCTGTCATGAAGATCTTCATTCTGAATATTATCAAATTCATAGGTCTGATATTCTTTAGAAATTGAATAATGTGTCTGTTTCAGTGCATCCATCTGTCTATGTATTTCGTTATTAAACTGAGCATAATTATCAATGGACACACGTTTAAATACTTGATCATACCTATTCTTATAATTCATAACTCTAATACCAAAAATTTTAATTTATTATCTGTATATTATATTAAAAATCTTCAACGGTAAAAAACGCAAAATGCTTTTATAGCATCTTTCACTATCTATTTTATCTTTTTAACTGAGATCTCACAGCCCGGCATGCCTTGTCGGTCACAACTATTTCCTTTATAACCTTTTCTGATCCTGATTCATGGTAGACATAGCGCAGTTCATGAATTCTCGGCAGAATCCATTTGCCGTAGGTATCAATACTGCATGTACGGTCTATGCGCCCTGCCACGAA
Source organism: Ruminobacter amylophilus (assembly GCF_900115655.1). Taxonomy (GTDB): domain Bacteria; phylum Pseudomonadota; class Gammaproteobacteria; order Enterobacterales; family Succinivibrionaceae; genus Ruminobacter; species Ruminobacter amylophilus. Next base: position 9,806 of record NZ_FOXF01000045.1, on the reverse strand, counting down.
ATCAGCCTGCTTGACCTTTGCGGCATCCTTCGGATTTACCGAAAGAAGAACGACCAGTGAAGAGTCATCGGTAGCTGTCATGATAGGATTGTTTTCAATTCTGTCAAACTTTTCACCTATTCTTTTGAGAGCAAAAGGAGCAAAACGCTTTTTTAGATAATCCGCGCTGAGAGGACCCTCAGGTTCAGACTCATAGGCATAGATGAACTCGTCGTCAAGTCTCACGCTTTCATGTGAAAGCACGGATTTTTCCACCAGAAGCGGTTCCTTGCCGGTACATTTGAGGTAATCAAGCGATACTTCGGAATAATCCCGGTCATCATGGTAGAACACCAGCACAATCTTGTCCAGCCGGTGCAGAATGCCTTCATTAAGGGCAATGCGGCAGAAAAGATTAAGGGTCTTGTTATCCTCCGGAGTTCCGTCAAAATCCATAGGCCCCAGGGCATCGGCCGTACCGATGTCGTACACCAGTACCGCCCCCTTCTTGTCAAGTCTTACGGTTCTGAGTGTTATATACGGACTCAAATCCTGAGGCAGCTCATAGGTGTTGTAGAAATACGGCAGATACATTTCAGAGAGATAATCCCTGCTGTAGAGATTAGGATTCACGAAACTTGACTGCTGTCTTTTCTTGAGAATATCGTAAATAGGATGACTTTCGGCAGAGTTTTCGGAACCTGCAGCGTCATTCTGTGTCTGAGGAGACTGAACTTCCGCAGTACCGTTATTTTCGGTCTGAGGCTGAGAAGCTTTCTTTCCGCCGCTGTCTCCTGTCTTCTCCGGTGCCTGAGATACAGCTCCGGTTTCAGCTTTCTTATCGTTAGATTCTGCCCCGCTGACGGAAGACGGTTCATTCTTTGCTTCAGCTGAGTCCCTGCCGGTCTTTACGGCTGAAACCGCTGCAGCTTCCGCAGCTGAATCCCGGGAATTTTCTTTTTCAGCCGGAACCTGCTGTGTCTCGGACTTCACGGAATTTTCCGCACCGTTTTCAGGCTGAATCACGCCTTCGGCAGAAGCTTTCTTATCTGAATTCTTTTCCGGAGAAGATACTTCGGCAGTATTCTTACCTGCTTCAGGCTTTTCATCAGTCTTTTCGACAGAAACACTGACATCATTCTTTTGAGGAGCCTTTTCCGCAATATCGGCGGCAGATTTTTCCGCCTCTGAAACAGATACTGATACAGCCTCGGTATTCTTTCTTATTTCTTCAGATACGGTGTCAGTATCTGCCTGTGTTTTTTCAGCATTTTCGAAAGAAGCACCGCCGTCTGCCGAAGCGTCACTCTGTGAAGCCCTGACTTCCTGACTGCGGGGAGAATTTGAAAGTAATGAACCTTCGGTATCCTTGTATTCGGCGGCATCAACTTCAATTCTGTCAGTCACCTCGGCATCGAGAGACGGAGCTTCTGCCAACTGTTCCTCTACCGCGCAGGCAAGCCCGCAGCTAAAGGAAATTCCAAGTAAAAAACTGTTTTTCACTACTTTTTTCAGCATTAATTAGTACCCTGTGACTGACACATCTGAGGATTTACAGACACTTTTCTGTAAAAATCGCCGGAAGCCGTATATGCCTCCACGCTTATGCTTCTTATACGATGAAGGTTGTGCTTTTTCGCCCTTACCTGACGGCAGTATCTGGAAACCGCCACGCCGTAATACTCATTCTCCATTCTTTTCTTCACGGAGGAAGGCATGAACTGATATACGTCATTCATTACCGCATGGGCCGTTACGTCCCCTTCAACGTTTACGCTGACATCGTCAACAGTTCCGAACTTAAAATCATACGGCAGGTTCTTTTCCAGCTTTTTACCGTACATTCTGTTAAGTTCACTGCCGGTAAGATATCCTGAATTTCCGGTTCCTGCGGTGACGGACACGGAATCAGGTCTGATAACCGTTATCCCCGTCTGCGGATCCCTGAAGGAAACGCCTTCTCCGGCACATACAGTCCCTGAAAGAAACACTGCGGGAATCAGCAGCAGAAGTTCAGCCTTTCTGCCCAACATTGAAGATGTTTTTTCAAGTAAAAACATAAACCCACCATGAACTCCGCGGTTCAGACAACCTTTTTGTGAAAAATTTTAAACAAAACTTTTTTCTTTAGCAATAAACATCACCAAAAATTGCAGGCATGGATACGGCATTGAAGTTTTTCCGAGGAAAAAACACCGGTTTTCAGATGTCTGCCTAGTCATACGTTATGCCGGAACAGCTGTCATCCTCGATTTCAAGCTCGGCAAAATCCTTTCCGTTCACGCTGTACAGCAGACGGTATGAATCCACCTTTGTCAGAATCTGTTCCCTGATGAACCTGCTGGAGCACATGTACATATACACCTCGTCAGGCTCCTGAAACTCCGCAAAGGCGGGACTCAGTTCGTAATGCATGTTGAGAGTGCTCCCGGGACCTGCGGTTACATCCTTCAGAATCACGTCATCACTGATTCTGTAAGGCAGTGTTATTCCCCGTTCCTTAAGAAGCAGAGGAATGACATTAAGGCGCAGATGAAATTCGGTATAGTGACCGTTGCTCTGATAAAGTGCGGGTTCTGAGAATCTGGTAAACCAGGCATCCTCAATATACGGGAAAATGCATTTATAAAAGAACCATGACACGACAATAATGATAAGTACCAGGGAAAGCCTGAAAAACTTCTTCTCGACAGGATCTTCAGGCTGAGGCTTCTTTCCGGTGACTCTTCTTTTCTTTGCGGCTTTTCCGGCAGTGGCGGCTGAATCTCCTTTATCTTTATCACTGTCTCCGGCCCCCGTGGCTGCAGTCACTTCCTCACCGCTTATGCGCTTTCCGGAAGATTTACGTCCTCTGTTTCCCCTTTCTGAGGTTTTTACTTCAGAATCACCGGAACCACCTTTCTTTTCCGAAACCGGATTGTCAGCTTTCACGTTTCCGGCGTCAGCAGCTTCCAGGGCTTCTGATTTTCCTGATGAACGGGAAGACTTTCGGGAAGAGCCCGCACTGTTTTCTTCTTTTGCGGATTCTTCAGAGGATGACACTGATGATTCGGTATTTTTACCTGAAGATGAGTCCTGTCCGGAGACGCCGGCAGAAGCCTTTCCTCCGGCGGCATTTCCTATTCCCATTTCGGCCGCGGTGACTCTCACCACTCCGGAAATGGATTCCAGATCCACGGGATGAACAGATTCCTTTTCCGCGGAATCATCGGATGGAGAAACTTTTCCGGAAACGGACGGATCTTCCGGCGGTTCCTGCAGACCGCCGCCGTTCGGCAGATTCCCGTTCATGACTTCGGTCACCTGTTCAGACTGACCTTTATCCGCACTGCGGTTATTCTTCTTCCGGAACATTGAAATACTCTGTAATCCTCATCCGTAAAAACACGGAAACATCTCCGGTACACACTGACCTACGGAGTGAATGAATCCTGATCGTCGTCGCTGCCCCAGCCTGTATTCCCGGAACGGAAGCTGTCAGGGGATACCGGAGAATTCCCCGGAGCGTTCTGATCTTCACCATGTTCGCCGCGACTCAGTTCATTCACTTTTATATGATTGATTGTTCCCTCCTGACCGCTGTTTTTCATGGTCACGTTAACGGACTCGATGAGATTGTTTCTGAAATCGCTCAGAGCCATGTACACGTAGATAAGCGGAGTCAGGATAACCAGAGGGTTGGTCAGGGCATGATGAATCTGAGGATTGTCAATAAAGAAGGCACTTATCACAAAGAGAGCAAGCGGCAGTGTATTGGCATATACGTTGAGTCTGAACAGCGCGTCTCTCGGCAGACTGATTTTAACCAGCATCTGCAGAAAGAGACTGAGAAGAGAAGTCATAATCGCAAAAAGACACTGTTTAACCAGAATCATGAAATACAGCACCACTACCGTCACCCCGAGATATGCCATGGTCATTCTGGATACGAACGACTGAACCAGTTCATAGGCTCTGACGGCAGTGCTGTCGTCGGAGGTCAGCACCTTGTAGCTTACGCAGACAAAGTTTTCCATTCTGGAGATGCCGAAACAGAAATTATTGGCGTAAAGATTTACCACCGGTCTGATATCAGTGAGCTCCTCAACTTCAAACAGCTGCGGATCATCGCTCTGAAAATGCATCTGATCAGGATATATACCAAGCATTCCGCTTCCGTTTTCATAGGTGTATGCGACATAGCGGTTTCCTTCATCATCCTTCTTCCAGAAGCCTTCAGGCGTATCGGAACGCACAGTAATCCCCGCATTCTGATAATCGAATTCAGGTATTCCTCGGGCTACGGGATACATTTCGTTATGGAAGAAATTATAGAAGTGCATGATTATGGCAATCATCACCAGCACTGTGGCCAGACCGCAGCTTCTCAGCAGATGTCCCTGACCGTATCCCCGGAAATAGCAGATTACCGGAATGTAAAATTTTCGGGAAAAAATGGCAAGTAACGGGAACAGTAACAGTTTCTTCAAAAATTTCTGCATTTTATTATAATCCGGAGATAAACGATAATCATCAGACCGCCATTACTGGTTTGAATCATTTTATTTTAAGTGAAACGGCAAACCGTATACGGGGAACTCTCTCCGTATTCTATCATAAGTTTGCTTTGATAATGACACCTGATTAATGACTGACCTCAGGTTTTGTCGGATAGTCCGTATCTTTTTTATGTTTTTCCTGAATTGAGGCGGTCTCCGCAGATCCATCCGACACTGCCGCAGGCTGTTCTTCAGACGGATTCAGACTCTTCACCGCCACCTTACGACCTTTTCCGCTCTTACCGCCCTTTCCGGCCTTCTTCACGTCTGCGTAATTCTGACCTTTGGATGTCAGAACTTCGGGAGCCGGTATTTTTTTCTCGTGAGTCTCAGGACCTGCGGTCTGAGTTTTTTCCGCATCGGCTCCGGACAGGTGTTTCTGTACCCCGTCACCATCCTCTCCCGCAGCCTGTTCCCTGCTGTTCAGGTCATCAAAGGCGAAACAGGATTCAACGCTTCCGAAATCACATCCGGAACGGTAAAACTCCTTGGCTCTTTCTATATCCTGCTCCACACCGTTACCGCGTTCATACATCACTCCGAGATTGTTGCAGGCATCTCTGTCCCTGAGACTGCAGCCCATGGAAATATATTTTATGGCCTGTCCGTAATCCGTATCCACGCCCCTGCCGTTAAGATATATGAGTCCCAGGCCTGTACAGCCCTGAGCCTCTCCGAGTTCACAGGCCAGAGCAACATAGGCTCTGGCCCCGTCGAAATTCTGCGGAACGCCGCGGCCGATGTAGTAGGCCACTCCGAGATAGAAGCAGGCGGTTCCGTCACGCATGTTGCAGGCCACGTCGTAGTACTTGTCGGCAAGAACCACGTCAAGTCCCCTGCCTATTCCCTTGTCAAAAATGTCACCCACGGCACGGCATCCCGGAGCATAGTCGAGAGAACAGGATTTCTGAGCCAGACGGTAGGCATCTTCCGCCTTTCGGTCCGCATAGTTTTCCCCCATGTAGACTCTGGCCAGATTATGACATCCGGTACCGTTGTCCATGTCGCATGCCATGCCGTAGTATCTTACGGCATTGGGTTCATCCGCATTGACTCCGATACCGTCTCTGTAGATATCGCCGATGCGTACGCAGCCGTAGCTGCTTCCGCTGGTACAGGATCTCCAGAAAAAGCGTCTCGCCTCCTCCGGATTCTTTCTGATAACGGCCCCCTCATAGTGTATTCCGCCGAGATCACTGCAGGCGTCTGCATCTCCTAGATCACAGGCCTGCTCCAGATAGGTTCTGGCTATCTCCGGATTATGCAGAAACTTTTCTCCCGCTCCGGAAAAATCCTCTCCCCTGAGGGATATGTCCCCCAGCATGTGACACGAATGACCGTGTTTCAGGCGGCATGCCCGGGTATAGTTCACCAGAGCTTCGGCAAAATCACGGTACTCCGTACTGCCGTAGTATATTTCCGCAAGATTGAAGCAACCTTCACCCACGCCGAGTTCGCAGCTTTTTCTGAAGAAATCCATGGCCCACGGTGTACCGTTTTCCTTCTGAATTTCGGCTGAGCCCATTCTGTTGCAGCCCTCACCGTAATTGAGGGTACAGCTTTTATCGTAAAAAGAGAATGCCAGTTCAGACATATCCCTTTCCTCATGCATCCCCGCCAGCAGGAAACACGAGGCTCCGTTACCGTTTCTGCATCCCAGATCGTAAACATTCATGGCTGTGGCGTCATTGGGAGCCGTAACAAAGCCGTTCCTGAAAAAACCGCCCAGATCATTGCATCCGTCATAATCACGAAGACGGCACGCCCTGTCGAAAGCACCTGCGGCCTTGAGATGGTCACCGAACCTGTCTCTCATGATTTCTCCGTAGATTCTGCAGGAACCACCGTGACCGGTTTTACAGCCTTTTTGCAGAAGATCGGCGGCAAGACTGTAATCAGCGTGAACGTTTCCGCCGTCACTCCAGTAGATACCGGCAAGGTAGCAGGCTTCGGCATTACCGGAACCGCATCCTGATTCATAGTATTTCGCCGCCCGGCCCGGATTCCCCATCCGGTCGTATTCACCGCCGGCACTGAGGCAGGAGTCACCTCCGCCCAGAGAACACACTATCCCGTCACATCCGGACAGCATAAAGGACACGGTGACTACTGTCATACGAAAAATATTCTGTATTACGGTATTCAGCTCAGCCATGACTATGCCTCTTCAGATCCTCATGGATATGACACGACGGTGCATATCGGAAAAGCGGTTCCCGATAAAATCCGGAACCGCACGTAAAATGTCCCCGTGTGTCACAATGGACACACACGGATGTCAGACTCTTTACGGAGTCTGTATAAAAACGTTTTCAGATTATGGAAAGCATACTTCCATGGTAACACATAAAAATCCATTCCCTGAAACTATTCGGTATGGATATTTCCGAAAAATTGACAGACTGACACAATTTTCAGTTTTAGGAGCTCCTTATGAAACAGGCTGCGCCTTCTGTACTTTTCCGTTCTCCCGCCGAAAAAGAGAAACACCGCAATCAGACCTGATTACGGTGTTCTACCTCTTTCCGCATTATCAGCGGAATCAGCTGCTCCCTTCAGGGATACAGCCGGTTATTTTTCAGTTTTCAGAGCCTTATGACCGGTCTTTGAGAAAGACAGAGCATCTTCGAGATTCTTTTCAAAATCCACTTCAGGATGCTTCTTGACAAACTTTGATTTTACCATGGCCTTCATAGGCTGGAACTGTACGGAGGTGATAACCAGCCTGATACCTCTGTTCTTCATGTCATTGCAGAACTGATCAAGGCAGTGTGAACCGCCGGCATCGAGCATGTTAACTCCGCTGAAATCGAGAATCAGCCCCTTTTCACTGACGAGTTCATGTCTCAGGTTGCGGAACACTCTTTCTGCTGAAGCAAAGAAAAGAGGACCGGCAATGCCGTAAGCCGCATAATCATCATTAACCTTTTCAGCAATATGCTTGTGAACGCAGAGATCATGAATCCTGGTCATTCTTGCCATATCTCTCATGAAGATGATGGATGCCATGACGATACCGAAGCTGATGGCCACAACCATGTCGAATACCACGGTACAGAAGATACAGCAGACCATGATGAGAACATCTGTTCTGGGAGCTGTACAGGCAAGATTCAGCACCTTGCGCCACTCACTCATGTTGTAGGCAACGAGAAGAAGCAGAGCACTCATGGCAGCCAGCGGAAGCTGTGAAAGCACCGGAGCGAGCCACATGATGGCGATAAGAACCAAAACGGCGTGAGCCACGGCTGCTACAGGAGAGGTACCGCCCGCCTTAACGTTGGCGGCACTTCTTGCGATTGCCGCGGTTGAAGTGATACCGCCAAGGAACGGAGCCACGATGTTACCGATACCCTGACCGAAGAGTTCTCCGTTTGAATGGTGTCTGGTATTGGTCATACCGTCAAGAACAACCGCACACAGAAGTGATTCGATGGCACCGAGTACTGCCATGGAGAATGCAGCAACTACCAGAGCCTGGATGGTTGCAAAATCCCAGGTAAGCTGACCGCCGTTAGGTCCCGGAAGCTCCCATGGAAGCAGGAAATGAGGAAGCCCCTGTGGAATACCGTTACCTACGGAGCCGTCTGCAGCAACGTAGTGGAATCTGGTACCGATGGTGGCAACGGACTGACCGCAGTACTTTTCCAGAAGCCAGGCAACCAGACAGCCGACAATAACTGCAGGCAGATGGCCGGGAAGAAGCTTAATCTTTAACTTAGGCCACAAAACCAGAACAGCAAGGGTTGAAGCCCCTACCGTGGCATCGGCCCACTTCAGTGAAGACATGTTGGTTGCAAGAACATTCAGCTTTTCCACGAAACTTTCAGGCATTACGACGTCAAGACCGAAGAAGTCCTTGATCTGGAGAACGGCTATAACGATACCGATACCCATGGTAAAACCGAGAGTAACTTCTATAGGAATGAACTGAATTAGCCTGCCGAGACGCCCCGCCGCCATTATGAGCAGGAAGATACCGCACATGACGCTGGCGACACACAGACCGGCAGGACCGTATGTCTGGGCAACAGGATACAGAATTACAACGAAAGCGGCGGTAGGACCTGAGATGCTGAATCTGGAACCGCCGGTAAGGGAAATAATAAAACCGGCAACCAGAGCGGTGTACAGACCATATTCAGGGCTCACGCCACTTGCTATCGCAAGAGCCATTGACAGAGGAATAGCAATAATACCAACCACTAACCCTGCAAGCAGGTCTTTACCCAGCCTGTTCATGGAATACGGTTCTTTAATCATAGAATCACGAACGGCGCTTCCGAAATGGAAAATGGAATGACGCACGGACACGATCTTTCTTTTGGTTCTAATCTTGACCATGATATTTCACTGAACTAATTAATTGTTGAAGAACGATTTAAATTACATAGCTCAAGGCTTATGAGACAATCTGATAGCATAAAAAGCTTATGTTAGGAGACCGGACAGAATCCTGAGGTACGCAATTATACAATAATTTGCAATAAGTTTGTAAAATTATGACCTGGATAACAAAATTTTTCACTATTATTATTTACACATGGCAATCTTCTTAACTATTGCAGATACTCTCATGCAGTAAATTATCCCTTAATCAATGAAAAATTTGTATGCAGATACAATTTCATACAGCTCGTTTATAATTTATTGTGCACATAAATTTCAGATTTTAAAATCTCTGTTATTTTTAATACAAATTTTTACACATGTTTTATGTTTTTAAGTCGTTCTCAAAATCAAGATCTAATGCAACATTAAGTATTCTTTAAATGTACGAATTAAATTTACATAACATTTTTCCTACAAATTTAAGTGGAAAAGCCGGGTTCACGGCCAATACTCACTATCATGTCATTCATTATGAATGATTGCCGCTGGATGTTGACTGATTAAACATGGATTATAAAAATGAAAACTAGCAACAGATTAAATCTTTTAGTAACCGGAGCCGCAGGTTTTATCGGTTCTAATTTTGTACATTACTGGCTGGATAAATACAAAGACTCCAGGGTGGTTGTTTTAGATGCTTTGACCTACGCGGGCAATCTGGATAACATCAGTGATCTGCAGTCAAACAGCAATTTTAAATTTGTTCACGGAAATATCTGTGACACTGATTTAATCAAAAAACTGCTTGTTGAAAATGACATTGATACACTGGTTCACTTTGCAGCAGAATCTCATGTTGACAGATCTATCACCGGTCCTGATGAATTCATCAATACCAACATATTGGGTACTTATTCATTACTTAAAGCCTGCAAGGCTGTATGGCTTGATTCAGAT
>NZ_FOXF01000031.1 GCF_900115655.1 Ruminobacter amylophilus | reverse complement strand
TAATAGATTAAATTCTTAATGATTAAGTAGCAATAAATACTACTTTTTTTTAAATTATCGATCACAATTTAGAATTAAAATACAATTTTATATGCATTTTTTTGCATAATGCGAAACTTGGTCATCTTAAAATTAAAACAACAGCTCATTACCCATTCAGATTTCCGAAAACACATCAGAAAATTCTATACTATCATCTATATGGTATAATAAGTACAGAAACGGATTATTCAACAAGCATGCGGCACATTATGTATGAACCCTACGCTGTCCGTGTTTTCATAACAATCAGACAAATAATAAAGGATTCCATCCATTCATGGCTATTTTAGAACTGTTATATTATCCTGATGAAAAGCTTCATCAGGCTTCCTCTCCAGTAACCGAATTTAATGATGAACTCAAAAAGCTGGTTACCGACATGTTTGAAACAATGTACGCAGATGAAGGTATCGGACTAGCCGCCCCGCAAATCAATGTATTCAAAAGAATTGTAGTTATAGATGTTGTAAATGAACGCAAACCTGAAGATCAGCTGGTTCTCATCAACCCAGAATTCATATCCAAGGAAGGGACAACAGGCATAGACGAAGGATGTCTTTCAGTTCCCGGACTCAGAGGAAAAGTTGAAAGAGCAGAAAAAGTAACAGTAAAAGCTCAGAATCTCAATGGTGAATTCTTTGAAATCAATGCGGATGGACTGTTGGCAATCTGTCTGCAGCACGAAATTGACCATTTAAACGGCAAGCTGTTTATTGATTATCTGTCACCTCTCAAGAGAAACATGTATCGTTCAAAAGCAAAGCTGCTAGCAAAAGAAAGAGAAAGACAGAAAAAGCAGCAGGACTAGTCACCATTGAAACAAAGCAGCTGATTTAGACTTAATCTTGTTCATTAGGGTTTTTCACCAGACGGAGCAATCTAGACATGAAAATTTTATTTGCCGGCACACCGGATTTTGCCGCAGTACATCTGCAGAAACTTATAGACTGTAATGCAGACATCTGCGCAGTATTAACACAGCCAGACCGCCCGAAAGGAAGAGGTCATCATCTTGCCCCGTCTCCAGTAAAGGAAACAGCTCTCAAGGCCGGTATACCCGTATACCAGCCGGAAAAATTACGTAACAACGAAGAAGCAATCAGGATCATACAGGAACTTGGGGCAGATCTGATGATTGTTGTGGCATATGGTCTGATTCTGCCTGATGAGGTTATCTATGCTCCACGTCTCGGTTCCATAAATGTTCACGGTTCAATACTGCCTCGCTGGAGAGGCGCAGCACCGATTCAGCGCTCTCTGTGGGCAGGAGATCCTGATGCCGGCGTAACAATCATGAAAGTCGCAACAGAACTTGATTCTGGAGATATTATAAAAATTGCGACACTGCCGATCACCGAAGAAGACACTTCTCTTTCTCTTTACGAAAAGCTGGCGGTTCTCGGTGCGGAAACACTGTGCGGAATGCTTGATAACATGGAAGAAATGATAAGCCATGCCATTCCTCAGAATCCTGAACTTGTCACATATGCCAAAAAGCTAAGCAAAGAAGAAGCCTTGCTTGATTTCAATCTTGATGCATCAACACTTGAAAGATATATAAGAACATATATTCCATGGCCTCTTGCATATTTTTCACTTGATGAAAACATCATCAAGGTACACAAAGCTCAGGTTCTCAACGAACAGACCAACAAAACTCCGGGCGAAATTGTCAGCGCCGGAAAAGACGGCCTTGATATTGCCACTGCCAACGGAATTCTCAGAATCAAAGAACTCCAGCTTCCAAATAAAAAAGCAATGGGCTTTGCTGATGTCTACAACTCAAAGAAGGACATGTTTAAACCAGGCAGGATGGTTAATGCATGATCAGTACTAAAAACCCCAGAGTCATTGTAGCTGAAATACTGACCGAAGCCCTCCATGAAGAACAGCCACTTATGGCCACAGTTAAACTCAAAGCCAAAAAGCTGTCTGTATCGGATGCGTCTTTTCTTAAAGAACTGGTGAACGGCATCCTGCGCAACAAGCTGTTCCTTGAAGGCATCCTTGATATATTGCTTGAAAAACCGTTCAAATCAAAATCAATAAAAGCTAAATATGCAATTCTTGCAGGGCTTTATCAGCTGGCTTTTCTGAATACTCCTAATCATGCAGCCGTCAATGAAACGGTTAAAGCTGTCGGAGAGTTAGGTTTTGATACGCTGAAAGGGCTGACCAACGCAGTAATGCATGGTTATCTTAGAAAAAAAGCAGAGATAGATGAACGGTTAAATAAATCATATGAAACAAAGTACTCCTTCCCGCAGTGGCTTATTTCCGACATAAAATCAGCCTATGGCAAATCTTTGGGCTCCATACTTGAACAGTCCAATAATCATCCTCCTTTAACAATAAGAATCAATACTGCCAAAGTATCGCTGTCAGATTACATTAATCTTCTGGCAGAAAAAGGATTAGCCGGAACCCCGGTTGAAGGCGTTCCCTGCGCATTAACAGTTACTCCTGCCGTTAACGCTGAAGAACTGCCTCTTTTCAAAGAAGGATTTGTATTTATTCAGGACGCCGCCGCTCAGCAGGCCGCTATTTTTTTGGATCCTCAGCCAGGTGAAGTAATACTCGATGCGTGCGCGGCACCAGGTGGAAAAACAACTCATATTCTGGAAATATGCCCTGAAATAAAAGATCTCGTAGCACTTGATCTTGATGAAGGACGACTTAAAAGAGTCAAAGATAATCTGCATCGACTCGGACTTGAAGCCAAAGTTATTGCTGCCGATGCATCATCAAAAGACCATTCATGGAGTCCTTACCCGCAATTTGACAGAATACTTCTTGATGCACCATGCTCTGCCACAGGAGTTATAAGACGCCATCCCGATATAAAGTGGCTGCGTACTCCAGAAGAAATTAAGAGTATAGTTAAACTTCAGCGAGAAATTTTGGAAAATATGTGGCAAATGCTGAAATCAGGTGGCATTATGCTGTATGCAACATGTTCAATTGAACCGGTAGAAAACACTCTTCAGATAAAACAATTCTTGTCTGAGCATAAGGATGCTGAGCTCATTCCTCTGAAACAGGATGAATCAGCAGATAATCCCGGACTGCAGATTCTTCCGGGACAAAACAGCATGGACGGTTTTTTCTACGCTAGATTAAAAAAGAATTTTGTTTATTAAATAATCACACCGGAGTACAGCCATGAAGATAATCATTTTAGGTGCCGGACAGGTTGGATCCGGGCTGGTGGAATATCTGGTTAATGAAAATAACGAAATAACTCTTGTTGATCAGAATTATGAAAGGCTGCAATTAATCAAAAACAGGTTTGATATAAAAGTAGTGCAGGGATATGCTTCTTATCCCGCCACACTGAGAAATGCTGACGCCGACAATGCTGATCTTCTCGTGGCTGTAACCGATTCAGATGAAATAAACATGTTGGCATGTCAGCTTGGGTATTCCCTGTTCAAAATTCCGCAAAAGATAGCACGTATACTCAATCATGATTACCTGTCAGAAAAAGATCTTCTTTTCACCGATAACGCCATTCCCGTGGACAACATTATTGCTCCGGAAAATCTGGTAATGCAGGAAATTGTCAAGCTTATCGAATACCCAGGAGTTACTCAACTGACAGAATTTGCCGACGGCAGACTTTGCATGGCCTCAGTAAAAGCTTACTACGGGGGCTCCATTGTCGGAAGTTCAGTAAACAATCTTTCCAAATACATCAGTAATGCAATTATCAAGATTGTCGCAATCTATCGTCAGGATAAGCTAATCAATCTTAACCCTAACACTGTTATTGAAGCAGGTGATGAGGTTTATTTTATTGCCGCCAAAGGTCATGTAAGACTGATGACCTCAACACTGCAGAAACTTGAACCACCATACAGACGTATCATGATCGTCGGAGGTGGAAATATTGCCCGAAACCTGGCATTGAACATATGCAAAAAATACAGCGTAAAACTCATTGAAACCAATTCTAAAAACGCAGCCTCTTTAGCTGACGAATTCGATAAAACCTCTGTTGAAGTATTCTGTTCAGATCCTTCAGATCAGAATTTCCTCACAGAGGAACACGTAGATATGATGGATTTGGTTATATCCGTTACTGATAACGATGAAACGAACATTATGTCTGCACTGCTGGCCAAAAAGCAGGGCGCCAAAAAGGCCATAGTATTAATACAGAAATACGCCTATATCAACCTGCTGTCAAATAATGCAATCGACATATATATTTCTCCAGGTGATGCCACGATCTCGGCACTGCTGACAAACATCCGCAGAAACGGAATCATTAATGTAAAAACATTAAAACACGGTCTGGCTGAAGGTCTTGAAATAAAGCTGTCGGGAGACTATTCGCACAGCAATGTTATCGGCAGATATGTAAAAGATCTTAAACTGCCTCAGGGAATATCCATCTGTGCCGTCGCAAGAGAAAATGAAATGCTCATTCCGGATGATAAAACCACATTACAGGCTAACGATACAGTGGTATTCTTTGTTTCAGAAAAGAAAAACATCAGGGAACTCATCAAACTGACCTCACCTAAAGCCACTTTCTTTTCAGCACTATCGTCAAAAGCAAATTAACCGATAGGGATAAACCAAAATGATTAATTACAGAATTATTTTATCATTTATAGGCAATACTCTTATTTTATTGTCAATAATCATGGTTATCCCTTTAATGTATGCGTTTATTACCGTGTCCAGAGGCAGTGCGGAATTTCTTGCCAGCATGGTTATCACAATGATTACCGGACTGCTGATTAAAAATCTGACCAAAAATCACAGTATGACCATGACCATCAGGGACATGTTTTTATTCACCACAATGTTGTGGGTCACCATAGTCATATTTGCGGCAATTCCTATTCACCTCATAATGAGAACAGACCTGCTTTCATCATGTATTGAAACGGCTGCTGCAGTATCAACATCAGGAAATACAGTAATTGGAAATGTGGATCTGATCCCCGGTTCAATACTCATATGGAGATCCATGCTGCAATATCTTGGAGGCATCGGCTTCATCGCGGTAGGTATCGCAATTCTCCCAAATCTGAACGTCGGTGGTATGAAACTGTTCAGTACAGAAAGTTCCAAGGAATCAACCGATAAGGTAATGCCTAAATCAAAAACACTGGCAACAGGCATGGTTATAACTTATCTGGGGCTTACCCTTCTGGCCTATGTTGTGTACTATTTTCTCGGTATGTCTTCTTTTGATGCCTTCAACCATGCCCTGACATCTCTTTCTACAGGGGGAATGAGCACGCATCAAAGCTCAATGAACTACTTTTCGCCGACAATTCACTGGGCCGTAATACTGTTCATGTTTCTTGGAGCACTTCCGTTCCCTCTCGTATTCCTTGCCATACACGGACATCTGAAAGAGCTTTTATCCGATGCTCAGGTAAGAGGATTCATGGCACTAATCATAGTCGTTTCGCTTGTAACCACACTGAGTCTGGTTTTTTCAGAAGACTATCCTGTCGCCGATGCATTCAGAGTTGCCTTGTTCAACACAGTCAGCGTTATATCAACAACAGGATATTCTCTTGAAGATTACAGTAATTACAATGACTTCATCACCATGCTGTTTTTCTTCCTGATACCTTTGGGTGCATGTTCCAGTTCCACATCCGGAGGGCTGAAAATATTCCGTCTGCAGATAGGTTTTATTCTTTTCAAACGTCAGATCAAACAGTTGATGCATCCTGCAGCCATATTCCCGCAGAAATATAATAATCAGCCTGTTAACGACGTCATCATCCGCTCAATAATAACTTTTTTCTGTGCCTATTTCATTGTAGTCTTTGTAAGTTCACTGCTACTGTGTCTTTCAGGTTTCGGTATGCTTGATGCACTTTCAGCCACAATGGCATGCATGTCCAATTTAGGTATTGGATTAGGACCTAATGTCGGACCTAATGGAGACTTCAGTGTTTTAACTGACTGGCAGAAAATCATCCTATGCTTTGATATGATTACCGGGCGCCTGGAAGTTTTAACTATTCTTATCTGTTTTGTACCTAGTTTCTGGAAGGTATAGTCTTAAATTACACTCACTTTCCGATATAAACTCAGCCGGAGAATAAATAACAATCTGACGTTTATCAACAGGATGAAAAAAAGACAGATAACAGGAGTGCAGCTCGAGTCTGTCCTTACATTCATCCGTAGCCAAACCATACAGTCTGTCATTACAAATCGGGTACCCGAATGTCTGCAGATGCAGTCTCAGCTGATGAGTTCTTCCGGTATGAGGTTCAAGCATTACTACGGTTTTATTGTGCCTGAAATCCCTACAGATTACCCGAAAGAACGTCAGTGCTTTTTTTCCTTCAGCATAATCGACTTTATGTATAGGAGCACTTGTAAGAGCTGATTTGGACCAGTCTCTACTCATTGGATAAGCTAAAGCTCCCCATTCCTCTCTGATTATACCTTCACATCTTGCCACATATCTTTTCTGAGGAATTCTGTTACGGAACTGCTCACTTAATACGGCATTGGCGGATTTGTTTCTTGAAAAAAGTATGACTCCTGATGTTGCAGTATCCAGCCTATGCACCGGATTCACATCTGGATACAGTTCTCTCAATCTTAATGTAAGAGAATCATCAGACTGCTTTCCAGGCACTGAAAGAAGACCAGAAGGCTTATCAGCAACAAGAATATCATCATCGATATACAGGATATTCAGTGGTGTATCAGGAGGATTATATTCATAACGCTGTCTTTCAGTTATCATTTTTGATTACTCGTTCGGTGTATCTACTAACTTTTTACCGCTTAAGTTTATCAGAAAAAAATTCCAGCGGCATACACATGAGACAAATCTGTTTCACGTAAAATAAAAGGCGTGACAGGTTTACAGCCGTCACGCCCGTTTATCCACCAAAAAATTAGGAATCAATACTTCTTATTCAATGCCATCTGCTGATCTCTCTTTCTCTTGCGATCTGCTCTGACTCTGCTTAGCCAGTACACAAAAGTACAAATGGAAACAATAAACACGATTATGGTTGCCAAAGCATTGATTTCTGGATTCAGACCTCTTCGTACCTTTGAAAACACCAGTACAGGAAGGGTTGATGAATTAGGTCCAGCAACGAACTGAGTAATCACCAGATCATCCATAGACAGAGTAAACGCCAATAACCATCCAGAAACAATTGCAGGCATAATTGACGGAAGTATTATGGTGAAAAAGGTCTTTATAGGTCCGGCTCCAAGATCGAGAGCCGCTTCTTCAATGGAATTATCCAGTTCACGCATACGGGAGCGCACAACAACGGTAACATATGCGGATGTGAGAGTAACCATGGAAATCCATATTGTCACCATACCCTTTTCAGGCCACCCCAGAATATTTGCCATAGCTACAAACAGCAAAAGCATTGACAGACCGATAATAACATCAGGCAGAACCATAGGAGCCGTTATAAAAAGAGCAAACATGGATTCACCTTTAAAACGTCCGATCTTCACCAAGACAATGGCGGCCAGTGTTCCGATAATCACAGACATTGAAGCCGAACTGAATGCGATAATGAGAGAATTAAGCACGGCATCTATCATCTGACGATCACTAAAAAGCTCAAAATACCACTTGACCGAAAAACCACTCCAGATAGTAACAAGCTTTGATTCATTAAATGAAAAAACTATCAGTGTGACAATGGGCAGATACAGAAACAAAAAACCTAAACTAAGGAACACAAACTTAAGAATATTGCTTCTGGTAAATTTTGAGTATTTTCTGCTCACAGGCGTATTTTCAGCTTTTACGGCCGGAGCTGTGGAATTTTCTTTAATTTCTTCAGCCATTATCTTGCTCCTTGAGTTATCTCTTTACGCTGTGTTTTATAAAAGAGAACAATAGGTATAACGAGAATAAGCAGCATTATGGTTGCCAAAGCCGCAGCCAAAGGCCAGTCTCTTGTCATAAAGTATTCATCCCAAATGGTTCGACCAATTAGATTTGCTCCCGGACCGCCCAAAAGTTCCGGAATGATATATTCACCAACAGCCGGGATAAATACCAGCATCGAACCGGCAATAATGCCACTGTATGTCTGAGGAACAAACAGACTGAAGAAACATTTTGTCGGCCGACATCCTAAATCATACCCTGCTTCAATTAGAGTATAGTCAACCCTCACAATAGCTGTGTAAAGAGGCAGAATCATAAATGGCAGATAAGCGTATACAATACCAATATACACCGCTATGTCCGTGTGAAGAAGCTGTAAAGGCTCGTCTATAACATTAAGCCACTGTAAAAAACTGTTGAGATACCCTTCCGGTTTGAGTATGCCCATCCATGCATAGATTCTTATAAGGAAGGAGGTCCAGCTTGGCATGATAACCAGCATCAGCAGAGCATTACGTACTGAACTTTTAGAAGTGGCTATAGCCCAGGCCATCGGGTAACCTATCAGCAGACACAGTAAAGTGGATATAAGTGCAATCTTAATGGATTTAAGATATGAATACAGATATGTCGAATCCTCAAAAATACTTACGTAATTTCCAAGATATGCACTGAAATTCAACTTAAACTCTTCTGCATCATAAGAAAACAGGGAAGTATAAGGAGGTACACTGTCATCCAGACTTTCTGCGAAACTGATCTTTAAAATAATCAGGAACGGCACAAAGAAAAACAGCGCCATCCACAGATAAGGCAGGGCTATAACTGCATATTTATGCCAGCCGCTCAGCCTTTTCTGTCTCTTGTTAATTTTTGAAACTTTATTCTGCATTTCAGGAATCCGTTAGAATGTTAAAGTTACGCAGGATTCAGGATCCCAGCTTAAAAATACCTTGTCATCCCATGTAGGCAGACCTTTGTTGAAACGATCCACATTAGGCAGAGTGGTAATAACAACTTTTCCTGAATTCAGTTTTACATGATAAATGGAAATATCACCCATATAGGCAATTTCTGTTACTATACCTGTGGTGTAATTATCCTTAAGAAGCTTACCGTCCTCATCTACAGGCTGAGTCTTTTCGATGTAAATTTTTTCAGGTCTGATTGCAACAGTAACCTCCATTCCGTCATCAAGGTCGACATCAAGATCCAGATGAATGTCATGCTCCAGATCCTTACACCTGATAATTGACCCCACTTCTGGACCGGAGGTAACCAGAGTGGACTCAAACATATTCACAGATCCAATGAACTCAGCTGCGAAACAGCAGTTAGGATTTTCGTAAATCTGTCTTGGAGAACCAACCTGAATAAACTCACCCCTGTTCATTATGGCTATACGTTCAGCCATAGTCATAGCTTCTTCCTGATCATGAGTTACCATAATACAGGTTACGCCCACACTTTCGATGATATTAACAAGTTCCAGACGCATCTGTTCCCTAAGTTTTTTATCCAGAGCCCCCATCGGTTCATCCAGAAGCAGAAGCTTTGGCTGTTTTGCGAGTGAGCGAGCAAGAGCTACACGCTGACGCTGACCGCCGGAAAGCTGATTAGGTTTTCTGTTGACATACTCTTCCATATGAACAAGCTTCAGCATTTTGTCCACACGTTCTTCAATAACCTTTTTAGGAAGCTTTTCCTGCTTTAGGCCGAATGCAATGTTCTGACCGACAGTCATATGAGGGAATAATGCATATGACTGAAACATCATGTTCAGGTGGCGTTTATACGGAGGAACACCGATAATATCCTCTCCATCCAGCAGAATACTTCCGCTGGTAGGATTTTCAAAACCGGCAATCATGCGTAACAATGTCGATTTTCCGCATCCTGACGAACCGAGCAAAGCAAAAATCTCTCCCTCATATATGGTCAGATCCACATTGTCCACGGCAATGTTGTCACCATACTTTTTGGTGATATTCTTGATCTCCAAAAGCGGACGACGTACTTTCTTTACAGGTTCACGGTTTTTATTAGCCTGAGCTTTATCATTTGCCGCAACCTTTTCATTACCATTAACCAACTCAGCCAAAATATATTCTCCATAAAAAAGAGAATTAAGAGAGCATGCCCCCTTAATTCACTGCGTAAACATTCGGTGCCCTGTGAAAACCGGACACCGACAATCTCAAAAAAACTACCAAAATACTAACTGGCCTTCACACGGTTCCAAATTTTGGTCATTTCCTTATTGATATTGCGAGGGTGAACTTCAGGAACCCACATTTTCTTTAACTGTTCTTCAGGAATGAAAATGTTCGGATTATTTCTGACCTTATCAATAACCATTGGAGCCCCTGCCTTATTTGCATTGTCATATGAAACATATGAAGAGTTCTTGGCCGCAATATCAGGACGCATAATAAAATTCATAAATTTATACGCGTTTTCAACATGTTCTGCATCCTTAGGAATTGCAAACATGTCATAAAACATTAAAGCACCTTCACGTGGCACAAGATATTCAATCTCCACTCCGTTCTGAGCTTCGACAGCTCTATCGGCAGCCTGAAGCACATCACCAGACCAGCCCAAAGTTATGCAGATATCACCGTTGGCCAAATCGTTGATATTCTGAGATGAATGGAAATAAGTAACATTCGGACGCATCTTGATGAGAAGTTCTTCAGCCTTCTTATAGTCAGCCAGATTGGTTGAATTAGGATTCAGCCCAAGATAGTTAAGCGCTGTAGGAATCACCTCGGTCGGCGCATTTAAAACAGCTACACCGCAATCCTTCAGCTTTGAAAGAATTTCTGGCTTGAAAATAACATCCCAGGTCTTCATGTCAAAGTCTTTTCCAAGACGTTCCTCAATCATTTTTTTGTTGTATGCAATACCTGCAGTGCCAACAAAGTACGGAATACCATGGGCGTTGTCAGGATCAAGCTTGGCAATAAAGCTCAACTGTACCGGATCTATGTTGGCCAGATTAGGAAGCTTAGACTTATCCAGTTCAAGATAAACCCCAGCCTTCTGCTGTCTTGCCATAAAATCAAGTCCTGGAGCAACAATGTCGTAACCGGTTTTTCCAGAAAGAATCTTGGCATCAAGCACTTCATTGCTGTCGAACACGTCATATACTACCTTGATACCGGTTTCCTTTTCAAACATAGGAATAATTTCCGGATCAATATAGTCACTCCAATTGTAGATGTTAAGAATCTTTTCTTCTTCAGCAGCTGCTGAATTCAGACTACTCATAACGCTAACTGCAGCCACGGCGACTGCTGCTAAAGTTTTTTTAAACATCTCATAAATCCTTACATTAAAAAGGTTCATACAAAAAACCACTCCGAAGAGTATTTTACAAGACTGGAGGTTATCCAACCGGTCGAGTTAATTGTAATGTAAATTGATTAAAATTTCGCAAATTTTTATCATTTTTACATTATTTTTTTTCAGCTTTGGAATCACCGTTATCAGGTACTGGTTTTACCTTGTCAGTCACCTTAGCTGAAACTTCCATACTTTCTGCCTTCTGCTGTTTTTCAGGAGTTTTGACGGATCCACCCCGTCGTTTATCTGATTTATTCTTCAACAGCTCGTAGGCCTTAGTATAAGAAATATAAAACTGAGAAATATTTTTTACATACTTCACTGTTTCTATCGCATTATGCTTAACAGCAATCTTTTCCACATTATTAAACCATACATTTCCTTTCAGACCGGCATCCTGAGCTTCCTTCCTGTATCTTGTAATTCTTGATGGTCCGCTGTTGTAGGAAGCCAGTGCGAAAAGAAGTCTGTCGCTGTTACTGATATCTTCGTCACTGAAGAAATTATCAATCATGTAACGCATGTATTTGGTACCTGCATGAACATTGTTGTCAAGATCAGTAACACTGCTGAGATTTATATACCATTCACTTGCCGTGCTTGGCAAAACCTGCATAATGCCAACGGCTCCGCGACTTGAAACCACAGCCTGATTCAGAGTTGATTCCTGATATGCCTGAGCCATCAGCAGTTTCCAGTCAAGATTGTACTTCTCCCCGTATTTCTTGAATATGGTGATAAATTTTTCAAGATCTTTCGGTGTTATTCCCAACCATTCCCTTCTTTTTGCATAATGAGACTCATAAACCGGTGAAGTTCTCATATAACGGTCATAAATAGGTGTGCCCTCTTTTGTACCGTCACGATTTTCCCTTAAAAAAAGATTTATGGCTTTATACAGCTCAGGGGAATCGTGTCTTATCGCCCAGACTAATGTGGAATTAACTTTAATTGGAATATCTGTAGCAAAAGTAACGTTCTTAAACAGGCGCCTCCACACCACAAGCTTAGAATTATTAATTACGGTGGACTTGATTTCACCTTTATCCACCATATCCACCAAATCGGCATCCGTCAGGTATTCATCAGCATACACAATCTTTGCCGGTGGAAGTTCCAATGCTTTCAGATAAACATTAACGTTTTTAAGACTTTCAGCATAGCTGGAACTCTTTCTCACCATAAAGTACCGGTTTGAAAAGTCTTTGAGTTCTTTAATAGGCGGCTGGTTCTTTGCAACAACGGCGATCTCTTCAACCCACAGTTTTTCCGGAATTGTAAAATCGACATATCGTTTCAGATTATTTGTTGCCTGAAGACCAACGGCAATATCCCCATAACCTTCTGAAATATATTTTACGACCTCATCCTGTCTGACAGGCACAAAATAAAATTTAAGATGCTTAGCCTCTGGATACTTTTCAGACAGGAACTTCTTGAATTTTTGAAAAAGGGCAACATAGAGCCCGTCAGGATTGCCTTTATTGATAAAAAAACCAACCTGATCATAAGCTACAATCACCCTTAATGATTTCTGTTCCATCATTAAGGAAAGGTCGCCAAGTCTTTGCTGTGGCTTTCCTTCATCCATCAGTACCCCGTAAGCATTACCCTGCAGGATGAACAGAAAAAGAAGACAGATGAGAAATCTCATAAAAGTGAATTTAAACATACCGGCATATCTTCTAGAACGTAGATAAATATCCCTGTCGTGTTCACTGTCAGAGAACGTTATGCAGGTTTAACCCGCATCTGGAAAATGATGTTTTCAGCTGTGCATGAAAACTCAATTCTGACTTTTTTGGTCAGAACTCCGGCTTTTTCCTGATCCTCGGTAGTGATCACTGCTGATTCACATATTGATTTCGCCTCCTCAACATAGTGATTATAGGTCTTGTCAACGACATCACTTTCTCCGTGCAGTTCACACTCAAAAACACAATCATTATCATTTATGACGGTGCCTATTTCCATTGCGCAGCCACATTCGTTGCCACAGTCTTTTAAAATATCGTCTGCCATTTCAGTCAGGCTCCTTATTTTTATTATCTGAAAAACTTTGTCTGATACCATCAGTTTATTCACATAAGATCATACTAACATAAAAAGAAATCATAATAATAAAGCTAAGGGATCGTAAAAACAGTTTTGCGAATAAACTCCTAAATTACAAAAAAACGTATGATAAAAAAATCTTTTATCAACAAAGATCACATTTAATATAAATACATGGAATTTAAAAAAGAACAAAACGACTACAAATATCTCTTTTTCGGTATATTTCCGTGTAAACTAATCTCTCCAGCTTATACTCTTCTATCTTCTATATTCCCTACACTGATTATTCAGAATAATGTAAAAAATTAAATTTACATTTGACATATCTAATGATCATTCATAAAATATAGTAAACAGATAGGAATTATCCTATTAGATAAATATCCAATGCATAACAAAGCGGAAATACCGATAAAACAACTAAACAATAAGGTGGAAGAAACATGAATTTTAATACTGCTCTTCTACATGCAGGTGAAGACAGGAAAGAAGCCAAGGGAGCCACTCTGCCTCCGGTGTATCAGACCAGTGCCTTCCAGCATCAGTCCGCCGAAGAACTGGCTGCAATTTTTGCCAGAAAAAAACCAGGGTATAACTACACCCGCACCGGCAATCCGACGGTTACCATTTTTGAAAACAAAATTACAAAAATTGAAAAAGGGCTGGCATCTGTAGCAACAGCATCAGGTATGGCGGCTATTGCAAACGTGATTTTTACCTTAACAAATTCAGGCGATGAAATTGTAGCGAGCAATGGTCTGTACGGCGGTACCTATTATTTCTTCAAGGACATCGCTTCTCTGGGCATTAAAACTCATTTCGCTTCCGTAAACGATTATGACGGCATTGAACAGCAAATCAATGAAAAAACCAGACTTATTTACGTGGAAAGCATAGCCAACCCAGGACTTGAAGTCGCAGACATTGAAGAACTGGCGCAAATTGCCAGAAAGCATCAGATACCTTTGGTTGTGGACAACACCATTGCAACCCCGTACCTGCTGAATCCTCTTGAACATGGTGCCAATATCGTCATCAATTCATCATCAAAATACATTAATGGCAGTGGTTCCGCCATCAGCGGAGTTATTACCGACGGTGGCAATTTTGACTGGAAACAGTTCAAAAACAGCAGCTTTGACGATTACCTTATTTTCGGGAAACTGGCATTTATAGCAAAGCTGAGAAACAGCTTTGCCAGAGACATGGGAGCGTGCCTTGCCCCTCAGAATGCATTTCTAAATATTCTTGGACTTGAAACCCTTGGATTGAGAATGCAGAAAGCATGCAGTAATGCGTTAAAACTTGCAGAATGGTTTAAGGAAAATCATCCTGAAGTAGTTGTGAATTACCCGGGTCTCAGTGACTGTCCCTGTCACGAAACAGCGGACAAAATTTTAAACAAAGGCTACGGCGCTATTCTAACCATACGCGTCGGCAGCTGGCAGAGAGCCTTTGCTCTTATGAATAATCTTAAACTGGTATTCATCATTTCAAATATCGGTGATACCAAAACTCTTATTATTCATCCTGCCTCAACCATTGCCCTGCACAACACCCAGCAGGAAAGAGAACAATCAGGAATTTATGATGATCTTTTACGTATAAGCGTCGGCATTGAAGACGTGGAAGATCTTATTGAAGATTTTAAACAGGCTTATGAAAAGGCCATAGAAGCAGAAAGTCAGACAAAGTAAAAACCGGACTACAAAAACTATATCAAACCGGAAACCGGAAAGCAGAGACTGTATGCACAACAGCAATAACTATTAAGGAGAATATAATCATGAGTGATATTACTGCTGATCTTGAACTTGATGTTACCGACAGGGTATGCCCTCACACCTTCGTTAAAACCAAGGTATACCTTGATGAACTTGACGAAGGCCAGATTCTTTCAGTAAGACTTAATGATGGTGAGCCGGTTCAGAACGTACCAAGATCCCTTAAAGATGAGGGGCATCAGATCTTAAGACTTGATGACAACAACGATGGTACCTTTACCTTGTATGTAAAAAAGGTAGGCGACTAGCTGCAAACATAGAGTATTTACTTTTATCGTTGGCCAGACGATAAACACAAACAATTTTTAAAATTAATTAGGAGATAATGATGCAGATTACCGTTGCAGGTGAAAAAACTGAAGTGAAAGAAGGCCTTACCGTCGGAGAATTACTTGAAATTAAACAGGTAGAAACTCCCGAATATGTGACTGTTTCACTTAATGATGATTTTCTTGAAAGAGAAAAAAGAGACGCTGTTGTTTTAAAGGAAGGTGACGTTGTAGAATTCATTTATTTCATGGGAGGTGGCGCATGCCTTTAAGCGATGAACAAATAGAACGCTATTCTCGTCATATTCTTCTGAAGGAAATAGGTGTTAAGGGACAGAACAAACTTCTCAAGGCCAAGGTTCTCATTATTGGCGCCGGCGGTCTTGGATGTCCATCTGCTCTATACCTTGCTGCTGCAGGTGTTGGAACAATAGGAATTGCTGACGCTGACGTAGTCGATCTATCAAACCTTCAGAGACAGATTGCCCATACAACAGCAGACATCGGTAAATATAAGGTTGATTCAGTAAAGGAATCCATCAACGCCATTAATCCTGACGTTAAAGTGGTTACATATAAAGAATTTCTCGACTCTTCAAATATCAGAGAAATTATCAGAGAATACGACTTCGTTCTCGACGGAACCGATAACTTTGCTGCAAAATTCCTAATCAATGATGCCTGTGTAATGGAAAAGAAACCATTCTCTCATGCAGGTATTCTGAGATTTAACGGACAGTTGATGACCTACGTTCCGGGACAGGGACCTTGCTACAGATGCGTATTCAAGGAAATGCCTCCTAAAGATGCTATTCCTACCTGCAAGCAGGCCGGTGTTATCGGTGCAATGGCTGGTGTTATCGGCAGTCTACAGGCTATGGAAGCTGTTAAGTTCATTACCGGAACAGGTAAACTTCTTACCGGAGCTCTGCTCACCTATAACGGAATCAATCAGGATTTCCACAAGGTTAAGCTGCCTCCGTGCAACGGCAAGTGTGCGGTTTGCGGGAACAACCCGACCATAACTGAGCTGGTTGATTACGAACAGCCTACCTGTGAACTTAAACTTTAACACCTTCACATCAGGATACATTCAGTACGGAATTGTTTTTTCATAGAGTTCCGTATTGATTTGTATCAGCTGGATACAGCATTTCAAATAAATCAGATTTCTTCAGTAAAATATATCCTTTTTAATAAAAAAAACACAGCTATCAAGGAGATAACAATGATTACTCTGACCAAAAATGATTACCAAAGTATTCTTAATCATGCTCAGAAAGAATTGCCCAATGAAGCCTGTGGTTTAATAGCAGGAACTATTGACGAGCAGGGAAATAAAATAATTAAAAAAGTTTATCTGCTCACAAATATTGATCACTCCAATGAACACTTTTCAATTGATCCTAAAGAGCATTTGGAAGCAATTAAGGACATGAGAAACAATAAAATATCACCATTGGGAAACTGGCATTCTCATCCTGAATCACCTTCAAGACCTTCAGAAGAGGATAAACGTCTTGCATATGATCCCGGTGCTTCTTACATGATTCTATCCCTGCAGGATCGCGACAATCCTGTACTTAACTCTTTTAAGATTGTTAACGGAACTTCTGATAAGGAAGAATTAAAAATTACGAACTAACAGTCCGACCTAATTTCACAGAGAAGAAATCATCGGTTTCCCCCGTTTTTCTTCTCTGTTTTCTAGTTGTTCCATTCATAAAATTTCTATTTTGAAATTTCTGCTGTTTTAGCATTTATGTCTGAATTAACGACCTCGTATTAGACAATATAAAAAAATCTACTTATCCTATTGACAAAGTATGATTTAATACATATCATATATTTCACATCGTTTCGGTATGATAATAAATCAAAACAAATTATTTCACAACTACAACAACAAAATACCATAAGTAAACGATAGCAAAACAACTAAACAGTAGCAGCAGACTACGAATTAAAGATATGAACTGATAAGGAGAATTTTTCATGTCAATAACTCTGATAATTCCCACAACTCTGCGTAATTACATTGGAAAACAAACTGAAATTCAACTTGATGGCAGCAACGTAAAAGAAATTTTGGAAGACCTGTTATCTCAGTTTCCTGATGCCAAAAAAATTATCGAAGATGACAACGGCAATGTTCGTCCGTTTCTTAATTTCTTCGTAAATTCAACAAACATTAAACAGTTAAACGGTCTTGAAACATCTCTAAAGGAAGGAGATCAAATTTATCTTGTACCGTCAATAGCCGGTGGTTCAGGAGTTAACGATGACAATCCGGGAATACACAAAGAAACACCGACTGAAAAAAGGGAACCAGTAATCAAAACAATTGATGGCGTATCTCTCGACAACGATGAAATTCTCAGATACAGCCGTCATCTGCTGCTTAAAGAAATAGGAGTAAAAGGTCAGAAGAGATTAAAGTCAGCCAAAGTACTGATAGCCGGCCTGGGCGGTCTGGGTGCACCTCTGGCACAGTACCTTGCTGCTGCAGGAGTCGGAACTATCGGTCTGGCTGATTTTGATGAAGTTGATGCTACCAATCTTCAGAGACAGGTAATTCACGGTACACGTGATATCGGAAGACCTAAGGTAGCATCAGCTCGAGACAGCATAAGAGCAATTAATCCTAAAGTTAAAGTAAACATTCATCAGACACAGCTGACTTCAGAAAACATTCTGGAGATTATTAAGGATTATGACATTGTTGCCGATGCAACCGATAACTATGTATCGAGATACCTGATAAGTGATGCCTGCGTACTGGCAGGAAAACCGGATGTGTTTGGTGCTGTACTTCAGTTTGAGGGACAGGTTACGGTTTTTGATCCTAATAATGGTCCTTGCTATCGTTGTGTTTATCCATCACCTCCTCCCGCAGGATTAGTACCTACCTGCTCATTAGGTGGCATTTTGGGAGTTCTGGTGGGTATTATCGGCAGCTGTCAGGCGGCAGAAGTAATAAAACTCATTGTCGGCACCGGTGATGCTCTCATCGGAAAACTTCTGGTGATCGACGCATGGCATTGGAAATTCACGGTTTTGGATATTCCTAAAGATCATGCATGTCCTATTTGCGGTGACAACCCGACAATAACGGATGTGCAGGAAGTTGACTATCAGGAACTCTGCGGTCTGGTTACACATGAAAAGGAAGAAGAACAGGTTACAGGAATTGCTGCAAAAGATCTGAAAGCAAGACTGGATAGAGGAGACAAGATCAATCTGGTTGATGTGAGAGAACCGCATGAAAGAGCAATTGTTAAATTTCCTGGAGCCGTAGTAATTCCTATAGGACAGCTGGCAAGAAGACAGAACGAACTGAATTCTGAAAACGACACTGTTTTTATATGTAAGGAAGGTAAACGGAGTATTCTTGCCATAAATACTCTGAAAGAAGCAGGATACAAGGGTAAATGCTTCAACCTTATAAATGGTATCAACGAATGGGCTAGAACCATTGATACCAGTATGGCCGTGTATTAAACATTATTTAATTATAAAGTTTAATTTCTTTTCCTTATATTCATTTGGAGATTTTTGAAATGACAGATACTACCAACAATCCTCTTAATGCTTTATCGCTTGAAGCTGCTCGTAACCTAGCGGATGTAACAAAGACCAGACCACAATTCGGTTCAATTACTCCTAGATGGCTCCCATCCCTTCTCGAATTCAAGGGTATCAACAACGGTGTATTCAGAGTAAACAAAGTTGTTGAAGGCGCTACTCCACTGGATGTTTTATGCAGCCAGACCAAGAAGAGTGACATCATTCCTCAGGGCTTTATCGATTATGAGCTTCAGCCTAGAGAATACCAGCTCAACTCTATTTCAACCATTCTTAATGTTAACACCACAGCTGATGATCTTTTCAGCAGTCCATATGACCAGACAAGAGAACAGCTTGCCCTGGCTATTGAAAGCTTACGTGAACGTCAGGAAAGCCAGTTAATCAACAACGATGACTACGGTTTATTAAAGAATGTTGCTGACAGCCAGAGAATTCAGCCTAGAAGCAGTTCAGGTGCTCCAACTCCTGATGATTTCGATGAATTAATCAGCAAGGTGTGGAAGGAACCTTCATTCTTCTTAGCTCATCCTCGCGCCATCGCAGCTTTTGGCAGAGAATGCACCAAGCGTGGCGTGCCACCTGCAACCGTAAATATTAACGGCGGCACCTTCCTTACCTGGAGAGGTATCCCTATCGTTCCTTCAAACAAGCTTCTTGTTGACGGCTTAAAGGAACCTAAGAGCCAGAGTGGCAAGACCAACATTCTGTTAATCAGAACCGGCGAAGCAAAGCGTGGTGTAATCGGTTTGTTCCAGCAGGGTTTAAAACACGAAAACGCTCGTGGTCTTTCTGTTCGTTTCCGTGGTATTGATGATAAGGGTGTTGCCTCTTACTTACTTTCTATCTACTGCTCTGCAGCTATTCTTGCTGATGATGCCATTGCCGTTCTTGAAGATGTGGAAGTAGGTGAATACCATGACTACGAATAACAACCCGCTCGGGTTCGGTTTTCCAAGCGAGGAGGATATTCTGAAGCTCATCACGGACATTCCGTCTGAAAGATGTGCTCAGCGTATTCACCAGGCTGAAGAAGCCGCCCGTGGCAATTACAACATAACGGACGCTTCCGGTGCACTGCAGGGTGATGCTGAAACTCTGCTTGCATCTGCGAATGTCCCAACAGATATCGATTCATCGCAAAATGATTATCAAAGTCTCGCAGACAGGGTTATTGACGAAGCTATCAACGCATCTTTGTCAGCAGGAACCCCTTATGTGCCAGGTAATGAATTAAATCGTGCAAATAATGAATCAAAGTTTCTGGTAGAAGAAAGTAGCGGTTATTCTCCTGTAGTTGTTTCTGCCGCACAGGCAGACGACTATCATTCAGTCCGCAACAATGATTCAAATCATTCTTCTACCAGCTTTTTAACAAACAAATCAGGTGTTACTGTAGGCGGCAGAAGTATTGAATCAATCCGAAATGATTTCCCTATTCTTGAAGAAAGAGTTAACGGACATCAGTTGGTTTGGTTTGATAACGGAGCTACCACTCAGAGACCGGAAGCTGTAATCAGCAGAATAGATCATTACTATCGTCATGAGAACTCCAATGTTCATCGTGCGGCTCATGAACTGGCTGCAAGATCTACTGACGCATATGAAAACGCCAGACAGACTGTTGCCGACTTCATAGGGGCACCGTCAAAAGATAACATTGTTTGGGTAAGAGGAACCACTGAAGGCATTAATCTGGTTGCCCAATCATATGTCCGTCCGTTGCTCAGACCAGGTGACGAAATTATCGTATCTATTCTGGAACATCATGCGAACATAGTACCATGGCAGCTGGTTGCTCAGGCTACAGGTGCGGTTATAAAGGTTATACCTATCAATGCATCAGGAGATTTAGACCTGAAGGCATACGCATCCCTGTTTACTCCAAGAACACGCTTTGTGTCTGTAACTCAGGTGTCAAATACTTTGGGAACAATCACTCCGGTTGAAGAACTGGTTCAGATTGCTCACTCTCACAGTGTTCCTATCATGATTGACGGAGCTCAGTCCATTGCTCATCTGCCTGTAAATGTATCAGCCTCAGGAGCTGACTTCTTTGTGTTCTCAGGACACAAGGTTTATGGTCCTAACGGTATCGGTGCAGTATACGGACGCAAGGAATTATGGGAAGAAGCTCAGCCATATCACGGCGGTGGCAATATGATTCGAGACGTAACCTTCGAACGCACCATCTACAATCAGGCACCAAACAAGTTTGAAGCAGGTACAGGCAGTATTGCCGATGCCGTCGGACTTGGAGCGGCTCTTGATTACCTATCAGGTATTGGTATGCATGAAGTGGCACGTTATGAACATGAACTCACCACATATGCCGTGAAAGAACTGTCTAAAGTTAAAGGACTCACTCTTGTAGGTCGTCCGCTGAACAAATCAGGCGTTTTATCGTTTGTACTTGACGGACATTCTATTTCAGAGGTCGGTAGTTACCTGAACAGTTATGGTATTGCCGTTCGTGCCGGTCATCACTGTGCTCAGCCAGTGCTCAGACACTTAGGCTACGAAGGGACAGTAAGACCAGTATTAGGACTCTACAATACTCCTGAAGAAATAGATTATCTGGTTAAAACTTTATACGCCATCAGATAACACTGGATGACAGGAAACAACGGTCATTGCCGGAATTTTTCTACAATGGCCGTTTTTTGCCACTTTTGGATTAATTTTAATCTGTAAATCATTCGTAAAAAGGACTTACGGAGGGATTTAATATGACAGCCTTAGTTACCCACAAAATACTGACTATTGAGGAAAACATCCTCAATATTGCAACAGAAATCGTAAATGATTATTCCCACAAGAGACATGTGGATACGACCGGAGATGTTTTTAATCTGCTGGATCGAAATGTTATATTTGACTGCATCCTGGACTTAATAAGCATTATCTATCCAGGATACTATAAAACCAATGATTATAAGATATATAATCTTGGCACCTCTGTATCGCTTCTACTTGAAAATATCCTGTATCATCTTAGCCGTCAGATTGCAATTGCCTTAAATGAAGACGAAAACAATCACGGAATAAGTCCGGAGCTTATTCAGGAAAAATCATATAACATAGCTCTTCATTTTCTTGAGAAGATACCTGAAATACGCTCAAAAATTAATGATGATATCGATGCGGCAATGCAGGGAGATCCGGCAGCATTCAACGTTGGAGAAATAATCGTAACCTATCCGGTGGTCTATGCCATCACCATATACAGACTGGCTCATGAACTGTATAAAGCCGGAGTGCCTTTGATTCCAAGATGCATGAGCGAATATGCTCACAGTAAAACAGGCATAGATATTCATCCCGGAGCAGAAATTGGCAGGTTCTTCTTCATCGATCACGGCACGGGTGTTGTTATAGGTCAATCAACAATCATAGGGAACAATGTAAAAATCTATCAGGGAGTTACCCTTGGAGCAGTGTCAACCCATAATGTTGAAAAACTTAGAACAGCCAAACGTCATCCGACTATCGAAGACAACGTAACCATATACTCCAATGCCTCAATACTTGGAGGAAACACTGTTATCGGACACCACTCCGTAATCGGCGGAAATACATTCATAACCAAATCTATTCCTCCATACACCAGAGTATGCGCTAAGAATCAGGAACTTACAATTTCTGAATTAAAACAGGAAAACAAAAAAAGCCCCACAGAAGAGTGTTGGTATTACACAATCTAATGTCACTGTATAAATTTCAAAAAACCTCGTTATCCGCTATAAAGCAATAACGAGGTTTCTTTATCCATAGGCTAACACCACGCCAGAACAGCACCACAGACTAAATTTGCCAGTGCCGCAGCAATAGATGTTTTTTTCAGCATTGGATCAAGCTCTCTGCCGGTATGCTCAGGATGAATGCAGTACACGGAAGCAATGGCTATAGGAATAAGTGAAATCCATGCAGACAGTCCGGTCATGGAACCGTCACTGAAATGATAAATCAGACAGATCAGCGCAGAAATCAAGGCACTTAAAATGAGCAAAGCATGATAAATCTTCCCCCCTTTAAGCCCCATCATGACAACAAGCGAACGCTTACCGTTTACTCTGTCACTTTCATAATCACGCAGATTATTAACGTTTAAAACAAGAGTAGCCATAAATCCGGCAGTAATCCCCCATAGAATACTTTCCATCGAAATATTTCCAGAGAGCATAAAGCTGCTACCCATTACCGCCACAAGTCCGAAAAATATAAAAACG
The DNA here is from genome assembly GCF_900115655.1 of Ruminobacter amylophilus. Lineage (GTDB taxonomy): Bacteria > Pseudomonadota > Gammaproteobacteria > Enterobacterales > Succinivibrionaceae > Ruminobacter > Ruminobacter amylophilus. The sequence goes on along the minus strand of NZ_FOXF01000031.1, from coordinate 5,504 downwards.
GAAATGTCACCAAGGCCTTTGTAGCCATACACCAGTCCAACTGTATAAGTAATTGCTGCTATTACGGAAAGAGCTCCCAGCAGTACAAATACTGCAATGTTCACATAGTCTGTTCCAAAAGCCAGGAACAGGGAGGCCGTTCCCGTTATCAAGGCCATTACCGTTACTGCGACAATCCCCTTTTTCATTTCAGACATGGTCATATCCCCATTCTGAAGCGCCCTTCTCGGTCCTATTCTGTTATCAGAATCAACTCCTGATACGGCATCACCGTAATCATTGGCAAAATTGGATAAAATCTGAAGCAGTACGGCTGTCATTACAATCAGAATAAAGAGAATCAGCGACATTGCGGAAATACCGCTCTTTGATACCCCCATAAAGCATCCTGCAAGAACAGCTGAAAGTGATAACGGTAATGTTCTGAGTCTTGCCGCAACTACCCACTTTTTTATATTCATTTTCTTAACCTTGCAACAGACCGGATACAGTTATCCACCATATCCGGTCTTAAGTTCTCATTAAATGATTTCTGTATTACGAAATTCTTGGTATCAGTTCACCTATAATGGCGCGACTTTCATTGATTTCCACAATTCGTACCTGAACTTTCTGTCCCAGACGGATTACCTTCTTCTCTCCGTCAAGAATTACTACTCCAAGACTATTGTTTCCTTCAATGCGCTTTTTGTCATTACAGATCATGCTGGTCGGAACAAACACTCTGGCACCGTTATCCAGCAGCATTGCCTTAATACCACCTCTTGATACATCCATTACCTCAGCTTCGAAAACAGTTTTGTTAATATGAGGCTTCAGATAATCCATATAGAGCCAATCCTTTACCTGACGCTCTGCAGCACGATTGCTCTTTTTTGAAAGATTCATGCTCTCAATAACCTCATCACTCGGGATACGAGGCTTCTCAGTATTGGTAATGGCAGACTTAATCAGACGATGGTTAATCATGTCCCCATACTTTCTGATTGGAGAGGTCCAGGTCGCATAATAATCAAGTCCCATACCGAAATGAGGACCAGGAACAGGAGACATCTCAGCAAAAGCCGTGCACTTGTGAATTCTGGCATCAAGATATGCTGATTCAGAATCGTAAAGCCATCTCTTCAGTTTGCAGTAACCTGTCATGGTTTCAATCTGTTCAATGTCGTCTATTGGGTAACCGTTCTCTTCCAGAACCTCATTAACATCGGCAATCTTTTCATGATCAAGACCGCTGTGGGTATTAAAAATACCGGCGTTGAAGTGCTCAGCCAGAAATCTTCCTGCACAGGTATTGGCAAGAATCATTGCTTCTTCAACAATTCCGTTTGCCACCCTCTTGTGAACAACTTTGATTTCTTTCAGACCGCCGTTTTCATTCAGAACGAACTCATATTCAGGTTTATCTTTGAATACACAGGCATTGGTCTTACGATAATTGTATCTGACTCTGCTGAAATCCCTAAGCATATCGATCTGTTCCCGGATAACAGGTGAAGGACTGAATGAGGTCTCTTTTCCTTCAAGCAGGTCAGAAACTTCATCGTATACCAGTTTTCCGTGTGATTTGATTGTCGCCATCATGAAGTCGATTTTCTGATCGCAGCTGCCGTCTGCACTGATATTGAATTTACCAACCAGAGCAAATCGTTCTTCATTTTCTCTCAATGAACACAGATCATCACTCAATGTTCTGGTAAGCATTGGAATGTCACGCCCAGGAAGATATATTGAAAAAGCTCTTCTGGCGGCATAACTGTCGAGCTCATCATCTTCATGAATATATCCGGTAGGATCGGCTATGGCTACCCACAGGCACCAGCCACCATTCTGTAAAGATTCAATATACAGAGCGTCATCCATATCCTGAGTCTTTGCAGAGTCAATGGTCACAAAAGGCTTATCAGTCAGGTCAACTCTAGGTAACGATTCATCTTTGTATTCGTATGAAGGCAGATCTTCAGGGGCACTCTTTGGCAAATCAAGCCCGCGGAGAACAACCCACCAAGGAGTCTGTTCATCATTGGCATGTACTATAAACTCAATTACTTCAGCCATATGACCGTTTCTGTTTCCTTCAGATAAGGCATGCTTTGTTAAAACCGCAATAACCCAGTCTCCCTCACGCAGTGTTACCCCGTCAGGGACATGGTTTACGGCATTGATGTTAAAATTGATGCAGGGATGATCAGGCACTACAGTAAGCTTACCATTCACGTAAGCAACTCTGGCAACGAATCTTGACAGGAAAGGTTCTATCAGAGTTATTCTTTCAACTCTTGATTTCTCACCCTGGTATACCACGTAACCACTGATTTTATCTCCGTGCATAAGGTTTTTCATTTCCTTAGGAGGTATAAAGAAACTTTCACGGGATTCACTTTCTAGAAAACCGAAGCCTCGGTCATTAGCCTTAACAACCCCCTGTTCCATTGTCGAATTGGCGTCGGCAGATATCTTAACTTTTTGGATATTCTGTCGTATTCTGTGCTCTCTGTGTTCTTTATTTTCTGAGCGGACTTTTACTTTGGCGGTATCTTCTTCAACGTATTCGCCACGTGATTTTTTTTCATCAATGCTTTTCTGCTTCAGTTGCATCAATATTGGATTGTCTTTTAATAGCATGTACCAAACCTATTCATTAATTGAAGATATCGTGTTCTGAATATCAAATACTTGACATCAGCTATCTCGTCGGTAGTTATCCCACGACTGATAATATTCTTTATTTTTTTGTCTTTCAGAGGGTATAATTTTATCATATTTCGGAAAACAGTTATCTAACTTTATGATAGGCCGAAGATTTTTATTTCCTATTGAACCTACAAACAATTATCGACTATTCTGATTGAATATTTCTTCTATTAACGTATTAAAATAAAAATAACCATATCATGGATATGGTTATTTCATTCTTTAATGTATGGTACTACTAAGTAATCAAGACTTTGAATTTGTAATTCCGGAGTGTCTCAATAAAGGTTCAACTGAAGGTTTGCGACCTCTGAAACTGATAAAGAGATCCATAAAGTCCTTTGAACCGCCGTTACTTAAAATAGTTCTCACGAAGTCATTACCTACTTTAGGATTCAGAATCCCTTCCTCCTCAAAGCGGCTGAAAGCATCTGCTGACAATACTTCCGCCCATTTGTAGCTGTAATACCCTGCTGAATATCCGCCTGCAAATATGTGTGTAAAACTGTTCTGGAAACGATTGAAATCAGCAACAGGTATCACGCAAACATCCTTTCTCACTTCCTCTATAAGTTCCTGAGCCGGCTTACCTATCTTATATTCCAGATAGCTTCTGAAATCATAAATAGAGAATTCAAGCTGTCTCAGCATAGCCATGGCGGAATGGTAATTCTTTGAAGCAATCAGCTTATCCAGAAGATTCTGAGGCAGAGGTTCATGAGTATCAACATGCCCCGAGATCATGTTCAGAACTTCAGGTTGCCAGGTAAAGTTTTCCATAAACTGACTAGGAAGTTCTACCGCATCCCAAGGAACTCTGTTAATACCTGACACCTGACCGATATCAACGGTTGTCAGCATATGATGCAGAGCATGTCCGAATTCATGGAACAGAGTCTCAACCTCATCATGATTGAGAAGGGCCGGTTTATCGCCTATCGGAGGCATGAAATTAGCGACAATATAGGCAATAGGAAGCTGCAGAGTACCATCTGCTCTATAACGGCGATCGGCACAGTCATTCATCCACGCTCCGCCTCTCTTGTTTTTTCTAGCATAGAGATCCATGTAGAAGCCGCCAATCAGCTCACCGTTACGGTAAATATCATGATAAACGACGTCCGGGTGCCATACGGCAACACCGAAATGAGGTCTCACTTCTACACCGAAAATGCGATAAACAAGGGAGAATAGCCCGTTTACAACCTTGGTCAGAGGGAAATAAGGACGAATCTGTTCATCAGTTATGGAATATCTCTCCTGCTTTAACTTTTCACTGAAGTAGCTTATATCCCATGGTTCCAGCTCATATATAACACCAAGCTTTTTGGCATAATCACGGATTTCCTGTATTTCCCTTTTACCCTGTTCCTTTGAATGATCTACAAGGCTGTACAGAAAATTCATAACTTCTTCAGGAGACTTTGCCATTTTCTTAGCAAGTGACAGATGTGCTGCTGACGGATAACCTAAAAGTTCGGCCTGTTTGTCAGCTAAAGCAAGTTCCTCTTCAATAATATCGGTATTATCATATTTACCTGCTGTAGGCCCGAGTTCTGAGGCTCTGGTAACGTAGGCACGGTACATCTCCTCACGCAGGGCACGGTGATCGGCATACTGCATTACAGGAATGTATGAAGGATACTGAAGAGTCAGCACATAACCATCAAGATTTCGGTTTTCAGCCTCCTGTCTGGCTAAAGCCTTGGCACTTTCAGGAAGACCGCTCAGTTCCTTTTCATCAGTTATGTGCTTTATGTATGAATTGGTCGCATCAAGCACATTGTTGCTGAATTTTGAGGAAAGTTCTGACAATTTGGCTTCTATTTCGCCGAAAAGAACTTTTTCATCTTCAGGAAGAGAAATACCGCATAATTCAAAATCCTTCAGTTCCTCTTCTATTGCTTTCTGCTGTGCTCCGCTCAGCAGAGAAAATGAATCAGAATTCTTAAGTCTGAGATATGCGTGATACAAATCCTCATTCTGTCCGAGCCATGTATAAAACTCAGATACTTCAGGTAAAAGTTCATCATGAGCCTGACGTAACTCATCACTGTTTACCACACCATTTAAATGACCTACCACTCCCCACGCTCTTGACAGCTGATCCAGAGATTCTTCAATAGGTTTCACCAGACTATCCCAGGTAGGCTCGTTTTCTTCATCGGAATTGATATCGGTAATGTAAATCACCGTATCTCTGCATTTGTCAATCAGCTGTCTTATTGCCGGACGGATATCTGAAACATTTATTTTGTCGAAGTCCGGTAACAGCTTCATATTCAATAATGGATTTGCCATAAATTCCTCGTATACCAATATTAATTTATCTCAAGCTGATTATATCAAAAAACTTCCCCCACTCATGCTTTAACATCATGTCATGCTGTTATTTATCAAATTTTTATATGGCTTTTAATCGAGGGAAACTGCTGTTTGGTCTATATTCGGAACTTAAAGCATTTTTCCGAGTCCCTGACTAAAGCTTCCACATAACAGACAATATGAAACGACCTCCACGAAAGAATGTAAAAACGTGGATTTACCGTGTAAACTGTAGATGTTTGTAAACAGATACGGATTTACCGCAAACATTAAATGAAGGTCGTTATGAATAAGATAATATATATTGGAATGGATGTCCACTCTTCTAACTTTACTTTGTGCTCTTTTGAACCGGGTTACGGCATGACCGAGGATAAGATATTCGGTCAGGTGCAGTTTAAAGAAGACTTAATAAAAAACACCGAAAAGTATATCAACAATCTGAAATCACAGAGAAAAGACATCGATATTGTATGTGGTTACGA
>NZ_FOXF01000019.1 GCF_900115655.1 Ruminobacter amylophilus | reverse complement strand
ATTGGCATATCAAACTCCGTAAATATATAGTCTAATTATAAGTTATAATTAGACTATATTCAAGAAAAATTTCACAATTTTGTCGATATTTTTTAATTTTTTTAGGGAGAAAACAGGCTTTATATCTACATGAAAACTGAGGAAGTTATGTTGTTGATTGGTATATGGAGTAAATAATGAGATATTGAAACAAGATGTGCTCAATATTTGCACATCTTATATAGTATTATTAATTGGGAAAGTTCTAGTCAAACCTGGTGCGTTTAATGTATTTAAATCTGATGAAATTTCTGTCACATCAGGTGAACCATATTTCGAAGTTCTGCTTCGGATATTCTTCAATAAGTACCTGTTCTGGCTGCAGGGACAGAATAACAGAAGGCAGAATCAACTGATTCAGCCTTCTGATTTTGTTTATATGTTTATATGCTGATTTAATCCGTCATGACATAACTTCCTTTATTCAAGGGAAGAGGTAATCAGTCAGGATTTTTTTTACCTGTCATCAACGCTCTTGATATCGTTGATATCATTTTCGTCCGAATAACGTTCATGATATTCAGGAATCTTATCATCGTACTTAGGATCCAGAGATACGGAAACCTCCATCATTGAGGTATCGTTCTTCTGAGATACGTTTACGTGAACCTGTTCATCATTGATTTGTACGTACTTCTTGATAGCATTGATGATATCAAGCTTCAGCTGAGGCAGAAAATCAGGACCGTCACGGTTTTCACGATCGTGAATGAGTACCAGCTGTAATCTGCTTTTGGCACTGCTGCTGGCGGTTTCTTTTTTTCTGTAAATAAGATCAGTTAACCATGACATAGTTATTTCTTCCCTAATAAACGTTTGAAAATGCCAACCTTCTGGGTGAATCTGAAGTCAACGTGCTGACCGAGAATACGCTTAACGGTATCCATGTAGGCCATGCCTGCGTCAGAACCCTTGATGTAAACGGTAGGCTTACCGAGGTTGGATGCTTCGAGTACGGACTTGGATTCAGGAATTACACCGATAAGTTCGATGCTTAACAATTCAATTACTTCGTCCATGCTGAGCATGTGTCCGCCGTCAACTCTGTTAGGGTCGTAACGGGTGAGCAGCAGGTAAGGCTTGATTGGTTCAAGACCGTATTCGGCTCTGCGGCTCTTTGAGTCAAGAATACCGATGATTCTGTCTGAGTCTCTTACTGATGAAACTTCAGGATTGGTGGTCACAATGGCGATGTCTGCAAAGTAGAGAGCCATGAGAGCACCGGTTTCGATACCTGCAGGAGAGTCACAGATAATGTATTCAAAACCCATGTCGTCAAGTTCGCGCAGAATACGGTGAACGCCTTCCTTTGAAAGTGCATCCTTGTCTCTGGTCTGGGAAGCTGGAAGAATATACAGGTTAGGGCAGTTCTTGTCCTTGATTAAAGCCTGTCTTAAGGTGGCTTCCCTCTTGATTACGTTTACCAGATCGTAAACTACACGACGTTCACAACCCATTACGAGGTCAAGATTTCTTAAACCTACGTCGAAGTCGATAACAGCAGTCTTCTTTCCTAAGAGAGCGAGACCTGAACTGATTGATGCGCTGGAAGTGGTTTTACCTACACCGCCCTTACCGGAGGTAACAACGATGATCTTTGCCTTGAAATCAGCCTTGTAATCAATTTCTTCCACTTCGGCTGCTTCAGTTGCTTCGCCGGCTTCATTTTCAACTTCCTGACTGATTTCTGCTGCTTCAGCTTCTGTTTCAGCCACTGTTGAGTTTTCCAACTCTACGTCTTTATTTAAATCACTTGCCATTTAGTGCAGTATCCTTGTTAATTAACTTGCGGATTCGGTTTCCTGAATCCTTTTATGAATTTGTGTTATGTTACAAACGTAAAACCTTATCGGACTCTTTCCGAATCTTTTGTAAAGCAGTCTGAACATACAGACATCTTCTCAAAAGTCAAGTTCAAAAGCCCGTTAAGGTTTCACCTCAATAGCATATGACTGTACGGTAATGCCAGCCTGTTATCAGGTGTCTGTACAGTCACCGTAAATATAACCTGTTTACCAGGTATACAGTAAGCAGTTTCCGCTCATCTTATGACGAACAACAGGTATGTTACATCATTTTAACGATTATTAGAAACTACTTTATCCATCTTTGCGGATTATCACTGAATTTTATATTCAAGAACCCCGTTTTTCAGTGAAACAAGTACTCCTTTGCCAATCACTTCCGGCGGCATGTTTTCAATGGTGGAGTAAATGCCTGCAACGGAAACCAGCTGAGGTTTGAAATCATTGCAGTAGATAATGCTTGTGGTGTTCCGGCGTCCGCCAGCCTGAATTCTGCCTCTGACGCTGCCGAATACGTAAATGCAGTCATCGGCCGCTATCTCGGCTCCGTCACCCACGTTTCCGATAATCACCAGGGATTTGTTCTTTGCGTACAGACTGTTGCCGCTGCGTACGTTACCCACATGAATCATGGTGGTTTCCGGGTTGGCCACAATCTGAGGAACAGGCTGAGGCTGGTGTTCAGCCTGAGTGTTCTGAGCCTTTTCCTGTACAGGTTCCTTTACAGGAGCTGTTTCAGCGGTCTGTCTGATTTCCTGATGCTGCTGGGCATGCTTTACCGGAGTTACCACAACTGTGGAAGGAGCAGGTCCCATGGACATTTTGTGTTCCACTGTTTTGATGTCAGGTGCGGAAGCGGAGGAAATTCTGTCGGTTAAGCCGCCTTTAATACCGGCGGAGAATACGGATCCGGAAGGCGCTTCCTCGTCGGTTCCGAAAGGATTCTCGATTATGATGTCGTTAGGTCTGTGGAGATCCGGTTCGTCATCTGAAACCACGGCCGTATTAATCTTTATGCCCTGTTCGGCAGGAGCTGCGGTTCTGGCTGAACCGACTATGATGCCGTTGCTGTTCGTAATATTGTTAACGGTATGAGCTGCCGGAGCCGCGTGAACAGGTGCTGCAGAGGTTGAACCTGATGATGCCGTCTGACTGTTTCCTGAAATTCCGCCCGGTACGAAAACAGGGAGCTTCCATGTCTTTATGAAAAGGGCGATTTTAGGATTAAGGGTAGCACAGAGGCCGATAATGTTGAATCCGAGTTCCGCGGCGTAAGCCTTGATTTTATGGAAGTCAAAGCCGTGAAGATCTCCGGCGTTTTCCAGAGCCAGAACTATGGGAGTTGATTTGAGAGATTCATTATCCTGACACTGATTGAAATATTCGCATACGAATGCCGTGTCGCATCTGTCGAGATGCAGGGTGTTTATCAGATATCCTTCTGTTTTTAATGCAGGGCTGGTCATTGTCTTACCGATTATTATTATAACTTATTGTCTACACAAACATGTTAAAAAATTTTAGCACATTTTGTAATTATTAGGATTTTTTTTGCCTGCACAGTTCACACAATAACCAAAAACATAAGGAGTTCCGGGGATGTACTGAGCATTGCAAACAGAGATAAGCTCCGTGCAGGTTAAAAATATGAATAATCATTGTACGTTTTTTCCGCATTTGTGGTATATATAGGAGGCCACGTGATGATAATCTCATCGTGACCGTTTTGGTTTGCCGGTGGACTGCGACTGACACGGCAGTCCGTCAGAAACAGGTATGTTTTAAATTCATTGTCTGTCTGCAGACGAGGTTTGATATGAAAAATATGTTACTTAAGGTCGTTCCCTGTGCGGTTCTTCTTGCTGCTGGTGCTTCTGCTTATGCTGCCGATGATTATCAGGATGACACTTCCGCGAGGGGATTCAGAATAAGACCTTATATCGGCGGTACCGCAGGAGTTGCCTTTACAAATCTGGATTATACTCATGATGATCACCATCATCATGATAATCATGATCATAATGTTGATGACGGTGCTTCTTTTATTGTCAATCCTCATGTCGGTCTTGATTTTGAACATTCATCCGGTATGGGATTCAAGGTCGAGGCTGAAGGATTCTTCCTCAATAATGATGACTATTCCATGGATGTATGGGGTGATGACCATACTGTCTACAGGGATACAATGACGGTGAAGTCTTCTGGCATGTTTGTCAACGTAATAGGTAACTATCACATCAACAGTGTTGTAGTACCGTACGTGGGAACAGGTCTGGGTTTTGCCAGAAACAGATCTTCAATCAGTGGTTTCACCGAACACAACACCGAACTGGCCATAAATGTCAAGGCAGGTACCGAACTGATGCTTAATGATCACTTCGGCTTTGATGTGGGCTTGAGATATGCTGATTACGGTGAAGTTTCCAAAGACTATTTCTATGAAAAACTGCAGCTTGATTCCTTTGATCTGTATGCCGGGTTCAATCTGAAGTTCTAGGAGAATTCATCTGTTTACAGCCTGTGAATGAAATAAAAACCCATTGCTGCCAATGGGTTTTAACTAGGTTAATAAAAAATAATCAGAGATTATTTCTTCGTGATGATTAGTTTAATTTCGGATAAACTTCATCAAGAAGGTAGTGTCTGACTTCTTCCTGAAGCTTTGGATGGCGCAGGGCGTATTCAATGAATGCTTTCACATATCCGAATTTTGAACCGCAGTCCAGTCTTCTTCCCTTGAGCACAAAAGCTTCAATCTCTTCCTGTCTGAGCAGGAGTCTGAGTGCGTCAGTCAGCTGAATTTCATCGCCGGCACCGATAGGTGTTTCGTCAAGCAGATCCCAGATTGCAGGAGAAAGAACATATCTGCCCACAATGGCAAGATTTGAAGGAGCTTCCTCAACCTTAGGCTTTTCGCTGAATCCTTTGATGGTGATGTCTGTTTCCGGTTCAATGACTCTGTTCTTGAATTCTTCAGGAACGTCGATAACACCATAGGATGATGTGTCTTCCATAGGAACCTGTTCAACCATGATCTGGCTTTTCCCGGTTTCTTCATAGCGGGAGATCATTTTTTTGAGATTGTCCTTTGAGTAGTCTGAACTGTACTCATCAATCAGATCGTCCGGAAGAATTACCGCAAAAGGTTCACCGTTAACCAGTGATTTTGCGCAGGAAATAGCATGTCCGAGCCCTTTGGCTATACCCTGTCTTACGTGCATAATGGTTACGTCGTGAGGACAGATTGACTGTATTTCGTCAAGAAGCTGGCGTTTAACACGCTTTTCAAGGGTTGCTTCAAGCTCGAAGCTTCTGTCAAAATGATTTTCTATGGCATTTTTGGATGAGTGGGTAACCAGAATTATATCCTTGATACCTGCAGCCACGGCTTCGTTAACCACGTACTGAATAAGAGGTTTGTCGACTATAGGCAGCATTTCCTTCGGTATTGCTTTGGTGGCAGGAAGCATTCTGGTGCCTAAACCTGCCACCGGTATAACGGCTTTAGTGATCTTCATTTTTTGTGTTGTCTCCGCAACTTGCTATTATATGGTTATAATTTCAATCCTTAATGTTGAATAATGTTAGATTGATTTCCTGAATTTTCTGTAGGCGTACATTATTGATGAAATGTTCTGTAAATGCCATTAAATGATAACCCGTTTTTAACATTTTTTTAATACTTGTCACGTTATCACAAAAAAAATAATTATTTGTCCTTTACAGTCTCATCTTTTATGATGATTTAGTATTATAGGCATGGGGATTAATCTGTAGTTTGAATAAGATAGGGTTATTTGGAAAAACACATGAGTTACAACAGCAAGTTTGAGGAAGTTTTTAAAAAGGTTTCGATAGACAGCTATGCTGATTTCAGCAAGGAGATGAAGCTTCAGTGGAACAGACTGAAGAATCAGCACTACGATATGGAAAAAAGCTGTCAGTTTTATGACTGTAAGGATCTGGTTCGTGAAAATCTGAAAAACAGATTTTCGGTGTATCTGGGGAATGTGCTTTTTGATCTTCTTTTGAAGGAACCTGAACAGAGTGAAGACAAGAAGAATCTTTTTGTTATTTTTTCCGCGTCAAGAGAACCATCTGAAGCTATCCCCGTTTTCAAAAGAAATTCATACATGCCTTTCTGTCCGGGATATGTTCTCAATGTGTCGGATCCGATGCTGTCAATGTATAAACAGTTGCGAAGGGGATGGTTTTACGGTACTCGGAAGGAAGCTTATATTGAATATCTTGCCGTTATTGTAAACAGAATAAGAGAACTTCTCGGCATTGAAAACCGCAATGTGTATTTTTTCGGCTCCTCTGCCGGCGGATATGCTTCACTGCAGATATCCAATTATCTTGACGGAACCAACCATATAGCGGTAAATCCGCAGATTGACCTGAAGCAGACTTCCGCAAATTCGATGCTAAGCAAGCTTTTAGGTACGACAGTGGATGAAAAGGATCCTTTCAGAAGGAATGAAACCTCAGACATAATCAAAGAAAACATCTCGACAAACAGATATCTCATCATTCAGAATCTTACTGACGAAAATCACTGCAGCAAGCATCTTTTTCCTATGCTGAAGAATTTAAACGTCAGTGAGCTGAATTACGGTCTTAATCAGGTTCATGACAATATGCTTGTCTGGATTTATGATGTCATAGGCGGTCATGTGGCCCAGGGAGATCGTCTGATTTTTTCTCAGGCCGTCTATATGGCAATGCGTTTAAGTTCACCTGATTTCAGGATGGAAGCCCAGGATAATTTCCTTTTCCAGAATTTTTCATGTGTTTGGAGAATGAGAGACTGGTATAAGAATGTAATTGATACCAAGTAACAGTTACTTCCGACATAACAGATGTGTTCACATGAACTGCATTTCCGCATCGGGGAGATAAACATTATTTTCAGCTCAGAAATTTGAAAATTTTTTCTGAATGGAGTCTGAGTTGTATTTGAGTTGAGATTTATGAGTTTTATAAAAAAAATCGTTAATAAACTTAATGAACATTATAAGGTATGCGATGAACTTCGGATGATTTCAGAATCAGGCTATTTTGATGCTGACTGGTACCGCAGGGAGTATGGCCTGAACAGTCTTTCAGAAGAAAAACTGTTAGAGCATTTCTACAGAAGCGGCTGGAAAAAAGGTTTTTCATCAGGATGGCTGTTTGACGGTTCGGCATATCTTGAAGAGCATGAGTATTTAAAGACTTATGATCGAAATTCTCTTATAGATTATCTCTGTTCGAACAAGGAAATAAGGAATTTTTTTCTTCCTGAAAGACAGCAGGTCTCTTTTGATTATTCCGTAAAAAACCAGAGATGTATATATACCTGTTTTTTGAGAAATGACAGGGGCGTCTATACTGTTCAGATTCCTCTGATTAAGGATAAAGCTCCTAAATGGGACTACATCTGCATAACCGATAATGAGGAACTGCTGTCTATCGGCAGATACAACGGATGGCGTTTTGTAAGGTATGCCGGTGGAAAACTTTCTTATGAAATGAAAATCAGAATGGTCAGATATGACGTCTCATACCTGTCAGGTTACAGGTATGCCTGCTGGCTGTCTCCTTATGTCGAGGTGACCAATTTTTCATTTCATAAAATGGTGTTTAATCCGCTGTACCGGGGTAGTGATTTCTGGGTAATGCATGAAGATGAAAGAATCAGTCTGCAGGATAAATATGATCTGTCAGGACTGAAAGATAAACCTTCGGTAACCGAAAATCTGAAAGAAGTTCGGTTTGACGTGATGTTCTTTGACCTTACTCATTCCAAAACCAGAAAATTCATGGACTTCAGCCGCAAGTCATGTCTTGAGGGAATTCCTGAACAGGTGGCTTTTCATATTTTTGCTCAGAAATACGCACCGGAAGTTAAATATCTGAGATCCGCAGTGCTGATGGACAGAGTATGTCGCAGACTTGAGGTGGACGAAGAAAAAAGACCTATGGTTCAGAGACTTGATCGTCATTTTTTCCTGGATCGAGTGTTTGCCGAAAAGGTTATTAGGGGGCGACTCAATAAAAACAATCTGAATCTTTCTGAAAAGACTGTTCCGAAACTTATTGTATCTCTGACTACGTTTGGACCGAGAATCGGCGATCTTGTCTACGTAGTTTTTTCTCTTCTGCTGAATTCTGTTCTGCCTGAAAAAATTGTTATTTCCGTATCAGAAGAGGATTTTCCCGGTAGGGAAAAAGATTTTCCTGACCTCCTTAACGAGATTATAAGACTTTCAGGATTGGTGGAAATTATCTGGACTGCGAATACCAGATCGTACAAGAAACTTGTTCCTGTTCTGCAGAAGTATCCTGGTTATACGATAATAACCGTCGATGATGATATTTTTTATCCTGCAGGACTTATAGGAGATCTCTACGAAGAACATCTGATGTACCCGGATGTCGTGATTGCGGCCAGAGCACACCTGATTGATTCAGAGGAACACTGTCTTAAACCTTACCGGGAATGGAAACGGGATACCAGACTGTCATTCCCGTCTTTCAGAGTTCTGCCTACCGGATGCGGTGGAGTTCTGTATCCTCCGAATTGTTTCAGTGAAGATGTATCCGACGTTTCTCTTTTTACCAGTCTGGCTCCAACCACTGATGATCTGTGGTTCTGGGCCATGAGTACCATGAAGGGGGTTAAGAAGAAGGTTCTCCGCAGGCGTATTGATCTGGTTCACGTAGACCTGGCAACGGAAATCGGAGCCAATGATAAACCTACGCTGATGAAGATAAACTATGTGGAAGGTGATAACAATAATGCTCAGCTCAGTGGCATTTTTGCTCATTACCCTGAACTCTGGAACATCATGGAGAATGGTGAGAAGGATGCGCCGTACGTTTCCGTTATCGTGCCGGTATATAATGCGGAGAACATGGTGCGACACTGTCTGGACAGTCTGATGGCTCAGACTCTGCGCAATATAGAGATAATCGTCATCAATGACGGTTCTACCGATGGTACCGGCGCTGTGTTAAAGGATTATGAAAAGGCTGATTCCAGAATCGTGATAGTTGAACAGCAGAATCAGGGATGTAATGTCGCAAGAAACAGAGGCATCGGAATGGCAAAGGGTAATTACGTCGGCTTTGTCGATTCTGATGATACCGTCTCTGCTGATTATTTTGAAGAACTGTATAAAACCGCTGTTGCCGGTGAGGCTGATATTGCCGCTACTCCTAATGCCCGCTGGTTCAGCGAGAACGGTTCTACTCTGAAGAATTTCGGTATACCGTTCACAGACGGTACCTTTAAGGACAGAAAGATAATTGCTGTAAGAAGCGGTACGGTATGGAACAAGATATACAGCAGGGATCTGATAATAAGAAACGGTATCAGATTCTGTGAAATTCCAAAGGTGATAGGAGGTGATAATAAATTCACCTTCGGTGCCATGATGTACTGCAACAGAATAGAGATTAACTGTAAGCCGGAATATCTGTATTATAAAAACGATAAATCCATAACCAACAAGGTAAAATCGAAGGATGATGTCAGAATTTTCAGCCTGTACAGGGAAATATATACAGATATTGAAAATTCATCTCTGTCAGACGTGGAAAAACAGTCATGGAAGGATACCGTAATGAAACGGCTGGAAAGGGATCTGGGTTTTTATCTTCGTGGAATGACCGATGATGACAGGGAATATTTTCTTGCAAAAGCCAGAGAGTTTTTCCCGGATTTTGTCATGAGTGAGCAGCCTTGATTTTGTTTTTGGTAAACCGGAAAATTCAGAACTGTTAGAAATGTAAGTTTATTTATCAGATCGGTTTAAGATTTTGGATAAGATTGGATAGAGGAAGGGAAGGAGTTTAGAATGATTTCTGTAATAATGCCTGTATACAAAGCTCAGCAGGGGATAACAAGAACGATTGAGTCACTGCTGAATCAGAGCTGTCAGGATTTTGAAATCATTTGCGTAGATGACTGTTCACCAGACGGTTCTCTCAAAATTCTGAAGGAACTCAGCGAAAGAGACAGTCGAATCAGAGTAATTCATAACACCATTAACAGAGGTGCAGGATATTGTCGCAATCTGGGGTTTTCTCATGCAAAGGGGGAATACTGTTTCTTCCTGGATTGTGATGACTTCTTTATGCCTGATTTTCTTGGTGACATGTACAGAAAAATAACTGAAACAGGAGCTGATATCTGTTTCTGTAATTATTCTTTCGTTACTTCGGACGGAACACTCATAAGTACCACCTCTTTCGGAGACGGAGCTGAGAATCCTTTTGTTCCCGGTGAGAATTACGACAGACTGTATCAGCTTTCTCATGCGGTACCGTGGAACAAAATATTCAGGACGGATTTTATAAGGCAGCATCACCTCATGTATGCCGAACTGTCTTCCTCAAATGATCTGTCATTTACTCTTCTGGCCTTTTCACTGGCTGAAAAAATAGCATATCTTGACGGCAGTTATATTCAGTATACAAAGGGGGACAGTAAGTCAACCACCATGTCCCTCAAGGACTGTCATGTGGATAATGTTCTGAAGGCTTATGATATTCTTTTATCCAATATCATGAGACTTCCGAACAGACGTGATTATTTTGCAACCTTCAATACGGCACTTAACAGATCTCTTAACTACAGACTGAAACTCAGATCAAATTATAACGTAAGTTATCAGCCTAATATGTCTGCAAATGAAGAATTCCTCGAGTTCAGAAAAAATTCCGGTATGGTAGGTGATCTTGTTTCTGCCTATGTGGAAGGTCAGCCTCTGATAACCGTGGTGCTGACGGTTTCAACTGGAGCTGATTTTCTGCATGAAACGCTGGATTCTCTCATTACTCAGAGTTTTGAAAAAATCAGAATTATAGTCGTAAACAGTCAGTCTTCCTGTACTGGAGATCTTGACGGATACGGACAGCAGGATTCCCGAATTTCCATTGTTAATTCCGTCGGTATGGATCTTAACCGCAGTGTTGACAGAATAATCAGACAGATTGAATCTCCGTTTGTCATGTTCTGCAGATCCGGGGAAATACTGCATAAAGAAGCCTGCAGTAAGTATTTCTATGCTCTTGTAAAATCTGAAAAGGATATCTGCTACAGTGATTTTTCTCTGCTTGCCGGAGATTATGCTGATTATCAGGGAAATCAGCAGAAACTTGCTGAGAACAGCAGGTATGTAAGTGGCAGGGTAAATCTTCAGAAGCTTTTTTCCAAAGCATCCAACAAGATGTACAGAACTGAAATCATCAGAAAAAATAAACTTGTTTACGAATCTGAATCAAGATTTCTGTCAGCCTACTGCAGATGTATTGAGACCTGCAGTGAAATATTGGAAGCTCTTGTTACTGAAACCTTCTTCCGCAGAATAGAAGTTGTGGGACAGCCTCAGGTTTCAGTCATTATTCCCGTATACAACGTCAGAAAATTTATCGGTGATACTTTAAAGAGTGTCTGTAACCAGACTTTGAAGAATATTGAAATAATCTGCGTGGATGACTGCTCAACAGACGGTTCTGAAGGCATAATAAAGCTTTACCGGAAAATAGATTCCAGAATCAGGCTGATTAGTCTGGAAAAGAATTCATCGGCTCAGATTTGCCGTCAGAAGGGAGTTGCATCTTCTTCAGGTCAGTATGTCATGTTCCTGGACGGTGATGATGAGCTTTCCTCAAATGCATGTGAAACGGCATTTGAGGCAATCAGTAAAGCAAAAACCGATCTGCTGATGTTCGGCACTGACGTGGTCAATTACCGGAATCAGTGCGCATACAGACGTATTCGCCGTTTCGAGAGCTTTGTTGAGCCGTATACGCAGAAAATCGCATCAGACAATCTTCTGTCTGCAGCCTTTGTGGAACAGCTTTTTTCGTTTAATCTGTGGAATAAGATTTATTCCGGGGATTTGTGCCGTCAGGTTTTTGCTCAAATGCCTGAACACAGATTCTACAAGGCGAATGACATATATGCCATGGCATATATACTGGGCAGTTTTAAAAGCTACTGCGGAATTACCGATAAACTCTATCGCTATAAACTGGGATCAGGGGTAACCGGAACGGATCTGATGACTCAGGAAATGTTTGAGACAATGCTTACGGAACATGACGTGTTCATGGCGATAGATGAATACCTGCATACATTAAACGGTGATTACAGCAAGGTATCTGAAAATATCAGAAAGCGTCTGATGTCTGAAAGCGTGGTGAAATTCGTGAACTGTACCCAGAACATAAATAACGACGTTAATATGGCCTCCCTGGTAAATCTTTGGGGATATGATGATGTTGTAAAATGTCTCGCTGAAAAATTTTGGAACGAACCGAAAAAGGTTTCCGGCAGAATCTGCGGATATTTTAAATCCAAGCGTCCGCATAAGGATATCAGAACCATAGCTTTTTACTACAGAAGCATAAGCAACGGCGGAGCTCAGAGGGTTACACAGCTCCTCTGCAACAGATTTGCGGCAGTAAAAAATGCCGATGGTTCATATAAATACAGAGTCGTGCTTATTACTGATGACGTCAGGGACGGGGATGAGTACCCGCTGTCGGATATGGTAAGGCGTGAATTTCTGCCTAACAAGGATCTGTCTCATGAAGGTGCTTTTTTCGAAAGATACGGTCGCTGGCGTCAGATTATAGAGAGTAACGGTATCGATGCCGTTGTTTCAGGTCACTGGATGGACGAATGTTCATTCTGGGATATGCTTGCTGTGAAAGCAACGGGTGAAACCTATTATATTTCCCACTCTCATAACTTCTTTGCCGTTCCGTTTGTTCATAAATTTGCCTATAAAACTTCAGGCTCTGTTCTCGCGACATATGTGAACTGCGATGGTGTGGTAAATCTTTCCGAGTGTGACAGAAGGTATACCTCGCTGTACTGCAGAAATACAGCGGTAATACCGAACCCTCTTACCTTTAATCCTGATAATGTTCCTATGAATTTTCTGGATAACAGTACTATCTGCTGGGTAGGAAGAATATCGCACGAAAAAAATCCTGTCGATCTTATTAAGGCCATGGCTCTTGTTCATCAGTCTCTGCCGGAGGCAAGGCTTCTGATTGTCGGGGACGGTGATGAGTCAATAATGAAAAAAATGGTTCAGACAGCTGATGAGCTTGAAATCTCTGACTGTGTTGAGTTTGCCGGTTTTACTGAAAAAGTGGAAAAGTATTATTCTCAGGCTTCAGTGTTCGTCAATACATCAAAATATGAAGGTTTTTCCATGACTTTTGCCGAAGCCATGAGTCACGGTCTCCCTGTCGTAACCTACGATATGCCGTGGCTTACATTCATTGAGGACGGCAGGGGAATTGTGACGGTTAATCAGAATGATTACATAGAGCTGGGTAACCGGCTGGTTAAAATTCTGTCAGACAGAAAATACATGAAGAAACTTGGCAGTGAGGCTCGTGCAAATGTCGTTTCCATGGCCTCTGCTTCCGTAGAATCAATGTGGGAGGATTTTCTGCATAACATTGTGTCAGAGCGGGAAGGCGGGCTTAATCAGCAGCAGAATGAATACAGATTCATGCTGGATTATCTCAATGATTATGCTGAAGAAAGATACTCAATGACGGAAGATTATTATAAGAGAGCTGTTGATAAGCTGTCACAGTCCAATTCAGTGCTTAAGACCAGAAACAATGGAATTTATGAGGCTTTAATGAGCAGGGTTCTGAAGGAACTACGTTCTGAAACGTCTCACCTTGAGTCATCTTCTCCGCTGGAAGACGGTAGTAATACCGGAAGGACGGATGATACGGACAAAACGGAAAAAGAGCATGTAAGTCTGCATAAGCGTCTTTCCGATAAGGTTCTGAGTAAGGGAAAAACACTTGCCGGCTTCTTCGGCAAAAACAGATAATCCGTTGTTAATCTGAAAGCTTTTGTCTTCTGCGGTCATGGTGTGATTCTGCATCATGGCCGTTTTTGTACAATATTTCAGGTAAACCTGAAGACCGCCGGTTTTACGGGTAATGTTTGAATTTTCAGTAAAATAAAAACAGTAAAAAATATGAAAATGTTACCACTGAAAAATTAGGTTGAATACTAAATAATCATTAGCTAAAATCAGTTAAATTTTTTTAACAATCAATGTGAACAATCTCACAATATAATCTGTAAAAATCCCTTGTCTCTAATAAAGAGCCCTGATTACCTTGTAAAATAAATGCGGGTTTTTATTGCTTTTTTTGTGTAGATTGGCTTTTTGTAAAAGTTTGTGGCGCCTGGTCGACGTGTTGATTCGATGTTAAGGTGTTGTTGTTTTTTTATAGGTGAATAAATAGATGAAAATAGCAGTTGTTGGTGCAGGATATGTAGGCCTGTCAGTTTCAGTAATGTTGTCAACCAAGTATCAGGTTGGCCTGCTTGAAATTACAGAAGACAGAGTAAACAAGTTGAAGGCAAAGGTATCTCCAATCAAGGATGAATACATCAGTGATTATCTTGCAAACAAGAATCTTAATCTGACCGTTTCAACAGATCCAAACGAAATTTTAACCGGCAGTGATATTGTATTCATTGCTACCCCGACCAATTATGACCCTGATTTGAACTACTTCAATGTAGATTCAGTTCTCAGTGTTATCGAACAGGTTAAGGTATATGCTCCTGAAGCTGATATTGTTGTTAAGAGTACACTTCCTGTAGGTTTTACCGAAAAGACCAAGAAGGATCTTTCAGTTTCCAAGCTTCACTTCTCACCTGAATTTTTAAGAGAAGGTCGTGCTCTTTACGATAATCTTTATCCTTCAAGAATCATTATCGGTACCAACGATAAGGCTTTCGGTGAAAAGTATATTGAAATCCTTAAGAGCGTGGCTCTTACTCCGGCTGAAAAGATCCCTTCACTCATTCTTCCTCCAACCGAAGCAGAAAGTGTTAAGCTGTTCTCCAATACCTACCTCGCTATGAGAGTGGCATTCTTCAATGAACTTGATACCTACGCTTCTCTGAAGGGGCTGAACACCAAGAATATTATTCAGGGTGTTTCAATGGATCCTCGTATCGGTGATTTCTATAACAATCCTTCATTCGGTTACGGCGGTTACTGTCTGCCTAAGGACACCAAGCAGCTTCTGGCAAACTACAAGGATGTTCCAAACACCATTATCAAGGCCATCGTAGATTCAAATACCGTAAGAAAGGATTTCATTGCTTCTGATATTCTTTCAAGAAAGCCTTCTACAGTTGGTATTTACAGACTGGTTATGAAGTCAGGTTCTGACAATTTCAGATCATCTTCAATTCAGGGTATCATGAAGAGAATCAAGGCTAAGGGCATTAACGTTGTTGTTTATGAACCGATGCTTAATGATGAAACCTTCTTCAATTCAAAGGTTGAGAAGGATCTTCAGACATTCAAATCTCAGTCAGACGTTATTATCTGTAACCGTATGAGTGAAGAACTTGCCGACGTGGCAGAAAAGATTTACACCAGAGATATCTTCAATAAGGAATAAGGTGTAATTATTTATATTGCAGGTTAACCTCCTGAAAAAATTTTATAACTGTGTAGGAGGTTAACTTTTTAACCAATATTGCAATGGATTTCTGATCATAAATGCAGATTCCCTTTATTATGATAAAACGGAAAAAGAGATTCAGATATTAAAGTATCGATGCTCGTTGTGTTTGTGATGATTTTGAATATATTTGCACAAAAACATAACTGAATGCTTAAGTTACTGTTTTTTGTATAGGTGATGTTTTTGTGAAAATATGATTACTTAAGACAGGGATTGTACAGTAGTTATATGAAGATTATAGTGATTGCGGGAACCAGACCGGAAGCTGTAAAACTGGCTCCTGTAGTTATGGAGTTAAGGAGACATCCGGAGATTACCACTCTTTTATGTAATTCCGGTCAGCATCAGCAGATGATCGATGATACGTTTGCTGACTTCAAGATCGTTCCGGATATTTCTCTCAACGTGATGAGTCACGGACAGTCACTTGCTGTTCTTACCTCAAAGCTTTATGTGGCTATTGATGAGGTTTTTGAAAAGGAAAAACCTGACTGGGTGATTGTACAGGGTGATACCACAACCGTTATGGTTGGAGCCATGTGTGCGTTCTACAGACATATAAAGGTGGCTCATATTGAGGCCGGTCTCAGAAGCTATGATAAATTTGCTCCGTTCCCGGAAGAGGTGAACCGTCAGATAGTGACCCGTGTTGCCGATCTCCATTTTGCACCTACAAGACTGTCTTATGCCAACCTGATTAAGGAAGGTATACCTCCGGAACAGGTTTTTGTTACCGGAAATACCGTAATTGATGCTCTTCTCTGGGTAAGAGATTTTGTGAAGGGCAAGAATGATTTTCTGCATATTGACGTGCAGAAAGCTCTGGAACAGGGAAAGAAGATTATTCTTATAACCGGTCACAGACGTGAGAATCTTGGTGACGGGCTGGTAGATATCTGCAACGCCATAAAGGAACTTTCATATAAGTATATGGACTGCCTTTTTGTGTATCCTGTGCACCTGAATCCTCTGGTTCAGAGAACGGTAAGGTCTATTCTCAGCAATCATGCAAGAGTTCTGCTTCTGCCTCCTCTTTCCTATCTGCATTTCCAGGCTCTCCTTAATGCTTCATATCTGGTACTTACTGATTCAGGCGGTATTCAGGAAGAAGCTCCGGCTCTGTCAAAGCCTGTTCTGGTTATGCGTGATGTTACGGAAAGACCTGAAGGTGTTCAGACTGGATGTGCGAAACTTGTCGGCTCGGATTCGTCAGCCATCGTAAAGGGGGTATCCGAGCTTTTAGATAATCATGATGCTTACATTAAAATGAAGAATGCAAAGAATCCGTACGGACACGGACATTCTTCAGAAAGAATTGTAAGAGCCATTATGGATGCTTCAGGTTTGGATATTGGGGATGCTGAAGCGGTCTGATGACATGATTTTTTATGTCATCAGGAATATACTGAGGTTTGAGGCTGCTGAATATGATAATCGGCCGCATGCGGTAAGAAAAAAATATAAATCAGAATGGATACTGATATAAGATAAGTATAGGATAAAAGATGAAACTTTGTATATGTGGTTTAGGATATATCGGATTACCAACTGCAGCCATGTTTGCATCACATGGCGTTGAAGTCCATGGAGTCGACGTCAATAAACATGCGGTTGATATTATAAATCAGGGGAAAATCCACATTGTGGAACCGGGACTCGGTGAAGTGGTAAAGCAGGCTGTTGAAAAAGGCATGCTTAAGGCTTCGTGCAGTGCCTGTGAAGCAGACGGTTTTATTATCTGCGTACCAACTCCTTTTAAAGGCTCATCACATGAACCTGATATCAGTTATGTCGAGGCTGCGGCAAAAGAGATTGCTCCTTATCTTAAGAAGGGGAATACCGTGATTCTGGAGTCTACTTCTCCGGTAGGTACAACCGAGAGGGTCGCTGAAATATTCAGTGAACTGCGTCCGGATCTTGCTGTTGCCGATGAAAATAATGATGTATGCGACATCTATCTTGCATACTGTCCGGAAAGAGTACTTCCAGGCAGAATCATGTATGAACTTATTGATAATGACCGTATTATCGGCGGTATTAATCGTGTATCAGCTGACATGGCGGCTGATATCTATGCGGTATTTGTGAAAGGTGAGCTGTTAAAGACCAATTCAAGAACAGCGGAAATGTCAAAGCTTACCGAAAATTCATTCAGAGACGTGAATATCGCCTTTGCTAATGAATTATCCTTAATCTGTGATCGTCTGAATATCGACGTGTGGGAGCTTATTTCCCTTGCAAATCACCATCCGCGTGTAAATATCCTGAATCCGGGACCGGGTGTCGGCGGACACTGCATTGCCGTTGATCCATGGTTCATTGTGAGCAAGACTCCTGATCTTGCAAAAATAATCGGAACCGCCAGAAATGTTAATGACGGCAAGCCGGAATGGGTTAAACAGCAGGTAAGGAATGCCATTGCAAAATTAAACAGACACTGTACCATTGCCTGTCTGGGGCTGGCTTTCAAGCCGGATATTGATGACCTCAGAGAGAGTCCTTCTGTTTTCATTACCAGGGATCTGGCTCAGGAATATCCTGACTGCGTAGTTGCCGTTGAACCTAATATTACCGAACTGCCGGTTTCTTTAGCGGATAAGCCTCTGAAACTGGTTGATCTTGATGAGGCTCTTAAGGCCGATGTCATACTTCTCCTGGTTGATCATAAGGAATTTAAGGAAATTCATCCGGTATTCAGTGACAGTCAGATTCTCATTGATACCAGAGGTTTGTGGAAGAGATAATCGGACAAAACTCTAACGTGAACAAAACCTCGTAAATTTAACGGATTATTAGAAGAATACAAAAGAAAAAATATATAGGCGTGTTAGTGAGTAATAATAAAGATATAGCTGTTATAGGCATGGCCTTCAGGTTTCCTGGAGGGATAAAAAACGAAGAGCAGTTCTGGTCATTAATCAGTAGCGGCACCTGTGCCATTACCAGGATTCCGTCATCAAGATGGCCAACCGATTTATATCAGGATGACAATAAGCAGGTTCCGGGCAGAAGCGTGTCCTTCAATGCCGGTGTGCTTGATTCATTTAAATATTTTGAGCCGTCTTTTTTCGGGATTTCTCCTAAGGAAGCCGAATGGATGGATCCTCAGCAGCGTCTTCTGCTTAAGGTTACTCACGAATGTCTAGAAAATGCCAATATCCGCATTGAAGATTTCAGAGGTACGGACTGTGGCGTGTATACCGGTATATCATCTCTTGATTACTTTCTTCAGGCTGATGAGGATATGCCGTCAATATCACCTTATACCATGACCGGTAATACTTTGAGTATTGCCTCTAACCGTATTTCCTACGTATTCGACCTTCATGGTCCGTCCGTGTCAATGGACACTGCATGTTCATCCTCTCTGGTTACTCTGCATCACGCCTGTCAGGCTATCAGAAGCGGTGAAGTGCCGTGTGCCATTGTTGCCGGCGCCCATTTACTGCAGAATCCTTATTCATTCGTAGGTTTCAGTAAGGCTTCAATGCTTTCACCGACCGGAACCTGCCGTCCTTTTGATGAAAGGGCAAACGGTTATGTCCGTTCGGAAGGTGTGGCTGCTTTACTTCTGAAGCCTCTTGAAGATGCGGTAAGGGATCACAACAGAATTCATGCCGTTATCAAGGCTTCAGGCGTGAACACCGACGGTTCACGCAAGAGCGGTCTGACCATTCCGTCTGAAATCGCCCAGACCCAGCTGATGCATCAGGTTCTCGAACGAAGCGGTGTTTCAGTAAATGATGTTGACTTTATTGAAGCTCACGGAACCGGTACTCCTGTAGGCGACCCTATTGAAGTTCGTTCAATTTCCTCAGTTTACGCAAAGGAAAGAAACGAACGTCTGCCTGTTTCTTCCGTAAAGGCCAATCTCGGTCACATGGAACCTATGTCCGGTCTTGCGGGGTTCGTGAAAACCGTGCTGGTACTGAAGCACGGCGTAGTTCCTCCTATTCCGTTTGATTTCAGACCTAGTCCGAAAATTGATTTTGCGGGTCTCAACATTCTCTGTTCTCAGCAGGGGGTAAAGCTTGCCGACAAGAACGTCCGTACCGGTGCTCTCAATTCATTCGGTTTCGGCGGAGCCAATGCACACGTAATCATTCAGTCATATCCGGAGAATTCGGATTCAGCAGCTGATTCAGAATCTGTATCTGCGGTTCCTCCTCTTTTTGTTTCCGCAAAGACCAAAGAATCACTTCAGGATATGTGCGGTGCCTATGCATCCCTGATAAGAAGCAATAAGTATCGTTATTATGATGTCGCTTATACTGCGGTAAATGCCAGGGATGAATACGAACACAGACTGGCTGTGGTCGCGGAAAGCAGGGATGCTCTTCTTGCTTCTCTTGACGGCTACGCATCAGGTTCATCTGACGATAATGTATTTTATGCCTGTACCAAGAAGCCTTATCATCGTGTGGCTTTCGTATTTAACGGTAACGGTTCTCAGTACGTCGGTATGGGACGCACTCTGTATGCGGAAAACAGACTTTTTGCCGATTGCTTTGATTCCTTATCAGACAAGATTAAACCTTATCTCAACATTTCACTTAAGGACGTTGTTTTAGGAAAGGCCGCAGAAGAATTATCAGTAAATGAAGCCGAACTTATTCAGGATACCAAGATTGCTCAGACTCTGATTTTTGCCATTCAGGTGTCTCTTGCTTCTGTTCTCGGACAGGGCGGTCTTAAGCCTGAAGCCGTGGTAGGTCACAGCATGGGTGAAATTGCCGCTGCCTATGTGGCGGGACTTCTTACCATAGACGAAGCGGTCAAGGTAATCTGCATCCGCAGTATGCTTCAGGACAGAACCCGCGGTCACGGCAAGATGGCTGCAGTTTCCGTATCAGAAGCCGATTTCAATGCGGTTAAGACCGAATTGGGCTTTACGGACGTTGATGTGGCTGCCGTTAACTCATCAGACAATATTACCGTTTCCGGCAGTGAGGCAACCATCAGAAAGCTCAGGGAGTATTTCTCATCAAAGAGCGTATTCTTTAAGATTCTTGATGTTGACTATCCGTTCCACAGTTCGTTCATGAATATCATCGAGAATGATGTCGTAAGCATGCTTGCCGACGTTGGCAGTATCAGCGCTTCTTCAGAAGGTGTTGCCTACTATTCCGCAGTTCTCGGCCGTAAGCTTGAAGACGGATATTCACTTAAGAACAATTACTGGTGGCACAACATCAGAGACAAGGTTCAGTTCTACCAGTCCGTAAAAGCCATGGTGGAAGACGGATTTGACTATGTGCTGGAAATCGGTTCTAATGCCATTCTTCAGCGTTATCTCCGTGACATCTGCAGGAAATCAGGTGTTGATGCCAGAATCGGATCTACGCTTCTCGTTAATAATGACGGTAGTCAGCGTATTACTCATGTTGTAATGGACTACCATCTGTCCGTTGCAGAACCTGACCGCAGCGTATTCTTCCCGGTGAAAGTGGATTACGTTGATCTGCCTCATTATCAGTGGCATGAAAAGTTTTATGAATATAAGGATTCCTCTGAAAAGCAGCCAAAGCAGTTCCGCATATTCCCTCTTTTAGGCTGGAATATTCATTCTGCCGACAGAACCTGGCAGAATGTTCTGGAGCCTTCCAAGTTCAGCCTGCTGCGCGATCATGTCGTCGACGGAGAGTACGTATATGCAGCCGCTGACTTTATTGAAACGGTTCTTGAAGGTGCCTCATGCGTGAATAACGGTGAATGCCTTAATATTGAACATCTGGATATTCTGAGTTCACTGGTTTTCGACAGGGAAAACTACAAGTCTCTTAGACTCAGAATTGTTCCTGAAACCATGTCTTTTGACATCTACAGCAGAGACTATCTGTCTTTTGACGAATGGAGCAGAAACGTTAAGGGACGTCTGCTGACGACAGACGATGCCGCCATCAGATCCGCCGTTAATCTCTACAGTGAAAAAACAGCTTCCGCCGCTTCACAGACTCCTGTGGTCGTGAACAGAGATGAAATTTATGAAATAACTGAAAGTCTCGGCCTTGTTTACGGTGAACAGTTCGCCATTGTTGATCACGTTGAGATTCTCGATGACGTGCTCAGAATTTCTCTTAACCGTGAAGCTCTGGCAAAGCATGATGAAAAATACATTATCCATCCGGGAATTCTGGATGCAGGTTTCCATTCACTGTTTGCCTTAAAGCAGCTGAGTTCTGCAAATTCCGCTTATCTGCCGGTGAAATTCGGTCGTATTTCCATAATGAAAAATGCCGAAGTTGCCAGCATTGTGGCAAAGATTGAAAGAATAGCTTCAAGAAGCATTCTGGCTTCATTCTGTCTTTTTGATGAAAATGACAGATGTGTAGGTATCATGGACAGCTGCCGATTCAACATGATGCCGAAATCCGATACCTCCGCTTCAGATGCGACTGTTGCTTCATGGCATTATGAGGCCTTATCCGCTCCGCATGCTCTTTCCTCCGGTCTGACATCAGCAGCCTCCGCTTCAGATCTGGTTAAGTCTCTTGCTGAATCTTCAGCGGACACCTCCGATCGCAGAAAGTGGTACGGTCAGGTTATGCCGATGATGGAACAGTCTGTTCTCGCATATGCGGTTTCCGCTGTAAGAGAACTTGCCGCTGAAGGTCAGGACATGCAGAAGATTGCGGAAAATCCGTTATATGCATATCTTGTTGAACTTCTGGCAAAGCACGGTCTTGTTAAGCTTGATAACGGGGTACCTTCAGAATTCATCAGTCAGGAGGAAATCGGTTCAGGCAACGACGTTATTCAGTATGCCTACCATATCTGTCCTGAAGCTTTACCTGATCTGCTTCCTGTTTATCGCGTGGGTAACAGATTAAAGAATCTTATGAAGGGGGAGATTTCCGAAAAGGACGGTGATTTATCAGGTTCCGAAAGAAACGGATACTCACTCCTCTATACCGGCATGCGAAATGCCATGTCCGACTTTATTGAAAAGCTTGGAAACGGCAGAAATTCCTCTAAACTCAGAGTACTTGAGATCGGCAGTAACAGTCTCAAGGTCGGAGAGCTTTTAGCAGACAGTTTCGGCAGAGACAGCTATGTGGAAGTTCTTGCTCTCAATGATGAGGATATGGCTGAAATAAATCCTTCAGACAATGTCAAAAAGGCAAAATTCAATGCCGATACCCTGACTGTCGAAACAGATCGCAATGATCCTACAGTTCCTGCCGCATATGACCTTATCGTGGTTCAGGAAGCCTTGTTTAAGGCTTCAGCTCAGATTGCCGCCATTGAAAATCTCAGGGATATGCTGGCTCCTGGCGGTATTATTGCGGTTCTTGAAAGATACTCAGACTGGTCTGCCAATATGTGTCACGGATTCTGTGACGGCTGGTGGACAAAGAGAAATGACGAAGGTTTTGCAAGTCCTCTTAAGAGTCCTGATTACTGGCAGACTCTTTTTGAAAAATACTTTAAGGATATTTCCGTATACCAGGAAAAGTCTGCAGACGGTTATCAGGGAGGTGCCTATCTTCTCTTTGTGAAGAAGGAAGAAGATGTTTCACTTAAGGATGCTGCTCTGGGGGTTACTCATTCCTATGCAGTGATTTCAGCAGGTACCGACAGCGGTCTTGTGAAGGCGATTGTTTCACGTTTAAGTGATGCCGGTGTTTCTGCCGAGGTCGCTTCATCTGATGATGTTCCTGCTGCAGGAAAATACGACAGCTATGTCTATGTTTCAGACTGCGGTCTGAACAGTCATGAAGGCCTTGCCGAAAGATTCGGATATTCAGCAGAATGTTCAGAAATCAGTCATTCTCTTGATGTTCTGACCACAGTGGCCAACAGACTCAACACCTATGCGGAAAAGAACGGTCTTAAAGGGGAGGTTTCTCTTACCGTTGTTACCATTAACGGTTCTTCCGTACGTAATGAGAATACTGCTCACGATGTTGTTCCTGAACAGTCCGCTCTTATCGGTCTTTCCCGTGTTATCAGAAGTGAGGCCGGAGCCGTGGCAGTAAGAAGCATTGATCTTTCATCTGTTTCAGACAGTGATGCATCAGCTCTTACCGACGGGCTTGTCAAGGATCTGCTCGCCGCTGACGGAACCGATGAAGTTATTCTTACTGAAAACGGTCGTTTCCGTACCGTGGTGAGAACCGGAGAGTTCGGTACTGCTTCTGAATCGGCAAAACGCGATTCAGTTACTTCCGGATACGATATTGCCGGCAATTATTATCTTGATTTCTCAAGCCCGGGCAGACTCAGAAATCTCTGCTGGAAGCCTAAGACTGTCTGCGAACCTGCCCCTAATGAAGTGGAAGTTGAGGTTAAGGTTACAGGTCTTAATTTCCGCGATATCATGCTTACCATGGGACTTGTTCCTGATGATGCGCTGGAAAACGGCTTCTCAGGTCCGGCTCTCGGTCTGGAATTTGCCGGTGTCGTGTCAAAGGTTGGTTCTGATGTTACTGAATACGTTCCGGGAGACAGGGTTTTAGGTTTCGGTTCCGCATGTTTTGCGGACAGACTTACCGTACCTGAATATGCAGTAGCCAAAGTGCCTGATGAATGGTCGTTTGATGCTGCCGCCACTGCTCCGATTGTATTCTTTACCGCCTGGTATGCAATCCGTTATCTGTCCAGAATGGAAGAAGGTGAAAGCATCCTGATTCACGGTGCGGCAGGTGGTGTTGGTATAGCCGCCATTCAGATTGCAAGACATCTCGGTCTCAGGGTTTATGCAACTGCGGGAAGTCCTGAAAAGCGTGATTTCCTGAAGATGCTCGGTGTTGAGCATACCTACAATTCACGTAATCTTGATTTCCATGACGAAGTTATGAGAGATACTGACGGTGAAGGCGTAAATGCCGTACTGAACTGTCTGTCAGGTGAAGCCATGCGCTGCAGTATGTCAATTCTCAGGCCGTTCGGCAGATTTATGGAACTCGGTAAGCGAGACTTCGTTGAGAATACTACAGTAGGTTTACGTGCCCTTAAGGAAAACATCAGCTACTTCGCCATTGACGTTGATCAGCTGTTCAAGGTTTATCCAAAGCGTGCCAAGGAACTGTTCCATGAGGTAATCAGTCTGTTTGCCGAAGGCGAATTTACTCCGCTGCCGTTTACCAGATTCAACGACCGCGATGTTGTTAAGGCTTTCAAGTTTATGCAGCAGGGCGGTCAGATCGGTAAGATTACCGTTGAACGAACCGTTCACGGCGTTGACGCGGCTGCAGAATCTGCAGGGGCTGTTTCTGAAAAATCACCGGCATGCGTATTCAGTGCTGATGATACATGGATGGTTACAGGCGGTACCGGCGGTTTCGGTTTCGCAACTGCCCGTTATCTGATAAGTCAGGGAATCAGAAAACTGGTTCTGGTTTCAAGAAGCGGTATTAAGGATGAAAACGTGCAGTCTGAACTTAACGGACTTGTCTCATCATTAAATCTGAGCGTAACTGTTGAAAAGTGCGACGTTTCCGCTGCGGATGACGTACTGTCCTTAAAGGAAAGACTTGATAAGGCCGGAATAACCGTAAACGGTATTATCCATGCCGCTGCAGTGTTTGCCGATACCATGCTTCAGGGTATGAATGAAGAACTTTATGCAAAGGTTATTAATCCTAAGTTCCTGGGGGCATACAACCTTCACAGGGTATTTACCTCAGCTGAACTCAGAAACTTCGTGGTCTATTCTTCAATTTCCGTAGCCATTGGTAATATCGGACAGGCAAACTATGTATCTGCAAACTCAGGTCTTGAAGGCCTCACCGCAATGCGTCTTAACGCAGGTCTCCCTTCATGCTGTATTGAATGGGGCCCAATCAGTGATACCGGTTATCTGAGCTCAAGAACCCAGATTAAGAAGTCCCTTGAATCCGTTCTCGGAGCTGAAGCATTATCAAGTGAAGATGCTCTTGCCCTGCTTCCTGCGGCAATCAGTCGCGGCGGTGTCAATATATTTGCCAACCTGAACTGGGCCGGGGTTGCCGATACTTCCGGCAGGGTTTCATCAAGAGTTTATGAACTGGTTCAGAGTGATAAGCTCAAGCTTAAGGATTTCGGTAATGACGATCTGCTTTCAGTTATTGAAGGTCGTGACAGAAATGATGCCATTTCCGTGATTTCCGACATGCTGGTTTCAGAAATAGCGGATACCATGGGCTTAAGTGCAGACCAGATCGCCAAGGATCTGAATCTGCAGAGTATAGGTCTGGATTCCCTCATGGCAATGGAACTTATTGTCAGCATCGAGAAAAAGACCAGAATCAAGCTTTCAGTAATGGCATTCCAGGATAATCCTACCGTATTAAAGCTTGCTGAAAAGATTTACATGAAGATTACCGGCAGTGAATCAGGTGAAAATGAAGAAATCAATTCCGTTCAGCAGGTTATTTTATCTCACGTGGATGCCGAGGAACGTGAAGCTCTGAAGAATATGACAGGGGGAGACCAGTAATGTTTAATCCGCCTAAATTTTCCGGAATACTGAATTCAATCATTAAGGAAAAGTCTGAGAAGTCAGGAGATGACTCTGAGGCGAGAGATCTGATAGCAGAGGACAGTCAGCCAAAGGTGAACAGAAAGTTCACCACCTTCAGTGAACATCCCCTGTTTCAGAAAATCAGTACCATGAGAACTCTGGCTAAAACTTTCCATGTTGAGGATCCGTTTTTCAGACAGCATGAACTGCTGACCGGAGCCATGACCAGAATTGACGGCAGGGACTATATCAACTATTCAAGTTATAACTACCTTGGTTTGAATAACTCTAAAGAAGTTAATGAGGCGGTTATAAAAGCTGTTGAAACCCACGGAACCTCCGTAGGTGCCAGCCGTCTGGTGGCCGGAGAAAGACCGTTTCAGAGAACTCTTGAAAAGAAGCTTGCCGAGGTCTATCAGGCTGAAGACGCTGTTGTATTCGTGAGCGGTCACGCTACCAATATAAGCGTTATCAGTACCCTGTTCGGCGCAAAGGATCTGATTATCTATGATGCCCTGGTGCATAACAGTATCATTGAAGGCATCAAGCTTTCAGGTTCAGCTCATTTTCCGTATCTTCATAACGATTGTACTTCTCTTGAAAACCTCCTGAAAAAGAACAGACAGAACTACGAAAGAGTTCTGGTGGTAACGGAAGGTCTTTTCAGCATGGATGGTGATGTTCCGGATCTTCCTGAACTCATTCGTCTCAAAAAGAAGTACGGCTGCTTCCTGATGATTGATGAAGCACATTCTCTCGGTGTTCTCGGTAAGACCGGCAGGGGCGTTTATGAATATTACGGAGTAAATCCTAATGACGTTGATCTCTGGATGGGGACTCTCAGCAAAACTCTTGCAAGCTGCGGGGGGTATATTGCAGGTTCGCAGGACATAATCGACATTTTAAAGTATAATGCTCCTGGTTTTGTATTCAGCGTGGGCATGTCTGCTCCAATGGCAGCAGCCGCTGAGACTTCTCTCAGCCTTATGCTGGAAAATCCTGAAAGGGTGGAGAGACTGCAGAAGAACGGCAGACTCTTTCTAGAAACTGCCAGAAGCTTTAATCTTAATACCGGTAAATCAATCGGATATTCAGTTGTACCGATTATAACAGGAAGCTCCAGAAAAGCCGTATGGCTGTCCGCCGCCATGTTTAAGGAAGGCGTGAACGTACAGCCTATTATTCACCCTGCTGTGGAGGAACAGCAGGCAAGACTGAGATTTTTCATAACCTCAGAACATACTAAAGAACAGATAGTGAAGACCTGTGAAATTCTGTCTTCACTATGCAAGAATGAAGGGATTTAAATGATTTCCAAATTAGCAGATTGCATTAAAACAGCATTACTTATTTCTCTCGTTTCAGCACCTGTAGCCTTAACCGGCTGCAGTCTGCCTCATGCAGGTCCAAGCTATGGCGATATAAAAGATCAGAAAAAGCAGCAGACTCCGGTTTCTCTGGTGATGGTTGATGAGAATGTAACGGATCTTCTTAACAGTGGTAATGAAAAATCCACATTCTTTGACGTGTTCGGGGACACAAAACCTGAGGCATACAAGATTTCCCGTGGCGATACCCTTGATATTTACATCTGGGAAAGTGCTCCGGCTCTTCTCTTTGGAACCAGTAGTGTAAACAGCGAAAATCTGGCGGTTACTTCTCAGAAGCTTCCTACCCAGATTATTGAGAGTGACGGTAAGATTTCCGTTCCGTTTGTAGGCATGATTTCTGTTGTCGGTAAGACTGTTCGTGAAGTGGAAAAGGAAATTATCAGAAATCTTGATGGAAAAGCCAATAATCCTCAGGTGATGATAAATGTTCTGACCAAACCGACCGATAATGTCACCATCTTAGGAGACGTCAAGGGAGGCAGTAAGGTCTCTTTAAGTCCTAAAGGAGAAAGAATACTTGATGCCATCGCTTCTTCAGCAGGTGTTGCCAACAGCTTCAATAAAATCACCATAAGTCTTACTCGTAACGGTAAGACTGTTGATATGCCTCTGGAGACTGTTATCAAGGATCCTAAGCAGAATATCTATCTTAACGCCGGTGATGTTATGATTGCAATGTATCAGCCATGGTCATTCTCTGTAATGGGAGCCAACGGCGGCGCTGCAAGAGAAATTAATTTTGAATCTACCGGAATTAATCTTGTTCAGGCTCTGTCCCGCGCAGGTGGATTGAATGATAATATGGCTGATCCGGCTGGTGTTTTTGTATTCAGATTTGAAGATAAGGACACATACAAAAAACTTTCTGATGAGTTTAATTCCATAGAGAATGCTTCAGCGCAGAATAACAGCGGTTCATCTACTAAATCATGGGTATATCCGATGGAACAGATGGATAAGTACAACAAGCTTCAGTCAATTCCGGTGGTATATCAGATTGACTTCAGTCAGCCTGGTGCGTTTTTCTCCTCACAGAATTTCAGTGTGAAAAACGGCGACGTTATTTATGTTGCTACATCTTCAAGCTATGAACTGTCCAAGTTCCTGCGTATAGTTGGTCTTATTGTTAATCCATTCATTTCCTGGGGAAATTCCATTAACAAGATGACTGATTAATTCAATGGAATAAAACTGTTATGAGTGGTAATCCTGTAAAGAACACCCTTATGGTGTGGAAGGCTCTTTTTTTAAAAGATGCCCTGAGTCGTTTTTTTGGAAGCCGTGGCGCCTGGGCCTGGCTTCTGATTGAGCCGTGCATCCATATTGGTATCATGGTTGTGATGTTTACGGTGATTAGAACCAGAGTTATAGGCGGAGTTGATGTTCCTACCTGGCTTATGGTCGGAATGATGGGGTTCTTTCTTTTTAGAAGAACCTCTGTTCAGGGAATTCATGCATTGGATTGCAATCGAGCTTTTTTTGCTTTCAGACAGGTAAGACCTTTCGATACAGCATTAACCAGTGCAGTTGTTGAACTTTTTGCCATGTTTTGGATTTTTGTAATTCTGCTAGTAATTTTTGCTTTCTTTCGTCTTTCAGTAATTCCTGAAAATACCTTGACGGTTTTATCAGGATTCTTTGGTTTATGGTTGTTGGGATTGGGGTACGGTCTGATATCATCTGTCTGTATGAGAATAGTCAGGGATAGTGGTCATCTGCTACAGATTCTGATGATGCCTCTCATGTTTATTTCCGGTGTGATTATTCCCATGAATACCATTCCTGAACCATACAGATCTTACGTGGCGTTAAATCCTGTATTGCACGGACTTGAATGTATGAGACTGGGATTCTGGCCTGATTATCATACCCTTGATGTGTCTTTGTGGTATCTTTACGGGGTTGCTATGGTTCTTCTTGTCATTGGTATGGGGTTATATAGAAGTCTTGAAACAAGACTGGTGGCTCAGTAATGATTATTGTAAAAGATATATACAAAAGATATACCACCACTAAAGGGGTTAGTGATTGGGTGCTAAAGGGAATTAATCTTGTCATTCCCAAAAACAGAAGTGTTGGTATTGTCGGTGGCAATGGAGCCGGCAAATCGACTCTTCTGCGAATTATGTGTGGTGCGGACTATCCTACTTACGGTACGGTAGAGCGTCTTTGCCGTGTATCCTGGCCTATGGGTAACGGTGGCGTCGAAGCGACCATGACAGGGCGTCAGAATGCCAAATTTATCTGCAGAGCCCACGGTTTTGAAGATGAAATGGAGGAACGTATAGCCAGAATTCAGGAATTCGCTGATTTGGGAGCATCGTTTGACAAACCGGTTAACACATATTCTGCAGGTATGCGTTCCCGTCTTCAGTTTGCTCTTTCTCTGGCGTTTGATTTTGATGTGTATGTGTCAGATGAAGTAACAGCAGCAGGTGACGCGGCATTCAAGAACAAAGCTCAAAAGGCTTTTGAAAATCTTGTCGGAAGATCCAGTATCATCATGGTAGCTCATAGTGATAACACGCTGAAAAGTTTTTGTGACTCAGGTATTTTTTTATATAAAGGTCATGCAACCTGGTACGATAAATTGGATGATGCACTTTATGCATACAAGGAAACAATAAAGGTATGAGTGAAAATAATATCAAAAACGTTAGTTCTATGCCCAAGGATATGGGAAGATCATCAAGAATCGTAAATAGGGTTTTTAAATATATTTTCAGATGTATTTATGTCCTTGCATTTGCTTCCATCGTTTATTGTGGACTTGCTTCTGATCGTTACGTTTCAGAAGCTGTGGTGATGGTGCAGAATACTGATAGTGCGAGTTCTTCTAATAGTCTGGATCTTCTCAGTATGATTAGCGGTACGGCGGGAAATGCCAGTGACCAGCTGATCCTTACTGATTATCTTACTTCTCTGGATATGCTAAAAAAACTAGATGCAAAATATGATTTAAGAAGTCATTATGCTGACAGGGAACACGACATAATTTCCAGAATGTGGGACAGGGATATAGAGATTGAATGGTTCTATGGTTATTTTAAGGATCATGTAACCGTAAAATACGATGACTATACCGGTGTTGTAAGAATAAATGCACAGGCTTTCACTCCTGAAATGGCAAAAAATATTTCATCATTCCTGGTTGATGAAGGTGAAATATTCATGAACTCCATGAGTCATGCCATAGCCAATGAACAGGTTTTATTCCTGGAAAAGGAAGTTGAGACTGCCAGACAGGATCTTCAGACTGCAAGTGATAATCTGCTGAATTTCCAGAATCAGAAGAATATGGCTTCTCCAACCATTGAAGTGGAAAATTATCAGAAAATAATTGCCGATCTGGAAGCCCAGAAGAGTGCTCTGGTTATTAAACTGCAGTCACTGCCTTCTTCCATTGGTTCTGACAATCAGATAAAGCAGTCTTTAAGCAAGAATATTGCTGCGATTGACGGACAGATTAAAAAAGTTCGTTCAATCCTTACATCTGACAAGAGAACTTCTCTCAATGAACTGGTTGACAGGGAACAGATCCTTAAAATGGATTTGGAATTTAAAAAGGATATTTATTCATCAGCTCTTACCGGTCTGGTTAAAGGTAAGATGAATGCTGCCCGACTGATTAAGCATGTGTCTGTGGTGCAGAATCCTTCAATGCCGGAATATGCAATGAAGCCTGAGAGAATTTATAATGCACTGGTTACTTTCTTCGTTACATTACTGTTCCTCGGAATGCTTCAGTTACTGAAGTCCATTATTCTGGATCATGTTGATTAATCATTAACTGACGTGATTGAGCAGTGTTTTAAGTTCCGTCATATTGTATAGGCGGAACTTTTTTTGTATGTTTTTAGAACAGAAACAGAAAGACTGACTTATTTTCTCGTGTATTTTGCCGGTATGCGTGAATATTATCGGCGTTTAGTGTTAATATAAAGAAAGAATGTTAGAGATGAGTAACATAATTTAAAAACTGTATATTAACTTTGAATCCAGTTTTTTAGTTATACGGGCGTATACCTGTACTGATTTGATACATATTGCATATTTTTCGTTATAGAAGTTATGAACAGATACTGTATTTTAACCAATGATACTGAAGCATTACCTAACAGAGCCACTGAAGATCATGTAAATCGTCTGATGCTGGGGCAGTTTAAGGAAGGAAAGGCCGGTGTTCAGGAAATGGCTTCAATCGCCAGCGAATTCAGTGGAAAAATTACCTTTTTCGTGGATTTATGCGGGGCGTATGATCGTAAAGATGAAATTCTTGAAGTGGTGAAATGGCTGGATACTCACGGACAGGATGTTGAACTGCATCTTCATCCGGAATATCTGCCTGACAGCTTCTGGGAAAAGGAAGGTTTCAGCAGAAATCCCCGTTTCCTTAATATGTATCAGGAAGGGGATAAGGAAAAACTGAAATTCATTTTTACCAAATTTGCAGGAGATCTGGAAAGCGTTCTTAACCGGAAAATAAATGCATACAGAGCAGGTTCATTCAGATGGAATTCATTGACTCTCGAAATGCTTAAGGATCTGGACATTCCCATGGCGTTCAACAATACCGTGGCTTCCAGGGTACTCGGACAGTGTCCGTATGCGATTCCTTATCAGAAACCTTTCAGATGGTCCAACGGCATTATTGAAGTGCCGGTAACCGAAAAGAATTTCTTTTCAAGGTTCAGGGACAACTGGTGGGTAAGATTTCAGTATCCTCTGTGCAGTCTGGTTAAATACCGTTCTTCTCTCGGTTCCATTATTCCGTACAGCGTGTCCCCTAAGGATGAGTTTCTTGTCTGTCTGATGCATTCCTGGTCCTTCCTGTATCGTGATAAGGAAGGATTTCAGTACTATAAGGATGATCGTCTTCAGGAAGGCTTCAGAACCATGCTGAAAAAGATGAGTCAGGATTTTGACATTATTGACTCAAGGGATCTCAAATACTTAATTGATTCCGGTAAATTCCAGATTGAAAGAACTGAAGATGTTTCTAAAGCTGTTTATGTACCTGATAATATAATCAGTCTTGAAAGCCTTGATAACGAAGAACAGAAGATCAATGAATTTGACAATGTATCCGGTGATACGGCAGGTCTTTCCAGTGAACTTTCTGATGTCTATACAGATGCCGGAAACGATTCAGGTATTGATATCCGAAGAATTCACAGAGGACCGAAATATTTCTTCTCAGGTTCTTTTTTACATAAGAATATAGAACAGGATCAGTTTAAAGGCCTGTTAAAATTTCATGAAACACCTTCAGGTTTGAAGATAACCTCCACGAATAAAATCAGTAAACACATGTATATTCCTTTGGCCTCAAGATTCATGCTGAAGGATTTTATTCATGATGAAAGACTGCCGTTGTATTTCGGTGTGGATTCATCTGAAGAAATGAATTTTGGTATTTATTTTTATGATGAGCATGGCAATAGACTGGGAAGCAGATTGCTGAAGTGCAATCGTAATATATATCTCAATCTTCCAAAGAATACGTACTTTGTGACTTTTTCATTTAGAATACCTGCTGGATTTAAGTTCGCTACGTTGAGGTATCTGGCGTTTTCTTTTGTAGATACATATTCTACTCATGTATTTGATTTTAGACCAGAAATCGATTCAAAGGAAACATCTGCTCAGGACATACCGGAAGCGCAGAAAAATAAAGTGAACCTCCGTCTGATAGTGAAAAACTCTGAAAAGAGGAAAAATGGTGTGGTTATTGTTTTTCCTTCTTTTGAAGTCGTTACTAAAGAGAATGTGGTCAATTATCCTTTTTATGCCAAAAGACTCTTTTCACTGCAGGATGTAGACTGTACGGTTATTTATTTAAGCGAACTGCTTGATGACAATGATTTACTCTCTAATACTCAGTGTTTTAATGCAGCAGGCAATGATACTGTATTATCATTTATTATGGATAAGATAAAAACCGTTATAGGCGATGATTACGGGGAAACTGTATGTGTGGGGGCAAGTGCCGGCGGTTTTGTGGCTTTGAATTTTGCCGCTGTAAATGGTATCCGTCACTGTATATCTTCAGCTTTGAAATTTAACTGCAGGATTCCAGCCTCCTTTGTTGCTATTAAAGAAGTTTTAAATAATAGCAAGGGACTTGAGGATGTCGAATTTATCAGTTTCCCAAACAGCATTCGTAGAGAATTAAGAAATCTGGACTGGGTTAAAGACTGCAGGGTAAAAATAAAACACATAACTGAAAGTTGTAATTTAGTAGGTAATCCAAGGATGAATAGAATTTCTTCCTGCGAAGTGGAGTATATCAGGAACAGTTTAAGACAGAAAAAGTAAAATATTTGTTAAAACTGCGATTAATCTCTATTAGACAGGCGATGATTTAAGATAAATGATCGCTTTGATTTATTTATGTTGGATAATGTACTTCGTGTTGGTCGATACTGGCTGATAATGGTAAATTATGGGTTTAGTTGATAGGTCGTAATCAGGAAGATAAGATGTCTGTGGAAGAAAATAAAAATAAGGTAAATTCATTCAGGACTGTCAGAATTGCAGCTATAATGGATGATTTTACCTGGAACAGCTACTCTCCTGAAGCAGACATGTATCAGCTTAAGCCGGATAATGTTATAAGTCAGCTTGAGGAAAATGTTCCTGAGCTACTGTTTGTTGAATCAGCATGGCATGGCGCTGACGGCCTCTGGTACAGAAAGATATCCAACTGTTCTGCTGAACTGATGCAGGCGGTTAAATGGTGTAAATCAAGAAACATACCTACTGTATTCTGGAACAAGGAAGATCCCGTTCATTTTTCAACGTTCAGGGAAACTGCTCTTAATTTTGATTATATCTTTACCTATGATTTCAACTGTGTTGAAAAGTATAAATCTCTGACCGGAAAGCACAATGCGTTTTACCTTCCCATGGGAGTGCAGCCAAAGCTGTTTAATCCCATAGAAAAATATCAGCGTCTGGATAAGTTCTGTTTTGCCGGTTCCTACTATGTAAGGTACAGGGAAAGAACGGAAGATCTGGATGATTATATAAAGTATCTGCCGGACTATAAGGATATAGATATTTACGACAGACAGTTCGGAAAAAATGATCCCAACTATATGTTTCCTGAAAACTATCAGAAATATATTAGAGGATGTCTGTCATATACAGAAGTAGACAAAGCCTATAAGGGCTACAATTATTCCATCAATCTGAATTCAATCAAACAGGCGCAGTCATGTGCAAGGCGCGTGTTTGAACTTTTTGCCTGCAATACCTTTATTGTTTCCAATTACTGCATCGGCGTGAAGACTCTGTTCGGAGATCTGATGCTTGTAAGTGACAGCGGCAAGGACATTGTCAGACGCCTGCGAAATCTGGACAGGGATCCGCTGACTACGGACAGACTGAGACTTCTTGGACTCAGGAAGGTTTTTACAGAGTCTACATATGAAGATCGTCTGGCTTACATTCTGCATAAAACAGGAATAATAAAGGAGCATTATGCATGGCAGCCGGAAGTCACCGTCTGGAGCCGAGTCCGCGACAGAAAAGAATATTCTGACATACTGAAGATGTTCCGTAATCAGAGTTACGGCAGAAAACGTCTTGTCATACTATCGGATTCAGCTGATGTTACGGCATCTTCAACAGGGGATGGAGATACTGTTTTTGTTAAAACAGCGGATGAGCTTCCTAATCAGTCTGAATCAGGCTTCTTTGCCTGTTTTTCCGCTAAGAATTTCTATGACAGAAATTACCTTCTGGATCTGATGCTTGCCACAAGATATGACGATACCGGCAATTACGTCAAGTCTTCCGTTTTTGAAAACAGAAATCAGAAAATTGAGAGAACTGCGGTTTCTGACAGACCGTATACGTATACTGATTCCGTTATTCCTGATGAAGCGGTTTTAAACAGACGGAGTTTCCTGAATCATCTTGCTGAGATTGCGTCTGATTCTCATAAAGCAGTCAGCGAAAAGGGCTTAAGAACGGATTCATTTAATTACTGCAGAAACCTTCGTGCGGACGATATTACTTCTGAACTGAGAAATGTTTTTTCAGACAATGAGGAAACGACTGATTGCGGTTATTCCGTTACCGAACTTCAGCAGATAGCTGAAAAACAGCCGATAAAGAAGCAGAAATCTGATGAAAACATGAAAAAACTTTCTGCCGCATTTATTTACGAGGAAATTGAGAAGTCTTTAGCCGCGAAAAAGAGAACATCGCTGTTTGACAGGTTCGCTTCTCTTCTTGGAAAGAAAAAACAGCCGGAAAGAAACATTGTACTCAGAAATGAAAAAGATGGTTTAGCCCTGGATTATGAGCTTCCTGCTACGGAGCATGATTACCTTCTGCTGAAGAAAAAATTCGAGGTTTCCGAACTTACGGATTCCGGAGAGTTACGTCTGTATCTAAGAAACCGCGGTACAAGAGTGGGACTTGCCTATTATCTTTACGAAAACGGTAAAAAGATTTCCAGTAAACTCTGCCAGCCGAACACTAATGTCACTGCTGATCTTCCGGATAATGTTACTCATGTAAGACTGGGACTCAGAATTGCCGAAAAAGGAAATTCGGTAGTAGAAAACATTTATCTTGAAGAATGCAGGGATTTATTCACTCTTCCGGGAAAAATATTCAATAAGCACAAGACAGTTATTGTAGTGCATCATTATCC
Organism: Ruminobacter amylophilus; assembly: GCF_900115655.1. Taxonomy (GTDB): domain Bacteria; phylum Pseudomonadota; class Gammaproteobacteria; order Enterobacterales; family Succinivibrionaceae; genus Ruminobacter; species Ruminobacter amylophilus. The sequence continues at coordinate 8,983 of NZ_FOXF01000019.1, read as the reverse complement.
GTCATATAAGGATATCTACAGATACGGTTTTGTGCACAGTCGTGTCAGGGGATATATAAGAAAAGGGGAAAAGCCTCTGGTATTTGTTCTGGTTCAGAACAGTGCGGAGCTTATATTCTCTGAATATGAAGGTGTCGATGTAATTACCGGCAACAATGAGGCTCTGGATAAAATCCTTAATGACGGTGTTGATACCGTACTGACGCATTTCATGACACCGGCTATCTGGGAAAGTCTTGGAAAACTTCCTGAAAACATCAAAATATTTGTATGGTGCCACGGGGCTGACGTGCTGCTTTTTGACAGAAGAAGCTACAATTACGTGACTGAGGATGAAATCAGAAAAGAGCATATCACGAGTGATGGCATCAGGGATTTCTGGACTCCGATATTCAAGAATCTGCCTGCAAATCTGCATTTTGTTTTTGTATCGGAATTTCTGGCAGAGGTGGTGATGCAGGATTTGGGAATAAGACTTCCTGAAGGAAGGTATTCCATCATTCATAATCCTATTGATACTTCGATTTTCAAGTATCATGAAAAGAAGCCTGAAGACAGATACAGAATTCTTTCAATAAGACCGTTCGCTACCAGAATGTACGCAAACGATCAGACAATGAATGCCATTAATCTGCTTGCTAAGAGACCTGATTTCAGCAGATTTGAGATTCTTCTGGTAGGAGACGGCAAACTTTTTGATGAGACGGTGGCTATCCTGAATGATTATCCTAACGTGAAAATCAGAAGATGTTTCCTGAATCATTATGAAATAGCCGAACTGCATACTCAGTATGGCGTGTTCCTGTGTCCATCACGTTATGATACGCAGGGAGTGTCACGTGATGAAGCCAGAGCGTCAGGACTTGTTCCAGTAACCACTTCCATTGCGGCGATACCTGAATTCGTGAACAGTGAAACTGCTATGCTCGCGGAACCTGAAAATCCGACATCCTTAGCAAAAGCAATAGGTACTCTGGCGGATAATCCTGATATGTTTGTTAAAATGAGCAGAAAGACTTCTGAAGAAGCCGTAAAGCGACTTTCAATGGATGGGATCATTGAGCAGGAATTAAGTTTGTTTAGAAAGTAGGTGACTTTTTATTAAAGGTTAATGATAAGACCGGAGGCGTCTTATCCGAATAATTGTAATCTGTTGTTATAAAAGAACTGTTTAATATTATTTAGTTAAACAGCATAAGTTTTGTAAATTGTTGGATAAATGAATATAAGTTGTCTTCACAGCTGGTATACCATTCATGAATTAACCAGACTGTTAAAAAAAGCCGAAAAAGGCACTGATAAGAGTTATCAGGGAGAGCCGGGAAACTTTCTGTACGTTCCTGCGAGCTGTCTTCCTTTTCACATTAGCGGATATACCACCAGAACTCATGAGATTCTGAAATCTCTTAATGCCGGGTTTGAACGTGACAACGCTTCATCAGAGCATAAGAAAAAGCTGTTTGTGCTGACAAGAACCGGGTATCCTTGGGATCGCAGGGATGCTCTTGAGTATCCTGAAGAATCTGATTTTAATATTCTTGACGGTATAAAATACGAGCATTTGAGAAAGCCTGATAATAATTCACTTACGGTTTTTTACGTTAAGAAGGCAGCTCTTGCTCTGGAAAAATACATTGTTGAAAACGGAATTTCATGCGTTCATGCTGCTTCCAATCACGTAAACGCCTTACCGGCACTCCTGGCTGCCAAACGTCTGGGTATTCCGTTTCAGTATGAAATGAGAGGACTGTGGGAGCTTACCAGAATTTCCCGTGACCCTAAATTTGCCAAATCACATAATTTCAGACTGGGACTGGATCTTGAGGCTCTGGTGGCCACTCATGCTGACAGGGTTTTTGTAATATCAGAACAGCTGTCTCAGTACATTCAGAAAAAATGGGGGGTTAAACCTTCAGCCATAAAACTTCTGCCGAACTGTGCCGACGTGGAAAGAATCAGGCCGGCGGAAAAGAAAGCAACTACTGAGCCGGCTGACAGAAAAGATTCTTCTGATGCTGCACCCGTGACCATTGTTTATGCCGGTTCGCTGATTGTTTATGAAGGTATTCAGACTCTGCTTAAAGCCATTTCGGTGCTGGTTTATGAAGAACATCTGCCGGTAAAGCTTGAGATACTCGGAGACGGTGAATACCGTAAAACACTTGAAGCCCTGTCAAAAGAGCTTAAGCTGGAAAGTTATGTTTCTTTCCTTGGAAGAGTATCTCCTGAAGAGGCGAAGAGAAAACAGGATGACTGTTCTCTGGTATGTATACCTAGAGAACCGTTTGATGTATGCAAGATTATTCCGCCTATTAAAATGGTGGAAGCCATGGCCAAGGAAAAGTGCGTTATTGTACCGGATCTCCCGGTATTCAAAGACGAACTCAGTGAGGGCGATTCAGGATGTCTTTTCTTTAAATCCGGTGATTACAGGGATCTGGCATCGGTTCTGAAAAACAATATATACGATTCTGAAGGTCTCAGGGAAAAAGGAATCAGGGCAAGGCAGTACGTGATAGCTCACAGACAGTGGAAACAGTTTACGGATGAGGTGTTTCGATAATGCTCGGTAAAATTGTCAGATTAACGCGTTCCGTAATGTATGACTATCCGGTGATTCATGAAGATGTTACCGGTGACGGCAGATTCGGAAAATTAAAAATCGCACTGCTTACGGACTATCTTACGGCAGTTAATCTATCCATGGAATGCAGGATCAGAAATCTTACTCCGACAAATTTCAGGGAAGTTCTGACTGAATGGAAACCTGATCTTGTATTCGTTGAATCCGCTTTTCACGGCTATCAGTGGAAATGGAGCTACAGGCTGGTTAAGCATTCCGTTCTTTTTGGGAGTAATGATCTTTCGGAGTTTTCCGCATTAATCAGGCTTGCTAATGAACTTCATATTCCGACCGTATTCTGGAACAAGGATGACGGGGCTTATTTTGAGCCGTTTATTGAAGTGGCCAAAAAATGTGATTTTATCTATACCACTGATAAAAACTGCGTACCTAAATATCAGGAAAGGGTGGCGCAGATTTCTCCATCCGGAAAGTGTGACAGACATGTTTCTGTAATGCAGATTGCCTATCAGCCGAGAATTCATAATTTTACCGGTTTTAATTTCAAAAAGAACAGAATGTGTTTTGTGGGGTCTTATTACCGTAAGATTCTTAATTCCCGAAGGATGTTTCTGGATGCCGTTTTTGACGTCTGCAACCGCAAATCACTGATGCTGGATGCATATGATCGTAACAGTACCAGACTTTCAGGTTATTTTGAATTCAGATTTCCGAAAAGTGAATTCATAAACGTTTATCCGAGTCTCAGCAATCCTCAGACTGCGGAAATATACAAAGAGTATAACGTCTGCCTGAACGTTAATTCCGTTACTGATTCCGAAACCATGTATTCCAGAAGACTTATCGAAATCCTTGCCTGCGGAGGAATAATGGTAACCAACAGTTCAAAGGCCGTGGAAAGTCATTTCAAGGATTTCTGCACTGCGGTGTCAAGTCCTGATGAACTGATGGATATTCTTCCGGCTATGGTGGCTGAGCCGTCAAAACAGAATATGGAAAAAGCAGAGGCCGGAAGTATTTACGTAAAGAACAATCACAGCTGGGAGCGCCGTCTTGAGCAGATGAGCGAAGATATAAAGTTCTAGATAATGAACCGGTCACAGGTTTTTTACTGCTATTTAAGATAAAATACTCTTTTGGTATTTAGGTAATATGGTCATTCAACTGATAAGCTGAATGACTTTTGTAATAATTTATTAATAATAAGACAGATTCCGCATGACACTGTCTGCGGAAAGAATTAATAATCGGGTATTTAAGAATTGCTTTATTACCCGGAGACAGTCTGCATTAAAACAGAATCTGTTTTCCCGGATGGTAATCCTTAAATACCGGATTGATTTACGGAGGATCTTTAGAATGATTTTTTCCATAATTGTTCAGGTTTTACTGTTTATTTTAGTGGCCTTTTTTGTGACTTTTACCTGCTACGAAATTATTGAAGGTCAGAAGAAAGTGAAGCAGTCATCAGATGACGGCAGGGACAGCAGCAGTTCAGATAAGGTATCTGAAGAGCATACTGAAAAATCAGATACTGAAGAATATGACATAAAGGATGTTCCCACCGTATCCATTCTGCTCCCGGTATGCAATGAGGTTGCAGTGGTAGGTCAGCTTATAAAGGCCGTTTCTGAAATTGAATATGTGGACGGGGCTTATGAAATTCTTCTTCTGGATGATTCCAATGAGGAAAATGCCACTGCTGTAAAGAGAATTGTTGAAGAATTCAACAGTACCCGAAATCATGCTGATTCTGAAAAGAATGAAAATGCTTCAGAAGGTTTCAGATCCGGTGTTGTTCAGTATTATTCCAGAGAATCAAAGGAAGGTTTCAAGGCAGGAAACATCAACTACGGTCTGATGATTGCGAAAGGGGACTTTGTGGTGGTGTTTGATGCTGACTGCGTACCGCCTTCAGATTTTCTTATCAGAACCATTCCCTGTTTCCATGACAGTTCTCTCGGATTCCTGCAGACAGCCATTGATTTCAGAAACCGTAATGAAAACTTTATTACCAGATTCCTGGCAACCGAAATCGGTCATAAGGATAAAATGACTGCAAATTTCAATGAGGAACAGGATCTTGCGAATTTGACCGGTTCATCCAGTGTATGGCGCAGAAAGTGTCTCGATGATATCGGCGGTTTCAGCGACAGAACTCTTACCGAAGATATTGATTTATGCTACAGAGCACAGCTTAAGGGCTGGCATTACCGCTATCTTTCAGAAGTCGTTTCTTATGAAGAACTTCCTGATACCATTTCAGCAGTAAGACTTCAGAGACACAGATGGGCATATGGTCTGGTCAGGAATACCTTCCTGCATATCTGCGGTTTTGCCGGAAAATCCGACTTTACTTTAGGTCAGAAGCTTAATGCGTTTATGATGATGTCTCAGACATTTCTGCTGGCGTCGTTCTATGCTCTGCTTCTTATCGCCGTTCCTGCAATTTTTGTAACCGAAGATCTCGGATGGATATTCAGAATCATATGTACCGTATTCCTCATAACGGCAATTGTCTGGGGATATAACAATATCTGCGGAATCAATCTTACCTGTCAGACTGATTCTGACAATAACGGCAGAAAAAACGATGATGCTGCAAAAGAAGCCGCTCCGCAGAAAACACAGGAAAGCTCAAAGACTGCCGCCGGGGACAGAACTGAAAACACCGGCTGTTCCTTCCTTGAATCCGTAGCTTATGTTTTAATGTATCTTCCTCTTTCTCTCTATTACTTCCTTGCAGTGATAGAGGTTCTTCTGGGAATTAATGTTTCTTTTGTTCCGACTCCGAAAGGCGGGGCAGTGATGCAGAGTAACAGACTGGCAACAGTGATATTCTGGCTGGAAGTCGTGTCATTTATCTACGCATTATCCGGCATGGTTTTCAGTATCTGCTACTTTAATCTCTGGACTCTGCTTTACACTACTATCTGTACCTGCGGTTTCGGTATATCTCTTGCACTCAGTGCGGTTGAAGGTCAGCGCAGATATTTTGAAAATCTTAAGCATGTGGTTATTACCGGAGCTACCGGTGAAATCGGCGGAGCACTTGCGAGAAAGTTTGCACGTCGCGGTATGCATATGACTTTAAGCGGTAGAAATGAAGCTAAGCTTAATGAAATAAAGGCTCAGTGCGAAAAGCAGGGGGCTGAGGTTGATATCAGGATCCTTGATTTAAGAAATGTTGATGAATTAAGGGCATGGGGTTCAAGTCTTGCCGATAAAATGCCTGTGGATCTTCTGATTGCCAACGCAGGTCTTAACACCAACATCGGTGAGGATCTGGAAGGGGAGCCCTTTGAAGAGGCGAGAGCTCTGGTAGAAGTCAATCTGCTGTCGGATATCGCTCTTATTGATTCTGTTCTTCCAGCCATGCGCAAGAGAGGCAGGGGACAGATTGCCATTCTGTCATCACTGGCTTCATACTACGGTCTTGTTTATACTCCTACATACTGTGCCACCAAGGCCGCTTTAAGAAATTACGGTAACTCTCTGCGTGCCTGGTTAAAGCCTGACGGAATAAAGATCAATGTGATTCTTCCCGGGTATATTGATTCTCCAATGTGCAGAGCCATGCCTGGACCTAAGCCTTTCCTTATGAAGTCTGACAGGGCTGCAGGAATCATTACCCGCGGTCTTTATCTGAATCTTGCCCGTATTTCATTCCCGTTCCCTCTTAATCTCGGGATCTGGTCTCTGTCATTCCTGCCACACTGTCTGGCTGCTCCGATAGCTGCGCTTTTCGGCTACGGGAGAATGAAGTAAATGGTTCTGCCATACATTGTCGGAGCCGGTGTTCTCTGTGCTGCGGTCTGTTTTATGGGTGAATTTCTGGTTAAACCGGGAATTCACCATAAAATGTTCGGTATCAGGCTTCTGCTGATTCATCTGTCCATATTTTATTTCCTGTATGGACTGATGCTTCTTTTTACCGGAAGAATTGTTTTTTCCGCTGCAGTAACAGTGCTGGTTTATTTCATTCTGATAGTAATCAATAATGCCAAGTATCTGAGCTTAAGAGAACCACTGGTTTTTTCTGACTATGACTATTTCACAGATGCCTTCAGATTTCCGAGACTGTATTTTCCGTTTCTCGGAGTAACCGGAATTCTGGGAATAATAATGGCTGCCGCCATTATTATTTTAGGTTTCTGCATTGATTCCTCTTATGTTGACAGGTTCGGAGATCCTGTGGCTGCAGCCACGATTATCGGTGGGGAATTCTTATGTCTTCTGATTCTGTTTCTTTTAAGAGACATAAAAAAACAGAACACCTTCTGTATCAGAACCGATATAGACAATATGGGGTTTGCCGTATTCCTGTGGAGTTATTTTCTGGCCTACCTTGATAAGCCTCAGGTTAAATCTCCTTTTGAAATGTCGGGAGAAGAAAACGAAAAGCAGGAACGGAACAATAGAGCTGATGATTCAGATATTGCGGTTCAGCCTAATCTCATAGCCATCCAGAGTGAATCTTTTTTTGACCCGAGAAAGTGGAATGCAAACATCAGAGAAGACATTCTCAGGGATTTTGATGAAATCTGCAGTGAAAGTGTGAGTTTCGGGAAAATGGAGGTTCCTGCATGGGGGGCCAACACCATCAGAACTGAATTTTCTTTTCTGACAGGTATCAGTCCTGAAGACATGAAGGGACACAGATTCAGTCCTTATCAGATTTCTTCAACCAGATGGCCGGTAGCCTCATTTGTGAATATGCTTAAGCGCAAGGGGTATCATACAGTCTGCATTCATCCTTATTATTCCGGTTTTTATCATCGTGACGTGATATTCAGAAAATGGGAATTCGATGAATTTCTGGATATCAGATCTTTCGGTGATGCGGAAAGATTCGGGCCGTATGTTGCAGATTCTGCCATTGCGAATAAATTAATGGAACTCTGTGATGAATGGAACGGCAGACAGCCTCTTTTTGTATTCATGATTACCATGGAAAACCACGGTCCGCTTAATCTTGAGTCTATCACTGAATCGGAGTGCCAGAAGTATTTCAAAGAGCCTGTTTCTTTTCATGACTATAAGGATCTGGCTGTTTATTTAAGGCATCTTGCCAATGAAAATTCCATGCTTAAGACACTAAAGGATAATTTTGAAAAGAAGAATTATCCCGTATCAATGGTGTTTTACGGAGATCATGTTCCTATTCTTCCAAAAGCTTATGAGCTTATGGGGGAACCGGAAGGCCGAGTACCATATTTTATATGGAACAGTTCTTCAAGCCATAAAGGTGAACGTGTGGATTCTATTGAACAAAAGAAAACGGATACGGTGGTTAGCAGTTTGGCTGTACGCTGGTTGAATCGGTTTAAAAAATAGCATTTTGTTCCAAAATAATTTTTTTATGTTCATTTAAGAATTTCAATAGCGTAATATATATCTAACATATGACTCTGATGAGAATTCCTGAAATAAAGGATGATAAAAAAGTATTTTCATCATATGAACAGTATAAGAGCATGTTAAAACAGTAAAACTCTTTATGGAATATAAATAGGGTAATCTATTGAAAATAGATTACCCTTTAATCAAATCTAGAAATACTATTTTTATATATGCACTATTGAAAAAAGCAGATATAAAATCAATTCTATTGAACGATAAAGTTCTCTTACTAATTCTAATTATTCTACTAATCATGGAATAAACAGGTTTTGTCTGCCTGTCTTATCAAATATAATTTATATTCCTGTTATCAAAAAATCAAGTCTCTAAATTTCGTAAATAATTCATGATAAATACTTATTATCATCAAAGATTGCTCACAAAAAAAATAATGCAATAACAACACGTATACTTGGAATAAATCAATAACATGTGCGGAATAGTCGGAGCTGTAGCTCGAAGAAGCGTCAAGAATTTTCTTATAGAAGGATTAAAAAAACTCGAATATCGTGGATACGATTCGGCAGGTGTAGCCTTCATCAGTAAGACAGCCGGTAACTCATACGAAATTTTACGAGACAGATGTCTCGGAAGAGTATCAGTTCTGGAAAGCAGTGTGGCGGAAAAATCCATTGACGGATGTATAGGTATTGCCCATACCCGCTGGGCCACTCACGGAAAGCCGTCAGTAGTGAATGCTCATCCCCACATGTCCGGAACCATAGCAATGGTTCACAACGGTATCATTGAAAATTATGCTGAACTCAAATCCATGTTAATCAAACACGGATATATTTTTACTTCAGAAACTGATACCGAGGTTTTTGTACATCTTGTAAATTATTACAGAAAACAGAGCTGCGGTTTGCTTGAAGCTCTGCAGCAGGCCATTAAACAAGTTAAGGGAGCTTACGGTACCGCAATCATTGATTCAGCCGAACCTGATTCCATGGTGGTGTCAAGATGCGGTTCTCCTCTGGTCATCGGCCTGGGACA